>DATJJP010000103.1:0-23456 GCA_035492075.1 Cyclobacteriaceae bacterium | reverse complement strand
GCATGATGGTAAATATTCTGGGCCGTTAAACCGAATGCTTCGTTTGCGGTCATTTCAAATCTATTTTGATTTTATCGGCAGCCTCCTTTTTCTTTTGATCGATGATCTTAGTGTAAATCTGCGTGGTTTTCACGTCGCGATGGCCAAGCAATTTTGAAACCGTAAATATATCGGTACCTTGACTAAGCTGCAGCGTTGCGTAGGTATGACGGAAGCAATGAAAAGTGATGTTCTTTTTAATACCCGCAGCTCCAACCCAAAGTTTTAATTTCATGTTGAGCCAGGCTGAGTATGTCAGTCCATCAAACGGACGCTGACTGTCCTCTTTGCGTTCCCCGAGAAGTGAAAAGGCGGTATCACTGATCGGGTGTGTTTCGCTTCCCTTTGTCTTCTTTTGAATAAAGCGAATGAAATAGCCACTTGATTCAGAATGTTGAACCTGCCTCCAGGTCAGCGCCGTCACATCACTCCAACGTAGGCCAGTCAGCACTGCAAAGAGAGAAGCGTTCTTTAATAATGGAGGATCACAGTCCGTCTTGACGAGTTTGTCAAGTTCCTCTTGCGTCAAGAATTCCCGTTGTGTATCCGCTTGTTTAATTCCATCGATTCGGTCAATTGGATTTACGTTTAGTAGACCATCGCGGTATGCCTGACTGACGGCAGCTTTGAATTTGTTGAAGTAACTGTGAGCAGCATTCTGCGAAAGTCTTGCCTTGTCGCTCTTTTTCGTTTTAGTTGTAAGAAGATGATTCTTGAACTCATTGCAAAACGATTCCGTCACTGATGACATCGGCAATGGAGTGGGAGCGAAGTCAACTAGATAATTGTAGGAGCTGAGCCAATTGTCATAATTTCCCTTCGAAGTTTTTCTATTTTCAGCAAGGTCTTTGAAATACTGAAGGAAATCTAAGTTCCTTTTTGTCTTATCAATGAAGCCATAGTTGCTGCTTTGAATTTGAAGCTGTCGTTGAGCGCAAACATTTTCAGCAAGGATCTTCGTTTCTTTGTTGTGATCTCTTTCCACTGTGTTTTTCGGTTTCTCGAACAAGAATAGTTCAAGAAACTCTCGCCTGGTTGGTTTGCCAGTGCTTGGATTGAAGATCGGCGGGTAGAAATCTAGATATAGTCTAACGCGACCATTTGAAATCGATTTTTGTCTGAGCGAAACTTTCATTTCAGTAATAGTTCCAGATCCTTTTTTCGAATGATAACCCTGCGGCCAATCCCCTTGACTTTTACTCGACCACTTTTTATCTGCCGATGAAGTGTCATGCGACTCACGCCAATTAGACGACAAGCTTCGTTGATGCTTAAGAACTGTTTTGCGTTGAGCGTTTCCGTTGCAACAACGGAAACCGCATGAGTTTCAATGTCACTGGCCTCAATTTTTTCACTTCGGACCTTCGCTTTGTACGCCCTTGAATTGCATCGATGAGAGCAATACCTAGTCACCGTGGTTTTGGCAACGAAGTTTGATCCGCAGTATTCGCAAATTCGCTCGACTCTAATGTTTGTGCTCACTGCTCAGGAAGTATCTGGTTGTCTCCTGATGTATCAGGATGTATCATGTTCTCGCCAATGCCAATTTTTTGTACCTAATTTGTACCTATCGGTCTTTTGGGTACGGTAAAGGTACAAATAGGTACAAAATAACCATAGAAAAAGGCATATCATCGCATAATTAGGTACAAATAAAATAGGCCTTAATGGCCTTGTAATCAATATTTTTTATAGATTTGTCTATCGGTATTGATTGTTCTCTACTTCCCGATGCAGAACTTTGAAAAGATATTAGCCAACAAGTCTTCGGTGGTGACTTGCCCTGTGATCTCCCCAAGAAAGTGCAACGCCTGGCGAATGTCCATCGCCAGAAAATCGCCCGTTATTCCTGAATCCATTCCTTTGAGCACGCGATTAAGCGCGTCGTTGGTTTGCCTCAGATTTTCGTAATGTCGCAAGTTGGTGACTACCACGTCGCCTTGCTTCACGTCACCGACATTGAAATGAGAGAGGATTTTTTCCTTGAGAAGTTCGATATTTTTTTTCTGAGACGCGGAGATCAAAACAAAACCACTAGCCTCGAGTTTACCCAGGGTGGAAGGGCTCGCCTTGTCAACTTTATTTCCCACCTTGATAACGGGCACGCCTATTTTGTAAAGCGAATCTTCTTCTTTTTGAATTTCTTCGAAAGATTGCGACAGGTCGAAGACATACAGCACCAAAGCCGCCTTCTTGATTCGATCAAGAGTTCGTTCCACGCCAATGGCTTCGACGACATCTTTGGTTTCCCGCAAGCCCGCAGTATCCATGAACCGAAAACTGATCCCACCAAGGATCATTTCATCTTCAATCACATCTCTCGTTGTTCCTGCAATCTCCGACACGATGGCCTTTTCTTCGTTGAGCAGTGCATTGAGCAGTGTTGATTTTCCAGCATTCGGTTTTCCGGCAATCACCGTGGGCACGCCGTTTTTGATCACGTTGCCTTGGTCGAACGAGTGAATGAGGGAATTCAAGAAAGATTGAATGGAGAAGATCAATTTTTTTAAATCATCGCGCTTTGCAAATTCAACATCCTCTTCGCCAAAATCCAGTTCGAGTTCGATGAGCGACGCAAAGTGAATCAGTTCTTCCCGCAAATGTTGAATCTCTTTTGAAAAACCTCCTCGCATTTGATTGAGCGCAGCTTGTCTTGCGTTGTCCGTTTCTGCAGAGATGATATCAGCGACGGCCTCTGCCTGCGCTAAGTCAAATCGTCCATTTACAAATGCGCGTTTGGTGAATTCACCTGCGGTCGCGAGCCTCGCCCCGTGTTTCAACAACGCTTTTATAATTTCTTTGACAATTACAGGAGAGCCATGAGAAGATATCTCCACGCTGTTCTCCTTTGTGAAGGAGTTTGGTCCTTTGAAAATAGAAACCAAAACCTCGTCAATATTTCTTTCGCCATCGAGAATCGTTCCGAAATGAATAGTATGTGAAGGCTGACGCTTCAGATCCTTTCCTTTGAATACCTTTTGAACAATGTCGATAGCGTCTTTTCCCGACAGCCGTATTACTGCAATTGCACTTACTCCTTGGGCCGTGGCCAAGGCCACAATCGTTTCGTCTGGAGAGTTCAAGATCTGAAAATGTTAAGGTGCAAATGTAAAAACAACTATCTAACGATCAGCACTGGAATGTTCACACGATGTCTTACGGTATCCACGGTGGTTCCGAATACCAAATCCTTTGCCCAATGATGTCCGTGAGCACCCATCACCAGCATGTCCGCACCATAGTCGTTTACAATTTCAGGAATCGTGCGTCTCGGATTACCATAGCCGATTTTTATTTCCGATTCATACCCACGTGCTTTCAATTGAGCGGCATAATCATTGAGCGCTTGTGCATCGGCGTCGGCTTCGCGGTCGGCGATTTCACTGCCATACCACATCGCACCTGCCGTCTCCACGATGTGAAGTAAGAGATAGTTGGCTGTGAGTCCGCCCTGTGCCACGGCGCTTTGTATTGTTTTTGCATCGATGGAACTGAAATCGATGGTGATGGCAATTCGTTTGTAGACGGGCGATGCCTCGGAACTCAGATCTACCGCAGTGCCGTGAGGCAAGGAATTTTGCTCCAGTCGTCGTTTATCCAGGAGCGGCTTGAAGGCGATGTATAACAATAGTGCGCCGGTGCCGATGCAAAATGGAACTGCGATAAGCCAGATGACCCAGGGATGCTTGCTTGCCTCAAGCCAGTTGGAAATTTCTTGAATCACCAACTTTACATTCAGTGATACAATGATGGCGGCAATAATCCACGCCAATGCTTTCATCCAATTTTTGATCACAAATGCACCCATCTTCTCTTTGTCGCTAGTGAAGTGAATGAGTGGAATAATTGCAAAGCCCAGTTGCAAACTGAGAATGACCTGACTGAGCACCAGAAGCGCACCTGTTTTGTCTTCGCCATAAAAAATAATCACTAAGTAAGCTGGGGTGATGGCGATCAGCCGTGTGACGAGCCTTCGCAGCCAAGGTGCGATACGAAGGTTCAAGTACCCTTCCATCACTACTTGGCCCGCCAGGGTACCTGTGATCGTGGAACTCTGCCCTGCAGCGACTAACGCTACACCAAAAAGAATAGACGCCCAGTCGGTTCCCAATAACGGAGCAAGAAATTTATACGAATCCTGAATGTCAGACACTTCATACATTCCAGCGCGGAAAAAAGTGGAAGCTGCCAAAATCAAAATGGCGGAGTTGACGAAGAACGCAGCGTTCAACGCGATGGACGAATCGATGATATTGTACTTGATCGCTGACCAAATTCCTTTTTCCGTGCGGTCAATTCTTCGCGTTTGCACCAACGATGAATGTAAATAGAGATTATGGGGCATCACCGTAGCGCCGATTATTCCGATAGCGATGTAGAGCGCTTCATCCGAGGGAAGCGACGGGATGAATCCTTTCATCAATTCGCCGACCTCGGGCTTTGCCCAAATCATTTCCAGTAAAAAAGAGAGGCCGATGATCGCCACTAACGCGATGATGAACGCTTCGATTTTTCGCATGCCGTAGCTTTGCAAAATGAGTAAGATCAATGTGTCGAGCACCGTGAGCGTCACCCCCCAGATCAAGGGTAAACCAAACAATAGCTTTAAGCCAATGGCCATCCCCAATACTTCGGCAAGGTCACAAGCAGCAATGGCAATCTCAGCTAATATCCACAGGCAAAAGTTGACGATTGGATGATAACTTGCGCGCGACGCTTGCGCCAAATCGAGCTGACGAACAATTCCGAGTCGGGCGCTAAGACTTTGCAAGAGAATGGCCATCAAATTTGACATCAACAAAACCCAAATCAACGCATAGCCGAACTTGCTTCCACCGGCGATGTCCGTCGCCCAGTTGCCCGGGTCCATGTAACCGACGCTCACCAAATACGCCGGACCTAGGAATGCCAACAATTTCCTCCAAGTGCCACGATGAGTGGTGTCAACGGTGGCGTGAACCTCGCTAAGAGATTTCTCATCCGTGCCTTTGTAGAATGTCTTTGAACTCATGGCGATGTGTTAGAAGTATGATGAAAACCCAATTTGAAATCCACTCGTCTTCGCGGGAGGATTTCCCAAAATATCCGTTTGCCATTGATAGCGATAGTTCATGCGAATGACCGTCTGAGAAAAAGGCCGCCAGCTTAAGCCTGGCATGACTGAAACCACATCTTCACCGATGTTGGTTCCTGTTTCCCTAAACTTCCCAACGTTCCAGTCCACGTATTCAAATCTAAAGTTTGCGTTGACGACAGACCGAGTGTAACCGAAAATCGGCTTTCGAATAACCGGTTGAACAAAGTCGACAAAGCCGCCTGCTTGCTTTGTGCCGTATTGTTGTGTGTACGTATCTGGTATGTCTACATTGACAAACGCCCACTCGGTGGTGATGTACGTCTTCGTATAAGGAAGCACAGTGTTGAAGTCGACGGCCCAAACGTCAACTCGGCGTTTTTTGTCGAGCCGTATTCCGTCTTGTTCAAATTTGTTGTAGACGCCGCCCATATATGAAAGTCCGAGTTCGCCGATCTTCCTATTCTTCACGGCAACCTTTGCAGTGACCAGCATCTGTCCATTTGAGCTTTCTTCAAAACGATTGGGATTCAGTTTTGAAGCAGGCAAGGAGGTTCTATTTTGCGTGTTGCTGATGATTTTATCATCAAAACCATTGGTGAGGTAAGTCTCGTACGCGTAGACCCAATTGTTTTTATAAAGTTTTCCATATAGCCCAAATCCAACGTTGCTCCAAGTGGCGGGCAACATCTGTGTAGCGGATATGGGTCGGTCAATAAATTCCCATTTAGGCCCATCATGATTTTGGTTGAAAGCCCCAATCGGATTCATCACTACTCCGCCACGCAAGTTCAGCAGCGGATGCAATTCAAAGTCGACCGACGCAAATTCGATGTTGATTTCTTTGGTGCCATCTTCAAACTCGATCTCGGAAAGGAACTTGATTTTCTTGTAGATGCTCGACCCTAAAAACAATGTGAGCCTCCGCATTTGAAATTGATTTCCTTCGGAAACACCATTTGTGCCCAAGTGCTGCCAGTTGGCCTCCACATATCCGCCCACGGCTACTGGCGACTTGCTCACCGACAGAAACGGACGGTTGTAAATCGCGTCCATGTTGAGTAAAACTTTGGTGGTGTCTTTTTTTATTCGTCTAAATAACGTCGAATCGATTTGAGCTGACGAAATAAACCGGCAACAAAATAGAAGTACCCATATGAAAAATTTCAATTTCATTCCTTGGTTAGTTCAATAATGATTTTGTCGTTTTGAACAGAAGTAGGGAAGGAGCGAAGATTTTTTTCAGCCGGGCCATGAATCACGTTTCCTTTTTTATCGAATTCGCTGCCATGGCTAGAACAGTAGAGATGGTCGCCACCGGCGTTGAGCTCGGAACCTTGGTGGGTACATTTCATCCACAGGGCGCTGTATTCATTTTCGTTGATGCGATAGAGATAAACCGGAAATTCAAGTAGTTCGTGATGGACAACAACAAATGTTCGAGCTCCCGGTTGGTTTTTCTGAAGGGCAGAAAATTCAGAAACCGGAATTGAAACCCCCTTCGCTTCGAGCGTTCCGCTAATATAGTGAGAAGCCCCGCAGGAACTGAGAAGATGGGAGAGTGCTGCTCCACTCGCACAAGCGACACAGGTTGATGATATGAATTCGCGTCGGTTCATGTTTTACAAACTTTCCAGGAACTGAATCAAATTTTTCTTTTCGTCGTCGCTAAGCGATTGATACTTTCCGCGGCTCCGTTCACCCTCGCCACCGTGCAGGATAATCGCTTCTTCTATGCTTCTGGCTCGCCCATCGTGCAACAAATAATATTGCCCGCCTTGAGAAATTTTGGACAGGCCCAAACCCCAGAGCGCTGGCGTTCGCCACTCGTATGTTTTTGCTACGCCTTCCGTGTACCCGTCATCAAGATCGGGGCCCATGTCGTGGAGGAGAAGATCTGTATAGGGATAAAAAGTGCTGTTGGACAAGGCGGCGATACTATGAACACCCGTCTTCATCTCAGGTCTGTGGCATGAAGCACAATTGATTGAGGTAAAAATCTGTTTCCCCGAAAGGACCCCCGGGGTTTCCGGTCTCGAAACTGGTGCTTTGAGTGTTTTTAGATAGAAGACGACGTCGGCTACCGTTTGATTGGAGACCTCAGCGTCAGAAATTTTTCCTGAGTAAGTGTCTTTGTCTTCATAAAAAGACGTGACGCCAATGTCTTGATTGTAAGCTTGCGCCGTTTGCTGAAGTAGGTCATACGTGGAAGCTTTTTTCCCAAAGCGGGCGATGTATTTTCCGTTTTGCGTGATGCTGTTAGGGCGGGCTTCCACATAGGGTTTCAAAGATACCCAATTTGGTGCTCCGCTAATACCGTCACCATCGACGTCGAGTGGATCGGCCCATTCTAGAATAGTTTGATCGCTCACAGCGTCGAGGAAGCCTAGGCCGGTATTTGCTGGTGGCAAGAATTTGGATGATGTCGCGCCCACGGGAACTTGCTCGGGCATGAATCCGGCTAGCGCGTGATGTTGTAGTTGCGGTCCGCCTTGATCCAAGAATTGATTTCCTGCTTCATCGATCTGGCCGAAGCGCGTCAGTGTAGTAAATGGGTGGCCTTTGCCGTCGCCGGCATGACAACTACCGCACGACGTGGCCACGAACAAGGGACCTAGGCCATTGTCTGCCGTGAAAATTTGGTCGTTGAATGCGACATCACCCCGAAGAAATTGCTTGTGCTCACTCTCCGAAAGCCCCTGCAACGGACCATCCAACGTTTGATCGATGCCCGGTGCCCCAGGTTCGAACGCCGTGCATGACAACAATGAGAAAAACAATATGTAAATGAAATTCTTCATTCCGTGACCAATAAGTTCTCGGCCGCTTCGCGTGAGATAAAAATTCGTTTCTTGTTGTCGATGGAGATTTCGAGCGAGCCATCAAAGTCAATCTTATCGACAATATTTAATAGTACACCAATGCGAATTCCAATCTTGCTGAGGTATTGGAGGAAGGAGGGCGAGCCATTCTTCACGGCACGCACCACACATTTTTTTTTGGCTGGAAACTCTGACAAGTTCACCTGTTTCATTTCTTTTATTTTGCCTGTGGCATCAGGAATAGGATGACCATGAGGATCGGTTTTTGGAAACCCCAGAAACGCATCCAGCTTTTCGATCAGCGTTTTTGATTGGATGTGCTCGAGCTGTTCAGCCACTTCGTGCACCTCGTCCCAGGTGAAATCGAGCTTTTGAACAAGGAATGTTTCCCAGAGTCGGTGCTTGCGAATGACGATGAGGGCATCCGATTTTCCCTTGGCCGTGAGATTGGCTCCGTAATATTTCTGATAAGAAATTAGTTTTTTGGCTGCCAGTCTCTTTACCATGTCTGTGGCAGAGGCAGGTTTGGTCTTCATGGTGTCAGCCAAGTCGTTGGTCAGTACGGGATCGATGCCTCCGCTCGACAAGTGATAGATCGCTTTTAGATAGTTCTCTTCGGTGAAACTAAGCATAGCCTGAAATTAATTTCAATTATTGCAAAAATAATAATTTAGATTGATCTAAAAAAATGGCACCTCTGTTCAGAGAATGTGAATTTGAACGGACTGTTAAAGGAGGGAACGAATGCTTGTAAGGAGGAGAGGCTCTTCGCTTTGCCAAGTCACGTTTTCCGGTGTTTTTGAGTAGAATACCCTTCTGTGCATCTCTATTAGAATGGCAACAGCATCCGGTTTTTGGAAATCCACTGAAATGGCGGCATTTGAAGAAGCGCACAGGTGACCCCAGAGCTTGTTCTCTTGAAGAAGAACGGGAAGTTGGCACGCGAGGTACTCATACAACTTGGACGGGATTTTGTCTTTCGTGTGTGGTGAAGGCGGATAGGAAATGATTCCGAAATGCGCAGAAAAGATCGCGTCGGCTATTTTCTCGTGTGGCACGAAATCATTTCCACCAATTAGATGAATGTAAGGGCTTTCGGAAATTTCAGAGATGATTTTTCGAAGCGTATTTTGTTGGGGACATTGACCAACGATCGTCAGTTGTATGCGTGGCTCCAATTGACGGAGCTTCTTTGCCAGGTTGATAGCTTCAAAAATGCCCGTGCTCTCTGCCATCGTGCCGGTGAAAATGAGCCCGATGCTTACGTTGGCGGATTTCCGTTCGAAGCTTGGTGCCAGAGCACATTTGTTTGCTATCACAATGGATTTGCCACGTGCAAAGTGCAGCTCCTCTTGATAACATTGTTCAGCTAAAAGAAACATTGAAAAAAAAGGAGAGGAGATCCGTTCTTTGCATCGAACGGAAAACGCTATGAGGGGTCGTAGTACCTTCGGCCATGCTTTGGTATGCATGATATTTTGCCAATAATCCTCCTGAACATCATAAATGATTTTATTACCGGTAACTAGCTTATAAAGAATAGCTATGCCGATCAGCTCGTGTGTGGTCACTATGAACAGATCAGGCTTGAGAGAAACGGCTTTCGCCAAAATCCGAAACCTAACTCGTATTCGACTGAGGCTGATCCGTTTGAATCTTAGGTGTGGAAGAAATTGGACCCCCTTTACCGTGCTACTTGAAGAAGGCGGCATACCGGCGATGAAAACCTCAAATCCGCGGTGGGCCAGTGACTTGCCCATCCGCTCGTACATGCGAGGTTCATCCACGGGCTTCAGCACCGATGCGAGGAGTATTCTTGTTTCCTTATCTTGCACCCTCATTTTAACAGTAAATATAAATGCAACTGCAAGAACAAATTGAAAAAGCGTGGAACGATCGCGAGCTGCTTAAAACTTCAGATACACAGAAAGCCATTCGAGAAGTAGTGGATCAACTGGACAAAGGACAATTGAGAGTGGCCCAACCGGCGGCCGATGGATGGAAAGTGAACGAGTGGATCAAAAAAGCCGTGATTCTTTATTTCCCTATCCAACAAATGGAAACGATTGAAGTTGGACCTTTTGAATTTCATGATAAAATAGCCTTGAAGAAAAATTATAAAACCCTTGGCGTTCGCGTGGTTCCTCACGCCATCGCGAGACACGGCTCGTATTTGAGCAAAGGTGTGATCATGATGCCATCGTATGTAAACATAGGCGCTTACGTCGACGAGGGCACGATGGTTGACACTTGGGCCACCGTTGGCAGTTGTGCACAAATTGGAAAAAATGTGCACCTCAGCGGCGGTGTGGGTATTGGTGGTGTGTTGGAACCCGTTCAGGCTGCTCCCGTGATTGTGGAAGACAACGCCTTCATCGGTTCGCGCTGCATTATAGTGGAAGGCGTGCGTGTGGGCAGTGAAGCCGTGCTGGGCGCCAATGTCGTGTTAACAGGGAGTTCAAAAATTATTGATGTGACGGGCAATCAGCCTGTCGAATACAAAAATTACGTGCCGCCGCGCTCGGTAGTCATCCCAGGTACTATTCCTAAAAAATTCCCCGCAGGCGAATTCCAAGTGCCTTGTGCTTTGATTATTGGCAAACGTAAGGAAAGCACCGACAAAAAGACGTCGCTCAACGATGCACTGCGAGACAATCAGATTTCAGTTTGACATTTCTTCGTTGATTTGAACGAAGAACGTAAATTTGCATCATGAAGTATTTGATAATCTTCGCTGTGGCATTGCTGGGTTTTGGTTTTGCCCAAGAATACTCGAAGGAGGTAACCCGCAAAGCAACCATCTCCACCGGCGAACGTCTGGACTATCGAATGTACCTCGGGATTTTCACTGTGGGCAAAGGCACAACTACAGTGGATGCCAACTACCATACCAGAAACAATAAGAAATGTTACAAAGTCGACGCATTCATGCAGACGCTCGGTATTGCGACCTGGGTCTCGAAGGTCAACGACAATTGGGGTGCTTATGTGGACACCAGTGAGTTGCTCACCCATGAGTCTTACCGACGACTAAGTGAGGGAACGTATCGTTTGAATGAACTAATTGTCTATGATCACAATCGCGATATCGCGGCGGTGAGCGTGGCCGACAAAAAGACGGGAAAATACAGTGACCCCAAACTCTATCCCACGCCCGATAAAGTACGCGATATAGTGGCAGGCTTCATGTATTTGCGAATCATCGACTTCACTAAATATAAAGTGAAAGACACGATCACGGTATCAGGTTTCTTTGAAGACAAATCGTATAGTTTTAAAATCATTTATCACGGGAGAGAAACAGTAAAGACCGAACTGGGAAAAATACCTTGTCATAAATTGGTACCCATCATGCCGGACAATCAGCTTTTTCGCGGGGAGAATTCTGTCACTGCCTGGATTTCTGCCGACGGCAATCAGGTGCCGATAAAGGTCGACGCGAAGATGTTTATTGGGCATGCCGGCACAGAGATCACCAGCTTCAGGGGGCTAAAAAATCAATTCGTAGTGGTGCGTTAAAAGGCATCAAGGCGTGGTGTCAAAGCCGCAATTTTGGTTATTTTTATTAACCGCTTACCTAAACTCAAAAATCTATGCTACAAGAATTCAAAGCCTTTGCCATGCGAGGCAACGTGATTGACCTTGCCGTGGGTGTCGTTATCGGAGCTGCGTTCAATAAAATTGTGGGATCATTTATCGACGATGTGATCACGCCACTGGCGTTAAAACCCGCACTCGATGCAGCCAGCCTTTCGCACCTCAGCGAACTTACGGCTTTTGGTACCGTGAAATATGGAGTGTTCCTCGCCGCGGTCCTCAATTTCATTATCGTGGCTTTTGTTCTCTTCTTAATTATAAAGGGGGTCAACCATGCGCAAAAGAAGATAGACGTAAAGCCAGCGGCTCCACCGCCGCCCCCCGCAGACATTCAGTTGCTTTCCGAGATCCGCGACCTATTGAAGAAGTAGTTTGTGAAAGACATCTTTAAGCCCGGCGACAAAAAATCTTTTACCCGGAAAGTCACGGAAGCAGATCAAGCGATTTTTCAAGATCAGAAAGTGCTTCACCCGGTGTGCTCCACCTTTGCATTGGCGCGTGACTTCGAATGGTCGTCGCGACTGTTTTTTATTGAAATGAAAGAAGACGATGAGGAGGGTGTTGGTACGATGCTCACGATTGAACATAAAAGCCCCGCATTTGTGGGGGAGGAAGTAGAGTTCTCGGCCACGGTCGACACGATTATCAAGAACGAATTGATCTGTCTGATCGAAGCGAAAGTTGGCGATCGGGTTGTTGCGACAGGAAAAACAGGGCAGAAGATGCTCAAGCGCGAAAAATTAAGTCAGTTGTTTCGAACTAAATATTAATGCGTGCAGTTGTAAGCCATGAAAATCCCTCGTCGAGTGATGGGGGATTTTTATTTTGATCCAACCAAAATAAAAACACATTTTTGTCGACTTTACTAAAGAAACCATCTCTTCATGTCACAGCCTAAGCCGAAATCCAAAGTTACCATTGCTCATGTTTTCAAGACAATCATCTGGCCACGCAAAAAGCTCTTGTTCGTCGGATTGATTTTGATCCTCATCAGCCGTGCTGCAGGCCTGGTAGCGCCTTGGGCTACCAAACCCTTTGTCGACGATGTGTTAGTGAAAGGCGAGGTGGACAAACTACCAATGATTTTGATTGGGGTGTCGATAGCTATTCTTATACAAACAGCAACGTCTTTTCTTCTTACCAATATTTTAAGTGTCGAGGCACAGCATCTGATATCCGTATTGAGATCACGTGTTCAAAAACATTTGCTTCGACTTCCAACTCGATTTTTTGACAACCAAAAGTCAGGTGCGTTGGTGTCTCGAGTGATGAACGACGTTGAAGGTGTGAGAAACTTGGTGGGCACAGGGTTGATTCAGCTGATTGGCGGCACACTTACGGCGATCGTATCGGTTGGTTTCTTGATCCACATCAGCCCCATGATGACCCTGTTTGTTCTTCTGCCGATGTCCATCTTTGGAGTTGTCACCCTTAAGGCGTTTTCAATCATCCGTCCTGTATTTCGCGAGCGCGGAAAGATTACGGCCGAGGTAACGGGTAGATTGACGGAGACCTTGAATGGCATCAGAGTAATTAAAGGCTTCAATGCAGAGAAACAGGAAATAAAAGTGTTTGAAGAAGGGGTCGAAAAACTTTTTCTCAATGTGAAGAAAAGCCTAACGTCAACTAGTTTGATCACCAACGTTGGAACGCTGCTGGTGGGCTTGGCAAGTGTTGGTATTATGGGGTTGAGTGGATATTTCCATTTGGACGCCGGTGAGTTCATTCAGTTCACGATGTTCATGGTTTTCATGATTGCACCTATCGTGCAAATGAGTAACATCGGCAGTCAGCTTACGGAAGCATTTGCCGGACTTGATCGCACGGAAGAGTTGATGAATACTCCTGTGGAAGATGACAGTCAAAACAGAAACATTAAAATTGGAGACATTAAAGGCAACATTTCTTTCAACAACGTTTCGTTCGCTTATGAGGAAGGCAAGACGGTTTTGAGTGATGTGAGTTTTGATGCACCTGCGGGGTCGGTGGTAGCTTTGGTAGGAACTTCAGGTTCGGGCAAGACCACCATCGCGGGACTGGCAGCATCTTTTTTAAATCCGATTGGCGGAACAATCACCGTTGATGGCACGGATATGTCGAAGGTATCTCTTGATAGTTACCGTAGCCAGTTGGGCGTGGTTTTGCAAGATGACTTTTTGTACGAAGGGACTATTCGGGAAAACATTTTATTCCCCAGACCAGATGCTACGGCGGATGAATTAGAGAAGGCAGTGAAGGCGGCCTATGTGGACGAGTTTACGAACCGCTTCGAAAAAGGATTGGATACCGTGATTGGTGAACGCGGCGTGAAACTATCGGGAGGCCAGCGGCAACGCATCGCCATTGCAAGGGCTATTCTCGCAAACCCACGCATTTTGATTTTGGATGAAGCCACTTCCAACCTGGATACGGAGAGTGAAAGCTTTATTCAGGAGAGCTTGAAGAGCCTGATGAAGAACAGAACTACTTTTGTGATTGCCCACCGACTGAGTACCATCCGTCAAGCAGATCAAATCTTGGTCATTGAGAACGGTCAGATTGCGGAGCGCGGAAAGCATGACGAGCTGATCTCTAAAAAGGGCCGCTATTTCGAGCTCTATACTTATCAAGCGCGCATCTAGATTGTTCTAGGTAAAAGGAATTCCTGTTTGTTTGGAAATGTCCTGAAGCTCGCTGACAACGGCGGGCAGAAGAGGTATCCCTTCTTTCCTACGAATCCCTTCTTCGCGGTGTTCGGGATCTCCGGGAATCAAAACACCTTGAGTTCCTTTTGCTTTTTTGGTGTTGCGAAAGACGTCAATCCATTCGTCGATACGTTTTTTGAATTCGGTCACATCCATGAACCCATCGATTTCCATGGCTCCAAAGAAGTGGCCGATGCCTTTGCCCACACTTCGCGCCGGGATTTCTTGACGCAGTGCAAAAGGCGGAGCGAACGGACCCCAGTTGGCGCCGCTAAGTACAGAAGTCAGAATATCCACCATCGCGGAAAGCGCGTATCCTTTGTGACCCCCGAGTTCACGTTCAGATCCCAGGGGAAGTAACGCGCCCCCATTGATCATGTCGTTCGGATCGGTAGTCATCTCGCCCTCGTTGTTGATGATCCATCCTTTGGGCACGGGTTCTTTTTTTCTTTTCGCGATTTCTATTTTTCCATAGGCGGCAGCGCTCGTTGCCAAGTCAATGACAATCGGTGGATTTTTCAAACCGGGGAATGCAATTGAAATGGGATTGGTGCCAAGCATCCGCTCGGCCCCCCAAAGCGGCGCCACTAATTTTGTGGTGTTGGTCATCGACCAGCCGATCATGTCACGCTCCACTGCTTTCAGGGGATAGTAAGACGCAATACCATAATGATTGGTATTGCAAACACTGGCCCATCCTGAACCGTGCTGAGAAGCTTTCTCCATGGCAATCTCATTTGCTTTTGGTCCAACCACCAGACCAAGTCCATTGTCACCGTCGATGGTACAGACACTTTTTTTGTCGCGGATGATTTTGATGTTGGGCTTTGGATTTATTTTTCCCAGCGTGAGCATGTCGAAGTAGGTGTGCAGGCGAGCTACTCCGTGCGAATCGATTCCTCTGATGTCCGACAGATTTAAAACCTCGGCACCTTGTTCGGCATCCTTGACCGGAACTCCAAAATATTGAAATACATGGACGGAGAATTCCCTTAAAACTTCAGCCGGGTATTTCTTTAGGTCACTCATGATCAAAAATTTTTGTCATGAGCATCCATTTTTCGCCCGACTTTGCGTGGGGAAGCGCTTGCTGGTACTTCCACATCAATTGTTCCCATGCTTGTACCATTGGATTGGTCGCGTCGGCTTTCAATTTCTTTTCAAATGAAAACGAATCCTCTACGTCAATGACCATCATAAGTCGATTTCCTGCACGATAGATCTCCATTTTGTGAATGCCCGCATCGGTGATGCTTTTTAGTATCTCAGGCCACACGTTGTGATGGTATTCTTCGTATTCGGCGATCAGTTTTGGATCGTCTTTGAGGTCCAATGCCAAGCAATATCTTTTCATGCATCAAGTTTTTGGAGCGTACCCTTTCCATCCGTAATACAATACCACCAGAAAGCAAACGAAGGGAACGCTGAGCGATTGTTGAATTCCGATTTGGTCGGCAATGAGTCCCATGATAGGTGGCATAATCGCTCCACCGACAATCGCCATGATAATTAAGGAGGAGCCTAGTTTCGTTTTATCCCCCAAATCTTTTACGCCCAGGGCAAAGATCGTAGGGAACATTATCGACATGAAAAAGTTCAGCCCAAGAATGGAATACACCGCAATGACTCCGTTACCGAAAATCCCAACGAAGCAGAGCAGCGATGCACAAGCACCATAAATCGTAAGCAGTTTATTATTTTTCACAATCGTCATCAGCCACGTGCCAAAGAACCTTCCCACAACGAATAACAACGTGCCCACCGCCATATAATTCTTGGACGCGATCTCATTGGAAGTATTCGGTAGGAGTGAAGTGATGAAATTGATCGTGATGCCCCACACACCGGCTTGTGCGCCAACATAAAACAATTGCGCAACAACTGCGTTCGTGAGGCTTTTATACTTGAGGATATCTTTATCAAATTTTAGTTTAGCGCCTTTGGCAGGTTCTGGCATGCTGATGAGATAAAAAAGTACGGCCACCAATAATACTGTTGATGCTAAAACCGTGTATGGGAAAATCACTGCATCTGCTGCTTGCTGTTTCTGCTCGATCGTGCGGAGTGTTCCTTCATTGCCCGCGAAAATAAATTGCCCGGCCACCCACGGACCAACCACCAACGCCAGGCCATTGAACGACTGCGAGAAATTAAGTCGCTGCACCGATGATTCAGCTTTGCCTAAAATAGTGATATATGGATTGGCTGCCGTTTCCAAGAAAGCCAAACCGCTTGCAATGATATACAGCGCGATCAAAAAGAAACCGAAGGTGAGTGTTTCCGCAGCAGGGATAAACAGAAGTGCGCCTATCGCATACAAAACCAAACCGATCAGGATTCCTTTTTTGTAACTGTGTTTCTCCATGAACAGGCCCGCAGGAATTGCAATCGTGAAGTAGCCGAAATAGAATGCCGTCTCCACTAGAAGAGCTTGCGTGCGGGTGATATCAAACACGGGTTGGAAATGGGCAATCAACGCTGAGTTAAGGATGTTGGCCATGCCCCACAGAAAAAATAAACTCGTGACCAACACCAACGGGATGAAATATGATTTCGAAGAATCGATGCCGGATGAGGTGTCGGTGCTGATCGATGCCATAACTTAACTGATTGCTCGATCGAGGTGCACGTAGCCACCATCTACATGAACGAGTTGACCCGTGGTGTGACTTGATTTTTCCGAAAGGAGGAACGCTGTCATGTTTGCGATCTCTGCCGTGGTTGTCATTCTTTTGTCCAGCGGGATTTTTGCGGTGATCGATTTTAATTTCTCTTCTGGATTGGGAAACGTTTTGATCCAGCTTTCATATAATGGTGTGTAGCTCTCCGCGACAATGATTGCATTGACCCGAATTCCAAACGGCAAAAGTTCAACCGCCCACTCCCGCGTCAGGGCATTGCGGCCTCCGTTCGCGGCGGCGTATGCGGAAGTGTTGCCTTGTCCAGTCTCGGCTGTTTTGGAGCCGATGTTTACTATCGCGCCTTTTGCTTTCTTGAGAAAGGGAAGGGCATGATGTGCCATCAAATAATAATGCACCAAGTTTTTGTGGAGTGAGTCCATGAAGCGCTCGTAGCTTCCATGTTCGAGCCCCACGCCATCATTTACGCCGGCGTTGTTCACCAGCCCATCTATTTTGCCATATTTTTTTACGATGGATTCTACAGCTTTCTTGCACTCTTCTGGTTTGGAGAGTTCGGCCGTCACTTGAAAGCTTTCCTGTACATTGATTTTTTTGAGTGCGTCGAGATTGTCTTCTTCGCTTCGACCCACGATCACCGGGATTGCACCCTCTTTTGCCAGCACTTCAACGATGCCGAGGCCGATGCCTTTCGCCCCGCCGGTGACTACGATGACTTTTTCTTGGAGATGCAGGTCCATGAACTAAATATTATAAAATTCCACGGCATTCCCACCCATGATCTGTTGTTTTTCGGCCAATGAAAGGCGGGAAATATAATCAGTAACAACATTTAACTGCTCTGTGTAGGACGCTGCTACCAAACATACCGGCCAATCCGATCCGTACATCAACCGCTTTGTTCCGAAATGCTCCAGCGCAAAATCAAAGTAACGTGTAAAGGTATCTTTCGTCCAGCTTTTCCAATCCGCTTCGGTGGTAAAACCTGAGAGTTTGCAGTAAATATCCTCTCGCGATGAGAGTTGAGCTATTCCTTTCGACCACTGAGCAAATTCATTTTCCTTAATAACGGGTTTTGCCAAGTGATCGACAACAAATTTCTGCTTCGGGAATTTTTTCACTAGCTCAAAAGCCTCTTGCAGTTGATGCGGATAAATTAGAATGTCGTAGGCAAGTCCGCGTTTTTCGAGTTGAGCTATGCCGTTTTGGAATAACGCCTGTGTCATGAACCCCAAATCCTCAGCTTGGACAATATGACGGTATCCTTTAATGATTTTATGTTGCGAGAAATAGTCGAGACGCTCGGAAATGTTTTTGGCACGTAAATCAATCCAGCCTACCACTCCTTTGATAAACTGATTTTCCAGGGCAAGTTGTACCAAGAAATTGGTTTCGGCCTCCGATTGATCGGCTTGCACTGCGATACATCCGTCAATCTTGTTTTCTGTTGAAATCGGACTGAGATCTTTCGGGAGGAAATCACGTTTCAACACTTTCATTTTCTCATTGATCCAACTGTCGCGGATGGGATCATAGTGCCAGAAGTGTTGGTGTGAGTCGAGTGTCATGCGCGATACGACGTGGCAATTTGCTTTTGCTCGCCAAGTCCTTCAATGCCCAGTGCAATGACATCACCTGCCTTCAGGTAAGATGGCGGCTTCAATCCCATGCCTACTCCCTCGGGTGTGCCTGTGGAAATGACATCGCCGGGGAGTAAGGTCATGAACTGACTGATGTAGCTCACCAAATGGGTACAGTTGAACAGCATGTCATTGGTGTTGCTGTCTTGCATCATCTTTCCGTTCACCTTTAGCCACATGTGCAAATGATTGTGATTGACTTCATCTTTGGTGACGAGATACGGTCCCAACGGCGCAAAGGTGTCGCAGCTTTTTCCTTTCACCCATTGCCCGCTGCGCTCCAACTGAAAGGCGCGCTCGCTGTAGTCATTGTGCAAACAAAATCCAGCGATGTGATCGAGTGCGTGTTTTTCGTCCACGTAAGCTGTTTTCTTTCCCATGACAATGGCGAGTTCCACTTCCCAGTCGGTCTTCTCGCTGTTCTTGGGGATAATCAAGGCGTCGGTTGGCCCTACTAGTGCCGATGTCGACTTAAAAAACAAGATCGGTTCTGTTGGCAATGTCATGTTCGACTCCGTGGCGTGCTTTTTATAGTTGAGCCCCACGCAAATTATTTTGGAAGGGCGTGCGATCGGAGGTCCGAGGCGAGTACCTGATTTTATTTTGGGTAAGCCTTCGCGATTGCTGTTCACCCACCGTTGCAGGCGATGGAGACCATCGGTTTCAAAGAAGCGTTCGTCATAGTCTTCGCCAAATGTGGAGGTGTCAAACATCTCATCGTTGATCAGTACTCCCGGTTTTTCTTTTCCCGGATCGCCAAAGCGCAAAAGTTTCATAAAAGAACTTTGATTAATTATTTAAGCGAATGAATCCACCGTCCATGGGATAGTCGCAACCCGTGATGAACGATGCTTCTTCCGAACAGAGATACAGTGCGAGGTGGGCCACTTCGATGGGCTTCGCCATGCGGCCGATGGGTTGTGTTTGCGAGAGCTTTTCAAACATCTCACTTTCCTTTCCGGGGTAATTCTTTTTCAAAAACCCATCAACAAAAGGAGTGTGAACACGAGCGGGTGAGATACAGTTGCAGCGGATTCCTTCTTTTACATAGTCTCTCGCTGTCGAGAGTGTCATGGTGACGACGGCGCCCTTGCTCATGGAGTAGGCAAAGCGATCGGGGATACCTACACTCGAGGCGATCGAGGCTACGTTGAGGATCACTCCGCTCTTTTGTTTTGTCATCAGGCCGATCGCGGCTTGCATGCAGTTGTAAACTCCTTTCACGTTCACCTGAAAGATTTTATCAAAGTCTTCTTCGCTGGTGTTTTCCAATTTGCCAATGTGGGCAATGCCGGCACTGTTCACGAGTATGTCTATTTTTTTGAACTTGGTTCGAATGGACTTGAACACCGACTGAACTTCTTTTTGATCAGAGACATTGCAGGCATATCCTTTGGCCAACACCCTTTGATCGGAAATGGACTGTGCGGTTTCCTTGGCCGCCGCTTCATTCAAGTCCACCACACATACTTGCGCCCCTTGTGACGCAAACACTTCGGCGATTGCCTTGCCGATTCCGCTGGCGCCACCGGTGACTACCGCTACTTTATCTTTTAGATCGAAAAGCATAAGTTATTGTTTCATCTGTTAATATTTGTTTTCAATGGACAGATGGAATTCGTCCCCTGTTATGCCACGCTGAGCGATGATGCTCCAGCTCATTTCCAGATTTTTCCATGAGGGAATTCGTAATCGATCAATGTCTGTTTCTTCATCTCTATGCTGTATCCCGGTTTTGCGGGAGGCATGTAGTGCCCTCGTTTGATCACAATTGGATCAAGGAAGTGCTCGTGCAGATGATCTACAAATTCAATAAGCCTGTTTTCCATGGTGCCTGTTACTGCAATGTAGTCAAACATCGAAAGATGCTGAACATACTCACACAATCCCACCCCGCCGGCATGAGGACAGACAGGGATGTTAAATTTTGCAGCCATCAGCAATATGGCGAGGTTTTCGTTTACACCACCCACACGACAGCTGTCTATCTGACAGAAATCGAAGGCTTTGGCTTGCATAAATTGTTTGAACAGTACTCGATTTTGGCAATGCTCACCGGTGGCCACTTTAATAGGAGCAATGGCTTTGCCAATCGCTGCGTGACCAAGCACGTCGTCTGGACTTGTCGGTTCTTCTATCCAGAGTGGATTGAACCTCGCCAGTTCTTTCATGCATTTGATCGCTGTAGGTACATCCCACTTTTGATTGGCGTCCATCATTAGATAGTGGTCGTTACCAATTTCTTCTCTGATAATGGTTGCCCTCCGAATATCGTCTTGCAGATTTGAACCTACTTTCATTTTGATGTGTCGCCATCCTTCCGCTTTTGCTTCGCGGCACAGCCTTCGTATTTTTTCGTCGGTGTAACCCAGCCAGCCGGCCGAGGTAGTATAACCCGGATAGCCATTCGCCTTTAGTTTCTCGACGCGCTCTTTTTTTGTCGACTCCTGTTTCTTCAAAATAGTGATCGCCTCTTCGGGCGTGATGGCGTCGGTGAGGTAAGTGAAGTCGATACATGAAACCAATTGCTCTGGCGTCATGTCCGACAGGAGTTGCCACAGGGGTTTCTTCTCTGCTTTTGCATAGAGATCCCATACGGCATTTACGATCGCGCCTGTGGCCAAATGAATCACGCCTTTTTCAGGGCCGAGCCATCGCAGTTGGCTATCACTCGTGACCATTTTCCAAAACGCGCCCATGTTTGAAGTAAATGACTCAAGCGACTTGCCTTTAATCAGATAGGAGAGGGCATGAAGGGCGCTGGCAACAATTTCGTTTCCTCTGCCTATGGTGAACGTGAGGCCGTGACCTTCAAGTCCTGGGTGATTTGTTTTTAAGATGACATAGGCCGCCGAGTAATCGGGGTCGGGGCTCATGGCGTCGGAGCCGTCCAATGTTTTGCTGGTGGGGAAGCGGATGTCTTTGATTTCGATGTCGGTGATGGTGGTCATGGTGCGTGGCGCTTTTGGTTGCCGGCTTTTTGTGACAAAAACGATAGCCAACAGCCAAAGTAGCATTCGTTAAAAATGAAAAGCAAAAAATGACAGGCAAGGGCTCCCTTTAGTGACGCAGGGAACCGGTGGATGGCTACGCTGTTCACTCTTTCCTACGAGTCTTAATCTTTACGTGGTCGCGAGTATCTTTTTGAAAAAATGTTGGAGCTTTTCTATGAGACGTCGGGTTCCGAGGCAGGTTGTTAAGGGGTTTTTACTAGCTCGTCGGGAGTCGGGGGTAGGTTTTTGAGGCTTTTATATGGCTCGTCGGGGGTCGGGGGTAGGTTTTTGAGGGTAGCGACTAATTATCAATGGTCGAACTGCTCGATAAGAACCCAGAGCTGCAGCATAATTTAAAATAATAGCGCCAAAAAGACATGAATGCTGAGATATAACAGTAATTAATAAGACATAATGGCTTGATTACATTTGATTTATTGCTTCGGTACGGTTTTTCATAGTAGGTGAAGCAGGGATTTGAAATTCATGTTAAACCAAAAAAATAAAAAATCACTATGAGCATCATCCGTTATAACCCAAGCGACTATGTACCCTCCACTTTCAGCAGCCTTGTAGATCGTTTCTTCAACGACTCAATGGTTCGCAACGGTGGCAGCGTGTTCTCACCTAAAGTCGATGTGATCGAGAACGAGAGTTCTTATGAAGTACATCTGGCTGTACCCGGTGTGAGCAAAGAAGACTTCAAGATTGAAGTGAACGACAATTATCTTACCGTCAGTGGCGAGCGCAAGTTCACCAACGAGAAAAAAGAAAAGAACTATCATTCCGTGGAGACACAATACGGTTCGTTCAGCCGTTCGTTCACGTTGCCTGAAAATGTAGACGGCACGAAGATCAACGCCAAATACAACAACGGTATCCTTGAATTGGTGATACCTAAGGACGAAAAGAAAGTGTTGAAGCAAACCATCAAAGTGAATTAAGTAGGTGAGGTTTGGGTTTAGTTTAGATGGGGGCCCCGCAGGAGTGCGGGGCTTTTGTTTTTATATAAAATTCGGTGGTTTGAAATTTGATTGAAGAAAACGTGGGTAGTCCGTCGCCTTTGCCGTCTCGCGGCGACCGCGCGCGACGGAGCGTTCGCATTTCTAAACTACCTCGCAGGCGCGCACTACAGTAGCAGATGCCGCTTCGCGGCATCTGCTGAGTCAATGTTCTGCAGCCGTCGGCTGAAGAACCCCTTAATGCGCGGCCTGCGTGTTTACAAAATGTGCTAACTGGTTGGCCGCGCGTCGGGCACGAGATGTGAAAGGTTGTGTTCGTCGTCGCTGCAACGCAGGTGTGTCGTATGGCGGCGACCGTGCGCGACGGCATATTCGCATTTTATAATTATAGTGTAGGCGCGCACCACAGGAGCAGATGCCGCTTCGCGGCATCTGCGGAGTCGATGTTCTGCAGCCATCGGCTGCAGAACCCCTTAATGCGCGGCCTGCGTCTTTACAAAATGCACTCACTGGTTGGTCGCGCGTTGGGCACGAGATGTGAAAAGTTGTGTTCGTCGTCGCTGCAACGCAGGTGTGTCGTATCGCAGCGATCGTGCGCGACGGAGCGTTCGCATTTCATAACTATGTTGCAGGCGCGCACTACAGTAGCAGATGCCGCTTCGCGGCATCTGCGGGGTCAAACGTTCTGCAGCGGATGGCTGCAGAACCCTTAATGCGCGGCCTGCGTCTTTACAAAATGCACGCACGGATTGGCCGCGCGTTGGGCACGAGATGTCAAGGGTCACGGTCGTCGCTGCAACGCAGGTGTGTCGTATCGCGGCGACGGTGCGCGACGTCATATTCGCATTTTATGATTATAGTGTATGCGCGCACTACAGGCGCAGATGCCGCTTCGCGGCATCTGCTGGGTCAATGTTCTGCGGCCTAAGGCCGCAGAACCGAAAGAGCGCGGCCTGCGTCTTTAAAAAATGCACGCACGGATTGGCCGCGCGTTGGGCATGAGATG
>DATJJP010000102.1:0-28167 GCA_035492075.1 Cyclobacteriaceae bacterium | reverse complement strand
ATGATCTGCTTTACTTTTTGTGCAATTTCAGACATGATTTTAAGGTTTAGAGATTCAAAAAACGATGCAAAGAAAGGGATTTAGGGGGATATTGGCAAACTTTTTGAATTTGCCTTTGCAAGGACTGAATTTGCTAAAATTGGAGCAAAAAAGGGAGGAATTTAGAACGTAGAATATAGAATGATGCTTGAAAATGAACTTGGATTTGCACGTAACAAACTGAACTACCACGAGCTGTTCAAAAGAAGTTCAGATTCTAAACCCTATATTCTGACTCCTCTATTCCTTTCTTAACATGAAGAAAAAACGACTTGACATAGAGTACACGTTCGACTTCGAGATGTATGGTATCCGTTCCACGTTAAAACCGTACAAACTCGCGTGGGAATTGAATCGATGCCTCCATGCCAATCTTGTAAAATCGCCGGACTACGAGGTCGTGCACAAAAGCAGGGCAACGAGCAACCATCTCCACTACTCCCAGAGCAAAACACACTCACTGATCAAGTTGTTGCAGAACAAACCCGTAGAGGAGAACGAAGAAAGAAACCTGTTGCTTCCAGAGCTCCCCCGTTTCGATTTTGTTCTTTTGGCACGTGGGGAAGACTTTGCCGACAGCAATCGTTTGCAGGAACTCTTGCGAAATATTCCTTCCGTAGAACTAGTTGCTTTTATACCTTTGACGGCTTTAAAATCGAAAGAACATTTCATTTTCTGACCCTAACTCACAATTCCGAATGGAACGCATCTCTTACAACAAAACAAAAATCGTTGCCACCGTTGGCCCCGCATCAAACTCAAAAGCGATGCTCCAGGCTCTCATCAAAGAAGGTGTCGATGTGTTTCGCCTCAATTTTTCTCATGGCAAACACGAGGATCATCAGAAAGTAATCGACTACGTGCGCGAGTTGAATTCAGAAATGGGAACCAGTGTGGCGTTGCTCCAGGACTTGCAGGGTCCAAAAATCAGGGTGAATGATGTAAAAGAAGGAGTCGAGTTAAAACCCGGACAAGAACTGATCATCACGACCAAGCAATTGCTGGGCAACAATGAAATTGTGAGCACCTCGTATGAGAATCTGCCAAACGACGTAAAGGTGGGTGACATGATTCTCATTGACGATGGAAAAATTGAGTTGAAAGTAAGAGAGGTGCGCGATAATGATGTAGTATGTGCAGTGGTGTATGGTGGGCCACTTAAACCTCGCAAAGGTATTAACCTCCCATTCACAAAAGTGACTGCGCCGTCACTGACTGAAAAAGATTTAGCCGATTTGGAATTTGGCTTGAAGAACCGGGTGGACTGGGTAGCTCTTTCTTTCGTGAGAAAAGCGACTGACATTGAAATCATCAAAGACCACATTCGCCGAGCAAAGTCGGTGACGCGAGTGGTGGCAAAAATTGAAAAGCCGGAAGCCCTCGAAAACATCGATGCAATTATTGAAGCCACCGATGCCGTCATGGTGGCACGTGGAGACCTGGGAGTGGAAATTTGGATGGAAGAAGTACCCATGGTACAGAAAATGCTTGTCGATAAATGCAACAAAGCTGCCAAGCCGGTCATCGTAGCAACGCAGATGATGGAGAGCATGATTGAGAACCCACGCCCCACTCGCGCGGAAACCAACGATGTGGCTAATGCAGTGATGGATGGTGCTGATGCATTGATGCTATCGGCTGAAACAGCTGCAGGAAAATACCCCATCGAGGTAATCCGAAGTATGGTGCGCACGGTTGGCTCCGTCGAAAAGCAAGGGGACATCTTTTATAAGTTCCATCCCGAAAATAATGTAAGAGACTTCCTCAACGATAACCTCATTTTAACGGCATGTAAACTAGCGAAAGATGTCAACGCAAAGGCGATTGTCGGATTGACTCAATTTGGTTACAGTGCATACAAGGCCGCATCGCATCGACCTAATGCCAACATCTTTGCCTTTACCAGCAACAAGGACATTATCAATACCATGAATTTGGTGTGGGCCACGCGGGCCTATCATTACGATAAAGCGGCCAGCACCGACGATACGATTGCCGATATCGAATCCATTTTGAAGCGTGATGGCCACGTTCAAAGCGGAGATATTTTCATCGTACTCGCCAGTATGCCAATCAACGAACGCGGTAAAACGAACACGATTAAAGTGAACGTGGTAAGATAGGTAGGAGGCCTGTGTGTTAGGTTTAGGTGGGGGGCTTAGAGCTGTATTCCGAGGACCTAATTCCACCCCTGATCTTGGCAGTTATTTCTTTTCCAGCAGACCCGAAAAATAGGCCAACACTTCATTAGGCATTGGCTCATGACTCTTTGCCGGCACTACTTCTTCAGATATGTTCTTGTAGCCGTTCGATTGCGCCAATGACTTCACCACCTTCCATTGCTCAGACAAAAATGTGGCGGGAGGGAAGCTCTGGTTAACCTTACCTCCGCGGAATGAACGAACTGGCAAATTCGCTTTCGAAGGGTCGTTAGAAATTTTCACTTGCTCGACACAGCGATTTAGGAAATTTCCCGCCACGGGCGCTGCGGCCTTTAGCAGATCCGGATGGTGGAAGACAATTGACCATAGCGAATGTGCTCCCGCTTCGAATCCTGTGATGAAGACCTTAGACTCGCCATGATATTTCTCTGCCACTTCTTTTACAATGGCAACGATTCCCTCATCATTAAATTGACAATCTCCAATCTTGTCCATGTAATCCCACGTTTCTGATGAATAAGGAAAAACAGTTGCATCACGTCTGCTTTGATTGCCGTTGTTTGTGTTGATTGGTGCAATCAAAATGAATGGCCTACCTCCTCGCGCCGTTACAAATTGCTCGGCATTTGCCTTGTACTCCTTTGAGGCAGATTCTAAAATTACTACTACAGGCCAAGCCCTTTCCTTAGACCAACCTTTCGGCAATGACAAGTAATACTGCATGGGATGTTTGTCTGCTTTAACCAATGAGAGTTCAGGTTGAGCCGAGAGATGAAAGGTCAACAATGCCGCCGCAAAAACAATTACAGGTTTCATCGATCTGATTTTTAAGCGTATTGATTTATTTTAAGAGTGAGTCGAACATCAAAAAGATCATCCCTATCAAGAATTTGGAGGTCATGCGTTTCGGGATAAATCAAGGCAAGTCGTTTTTTAACATTGTCCAAGCCAAAGCCCGATTTCTCGCGCGCTTGAAGGGGCTTAACCTTTTGATTGGATATTGACATTTTCAACAGGTCACTCGTCACCTGAATTTCTATCTTGATCCAACAGTCATTGGTATGATCACTTACTCCATGCTTGAATGCATTCTCCAAAAAAGGAAATAAGATAAGCGGGGCAACTCTTGCTCCATCAACATTTCCATCAACACTGAAAAGCATTTCAAATGATTCGTTGAGTCGGATACTCTCCAGATGGATATAGTCTTTCATGTACTCAATCTCATCTTTGAGCGACACCGTTTCCTTGGCAGAATCATAAATCATATACCTCATCATGCTTGACAACATCACGATTACTTCGGCCGCATTTTTTGAATAGGGGTATACCATGCTATTCAAATTATGCAACGTGTTGAACAAAAAATGAGGATTGATTTGTGCTTTGAGATAGTTCAGTTCCGTAATCAATTTTTCATTTTCCAATTGGCGCTTTCGGCTGTCAAGCTGATATTGTTCAATCGCAATCTTAATCATCGACGTAAACAACAGAAAAATAGTGGCATTCCAGAGCAACCTAAGCCCTCGAGAAAATGTGATATAACCGCCCGGGAAAAAACCTTCAAACGCTTTATTCTCGACGATGATTTGAAGGCCAAGGCCCAGGATTAATAACATCAGCAAACTGAGCAAATACCTAGCACCTTGCTTTTTCACTAACCAAATTGGCAACAGATAAAAATAGTGCAGATAGCTCAGTAGCACGTAAAAAACCAAGGGTACAAAAACATAAATGAGACCGCGCTCGACGCCCAGAAAATTAGGAAAGTCACTGAGTCGATAAGACAAATAAAAAACCCACACCAGCAAGTGGAGTAAAAAAATCTTCTTGTCGAGCATTAAATTTTTCATGCTAGCTGACTCAAAATAAAAGGATTGGCGCTTCATGATTTTATAAGTTCTATGGATTTAAGGATCAAATCGATCCATTCGCCCCCTCAGTCGGTGAATTCATTGCACCCATTGGTTCCATCAATGAAGGGCGATAGTTTCCGCAACGGTCGAATAATAAAAACGACAAGCACTTCGTCAGCGTACTTGCAATCAAAAATCATTAGCCATGAAAATCGGATCGTTAAAAGCAGGTTTAGTATTTGCGATGTTGGTCGCTGTTAGCGCAAACGCACAACAAACATATATTGTAAAAGGCGCACTTATCGACTCAGTTACAAGTCAACCCATCGCATTCGCTACGGTGACAGCCTATCAAATCCCAAAAAACACATTAATTAATGGAGCCATCTCAAAAAGTGAAGGCGGATTTTCGATGAACCTGCCCGCAGGCAATTACAAACTTGTCTTTTCATTTGTAGGCTACAAAACAAAGGAAATAATCATTGACTTCGGAAACGAACCAGAAAAAAAGTTGGGCACGATCAAGTTGATTCAGAGCGCAACCACATTAAGCGAAGTTGTCGTTTCGGGCCAAAAGTCGTCCGTAGAGCAAAAAGTAGATCGTCTCGTTTATAATCCCGACAGCAACATTTCATCATCGGGGGGCGATGCCTCGGACGTGCTCAAAAATGTACCCCTGCTAGCTGTCGACTTAAATGGAAATCTGTACCTCAAGGGAAGCCAAAATCTGAAACTACTAATAAACGATAAGCCATCAGCTATCGCCATCATTAGCATTGCTGATGCTTTAAAACAAATCCCTGCAGATCAAATCAAGAGCGTTGAGGTGATGACTTCGCCCTCGTCAAAGTACGATGCGGAAGGGGCCGCAGGTATCGTAAATATCGTACTCAAAAAAGGCGGCGAGCTCTCATCACTCAGTTCAAATGGCAGTTTCGAAGTCCGTGGTTCAAAACTCACGTTGAACGGAAGTCTGAAAAAACAAAGGATGATTTATTCAGGAAGTGCATTCATTAACTACAGTTACAATCATCCCGGCTCCTTTAGCAATTCACAAACCACTACCGATTCACAAAACAATACGTCCACGATTTTCCAACACGCCAACACAAATTTCAATTCGCTGAGAAACAACTATTCATTCAATTGGGATTTCGACATTAACGAAAGGAACAGTATCAGTTCTTCGGTGACCTATTTCAACAGCATCGACCACGCCTTTCAAGACAAATTACACACGTGGAATCCCCTCGGAGACATTTCACTAAAAGACGTAAAAAATGATGGAAATGGAACCACCGTTGCTGCCACGGTCAACTATCAGCATCTATTTGCAAAACCAAAGAGGGAATTCTCCGTAATGGCGTTATTCAATCAGGGGAATAACAACAACAGCTTTCTCTCTTCCTTCCTGAGCCCTGCTGATTACGTTCATCTTGGCTACCAGAAAAATTTGAACAATTATGTTAATCAGGAGGTCACGGTTCAAGCTGACTTTCAAACTCCACTCAGTCGCGCCGTGCTAATGGAAATAGGCGGAAAAGGAATTGCACGCACAGTCTCGAGCAACTATCAATATCTGAATTCGGGAACGGACAATGTGTTCACACCGGTTGTCAATCCGTATTTGTCCAACAGTTTAAGCTATTCGCAAAATGTGAGGGCTGGCTACCTATCGTTTGACTGGGCCATTTCAAAAAAATATGAGATGAAAGCAGGCCTGAGATACGAGGACACATTCATAGCGGCAAATTTTGGTGATCAGCAGAATATCAGAATCCCTTCCTATTCAGTACTGGTGCCAAGCTTTAATTTGATGAAAAAGGTAGGCAAGGCGAACTCCATCAAACTTTCTTATAACCGAAGAATTCAACGGCCGTCGGTTCAATACCTTAATCCTAATGTGCAGGCTCAAAATCCGCTCGCCGTCATCGTAGGCTCGCCAAGTTTAAGTCCTGAGTTTACAGACAATATCGACCTATCCTATTCCGCCGGAGTTGGTAGAGCAAATCTGACATTATCCGGTTTTGTACAGTCCACGAACAATGCTATTCAAACGGTAAGGAGTATTCAAGGCGCTGACACGATTCGCACAACCTATAAAAATACGGGCAAGCAAAATTCAATTGGCGTCAACTTCTCTGGCGACTTTCCATTTTCAAATAAGCTATCGATTACTTCAAACCTTGATCTCACCTATTCTGTTATTACAGGCGACGATCCAATTCAAAACAAAACGATATCCAATTCGGGGATGTCGCACCATTTTTCTATTTCGGGAAGATACAAGGTCAGCGACAAGGTCAAGGTGGAATTGATGGCGTTCAATTTTGGAAACACTTATTCGCTTCAGGGCTTTTCACAGGGTTGGTCTATTTTCAATCTGAGTCTGAAAAAAGACCTTAAGGATAAACGCGGCAATATTGGTTTTACCGCCGGCAATTTTATTCCTGGCTACATCGTGCAGAGGAGTTCGGTCAACTCGCCATTTCTACAACAGCAAACGGCTCGCGAAGTACAGAATTTGAATTTCAAAGTATTCTTCACCTACCAATTAATACGGCCCAAGAAAAACTTCGGTTCTAAATTGAAGAAATCGATCGACAATAGTGACCTCAAGACGGCGACTGATCAAAATTGATAGGGGTCAAAGGCCGAGCCCTTCTTTCTGGATGGTATCAAAAAAGGTTTTCTTGTAGGTAATCCCGATAGGAAGAAGATGGTCGCCGATTTGTACATTGTTGTGCTGAATCGCATCAAGCGCTTTGAGTGAAATGATATATGAATTGTGAATTCGTATAAAATAGTTCGGCAGTTGTGTCTCCAGTTTTTTTAACGTCTGCAAACTGGTGATTGTTTTTCCTTTCGAGACCAATTTTACATAATCGCCCAAACCTTCAACAAACAGTAAAGAGGCGAGATCAATCTTCACCAGTTTAGTTCCGTCTTTAATGAACAGAAAACTTTCTTGCGATGGTGTCTGGACGGGTGGTGAGTTTGTCTTTTCCAATAAGTTCGACAGTTTATTCACGGCCTTCAAGAATCTTGTAAAATTAAAGGGCTTTAAAAGATAATCTACGACGTCCAGTTCAAAACCGTCCAATGCATACTGCGCGTGTGCTGTTGTGATAATAACATAGGGTCTCGACGTCAGGCTTTTCAAGAAATCAATCCCCGAGATTTCAGCCATTTGAATATCGAGGAACATGACGTCCACAGGGTTCTTTAAAATTGCTTCAGACGCTTTCAGCGGGCTCGCATAGTCGCCTTCCAGCACCAGGGTGGGAATTTTGGAAATGTATTCTTTCAAAATTCTCCTGGCCAGAGGCTCGTCATCTATTATGATGCATTTGATCATTTGACGAATCTACAATAATTGATCTAATTCTTTGATTCGAATGGTTCCACCAAGATGACTTCCTCTCTTTCTACCACTACCGCTCCCGCGGGGTCGCCTTTCCGTTTCCGTACAAATTTTTTTTGTGTGACTGCCACAGGGCACAATGTTTCATTTTTTCTCTTTGAATAAAATGCCGCCAAGCTCGCCGCATATTCAATCACGTCTTTTGGAAAATTCTTGCCTGCCTGGTGTTTGATTAACACGTGCGATCCGGCCACATCTTTGGCGTGCAACCATAGGTCTTCCTTAAAAGAATGTTTTAATGTAAGCACGTCGTTCGCCTCGGCATTTTTGCCAACCCATATCCGGTAACTCCTGAATTCAAATTCACGATAAGGCAACGGCTCTTTCACTGTCAACGATTTTTTGCCCAACCCAAGGTGCCCCATTTTCTCCCGAAGGTCTTTTAAATCAGTGGCACTTTCGATTTCAGAAATCATGTGACCAAACTTTACAACGTCGTGTTCCTTGGAAAGAATTGCCTCTCTCAATTTATTGACCTCCTGTTGATGGTTTTTAGATTTACGATAAAATACCTCAGCGTTTTTTTGTGCAGTGAGTTCTTTTTTGAGCTTGATAACAACTACCTGCCCATCGTAAAAACTAGTCAACGCTATCTTCTCCTGCCCCTGTTTTATCGTGTGGAGGTTGGCCATGATCAGATCGCCCCAAAGTTGATAGTGGTGATCTTGTTCAAGGTCTGCCAGCTTTTGTTTGTTTTTCAAAACATACGCCTGACTGTTTTTTAATCGCGTTTGAATACTTGCCACCGTTTCCTTTTTCTCGATAAGCAAAATTTGGTCGCGAGTGGTCTTATCATAGAAAGCCGTAATGGCGGTGACAGGATCATCAAGTTTTTGAATAATTTTTCCCGCCGGCAACAAGGTAAAAATGAATCGCCCGCTTCCCTCAACCAGGTAATATGACGGCTTCTCCAAAAGTAACAGGGTCTCCTGTATCACTCTCCATTTGCGTGTGTCATCGAAAGAATCAAACCCTTGTTCTTTCAAATAATCGAAAACCGCCTTTCCGAAAGTAAAATAAATCGATGAAAGGCGATCCGTGTTCTTTAAAAAATTCTCTTTAGAAAAGTCGATGGGTTTATCCAGCTTGTCCACTTCGATCTCCAAATCAGTCTGCAAATGGTTTCTGAAAATGGCGTTGATTCGATTCTCTTTTGCCAATAGCACATTGGCAAAATTGCCGTGCATTTTAAAAATCAAAGAGAGATCATCCTCGAGTTCTAGGGCGAAAGCCCGCTCATTTTCAAATTGCCTGACGCGTCTTACCTTCTTAAAGATAATTTCATTGAACAGGTCGATACTGTTTTTTCTGGCGCGACGAAACTCATGAGGGAAAGAAAGACAGCTAAAAGAAGGTGACAAATTCACTCGAATAAAAAAAGAGTCTTTCGAATTATTAAGCTCAACAATAAGCTCATCCTTATTTTGACTAAAACACGACACAACAGAATAACTTACGATTCTCTCGCTCAGTTTTGCGCTCAATTGCCTTAAGAAATAGAAATTATTGTGCACTTTAATTTCATTGAAAACGTGACTCCACTCAAAAATCTCCGCTCAATTTCAAATCTTCAAATTACGAAGGTGAGGCCATCGTGTGCCAAAGCTACTCCCGAAGGCAGTTCTTTGCTCACTTGCTGATGTAAACCCATCTTGTGGCTAATGTGTGTGAAGTACGTTTGCAGCGCCCCGATTCGTTTTGCTTGCGCAACCGCTTCTGCCAAAGTGAAATGAGAAATATGTGCTTCTTTCTGTAGGGCATTCAACACCAAAATTTTTGTGCCTTTGAGTTTTTCGAACGTTTCTTCTGGAATAAAATTCGCATCGGTGATGTAGCTGAAATCGCCTACGCGAAAACCGAGTACAGGCATTTTCAAATGCATGACGGGCAGCGGTGTAATTTTTATTCCGCTGGCAAAAAAGTCGCTTTCGTTGATTTCATGTAAGTCGAGTACTGGGATCCCCGGATACTTGTGTTGTGCAAAGGCGTAATAAAATTCCTTTTTTATGTGATCGAGTGTAACCGAAGTACCGTACACGGGCATTCCTGTTTTCTGAAGAAAATTGAACGCGCGCACATCATCCAATCCGGCAATATGATCTTTGTGTGAGTGCGTGAGGAGTACGGCGTCCAATCTTTTAATTTGTTCGCGCAACATCTGCTGACGAAAATCGGGACCCGAGTCGATCACTAAACTCTTGCCGTCGACCTCCAAATGAACCGACACACGCAGCCGTTTGTCGCGGTAGTCGAGTGAACGACATACTTCGCAATCGTCCCCGATCACGGGCACGCCCTGCGATGTACCGGTGCCGAGGAATGTGATTTTCAAAATCTTTAGTGGAGTTAAATGCTCACCTCTGCTTTCGTAAGCTCTTCGTACAGTTTCGTGTTCTTCTCCGAGAATTTCGAAGTGTCGAGGGGTACCGTTTTCAGGATGTCCAGAAGTGCGTTGATCTTTCCTTCCATCGCAAAAAACTTGTTTACGATCATGATCTTCTGGTCTTTCAACACACAGTAGCCCGCCTTGAAATTGCCCTTTTCGTAACGCAAAATGTAGTCCGACTCCGCGATCAAATCCTCCATTTTGGTCAAGAACTGGTTCGTGTACTTAATCATAGTGATAGTGGTTGAGGCAAAGTTAGCCATGAAGCCTTGGGATTCAAAATTTAAAATTCAACACACGGGAATTGTTGGTTAGTCAGTTAATTTTGAATGTTGAACCACGAATATTGAACTCAAAAAAGAAACTCTTCGTCATCGTTGGCCCCACGGCAGTAGGCAAAACGGCTGCCGCTGTCTCGGTGGCTGAGAAGCTCAATACTGAAATCGTCTCGGCCGATTCACGCCAAATATTCAAAGAACTGAACGTCGGCACAGCCAAACCTTCCCAGGGAGAATTAGAACGAGTTGCTCATCATTTCATTGGCAACAAGTCCATCCAAGAAAACTATGATGCAGGCCAATACGGCCGCGACGCGCTAGACCTCATTCATTCGCTATTCAAAAAAAACGAATGGCTTGTTATGGTGGGGGGCTCAGGTCTCTACCTCAAAGCTGCTCTCGAGGGCTTTGATGACATGCCTGATGTACCTGACAGCGTTCGTCTGGAAATCTTAAAAGACTTTCACGCGAAAGGTTTGCCTTGGCTGCAACAACAAGTGCGGGACGCCGATCCTGAGTTCTTCGGTTCCGTAGATCAACAAAATCCACAACGACTGATGCGCGCGCTCGAACTCTTGCAGTCTACCGACAAATCCATGAGCGAACTTCGGATCAAGAAGAAAATAGAGCATCCATTTGAAGTCATCAAAGTTGGATTAAACCTTCCTCGTGAAACCCTGTATCAACGCATCGACGCACGGATGGACCAAATGATCCGTGATGGATTGTTCGCGGAGGCCAAACAGTTTTATTCATTCAAACATCTCAACGCTTTGCAAACGGTAGGTTACCGTGAAATATTCGATTACATCGATGGACTGAATGACTATGAAGAAACAGTTCGCCTCTTGAAAAGAAATTCCAGGCGCTATGCCAAACGTCAACTCACTTGGTTTCAGCGAGACAGCGAGATCAATTGGTTTGAGAACGAGACTGAAATTTTACGTTGGCTTAAGGAACGATTTTCGATCGGATAGGTTTTAAGTGAGTACCTTAGTGTTATGAAAGCATTTCTGCGCAGGATCATCCGTTATTTTTTCAGCGGCACCATTTTCATTGTTCCGTTGATAGCCACGGTTTATTTTATCTACGTTTCCTTTGCTTGGCTCGACAGCCGATTGCCTCTTCCTTATCCTGGCCTGGGCTTTGTCATCATCTTGACGGCGATCACCATTTTTGGCTACTTCTCGTCGATCTTCGCATTTCGAAGATTGGGCGAATGGTTTGACCACATGGTAGCGCGTATTCCGTTGGTGAAACTGGTCTACTCTTCTGTAAAGGATTTGCTGGCGGCTTTTGTGGGTGACAAGAAAAAATTCAACAAGCCCGTTCTGGTTACCATCAATAAAGAAAATCAGTTGCATCGCATTGGCTTCATCACACAATCCGACCTTAGCGAACTGGGATTGACTGACATGGTTGTTGTCTATTTCCCTCAATCCTATGCGGTAGCAGGAGACCACTATGTGGTGCCAAAAGAAAATGTAAAACCTTTGGACGTACCAGGAACAGTGGCAATGAAATTCATTGTGTCTGGCGGAGTTTCAGGATTCACTGAAGCATGAGGTGGAGAAAGTTATTCAGCTGACTTCGCACGTTGAGATATTTTCCAAATCCCAAAAATTATCCCCGCCGTAATTAGTACTCCAAGACCTGAGAACGGCACGCGGTTACACGGTGGATTGGCGCAAGGTTTGCCGTGGCCGCCTCCATTTCCGTTCCCTGGCTGGGCACCGCCTGAATTTGTGGTAAAAATAACAATGACAGACAACAATAGACCAATCGCCTGCCTCTTCAATAATGCCGACATAACCAAGAATTAAAGCCTTGGTAATTCTACTGCATTGCCTGATTCCTAGCGCGTGTTACTTATTTAGAGGGTAAGTCGAGTTATTCAGAAGTGCTGAACACTTAGGCGACCAATAAAAAAAACAGTCGTTCTGCCGACTAGCCGGTAAAATCAATGACTTATGAGATGAGGTAAGGGCCGAGTAGCGGCGTCACGAACACCGATTCTATTGCGCAAACTTTCTATGAGTCAGTCTTTCGGTTTCGTCGCAGCCACTTTCACGAACAGCAATGTGTCACTCTGGTGTATCCACTGAAAATCGTTGCCCACTTTCTGTATGCCAATCACGGGATCGCCGTTGCCATCAACATCGAATATTTTTTCGGGCTCTGGGTAGGTGTACGTTTTATCCAAGCGGGTGGTGTCAGTGGCATTGCCCAAGTAGAGCACCACTTCGCTACCGTTACCGCGTCGACCGGTAATTGAAGAAGTCATTGTCGCGGCGGGCATTGTGTACCCTCGGTCATTTTTGCCGAGGTAAATACCCGCAAAAAGAGAACCCGATAAATCGTCTCCACTTTGCGTCAACGACAATTTATAATAGAGATATCCATTGTCTACCGCTTCAGCGTAGAATTCGTAGTCACCATTCATTTCCTGTGGGATGGTTTCTTGATCTGAACTTGATTCTTTTTTGGCTTGACAGGAAAAAAGAACGAATGTAAGTACAGCGAAAAAAAGTCGCATAGGCGGTCGATTTTGTGAATAGATCAAGGGGCGTTAAGTTCTTTCAATAAATTCTTGTTTGCAAAAAATTTTGTGGCACCGATCCTTTTAGATATGGATGTGCAACTATTTATTAGATCGACGGAACAATCTCTTTCGTCATTTGTGTTAGTACCGATGAAGCATTGTGCTTTTCACTAACAACGGGAATTTTCCCATTTATATAGACATCAACCCTTGCCCCCTTAATATCATGACCGACCGTACTCAAACAACGCCCTTTACCGGATCTATTCCCAAGAATTACGATGAACACATGGGGCCAATGTTCTTCGAAGATTATGCGATAGAAATCGCCAGTCGCATCGATCGTTCAACGGTGCAAATCGCGCTGGAGTTAAGTTGCGGCACCGGGCGAGTCACCAACCATATTCGAAAAGCGTTGAGACCCGCTGCGAGGTTGATCGCGTCTGATATCAGTCCTGACATGCTGAAAATCGCCCAAGAAAAATTAAAAAATACTTCCATCGAATGGCGATCGATCGATTTTACAAAGATACCTTTTGATAATGCCTCGATCGATCTTGTGGTGTGCAGTTTCGGCTACATGTTTGCCGAAAATAAAACGACTGCGTTCGCAGAAGCCCTGAGGGTGCTCCGTCCGGGGGGAACGTTGATCCTGAGCACTTGGGATAAGCTAGAAAGCAACGGAGCCTCCAATGTATTCCGAACGATCATCAAAAAATATTTTGGCGACCGTTTGCCTGAGAGTTATAAAATACCCTACTCCATGAATGATCCCGAAGCGATCAGGGAGGAATTGACTAAAGCAGGGTTTTCAAAAATAAAAATTGAATTGATTGAGAAACAATCAGTGTCCGAGTCTGCAAAAAAGGCCACCATTGGAATGGTCCAGGGAGGTTCGCTTTACAACGAGATCATCAAAATAAATCCTGCGTGGGTAGACCAGATCTCGGCAGAGGTTGAGAAGGAGCTAACTGAAAAATATGGTGCGGCTCCGATGAAGGCTCCCATGAAAGCGCTGATCACGCAAGCCTGGAAATAGTTCTACTTACTTTTATTTGGAGCGCCCATTTTGCGGCGTTTTGAGCAAGTCCTTGAGGAATGCAATTGGTGGTCGGCAACAATTCCTTCTCATCCAAGTGACGATTACCTAGGACTTACTCCCGGGTAAATCCTTACTGTAGTCAAAATCATAGCCACATTCATTTACGCGACAAGAAAATCAGTTGGCTTTTCTTCCCTCCCCCCTATTGCTGATTTCCCTTTAGCAAATATTTCTAAACTCTAACCCCAAACCCCTACATCTATGCCAAACAAGATGGAGTACAAGTTCTTGACCGCCGAAGAAACGGTCAGCGCGTTAGGTAAATTGAAACGCTACAACGTTTCGTACCCTAAGAAAAATTTATCAAAAACTGAACTTCAACAGAAGTTAGCCACCTGGCGCAAATCGCAAGATCCCTTGAAGCCCGTAAGCCCTAAGCTAGCGGCTATCAAAGGGATACGACTGAAATCTGACCACGTAAGCAAGTTCAGGAGTGTGATCGAAAGTCATTCTCCAACAGCGGAAGCGATCGGCCAGAAAATGGGTCCCGATGACATTTTAGGTACAATGTATTCTTCCCTTGCGGCGCTCGAGTTCACAAAGATGCAAGGGGAATTGAAGCAACGGCTCTCCGGCGCCACCACAGCAGGAGCAAAGGAAAACGTAAATGCAGCCTGGGCAAAGATCGTCGATGCCGGTAAGCTAGCCTATTCAGCGGCAGGTGTTGGCTCCGTGAGTGCGGCAGACCTTGGTGCGATGGCCAAGGAATTGCAATCGAACAAAAACAACTTCAACGCGATCGCCAGTATTGCGAGCACTGCAGCTGCCGCTGAGAGCACAGCGGCGAAAACCATGGCGGCTAGCTTCAAGCCCTTGGGAGGATTTGTTGCAGTGAGCGCAGTTATTCCCGACCCGGGCGGCATATCAAAAGCAATCGCAGACATTTGCTCAAAACCTTTTGTCGAGGGCTCCTTCTCCAAGGACTTCAGTCATGCTTTTAATCTGACGGTGACCATGACTGTATGGTGTCCCACTTGGACAAATCCATTCCGCACTTGCAAGAAAACCTTCGTCCTCGCAGGCGTAAGCTTCAGCTTCAAAATAGACGTTGGTTATAAGGTGACCTGCTGTGGTGCTACCGCCTGGGGCCAAGCCGTAGCAGAAGCGTGCGGCACTCTTATTGGCATTAAAGTTTGCGCCTCTTGTAGCGGTTCAATTACCGGTGTTGCCGGTGTAGGCCGAAGTGGATCAGGCAATAGCTGTACTTATGGTCTTGGGATCAATGCTCAACTGAAATGCACGTTTGCAGGCATCACCGTTTTTCAAGCGCAAGCACCGTTCGGCTTTAATGTCAGCGGACCATGTCCTCCACTCGGACTTTGCGCATAGAAAATATTTCGAAGGCACAGATGATTCTTGGAAAAGAGTTTTCCGAATGGTATTGGTTAGTGGTCACTATTCTAGCTAGTTGGCGGCTGACCAATTTCCTTTGTTACGAAAGGGGGCCATTCGGAATTCTCATTTCACTTCGAAAGGTTTTTTATAAGCTCGGAGCGGGGGAGCTCTTTGAATGCTTTCACTGCGCTTGCTTTTGGGTCTCCCTTCTTTTAGTGCTTACGGTTTTTAAAATCGGAATCGAAATCATCCTTATCGTTCCCGCCGTCGCAGGTGGGGCGTCTTTATTGGAAAAAGCAACTGGAATTAAAATCACTGACGAAAATGATTACAACCAAAACTAGCTCTTGCTGTGGCGGGTATGTCACAAGAAAAAGGATGCGTACGCGCAATGAAATTCAACCTGTCAATCCAAAAGTCAATGGAGGTGTCGGGGTAATTTATTTGGGTGCAGGTAATTTTAAAGTCAAAGGAAAATCATCAGGCTTGACTTACTATGCATCCGATCACCACCGACATGTGAAAATTGACCCCGAGGATGTCAAGGGCATCCTATCGAATGGGGAATTCATTTTGGAGCCCTAGGAATCAAAACAGTTGTACGTTTTTTAAATAATAAGAGGCGAGTATGGCCAAAGCAGCAATCAGTATCCAACCGAGGCAGCCAATGCCCAGGCAGTTGAACTGGAATCTCTTCTCTTTTATATCGGCGAGGTTGTCCTGCCAGCTGCGCCTGTTGTTTTCGGGGCCCATCGACCAAAGTTAGACAATGATGTGCTTGTACAAAAAAAGCGGGAATCTAGGGGAGGGTAAATAAATCCATCATTACTTTTTTCATTCGACGTCTGCGGTTGAAAAGACCGTCGGAAAATCTAAAAAGGTTTAACTTTAGAAACCTAATCTTATCGCCATGAGAAAATTTCCGCTTTTCTGCTTTTTCATTTCCCTTTCCTTTCTGTCCATCGCGCAACCCAATGCGGCTCAGATTTCAAAGTTAAAGGCAGAAATCGCTCAGGAAGTTGAAAAGAACGCCGTATTAGGTCAGCAGATCAACGACATGCTTTTTAGTTTTTCTGAATTAGGTTTTCAGGAAGTAGAGACACAAGCCTATCTGACTTCGCTGCTCGAGAAAAACGGATTTAAGATTGAAAAAGGAATTGCTGGAATTCCCACCAGTTGGATTGCCACCTGGGGAAACGGGAAACCCGTGATTGCTCTTGGCTCAGATGTAGACTGTATCCCAAAGGCATCCCAAAAACCTGCGGTAGCTTATCATGATCCAATCGTAGAAGGTGCGCCGGGGCATGGCGAAGGGCACAATTCGGGTCAGGCGTTGAATATCATTTCAGCACTGGCGATGAAGAAAATCATGGAGCGTGAAAAAATTCCAGGCACCCTCATGTTGTGGCCGGGTATCGCGGAAGAGCAATTGGGCTCGAAAGCGTATTTTGTACGCGCGGGTTATTTCAAAAACGTTGATGCTTGCATCTTCACGCATGTGAATGACAACTTAAGCGTAGGCTACGGCGATGCGGGATACACGGGAATGGTTTCCGTGAAATTTACTTTTGAAGGCCAAGCTGCACATGCGGCGGGTGCTCCCTGGCGCGGACGCAGTGCTCTTGATGCTGTTGAATTGATGAACATCGGTTGGAACTTCAAACGCGAACATCTCGAACTCACACAACGCTCACACTACGTCATCCCCGACGGCGGCGACCAACCCAACGTGGTTCCTTCCAAAGCATCGGTGTGGTATTACTTCCGCGAAAGGACTTATCCAGGCATCAAAAGACTTTTCGAAACGGGAATCAAAATGGCCGAAGGCGCCGCCACGATGACCGATACAAAATTTACTTATCAAATCCTCGGCTCTGCCTGGGCCGGTTATTTCAACAAAGCCATTGCAGAAGCGATGTACAACAACTACAAGCAAGTGGGGCTACCGCAATGGTCTGCAGATGATCAACTGCTGGCCAAGGCCGTACAAATCGAAATGAAATCGAAAAAAATTGAAGGACTTCCTTCAAAAGTAGATACGGTGAGCTTACCGTCTCCCACTGAACCCGTATTGGTCAATGGTCGTTACCTCGCCGCCATGGGTGGAGGCTCTGATGATATTGCCGATATTTCCTGGAACCTACCGACCATTGTATTGGGCTATCCTTCCAACATTCCGAACCTGCCAGGCCATCATTGGAGCAACGCCATCTCTATGGCAACACCGATCGCACACAAAGGCATCTTAGTTGGAGCCAAGGCCGAAGCGATGACGCTCGTTGATTTATTTTTGAACCCAAAACTCCTCAGCGATGCGTGGGATTATTTCAAGAACGTTCAAACCAAAGACCTCAAGTACGAACCGTTCATCAGCGACAAAGATGTGCCCGCCACTTTTCTAAACAAGGAAATCATGGGCACGTTCAAGCCGCAGTTGAAAAACTTTTACTACAATCCAGTGAAATACAAAACGTATCTCGAGCAACTGAACATCACGTACCCGACTTTAAGACCAGATCAGGTGGAAGCAGTGAAGAAATTGGAGGAAAAGAAATGAGTTGAGTTGTTTTTAAAAGTAAAATGCTCAGACCCATTACGGATCCGAGCATTTTGTTTCCGTGGAGCTGCAGGGAATCGAACCCTGGTCCAGAGAAGACGAACGTGTACGTTCTACATGCTTAGTTGATATTGATTGTCGAGAACCACAAGGCCATCAACAGCCTGATTGATTCCGTAGTTGCTGTTTTCTCGACATCGCTGCGCAACACAGCGAGGCCCAGTCTATGCTGTCGACACCGTAACCCCACACCCGCTAAACAGAAGTGTGGACGATGATGGCCTCCGCCGATCTTATCAGCGGACAAGCAAAATCTAAACTTGGTTTAGATTAAGCAGCCATGGCGTAAGTATTCTCGCCACTTATTGGTTTGAGAGCAGTGTTCAAAGCTCTACCCTCACGAGCTTGCATGCTGGCATACACCCCCATACATCCTGTCAAAACCGGTCAGCCCCAATTTAGTATTGAATATCAAGTAGTGAGACAAAAGAATGTGGGCAGCTGGCGCGACGCGCGCCACCGGGCTACCTGCCTGCCGGTAGGCAGGTCCGCTACAAGTCCGACCACGCAATTGCTTACGCACTTCGGGCTTTTCACTTCAATCCCTGCCGCAAAATTCAAAGAACAGTCCTTACTAAAGGGAGACAAAAGTAACGGAAATAAAGTTCAGGCAAACCGTCACCCCGACATAAAAATCTATCGGTAATATTTTTCCCAAAATTTATTGCTGAATTTAAAAGTTGGATCAATTTTTTTCTTGACCCGGAAAGATTCTTCCCATCGTGGATAGGCCTCACGGAATTGTCCTTCAGTTGCATGCAGTTGATAGGGCAGATAGTATGATCCCCCCTCCGATAACGCCGCATCGATAAGTTCGCGGGTCCATTTCCTTACTTTTTCCTTTGCCTCGGTGGAAGTCTCTTGTTTGTAGTAAATCACAAAGCAAAACACCTCATTTTTCGCCCACGACAAGTAGGAAAGTGTATCGGGCTTGGCATGGCGAATGGAAACGTTGATCACGTTCGCGTCATAGTTTTGAAAGATCGATGCCATCTTGGGCACAAACGAATTGATTTTGTCAATGGGTACAAAATACTCTTGTAAGACATACGTCGACTTAGATCGCGACGTCGGCTCGAGTTCCATCGCGTGATATCCTGCCTCGTAGTTTCGATAGCAAACCTTTTCCGAAGCGTAAGCCAACGGGTCGCCCAAATGCTGTCGAATCCATTTTCCATTTGGAAATTCGGAAACCATCCACATTGCAAATCGCTCCGCACGATAACTCTTATTCGTAGAGATCAATCGATCTTGTATCGTCAGTGGCTTTTCCGTTTTCAGATAGGACACCGCACGCACGGTGCCATACTCTTCTGGATACAAATCTGCATTGTGAAAGACCACGTCATTGTTTTCTCGAATTTCCCTTTTAAAATAGGAAAGGTAATCGGAAACAGGCATCAACACCGCCGTCCTTTCCACCTTCGAATTATCCGTCAGTTGCAACGTGGCCTCAACGATTACGCCGAAGCCACCGTAACCTCCAATGCACGATCTGAATATTTCTTGATTTTCAGTCCGAGATGCGTTCACCAGTTTTCCGTCGGGTAGAACAACCTTAATCGATTGTACGAAGTGAATCAGTGGTCCTGTTCCGACGTACCGACCGTGAACGTTCACACTCAGTGATCCCCCCACGGTAAAATCGGCATACGTCTGCATGATCTTCACCGATAAATCAAAAGGGTCAATATGCCTTTGAATTTCTCGCCACCTAATTCCTGATTGAACTGTAATTTCTTTTTCGTCTTTAGAAAACGAGACGATACGATTAAAATATGTCATGTCCAGGTGCATCGAATTCTCAACCGCTATTTGCCCGCCCATACTGTGACGTGCACCCCCCATAGAAATTGTGCCGTGGTGCTGAGCTACCAAATGAGAAATCTCCTCAATAGTCGTAGGGCGATAGATCTTACCTACTTTGATCTCGTTGAGTTGAGTTACGTCGTTAACCGTATTTGGAGGTTGCGTTACTTCTTCAGGGGGCGAGGAGACAACAAAAAATAAGAGGGTCAACGAGAACGTGATAAACCCAAGCGCAATGAGAAAAACTCGGGCTGCCGATCGTAATGCCGACATCAATCGTCAGATCTTATCAATCACCAGATACTCCCTCCTTGAAGCGGAGCTTCGGGCCAACAGCTCCGCCAAAAATCCAGCAAGAAAAAGTTGAACCCCAACGACCAGAGCTACTAGCGCCAGATAAAACATGGGCAACTCTGCCACATCTCTTTTCAGTGGAATTTTAGAGATGAAAATCGAGTCAAATTTATCCCAAAGGATTTTTACCGTGAATCCAAATCCCAACAAAAAAGAAATGATACCCCACGTGCCAAAGAAGTGCATCGGCCGCTGCGCAAATCTTCCCACAAATGTGATCGTGAGCAAGTCGAGAAAGCCGCGCACAAACCTTTCCCATCCAAACTTACTGTACCCGTATTTTCGCTCATGGTGTTCCACTACTTTTTCCGTGATCCTGGTAAACCCCGCCCACTTGGCCAGCACGGGTATGTAACGATGCATCTCTCCATACACCGTGATGTTCTTCACCACATCTGAATCGTAAGCCTTCAAGCCGCAATTGAAATCGTGAAGTTTTATTCCCGAAATCCTGCGCGTCACGGCATTGAAGAATTTGGAAGGCAATGTCTTTGATATCGGATCGTGGCGTTTCTTCTTCCATCCACTGACCAGTTGGTATTTCTGCTCTTTGATGAGCTTGAAGAGTTCAGGAATTTCGTCGGGGCTGTCCTGCAAGTCGGCGTCCATGGTGATCACCACGTCGCCTTGGGTAGCTTTAAAACCTACCTGCAGTGCTGCCGACTTTCCAAAATTGCGATTGAATTTTAATCCCTTGATGGAAGGGTTCCCTTCGCTCGCCTTTTTTATTTGGTCCCACGTACTGTCCGTACTCCCGTCATCAATAAAAACAACTTCGTATGAAAAGCCGTGCGCTTGCATCACACGGCTTATCCATTGAGTTAATTCAGGTATCGATTGTTCCTCGTCCTTGGCGGGAATAACTAGCGAAATATCCATCAACACTAAACCTCTACCGGTTGATTTTTTCTTGTAAACAATGAGGTTATCAATGAGATGACGGCAACAATAATCAATAGGATGAGATAGCCTTTTATCTGTCCGAAAATTGTAAAGCGACTGGCGGTGTCCGCTTTGGCTTTTTCCAGTGCTTCATCCATCTTGTCGTCCGGCACTCCAAATTTCTCGAGCATTTCCCGGGTGTTGTCGAGTGAAGCATCCACCAGTTTTTGCGGAAGCTCAGCGTCAATGACATTGTACAGTAACATTCCAAAAAGAGTTCCCACCAGTCCCGAAACCGCCATGATCAGAAACCCATGCTGAAACGCTTTCCCATAGCTCAAAAAGCCGCCCTGCGAATTCCGATAATCAATACCTGCATAGATCACAATACCGATAAAGATCGCCAGTGAAAGTAGCGCAAACTTCAGCTGCACCATCAGGGTATAGTCGATAACGTAGCAAAGAATTGTAAGCACGATGCTCACGCCGGCGGCAATCAATCCCCATTTTACGGCGTGATTGACTAAAGTGGGTTGGCCTTGATTTTCTTCCATAATTATTGGGTTTTAGTTTTGTTGAGGTTGTCTTCTCAGGATAACTGAGATAATGATGGTCAAAAATAGACCGATAATCAAACTTTTCAAAAAGTAGTCGCCCGCCAGATCAAGTGCCGAGGTGCCAGGCAATTTGGCCAGTTGTTGCTGATAAGCCTCGGGCCCCACGCTTTCTTCGATCTGCTTACGGAATACTTCCATCTGTTCCTCCAATTTAGAAAGGTAAGAGGGGAGAAATTGGGGGTCCCATTTGGCGAGGCACCAGGTAAACGCCGAACCGATAATGGCTGACGTTCCTATGAACACGTAGCTGCCTATCATACCCTGCCAAAAAAACAACGTTCCTTGTTGATAATAGTCGCGGACCTCCTTCAACGAAAGGAAAATGAAAACCGCAAACATGACAATGCGAAAATCAAAGATGACGGGAAGCAAAAATGGATGGCGCCCCATATAATAGAGAGAGGCAATTACTATACAGCCTATCAAGCCGCCAATCAAACCATAGCGGAAAGACACTTTAAACAACGGATGCTGGAACATCCGCGCAAGAAAATGAAATCTTAGGTTGAAACCAAAGTGGTTTATGAATCGTCCAGAGCAAATTCAACTTATTGACCGGAGTTTTTGACCCGTGTCAGGCCTGGACACAGAACAGCGCATTCGCGCGGCGGAAGTCTCAGAGCCTCTGGTCAGCAAGTAGTCGCGCGATTAAGGTTTGTGTTGACTACGTCAGCACAAACAGGAGCTAGCAGATAACGCTGCGCGTTATCTGCTTAAACACGCGCGAGCACTCGCTTCAAACAAAGTGCGAGTTTTCTGTCGCGCGTTTGTGCAAATTTTTGACGCGACCACTGCCCTTGATGCCGCCAAGGCTCCCGTTGAACGGTAATAACAAAGGATTCTTCTGGCGTCAAATCAGATATCAGCTTTCTTCAATCTCAGGAAGCTGAAATAATTGAATAGGAAAGTCCACACCACGGCGATGGCAACGGCACTCCAGGCCACATAATCTTGAATTTCTTGCAAGGCATATCTCGCAAACGGCAGCGACACCAAATTGCTGATCGACTGCATGGGAAAAAATTGCTTCAGCCAATCCGTGTCATCAGGAAGATTGACTTTGATAATTAGCTCGATCATATGAGAAAGGAGCAGTAAGATGATGGTAAGTCCCGAACGCTGCACCAGTATCCCCAACATCAACGCATATGACAGCCATGCAAAAATTTCCAGAAAATAAGCAGGGAAAAATTCCAGATCGGTGAGTATGTCGTTGAAATTAATTTCGGGCGAGTAGATCAATCCCGTTATCAGCCCGATCAAAAAAATCATGGTAACGCTCATCAAGCTCAACAACACATTGGTCAGGATTTTGGAAAGCAAAAACTCCCAACGGCTCATGCCATCGATGATGTTTTGGCGAATGGTACGGTATTGATATTCATTGGTGATGGAGATCACCACCATAATGGAAAGGACAATTTTGAACAATCCACTGATCCAGATCAAATTCTGCCACACATCTGGGAAGTGGTAAAGGGGAATCCGATTGATATTGATCTCCTGACCAAAACCCTCGACCTGTCTCGCTATCCACTTCAGAACTTCCATGCCGCTGGCCGTGGTGAATGCAAGTGTCACAAAATACAAACCACATACTACCCAAAACGTGCGGTAGCTGGTCATTTTCTTCAAATCGACTTTCAACAGGTGCAGCATGGCTTAATCTTTAATATCTCCGATAAATTTTTTCCAGTCGGCCAAAAGTTTTTCTTCGCTGAGTTGCAGGGTTTTGAGTACTTCTCCTTTCGAAGCAAAAGGCAACAGGCTTTTCAATTTTTCTCTTCCAAACGTTTTATCGATGTACATCACCATTGACCCCGACAATCCATATCTCCATTTACCTGTCCAGAATTTATCCAGCGTCGTTGGCAGTGCTCCTTCTTTTAATCCATTCTTTATTTCACCGAGCTTCTTTGCGGTTAGCTGGCCACTAGCATAAGTCGCCAATCCTTCTACCAACCAATCGATTCCCTCAGCAGTGCTGAAATCAGGACTTGAATTATATTGACCATGAAAAACATGAACGACTTCGTGTATGATCACTTGTTGCGTGGCTACAGTATCTGTTGGGTGGTGGTCGCAGGCCTGCTCCTTCCACGTTCTTGGCGACAGCAAGTCGAGTTTTGTGCCGACGCCGCTAGCCACCATCCAGCACTCAGACTTAAATGCAGGCATTTGCCAATCCTTTTGCCATTGGGCGTCCAGTGACTTTCTGTTGGGATGAACGTACACTTCAAACTCGCCTTTGAATTTCATTCCAAAAAAATCCTCGGCATTTTTCACCGCGGCCGTCGTCCAGGTGCTATATTTTTTATAGGTTCCTCCATCATCGGCGGTGTAGTTCAACGAAAAGTTTTTCGTCTTCCAGTTTTGCCATTCTGCCGGCACAACCCCGACAAAGGCCATCAAAATAAGGCTTAGCAATTTCATTTCGCTGGCTCGCTGCTTTCCGATAGTATTTCGAGGAATTGTTTTTCAAGGCTCTTCTTCTGTGTGACGATATGCGATGCCACAATTCCTTTTTCAAACAAAAATTTATTGAGATCTACGCTGTGGAAGTCTTCACGCATGCGCACGATAAATTTCCCTTGCTCAGACTTGACGGAAAGCGATCCTCTGAATTCATGAAGGATGTGGGTAAGGTCGTCATGGTACGCCACTACCTCCACGGTCTCTTCACCTTTTCCGACATCGTCAACCGGTCCGGTATGAACCAAATTACCTTTTCGCAAAATCGCGAAGTGTGTACATACTTTCTGAACCTCGTCCAGCAAGTGACTCGCCAAAATAATAGTCTTACCGCTCTCTGCTATTCGTTTGATGATCTCCCTGATCTGCGCAATACCCATCGGATCGAGACCATTGGTAGGTTCGTCCAGGATCAAGATAATTGGATCGCTCACCAATGCAGATGCAATGGCCAGGCGCTGCTTCATGCCCAGCGAGTAGGTTTTGTATTTGTCGTCCTTCCGTTCTGCCAAGTCCACGATCTCCAATACTCTCGCGATGTTACTCGGATCAGATCCCTTGATCATTGCATTGAGTTCGAGATTTTTTTGCCCGCTTAAATACGGATAGAAAATCGGGTGCTCGAGTACGGCGCCGATCTTTTTCCGTGTAACATTCGTGGCAGGTTCGCCAAACCACGTGAAACTTCCAGAACTTGGATTGGTCACGCCCATCAGCATGCCGAGGGTGGTAGTCTTACCGCTGCCATTAGGGCCTAGCATCCCAAACACTTGACCGCGCTGCACTTCGAGGTCAAGGCGATTTACGGCACAAAGTCTTCCAAAATTCTTGGTGAGCTTGTTGGTGGATAGTACTGTTTCCAATGGGAAAGTAATTTTTGATTTATGAATTCATTCCGTCTCCTTTATAGGAAAAGGTGGTCAATCCACGCGCACACCGTGCTTTTTTCCTTTCGCTTTCTTGTCGTCGCCTCCCGTGGCGAAGTTTTTGATCTTCTGGGTAATGTCTGAGCTTTCATCCAGCGACTTGAAGAGTGCCGTCGCCTTATCCAATGCTATTCGCCCGAGAATATCAAGGACGTAAAGGTTGGTTGAATCGTTGACCAGGATAATGGTGCCTTTCACTTGATTTCCCTCTTGCCGGATGTACACATCCAGGTTCTTGCCCTTGTATCGGCTCGTCATCATCTCTTCGTATTTCTCGCTTTGATAGCCTTTCAACAATTTCTTGTAGTCGGCGGGGGCAAAGGCGCTCTTGTTTTTGTCGATCAACAAGAATTTCATTTTGTCAATGTCCTTCACCATCTCGTCAAACTCTTTGTTGTCTTGCTGATTGAACATCTTCAATGTGTTCTTGTAGAAATACAACGAAAGTCCCTCGTATTTTTTGTCGAGGTCGGTGGTGGTGCTGGATTGCGCGAAGGCTGAAACCGATGCGCAGAATATAAAAGCTAACAGGGGAAATCTCATTGCATTGTTCTTTTAAGCCACTAGCTGCTAGCTACTAGCTGCGAGTCAAATTGGCTAACAACTAGCGGCTAACAGCTAGAAGCTGATTAATCTTTCTTCTTATGGTCCTTAAGATTGTCCAGCTTATCCAAGCCTTCGATGTTCATTTTCTTGCCGATGCTTGAGATTTTCTTCAGGTCAATTTCGCCAAAGAGGCTCAGCAGCATGAATTCATCGTTGCCGCCCATGACCATCACGAGCTCACCGATTTTGCCTGCGCTCAGTTCTTTGATGAAGAACTTCATGTCCTTGTCTTTGTCGCGCACGCTCATCAATTCTTCATAATCTTTGGTTGGGATGACGCCCAATGCTTCCTTGTACAGAGCACGTGAGTCGCGGGTTTCGTGTTTTGCCAACACGCGCAGGCCCTGAATTTTGGAGATGGCATCCAGGATTTGTTTGTCTTCTGGTTTGTCCACGTCCATATTGGTAAAGAGACCGAACATTTTCTGGCTCACTTTCACTTGGGTGAAGGTCTCGTCGTCTTGGTATTTAGCGATAAACTTTGCGATAGGCTCGCCTTGCGCAAAAGCGGATACCGACAACACTACCATTACTGCGCCAATCATTAACTTTTTCATAACTGGTTTTTAGATTTTAATTTCTTTTTAAATGTTTACTTTTTTGTCTTCTTCTTTTTTCTCACTTGGCTTTTTCTGAATTGTTTGTTCTGCCTCGTTCAGCAAGTTGATCATGCTTGCTTCTTTCTGTGCCTTGTGAAAATTCTTTGAGATCATCATCAACGCTTTCTTGGTTTCTTCAAACGCGAGCTTGGGGTCGCTTTGGGTGTCTACCATCTCCCCTTTTTCGCGCACTTGTTTGCCGATCAGGAAGACGGCAGCCACCACTACGATGATTCCCGCTGCCACTCTCGCCATTCGAAACCAATCTTTCATTGCAACGATCTTTCCTCCTTGACGCTGCTGCACTTTCTTTGTTACATCCGCATCAAATTTTTCACTGAGGTTCTTCGATTTTTCGTTTTCAAAATAGCGGAACAACGTCGCCGTTTCGCTCATGTTCTCTGGAATGTCGTTGCCTTGAAAAAACACACGCAACTCCTCCTCTTGCTCCAGGGTGGTCTCTGCGTTCCAGTATTTTTCGAGAAGCTCTTCAATATGTTTAGAGTCCATACGCATTCAGTTTAATTAATTTTTCACGCACCGCATTTCGTGCGCGAAACAGGTTCACCTTCACTTGGTTCATGTCCAACTCCAGTACTTCACAGATTTCGTTGTAGCTGTATCCCTCGATGTCGCGCAAGTGCATGACTTGTCGCTGTTTGTCGGGGAGTGTAGCCATCAGTTCGTCAATACGTTTCATGCTTTCACCGATTTCAGTTTTTTCGTGCGGCGACAAACTCTCGTGCACCATGTCAAATCGCTCGTCGATGGTGCCTGTGGCTTTGCGCTGGCGGCTCCTTAGTTTGTCGAGCGACAGGTTTTTGGTGATGCGCATGCACCACGCCTCCATGTTCTGCACTTCGGCCATGTCGCGTCCGTTCCACACTTTAATCATGGTCTCCTGCACCACGTCCTTGGCTTCCTCGGTGCTGCCCAATAAGCGCAAGGCAAAGCGAAAAAGCTTGTTTTTCGCAGGCAGTACGCGGGTTTGAAAGTCGTCGAGGTTCATCGTGTTCAAAGGCAAGACGGGGGTTGGGGGTGGATGTTACAGGTAAAGTTAGGAAATCCTCCGACGGCCTCATGATGGGCGGCCCCTTCCGAGGCGTCAGGGCCGGGCTCTCCGCTATACTCCTCGCTCCTCCCACAGGCCATGCTGCTGTGGGGTGCCGCTGCGATCCCTGCCGCTGGCCAGGTCGTGAGTTCCGGCGTCCGCGCGACGGAACGTTCGATGCTTTTGGCAATTGTGTAGTCGCGCGTGCAAGGGTTCTTCTCGCTTCGCGAGAAGAACGGCGATCGGCAGATGACGCGCAGCGTCATCTGCTCTGGTATGCGCGAACGGATTCAGTATATTTCAGAGTTGGCTACAATTTTTCGATGACAGAGACTAAACTAACTGACGAGGATAAAATCGTATTTTTCAAAACAATGCATGGGGACATCAGCCTCATCGAATTTGAAAAATGGGTTTATGAAAACAAGGACCTGGAAAAAATTATTCCAGCGGAAAGCTATTTTGGCTTAATTGAAATGAACTATAGAAAGAGTGGCGCCAAATATGACCTGTTTAGAAAATTGGAATCCATTGTGAGCCTCGGGGAGTACCAAAGGTGGAAATTGAATATCATCCTAGATAAGGCATTGTTAAAAGACGACTCTTTTCCACGGTTGATGATCGAGTTCTATGATCTTTATTGTGATGGGTATCACTTCCTCAATGACCTCGGACTTGGTTACGGACTAATGTTTGCCGTTCCACCATCAAAATACAAAGTTGACTCTTGGGATGAATTAACCTCCGATCAAAAAGCTGAACTGAGCAATGGGTTGTTTCCGGAAATCGGAAATGAGATTTTGAAAGTAAAGGATTGGATTGATAGAGGTAAAATCGTCTTGACAGGAAAAAAAAACGAATTAGATCGCCATGATTTTAAGGACTTAAGAACAGATGAGGAGAAGAAGTCCGGGGTGTGGATTCCAGTGGCGACAGAAAGTAAAAAATGGTGGAAATTCTGGGCCTAAATACTTGCACTTCCGCGCAAAAGTGCCCGTCAGGTCTTCCGACCTAAAGTGCCCGTCAGGTTTTCCGACCTAAAGTGCCCGTCAGGTTTTCCGACCTAAAGTGCCCGTCAGGTTTTCCGACCTAAAGTGCCCGTCAGGTTTT
>DATJJP010000101.1:0-20369 GCA_035492075.1 Cyclobacteriaceae bacterium | reverse complement strand
TCCATCGCCATTTCATACGCTCGCGTAACGGTTTCCACACTAGGCTGTGGACGGACGCGCGCCACCAAGTTTTGCGCGTGCTCAACGAAAATCCCGGTAGGGTTGCCGAGCGGATCGCGAATGATCTCTCCTCCTTCTCCTAAATTCTTTTGCAACTGTTCTTTCGATAGTTGATTCACCCCCGCTATCTCCATCGCCTTCGCATTGGCAAACGCAGCGTGACCACTGGCATGTGTTAAATACACCGGATTGTTGGGCGACACAGCACTGAGCATTTCATGGGTCTGAAATCCTTTCACCAATTTCTTGGGCTTGATCTCCCACCGATCTTGGTGCCACCCTCTGCCAATGATCCAATCGCCAGGCTTTACTTTTGCCACGGCGTTCTTTACACGCTCCACCACTTCGTCATAACTTTTTGCGTCGGCCAAATTCAACGTGATCTCCTGAAACCCAAGTCCCAACAAATGACCATGCCCTTCAATGAAACCCGGCGTCATGGTTTTGCCCTGCAGGTCGATCATTTTTGTCTGATCGCTTTTCAATTCATTGGCCTCACTTTCTTTGCCCGCGAAAATGATTTTTTCTCCTTTCACGGCCACAGCCTCCACCTCAGGTTGTGCCTCATTGCCGGTGTAGATTTTCCCTCCTTTAATGATGAGGTCGGCGGTCTGTTTTTTTTCTGAACAAGATAAAAGGCAAACAACAAGAGCTAGCGAAAACAAGTATTTCATGGGTGTGTCGTTAATTCCTAAAAATACGATTTATCTTCGATGGTCGATAGCCCATTGACCGCGGACCATAGCTCATCGACCAAAATTGAATTTTGATGTATGAATAAAATATTGATAGTGATTCTAACGGCGGTTTGCTCCTCTGCACATGCCCAGAACGTCGGCCTTTCGTTTTCTTACTTTGTACCACGCAATGGATCTTTCTCCACCCCCATCAGTCCGTTTTCTCTTCGCGGGGTGGGCTTCGACTTCAACCGATATGTCGGCGTGCAAACGGGGGCTACTTTATATAGAATGGCCGGCCTCAACATCATCGACTTGCCTTTCGAATCAAAGGAGCCGTTGCTGGGTCCTAATTTTACGCTGTTCGTGCCGGCGGAGTTGGTGTTTAAACTCAACGGCAGAAGTACACAACTGTATTTTAAAGGGGGAGGGTTTTTCTTTTACGGCTTCGCACAGAAACTCAACACAGGAAATATGGATAGGGCCATCCGCACCTATCAACAATGGGATGTGGCCAATTCAGATTTGAGTTTCAAAAACAATCCGGGGTTTGGTACGCAGTTCGGCATCGAGTTTACATTTTACCCAAGCAACCAGTTTGGAATTTCGCTCGAAGCAAATTATTTGATGGGCACGTCCAAGCTCCCGTTGAGTGGAAATTATGTGGGCGGCACCATGGCGGGTGGCCTACAAACCGTAGCTGTGGATTACAAAGATGCCAAAGTTGATTTTACCGGATTCGAGTTTTCGATCGGCATCGTCTTCGGCGGTGGTGGTGGCGGACCGAAAAGACCGGCGCGCCGAAGAAGATAGACATCAGGAATACGTTAAATGACGTTGTTCAACTGTTCCTTGATCTTTTCGAGTTCATCCTTCATTTCCACCACGTATTTTTGAAGGGCCGCATCATTGGCTTTCGAACCAATCGTGTTGATCTCTCGGCCGATTTCCTGTGAGATAAATCCCAATTTCTTTCCGTTGGAAGTCTTTTCTTTCATGACACTCGTGAAATACGAAAGGTGCGTGGACAGGCGAACACACTCCTCTTGTACGTCGAGCTTCTCGATGTAGTAAATCATTTCCTGCTCCAAACGGTTGGCGTCGGCATTCTCATTTGAAAACGTGGTCGCCAAATTTTCCTTCAGTTTGTTTTTGATTTTTTCCGTGCGGGCAGGCTCCAGTTTAATTACGTGTTGAAGTCCCGAGCCAATGTTGGCAATGTAGTTCTCCAGCTTCGCGCCCAGCGCCTTGCCTTCCAAATCGCGGAAGTTGTTGCATGAGTCGATGGCTGTCTTTAAGGCGGCAACTATTTTTTCCCACTCGGCCGGATCTGCCTGTTCTGCCACCTCAGTCTGCTTTACACCGGGGGCATCCAAGGCCAATTGAAAAAGAGGATCGTAGTCGGCCATTACTTTGTCGGCGAGTTTTTTCAGTTCTGCATAGTTGGTGGCGAAAAGGTTTTCATCATAACGTTGCGCATCTGCTACCGACGCCTTTTTTTGATAGTCCATATTTACAGTGACTTTGCCGCGTTCCAGCATGTCGGCTACCAGTGTGCGGACTTCGTTTTCTTTGTCGGAAAATTTCTTGGGCAACCTCATGGAGAGGTCAAGGAATTTTGAATTGAGCGACTTTACTTCAATGGTCACGGTGACATCGTCATAGTTGGCAATGGCTTGTCCGAAACCAGTCATGGATTTGATCATACAATGCGAAATAGCTACGAAGGTATTGAAAAATCAGGAGGTAGGGTCAGAAGTCGAATCCGAGGCTCACTTGGAGACGCGGATCCAGCACTTGGTAGTTTACCACCGGCCACGCAAGGTCGGCTTTCAAATAATATCCAAAAATCATCGAGCGGAATCCCACGCCATAACTGTAAATCCATGGGTTGAGGTATTCATTGATGTCGATGGTGAAAATCTTTCCACGGGTGACGGTACGTTGGGGTCCCTCGGAAGGGCTTCCGATCGGGATCGCTCCATTCCAACTTGAACCAATGTCATAGAAACCGGTGAATTGCAAGTTGCGGAAGAAATTGGAAGTAATCGGGCCACTGGCGAGTGCGCGAACCAGCGGCACCCGAAGTTCGAAGTTGGCCACCGCTACATTATTGCCATACTGTGTTGCATAATCGAAGCCGCGCAGGGTCGTAGCAAATTCACTGAAGAGTAGATTTTGATTGTACACTGTACCGTTATTCACGAGCGGGTTTTGCCTTCCTACATAATTGGTGGAATTAAAAGCCCAGTTGTCAACGCCGCCCAGCAAATACTTCTTCGGCGCGTTTCCAAAAAATGAGCCCGCATAGCCGCGCACTGCCAGCACGATCTCTTTATAAATTCTTTGGTAATGTCTTGCATCGACATATACTTGAGAGAAGTTCTTCCTCGCATCGCCGGTGGCGTTGTAGGTGATCGCGCTAAACTTACCTCGCGTGCCTTCGATGATGTTTAGACCCGTGATGATGGAGTTGTCATAAACCACTTCCGCTTTGCCCCCGGTATAAAACTGATCTTGCGTAGGCATGAATGTCAAAGATCCGGGGTTGGCTGATCCACGGTCCACAAACTCGGTGAACCCGACGAAAGGTTTAAAGCTAACGCGAGTGCGAACGGAAATAGGATACGACACCCCAAACTCTATTTTCTGGAAAGAATACTTTTGGTTTTCGGGGATAACCGACTGCGACTCCACATTCTTTGTCTGCCAATAAATTACTTTTCGATCCAAGCGTGCACTCAAGTCGATCCGATTGGGCAGGTAATGGATCTCGCCAAATACGTCACCGTTTTTAATATCTGTGGCTACCTGAAGTCCTGCGTTGATTCGGAAATTCTCGAGCATATCATTCATTTGCGTTTCGAATCGGAACATGACTCCCCGGAGCGGATCGATGACGATGTTGGTGACCACGTTGTCGTAACTGAATTTTGGTTGATATGGAAAAGGCCCTTGCACTTTGCTGACTTCACGCGCTTTGGCATACCGCGTCAGGAAAGTTTCGTTGGGTTGCGATTTCTGTTTTACCGCATCGTCCTCGAAGGCGTAGTCATCTGTGCTGAGGGTCTTGTTTCCCGTGCCCTTTTGCTGACCTGAGGGGCTCGTTGGGGTGGGGTTTACTTTTGGTTTCGTGTCCTCCTCGAATGTGTAGTTGTCTGTGCTGATGGACTTATCACCGGTTTTCACCGCGTCCTTCGGTGGATCCACTTTGGGGGGTTGGGTAGTCACCTTAGGCTTTGGGTCGTCAAACGAGTACTCATCGGTGCTGATTTCACCATTCTTCTTGGCCACCTTTGTGGTGTCATCATTTTTCTTCGGCGGCGACGTAGGCTGATTGGGATTGTCGGTGGTAGTGTCCACTCGCTCTCGCATCCGCGCATTAATCAAATCTTTCAGTGAAGTCGGTTTGCTGGGCTCCTTTTTCTTGCGCTCGATATACACCCTGGCCTGCAACATTTCTTTTCTCCTTGTCGCTGGCGTAAACACTTGACGATCAAAATTGAAGTTTTTGTCCACGAAAATGTTTTCGCGCAAGTCCTGCGGAAGCACCATGGCCAACACATGATTGCTGAAATTGGCGTCAAAATCTTTGATACTGGCGTTGACATTGGACACCTGCGCATAGGCACCCGTTTCCGTGTTGTATCGGAACAAGTTGGTGATTCCACGCTGGTCGCTCAGATAGAAGAAATTGCGTTCGTCCATGGCGTGTGGATGGAAGTCCTTACTCAACGTATGAGTGACGCGTCTTAACCGATTGGTGGTAGTGTCAATATTAAATAAGAAAAGATTGTAATAGGGTGATAGTTTCTGCAGCGCTTTGACATCGGTGGTCAAGGAATCCGTGGCACGGTTGGAGCTGAAAACGATAGTGTTTGAATTCGGGATAAAGGCGGGATCAAGGTCGTCAAAGGCGTCGTTGGTCAGGCGTTTGGTACGGTCTCTGCGTGAGCTCAACAAAAACAAATCATTTTGCCCTTCAAAGTCGGCGCTGACAATCACCAATCGGCCGTTGTTGGAGAAGCTGAAGCTGCGAATGTTGCTGAACTTATCCAGTTCGCGTGGCAGCTTGGTTTTGGTCTTGAGGTCATACAGCCAAAAAATGTATTGGCCTTCCTTTACTCCGATCACACCGAGTGTGCTTGCGTCAGACCAACTCAGCAACGGCACCCGATAGTCTACGGTCTGGTTGATGGATGCGTGATTGCCACCCGTGAGGATGACGCTCTCCATACCGTTCTCCAGTGACTTTACTTTGACGGTGAATTTTCCCCGGTCGTTTACTGCGTAAGCCACGCTCTTGCCGTCCGGGCTCACCTTCACCGTTGTGTACGCAACCTGGTGTTTTTTCTGTCGTGTGAACTGGATCGAGTCAGACAATGAAACGTAGCTCTGGCTCACGCGCTTTTCTTGCGACGAATAAAATTCGCGCCAGTCGTTCATCAGCGTTTTAAAGGGGACATTGAGCGTCAACAAAATACTTTTCTCTTCATTGCGAATGATCCGTGTGTAGTTGAGAATGTTGTTGATGCTGCTCTTGCCATATTTCTCCACGATGTAGTTCCATATGGATTGGCCTACCAGTGCCGCTTCTCTGTCTTTTAAGCGAAGTGCTTTATTTACTTTTTTGCTGACCACCAATTGACGTACGTAATCATCCATCTCATCATTCCATCCATGTGCCACATAATACGACGTGCCATACACAAACCAATCCGGCAAATTGAGCAACACCGAGCTGGCAAACATGTCTTTTAGGCTGCCGCCAAACATCATCTCGTTCACCAGCAAATCCGACATTTTAAAAACAAGCTCTTCTTTGAATTCGTCGAGGTTACCGGGATGGGCGATCTCTACATAAGGTTTGATGAATTCCGTTTCACCACTGACTTGGTACCTGTTGTGATAAAGGCCCACGTTGCTTTGCTGAAGGTCGGTGATCGAATTGTATAAAAATACTTTTGTTTTCTGGTAAGGATAGAAGCCAAGTAAATCCGTGATGCGATCGAACTCAGACTCTAGGTATTGAAGGGCTTCCTGGGCTGCTTTTCTCCGCTCGCCGTAGAAATAGAGGTCGAAGTTTTCCGAGCTCAGGTATTTCCAATCCAGGGTCTTGTATTGAATGCGATTGCGGCCAAAAGTTTCGTACGCCCTTTGCGCGTCAACACTGGTGTAAAGGAGAAATAAAACCACAATCCAACCCCACTTCTGTACCCGATTCATCATAAGATTATAGAGAACTTAGCTTCGAATATAACGGTTTAAAACGCTGAATATTTACTTCATTCTGGATTTCCGCCCTACCCTCAAACCAGTCGGCGAGCAGAGCCGAAAAATAAGGCGCCAAACTAACACCTTTCGTTCCCAAACCATTAAAAACGACCAGGTTTTTATACAAGGGGTGGGCACCCAAAATCGGCTTGCGGTCGGGCGTGGTAGGGCGGATGCCCCAGCTTTGGTGAGTGACCTGATACTGCATTGTAATTAGGCCCTTCAATTTTTCTTCAAGCTCCGCCTTTGCCGCTGCGGTTATCACCGGTGTGTCGTCATTCCCCTGATACGTTGCCCCCACTATGAAAGAGTTATCTTTTGAGGTGGGTACCAGGTAAACCCCGCGGTTAAAGATAGCCTCTGGTCTCTGGTCTAATGAAATGGTGATGGTTTCTCCTTTCAATGGACGAATGGGAAGCCAATGAAAAAATGGGTTCTGGGCTGCTCTTACGCCTTCGCAAAAAACGATACTCGTGGCCGTCAGGTGGGCGTACTCAATTGCGTTATTTTTGATTTTGATTTGAGTGGGGTCAAAAAGAGCGTTGGAATAGGCGTCTTTCTTTTTTAACTCCACCCGCACCGCTTCCATAAAGGCGTTGACATCCAAATAGCCGGATTGATTTATGACGATACCCCCAAAAGGATTGACCGCTTGTTCGTACGCCGCGGACGTAAAAACCTCTTTTACAAAAGGCTTCACTGCGGGGTTTTCACTTTGCGCCATCCACTCGTTTTGTTCCTCCACAGAAATAAAGGGGCGATAGATAGGCTCTTCGTAAAGGAATTTCCTTTCCAGTCGTCTTTCTGCCTCCCGATAAAATTGAAAAAGGGCCGGAAACATTTTTTCCGCGCTCCACGATTTCGTCATTCGGTTTCCGGTGATCGGATTGAAAAGGCCGGCCGCCACGGAGGAAGCCCTATTCTCCTCGGGTAGATCGAAGATCCTTATCTCTTTTCCCCTCTTAAACAATTCCAAAGCAAGACATGACCCTGCCAACCCCTGCCCTACTATAATATGGTTGATTTTTTTTGTGATGGGCAAATATCTGTTTATCGTTTTGAAAAAAGTGATTGGGATCGGAAAATAATTGGACAAGGGTTTCGGGGATCGCCAAGGCATCAAGTCGCAGAGGCTCGCATTTATTTTTTTACCTTGTCTCACCGTAAAAAAAATATCTTGGTTTATCAGGTTGCTAACAGAGAGGAGAAAAGGATGGTTGTGCATCCACAACGAATGTCGCAATTCCGAAAACCTGGAAATGTGTACGTGATTACGTGTACCGATGAATTCGATGGTGATCACTCCAAGGGTTGCAGGCGTGGTTTTTATTCATTGTTTATTCAGGCCCTTCAAGGAATTTTTCTAGCCCAACGCATGAGCATGCCTTATTATATTGACTTCGGCAATCGGCCCTACCGATACGTCAACGTGCATGAGGGCGACTCCAATTTTTGGAACAACTACTTTATCCAACCACATCCAAAGCCTGACGCTGAGTTGAGTGTAATTAATTATCCGAATGAAGTTTATCCGATTTGTATTTGGGCTCGATCTTATTTTGAAACAATTCATGACGAAGTAGTCAAAAAGCTAATCTGGCGGCCAGAAGTGTTCTCTTATCTAAATCGCGAAACGGAAATTTTTAGGAAACATCACGTGCTGGGTGTGCATATTAGAAAGACGGATCACTTTAATGAAATTGCTCCTGTCGCGCTCAAGACGTATCTGAAAAAGATTGATCAACAAATGAACCGGTTTGACAAACTGTTTTTAGCCACCGATGATCGCGACGTGTTGCAATTGCTTCAGGCTCGGTATGGAGACAAACTTTTTTATCATCAAGCGCATCGTTCAGAAGGGTCTACGGCGGTCCATTCGCGTGACGACATTGATAATCGCCATCGGTTGGGCCTGGAAGCGTTGTTGGAGGGTTATTCCTTATCGCTTTGCAAACGAGCTATTTTATCACCTTCCAATCTTTCGTTCGCTGCTTGTTTGTTCAATCCCCAATTGCCACATACGCTCTTGGAAAGCAGACCCGCTTGGCGCAAAAGAATGAAGTCGCTTGTACTATATCAACTTGATCAGTGGAACGTGCGAAAATGGTAAAAACCTTTACCCTTGACTGGGCTCACGTAATCATTATTTACTTCTTTTTCTTTTTTGGGGCACATTGTTATATATTAACATATACCTAATTCATTATGAAGAACGTTTATTTTACCCTCGCCTTTCTTCTGTCTGTGTCTTATAGTTACAGTCAGAAAACCAAGCCCGAAGTTTTCAAATCCATCGATTCGAAAAGTGATTTTTATACTGGGGTTGAGCAAAAGATTTGGGGTTTTGCAGAAGTTGGTTTTCAAGAAACGCAAAGCTCAGCTTTGCTCCAGCAGACATTGAGAGATGCAGGATTTCAAATTGAAGCCGGCGTGGCCGGTATGCCCACCGCCTTCATCGCAATGTACGGATCCGGCAAGCCGGTAATTGGAGTGCTTGGGGAGTTTGATGCATTGCCGGGCGTAGCGCAACAAGCCGTACCTGAGCAAAAAACGATTGAAGGTCAAAAGGCAGGACACGCATGCGGCCATCACCTGTTTGGCACGGCATCGTCTGCCGCCGCTATTGCAGTAAAAGAATGGCTGATTGCAAACCGGAAAACAGGAACAATAAAATTTTTCGGGACACCTGCCGAAGAGGGCGGATCCGGAAAAGTGTATCTCGTGCGCGATGGTTTTTTTAAAGACGTCGACGCCGTGTTTCATTGGCATCCCAGTTCGCGCAATTCTGCATCTTATAGTTCTTCACTAGCAAACAAATCGGGGAAGTTCAGGTTTTACGGTGTTGCCTCACATGCATCGGGATCTCCTCAGCGAGGCCGCTCTGCTCTTGATGCGGTGGAAGCCATGGACGCGATGGTGAATATGCTTCGCGAGCATGTCGATGAGCGCACGCGTATCCACTACGTCATCACGCGCGGTGGCGAAGCTCCCAATGTTGTTCCCGCATTTGCAGAAGTTTATTATTATGTGCGACACCCAAATCCATTGGAAGTAAAATCGGTTTGGGAACGTGTATCAAAAGCAGCGCAAGGAGCTGCTATGGGAACAGAAACACGGTTCGAAGTTGAATTGACAGGCGGCGTCTATAATATGCTCCCCAATGAAATGCTCTCCAAAGCCGTTGATGACAACCTCCGCGCTGTTGGAGGTTACACCTATACGCCCGCCGAAAAAGAATTTGCATTAAAAATCCAAAACACTTTTTCCAATAAACCGGCGCTTGAGTCCACCAATGAGATTGCAAAATTTGGTCCGGGTGATGACATCGGTGGAAGTACGGATGTGAGCGATATCAGTTGGGTGGTGCCTACCGCTGGCCTTGGAACAGCCACATGGGTGCCCGGCACGGCGGCGCATAGCTGGCAAGCCGTTGCTGCAGGTGGTATGAGCATCGGTGCGAAAGGAATGATGATGGCCGCAAAAACATTGGCGGGTGCCATGATAGATGTGTTTAGCAATCCGAAAATAATCGAAGACGCGTGGAAGGAGCTGAACAAAAAGCGTGGTGAAGACTTTAAATACGACCCGCTGATCGGAGACCGTAAACCGGCTTTGGATTACCGCAAGTGACGCGGTCAGTATTTCACAAATCTTCCAGTGTCCGTCACCTGATCACCCGAGAGCAACTGATAGAGGTAGAATCCCCTCGGTAAATCGACAACATCGACAGCGTCTTCGAAGAGCTCAATATTTTTTTCGATCAAAATTCTCCCGTATACATCGAGCACTCTGAAGGTACCTGTTCCATCAGAGATGATGTTAAGGTCGCTTGAAGAGGAAGACACGGGGTTGGGATACACGATTGCTTTACCCTTTCCTTCGATCGGGATTTCAATGCTGTCTGAAAACATGGTCAATCCATTGTTGAAAAATATTTCAGCTTGGTAAATGATCGACCCTGCAGTCAGCGTATTGTCGAAAAAAGAAAAAGAAAGTGCCGTGGTTGGAGCCACACCTGCAAACACCGTTTGTTTTCCGTTCGTTGTTTTGAAAACGGTAATGTGATCAACGTTATGCCATGAGCTTAGCGAAACTTGCAGTTTTACTTGAGAGGCGTTGATTCGTTCGGCGGAGAATAAATTGAGGTAACAAAATGTGCCCTGCTGCGTGAAGTTGATGGCCTCGCTCCTTAGGCCTGCTTTTCCGTTCAATATCGGCGCCACTGAAAAAAATAAGCTACCGGATTTCGGCAAAACGACTAAGGTATCTTGGGTTGAAGAGAATTCTTGCAAGTATTGGCTACCCAGTGAGTAGAGGTTGTAGCCTGTTGCTGTCTTGGCCCGATTCCAGCTTAACCCAAGGCTATCGGTACAATTGAATGCGGTGGCCATTTTGATTTCAGGTGAGATCAAGAACGGATCAGAAACGAACTCCGCCGAGCCGATCACCATTTTGAGTTTAACAGATGTCAGCAAATTAGGTGGGGTCCAGAAGAAGGGGATGTTTAAGTCAATTCCGTTTTTAATTGATTGCCAACTGCCTTGATCGAGCTGCAAGTACAAGTCTCCTGTTTGATCAGTTTCTGCCTGCCAGGTCAACAAATTCTTTTTGCCTCCTTCCACCGCTTGAGTTGAGTCGGGGAAATCCCAACTGAATTGTTTTTGCTGAGCCATCCAATACGCCACAGAAATTTCTTGAGTTGCAGTAGCGAGCGCCTTCGATTTCAAAAACAATTGATACGCGCCGGGTAGGGGATTTGATAGGGTGATGTACTCTATATTATTCAAGTGATCAGCCCTCCTTTTTGCCTGCATCAACAATGAGTCCGACGCAGGATACTGACTTAGAACCCAAGGAAGCGTCGACGTGGTTCCATCGGTTAGCCACGTGTCGATGTCATTTGTTAAGGCGAAAGTTGAATTCACTGCCGTCGCCGGATCTGTCCAAGCTACGGCAATTTTTATTTCGGCTGTATTGGCCGGAACAGTAATGGGTACCGCCTTTTGATCGTTGCTGGACAGGCTGACGCTGATCAGTTGATTGTTCGTCACTAGTTGCAGGGCGGTGTACGCATTCACGCTTCCGTACCCATACAAATAATCAACCCCCTTTGGACCGATGTCGTCCGCAGAGGCAATCAATATTGCTTTGACCATCGACGCGTCAGCAGGTAGTCCATTCATGTCAAAATATTTTTCTTGCACGAGTGCGCCGATGCCGGATACCAAGGCAGCGGCCTCCGAGGTTCCGCCTTGGCCAAATGCGGCGAGCTCGGGTTTCACGCGCCCGTCGAAGGCGGGGCCTCGTGAATTGAGTACGTTGATCAACAACGTGGTGTCGACCGAATTCACGACCAAGACATTTTTTGCCTGTTTGAAGTTTCCGGTCAGGTTGGCAAAGCTCATCCCTTGATACGTTCCTGTGGTTGGCTGAAGTTGTCCTGAATTTCCCGAGGAGAAAACATGCAGCAACGTAGGGTTTTGATAAACCTGTTGATCGTACGCCACCGCTTCGCTCCCGTAATAATTTTCAATACCGACGCCATAACTGTGATTTTGCAAAAAGATGCCATTCGTGGTAAACAACGAGATGTCATCAGGAGTGAGAATATTAAAATCAGAAGCGGTGATTCGTGCCTGTGGCGCTACCCCTTGGGCCTTCCAAGAAGAGTTGCCTCCACCCGCAATCAGTGTAGCCATGGTAGTAGCGTGCTGCGATATGGTGGAGGGCGTGATGCTCGTCGCGAAACTCCGATTCTTCAGGTCAATGTCTGTGGAATCAAAATTCTGTTCTTTGATCGAAATGCGTTGAGCACTGCCCAGAAATGTTGGGAAAGCGGTGTGTGCTTTCGCGATTCGATTGAAATTTGAATTGGTATGATCAACGGTGGCTTCTTCTTTGACTTTTTCGTGTTGATCAATAAATAAAACGTTGGAATCGTTGATAATATCCTTCAATACTGACGAACGCGATGTAGTGATTGTAATGACATTGGAAGGCTTATGTTCATTGTGGATAACTATTTTATCTCGAAACTTCTTTTCAAATCGGGCGAGGTCAGCGACCATAAGTGTGACTTGTCCCTCGCGCCCGAAATCTTTTTTTACGTTAGGTGAAAACTTTACTTGACTATAGGCAGCATCGTGCAAAAGCACATATAGGCAATAAATAAGGGTTTTTTTGATCACCATCATCCCAAACAATCTTTCAAAAATGAAACCTTTTGCCCAATAACGTTTACATTTTGTTAAAAAATTCTAAAGAAAACGTTTGCATAATCGAGATAAAAAATACTTTTTCGTGACCAGTAAATTTTACCAAACCAAACAATTTTTAACCTAAACTAAACTCTATGAGAAAGTCCCTTACCTTTTTCAGTTCGCTATTGTTGTGCTCAGGCCTGTTTTACTCATGCTCTGAAAACCATGAGGAATCACTGACGGTTTCTTCATCTGTTCGCAGCCAAATCATCAGCCTGGGATTCGATGTAATCAATCATCCTCCTATCGCCGTCGAGAACGGATATCTAGTAGAAGGCGATATCTTCTTGACACAGGCAGATCTTAACAGCATGAAGCCGGCTACCCGAGTGGCAGTTGCTGAGCAGTATTCGACTAACCAATTGGTGACCGGATTGCCAAGGACGATTACTGTTTACATTCCTTCGAGCTCATTTAGCTCTACCTACATTTCTGCTGTCGACGAAGCAATAAGCCGCTACAACGCGATGAACCTTTCGTTGCATTTCACTCGCGTAACTTCAGCGACAGGCGCTACTATGCAGTTTACACGTTTGCCAAAAAATCAAGAACGCCAAGGCGTGTTGGGTTCTTCCGGATTCCCTACTTCTCAAGGTAACCCTTATGGAACCATCCAGATGAGTGGCATCCTTGAGTCAACCTATCATTTGACGCTGAATGGTATTGCTACCATTATGGCGCATGAGATGGGACACTGCATCGGCTTCCGCCACACCGACTACTATAACAGAGCGATCAGCTGCGGGGGTGCCGCTTCGAATGAAGGCGCGGGCACCGTTGGAGCTAACTTGATCCCTGGTACTCCGTCGACTGCAACGTTGGCTGCCGCTTCTTGGATGTTGGCTTGCACAGATGGTAGCAACAGAAATTTCAACAATGACGACAAAACTGCTTTGAATTATCTGTACTAACCGAGAGATCCTCATTTAGTAAAAAGTCCCTCGCCTTAGGTGAGGGACTTTTTTTATTTACCACCGTTCATCAAAATCGCGCAACCTTCCCAATAAAATCACATTAGCATTCGGGGAATTATTAACTTTAGAATAGCGTTAAATAGCCGAACAGACCCCCTAGACATGGATTCTATCTTGACCAACCTCAAGAACACCGCCATTGCGTGTTTTTTGATCTTTATCACCACGATTGCTTTTGCTCAAAAAAAATTCACTTCCGACAAGGGAGAAATAAGTTTCACTTCCAATGCTGCCTTGGAATTAATCAATGCCACCTCTAAAAAGATTCAGGGCATTATCGATCCCAATACATCGCAGTTTGCCTTCATCGTCAAGGTGCAATCCTTCGAAGGCTTCAACAGCAGCCTGCAACAAAAACACTTCAACGATAAGTACATGGAGAGTGACAAATATTATGATGCCACCTTCACTGGAAAAATCATCGACCCCGTTGACTTCACGAAGGACGGCGCATATGACGTTCGTGCGAAAGGGAGTATGGTCATTCACGGAAAAAAGCAGGAACGGATTATACCCAGTAAATTGCAGATTGAAAAAGGTGTACTTACTGTCCGCTCCAATTTTGACGTTCCTTTGGCGGATCATGGCATTCAGGTGCCACAAGTGGTGAATACAAAAATCGCGACCATCATTATGGTGAAGTTGGACGTTACGCTCACGCAGAAATAACGCCACTCAACTTCTGACGCTGCGTTCATCACACAGGCTTGAAATCGCTTTGGGTTAATTGTGTAATCAATTATTAGCCTACACGCCTCCTTACATTCTTATTACAGCGCCTGAATTTCCGGAAGGGAATACTTTCTCGCTTTCCATTTAATCGCATTTTTGTTTTCGTCATCGGAATCGTGAATCGATTCCACTTTTGAAATCAATTTGCTAACCAAAGAAATTAAAAAAATGAAAATTGCAGTAGTAGGAACCGGGTATGTTGGCCTTGTCACCGGAACATGCCTGGCAGAAACAGGCAACATCGTAAAATGTGTTGACATCGATCTTGAAAAAGTAGCCAAGCTCTCAGCGGGCTTCATCACTATTTATGAGCCTGGTCTTGAAACATTGTTTGAGAGAAATCTCACGAGAGGCAGATTAAGTTTCACGGCAAGCTTGGTGGACGGAATAAAAGATGCCGAGATTATTTTTCTTGCCCTTCCTACTCCGCCCGATGAAAATGGCGCCGCAGATTTACAGCACGTACTAAAAGCGGCCGAAGATATCGGGCCATTGCTGAAAAAATACACCGTCATCGTCGACAAGAGTACGGTGCCTGTGGGTACCTCTGAAAAAGTAGCGGCCAAGGTGAGAAGCAAAACCGATATTGAATTCGACGTTGTTTCTAATCCTGAATTTTTACGTGAAGGTGTGGCCGTGGAAGATTTCATGAAGCCTGATCGCGTCGTGATCGGCACGAGCTCGGAACGTGCGATGAAAATCATGAAGGCATTATATGAACCTTACGTACGTCAAGGCAATCCGCTCATTTTTATGGACGAACGTTCCGCTGAACTCACAAAATATGCGGCTAACTCGTTCTTGGCCACCAAGATTTCTTTCATGAATGAAATCGCCAATGTGTGCGAACGTATAGGCGCGGATGTAGACTGTGTGAGAAAGGGCATTGGGTCGGACAGCAGAATTGGAAAAAGGTTTCTTTTCCCAGGCATTGGATACGGAGGCAGTTGCTTCCCAAAAGACGTGCAGGCATTGGCGATTTCTTCCGGTGAAGTGGAGTATGATTTCAGGATACTGAAGTCGGTGATCGGTGTAAATCAGGATCAGCGGTTGCGGATGGTGGATCGAATTAAAGAACATTTTAACGGAGGTCTTCAAAACAAAACCATCGCCGTGTGGGGGCTTTCTTTCAAACCAGAAACGGACGACATCCGTGAGGCGCCATCGCTTTATAACATTCAGTCTTTGCTAGAAGAAGGATGCCGAATTCACGCGCATGACCCAGAAGCACTTGACCACGTCAAAAAAATATTTGGCCTTAAGGTCAGTTACTTTGAAGACAAGTATGAAGCTCTTTCAGGTGCCGATGCCCTTTTGATCCTGACGGAGTGGCAAGAGTTCCGAACTCCTGACTTTGATCAGATGGGCACCCAATTAAATGAAAAATTGATTTTTGACGGTCGGAATCTTTATGATCCGACAAGCATGAAAGATTCAGGGTTCACCTATTATAGTGTGGGCAGAAAAGCAGTACACGCCAAAGACAAGGCTCGCCACAGCAATGGAAACGGTCACCCTGTGGGTAACAACATTTCCAATGTCAACCGCAACGGTCATGCATAAAAGGGTTCTTATCACGGGTGCCGCGGGATTCCTCGGCTCCCACTTGTGCGATCGTTTTCTCAACGATGGTTTCGATGTCATCGGAATGGATAACCTGATCACAGGTGATCCTCAAAATCTCGAACATCTAAGCGCTGAGAAATCCTTTGAGTTTCGACTTCATGACGTGTGCAAGTTTGTGAACATAGCAGGGTCGCTGGATTACATTCTTCATTTTGCCTCTCCTGCGAGCCCGATTGACTATTTGAAAATTCCCATTCAGACCTTGAAGGTGGGCTCGCTAGGAATACACAACCTACTTGGTCTTGCGAAAGCCAAGCGGGCAAGAATTTTGATCGCCTCGACTTCTGAAATCTATGGCGACCCACTCGAACATCCACAACGTGAGGAGTATTTTGGAAATGTGAACTCCATTGGGCTACGCGCTGTATACGATGAAGCAAAACGATTCCAAGAAACGATGACGATGGCCTATCATCGGTACCATGGCATCGACACACGGATCGTAAGAATTTTCAATACCTACGGCCCACGGATGAGATTGAATGACGGCAGGGTGCTACCCACCTTTATCGGCCAAGCTCTCCGCGGTGAGGATCTTACGATTTACGGAGACGGAAATCAAACCAGGTCTTTTTGTTATGTGAGTGATCTTGTCGAGGGAATTTTTAGGTTGCTAATGTCCGATTATTCTATGCCGATGAACCTTGGAAATCCAGAGGAGATCACCATCATGGATTTTGCGCAGGAAATCTTAAAACTCACGGGAACGAAACAAAAAATCGTTTTCGAACCACTCCCACAAGGAGATCCTAAGCAGCGAAAGCCGGACATTTCAAAGGCGCACAAAATACTAGACTGGGAGCCAAAAGTTTCTCGAAACAAAGGGCTACGCCTGACACTAAGTTATTTTGAGTCGATGCCAACATTGAATGCGAAACAACATCGTGACTTCAAAGAGTATATTCACGCTTAGATGACGCGTGAATGTATTTTCTACACCTGAGGTGCTTCAATTCCTGCACCAATCTCCGACAGAAATTTCTTCAGTTCCTTGTTGCTAGGGATTCCCAACTTTGCACGCAGCCTGGCGAAGGCTACATTGATGCTGTTCTGGCTCTTGCCAATCATTTTGGCAATGTCCGTTCCCGAATGGTCTTTGAGTGTGAAGGCGCAAAGGCGTTTCTCGCTTTTCGTTATTCTGGGGCATATTTTTTCAAGCTGTTTGTATAACCAACTATTCATTTCATCATATACCCGCACCACATCCAGGTCTGATTCGTCTTTGATGGTCCAACGAAACTGACGAACCATGTGACGAAGCTTCGATCTTCCTTCATTGTTTAGATATGTATCCAAGCTCTTGACACTCTCAAGGATTTTTTCTTTGACGCTTTCCGAGTGAATGATCAATTCCAGATGAAGTTCCTGATGACGTAAGTTAAGCGCCTTGCGTATGGCTTCGCTTTCCATCTTTGCTTCTCTAATCCTATGCGCGATACCGATCAAGAGACGAACTCGGGTGTTCAATTCGTTGGCATTAATTGGCTTACGAATGCAATCGATCATGCCGTCACTCTCCAGAGGATTAGTTATCACCTTATTATAGAGTGCCACATCATCGGTAAGGATCAGCAACGGAATATTGTGAGCAGAAAGAACCGTTTCAGGATCGAGCCCATGATCATAGACATGGGATGCCAACACTCCCCAATCGGCAATGATCAAGCCCGCTTCCCCAGACTTCACGATCTCTCTGGCATCGGTACAATCATCCGTACATATCACCCGATATTCAAGCCCCTCATCAGCCACTAGGAGACCCGCAATTCGATTTGAGTCACCATCGTTTTGCTCGGCGATGATCAGGATCCGGATTTCGCTATTTGTAGAGGTTTTGTTCGCAGGTAAATCCGTTTCGGTTTTATCTATGGAAGGGCTCAGCGAGAACGGAGCCGCGTCTAAAATTTCCGTTGGAGTAACCTGGTTGATATTCAGAGGTTCGGCTCCGTTTTTAATTAAGTCGATCAACATGTTGTTGGATGGATTGATTTGCATAGTAATTCTAGTTCGTTTGTGTCACGAAATATGGAGGGTTTGCCGTGCGTGAAAAAGAGTAAATCCGACCAAAGCGGTGGAGTCAATGTCGTTACTTTCTGTAGTAGCGGGAGGGTCACCTCACCGTCCCCTCTGAGCATTACACGCTTGATTGGTGTAGTAGGGAGGTGAGTGCATCGAGCTTAAATTCAATCTGCCGATGGATTTATGGATGACCGTAGATGCGAACAACTGCCTCCTGTAGAATTTGTCAGACACGGCATACGTATTTTTTGACCTTCATTGTAGTCGTTTGTCGCAACATCCGGTGGTTAATTTCCACTGAACAAAGCAACCATGTTTCTATTATTTCTCCGTCAACTCTTGATACCATGTCGTGCTCAGGTTCGTGTTGAGATTCATACTGCAGCATCCGATCATCTTACTTTTTTCTTACGCCCTTGATCTGCGAAACAAAAAAAATCATCTTTCGCCCGTCATAGTTCAGGCCTTAGTCTCTCACAAACTCAGTTCGAAAAAAAAGACGATGATGAAGGCGCAACAAATTTTGATTATTGACGATGATCCCGCTATTTCCTTTTTGCTGAATAAAATTCTCAGCGACAGATACACCGTATATAGTTGTAACAATGCAATGGATGCGCTCTGTTGGCTTACGGAGGGAAATCTTCCTGATCTAATTGTGACTGACCTGGTCATGCCTTCACTGACGGGAATTGAGCTGCTCGAACAGCTTCACGAAAGTGGGATGTTCAAAGGCATCCCAGTAATTATTCTTTCTGGGCTTGCAGATCCCGAAAAAGAAAAACGCAGCATTGAACTTGGTGTGAATTCATTTTTGCGCAAACCATTTACACCCGACTCGCTCCTTGAGGCCATTGATAAGATCATGGAATGCAAGGACGGTGAACGACCGATAAAACTAAACGATAAACTATATGCATAGCGTAGAAACTAGAGAACCGAAAATTGCTAAAGGGCCGCGACGGAACCAGCTCAAGAGTGAAATATTTCAAACCCGCGTCGCTTATGTCATAGAAGATGAAGATCTCTTGCACAAGGAGTTCACTCATCATGGAATCCGATTTAGCTGCGTGACGTTTGACAATGCCATTGCGTCTTTCAATGACAGAAGGCCCGAGATAATTCTCGTGACCTCTAATTTGATCGATCGGTTTGCAACAAATTTGGATCAACTGCGTGCCTACAGCACAAGCAACGATATCCCTCTGGTCTTGTATTCCCAGCAATTCGAAAAGCTTGCACAGAACATCGCCCGCACCTATCATTTTGACGATTACCATTTCGGTGCGATTTCCAGAAAATTCGTGAAGCAGATCTACTTTTTGAAGAAGTTAAAAAACTATAAATCCAAGCGCAAAAACAATTTTGCGTCAAAATACCAATGGCACGGGATGCAGCTTTGGTTTTTGGCCAAACGCTTGTTTGACATCACCGCTTCCTCCGCGGTTCTTCTTTTGACCTCTCCACTCCTGCTGTTCATTGCTTTGATCGTAAAGCTCGAATCAAGAGGGCCCGTCTTTTATATTTCGAAACGAGCGGGCAGTGGCTATCGTGTTTTTGATTTTTACAAGTTCAGGTCCATGCGTCAGGGTGCCGACACAGAACTCCAACAGTTGTTGAAGCACAACCAATACGGCAACACTTTCTTCAAGATGAAGGATGACCCGCGCATTACGAGGTTCGGCGGCTTCCTCCGGAGCACCAGTCTGGATGAACTCCCCCAACTATTCAACGTACTGAAAGGAGACATGTCATTGATTGGCAACCGGCCGCTTCCGCTCTATGAAGCGGAACAACTCACCAAAGACACTACGGCGGAAAGATTTTTAGCGCCTGCTGGAATTACGGGTCTTTGGCAGATCATCAAACGTGGGAGAGAAGAAATGTCAGAGAAAGAGCGCATCGACCTTGACGTCGAATATGCCAGAAAATGTTCGTTGGGTTTCGACCTGAAAATTTTCTTCAAGACGTTTCCCGCATTGATGCAAAAGACGAGTGTTTAACTTCTGACTTAAACTTCTTCGATTATGGTGATCATAGAATCGATCGTGTTCTTCTATTTCGTTTATTCGGTAGCCTACACGGCCTTCTTTTCGATTTCGTCGTTCTTCTACATCGTCCCCTCGATACGAGTAGTAAGACCTTATTTAAGGCATAGCCATCAACGATTCTGCTTATTCATTCCTGCCTACAAGGAAGATGCGGTGATTGTGGAAACGGCTCACCACGCGGTGCACCAGTCTTATCCGCGAGAGCTTTTTGACGTTGTCGTGATCGCTGATCAATTGCAACCACACACCCTCTCCATGTTGCGCCAACTTCCCATTCAGGTAGCGGAAGTTGAATTTCAGCAGAGCACCAAAGTGAAATCCTTGCGCGAAGCTGTCGGCCGACTTTCTTCAGGATTTGATTATGCCATTGTCCTTGACGCCGACAATATCATTGACGTGGATTTTTTGCAAAAGGTCAATGGCCTCGTTTCCACCAAGAGATATAAAGCGATTCAAGTTCAGCGCCGAGCCAAGAACCACAACAACAAACTCGCTTTTCTCGATGGGCTAAGTGAAGGGATCAACACCAGAATTTACAGGCAAGGCGCATCGGCTGTTGGGTTGTCTTCCTCCATCAGTGGGTCGGGGTTGATTGTGGATTTTAACCTCTTGAAGAATTATCTCCAGACCACGAATGCAGTCGGAGGCTTCGATCGTGAGTTGGAGCTGTATTTGCTAAAACATGGCGCAAAAGTC
>DATJJP010000100.1:0-85411 GCA_035492075.1 Cyclobacteriaceae bacterium | reverse complement strand
GTGCCAAAGGCCAAGTGAAGCGCGACTTAAAATCAGTAGGGCTCAAATTAGAAACCCTTCCAGGTCCGCCCGGCAAAAGAGAGATGGTGCGTGGCTTGAAACTAATTCCGTGAATTATTCCTTGCTATCTTTGCGGACGAGTGATGTCAAGCAAAGCGATCAAACCGATTATCTATTCCAGCATAGAGGAAAAAAACATCCTTGAAAGGGAGATGTTCAAGCCGCTGTCTTCAACGGACAGTTTAATCCAGGCGCTAGACATGATGGACTTGTTCGCGTCGATGAGGGAAAGACCTCACTATCCTGAAGACGATCAGTATCCTTGGATCATTTTAAAGTTCAAGAAATGATTTCGATCCTGGATTATTCAAATAAAATTCAAAACGAAAAATAACGTGTCGAAGCCAGTAAAAATCGGAACGGTGCAGATGAGCTGCACGTCAAACAAAGAAGAAAACCTATCGAAGGCGATCACTAAAGTGAAGGAAGCTGCCCAGAAGGGGGCGCAGATCGTTTGCCTTCAAGAACTCTTCACGTCTCTTTATTTCTGCGACGTAGAAGATTATGAAAACTTCAAGCTCGCCGAACCTATCCCCGGCCCTTCTTCCGATCGCTTGGCGGCCGTTGCCAAAGAACTCGGCGTGGTTGTCATTGCCTCGCTGTTTGAGAAACGAGCGCAAGGCATTTATCACAACACCACCGCCGTCATCGATGCCGATGGCACGTACCTTGGCAAGTACCGCAAGATGCATATCCCCGATGATCCCGCTTACTACGAAAAATTCTATTTCACTCCGGGCGATCTCGGCTATAAGACGTTCAAAACCAAGTTCGCGACCATTGGGATCCTCATTTGCTGGGACCAATGGTATCCTGAAGCGGCGCGCATCACTTCTTTGATGGGCGCCGAGATTTTATTTTATCCAACCGCCATCGGATGGGCCACCTCACAAGACGAGGCCACCAACTCCGAGCAATACAATGCCTGGCAAACCATTCAACGCAGTCATGCCGTCGCCAATGGGGTGCATGTGGTGAGCGTGAACCGTGTTGGTCTTGAACAAAACGGCGCCATGAAATTTTGGGGAGGATCTTTTGTCTCGAATCCATTGGGAAGGTTGCTCTACTTGGGCTCGCACGAGAAAGAAGAAGTCGCCGTGACGGAAATTGACCTCGACCGCACGGATAGTGTGCGTGTGCATTGGCCTTTCATGCGCGACCGACGCATCGACTCTTATCAACCGATCACGAAGCGATTTATCGACGAAGGCAATTAAGCCTTTTCGAACACCTTTATTATTTCGCTCGGAGTCTTCTCGGTAAAGTCTTTGATCGTCACCTTTGTGCCCAACTCTTCCGCCGTATGTGTAGTTGCTACACCGACCACAGGACAGCCCGCTGCTCGGGCGGCGGCAACACCCGAGAGTGAATCCTCAAACACGATGCACTGAGAAGTGGGCATGTTCAGGCGCGCGGCACATTTAACATACACCTCGGGGTCTGGCTTGCCGCGAGTAACATCTGCCTCATGCAATGTGACAGAGAAAAATTTCCTGATGTCCAGTTCGTCTACGATAAAATCGAGATTGGATTTTGGCGCGGATGTACCGATAGCTCGAGGGATTTTGAGTTCATCCATCCCGTTGAGAAATTCCCGCAATCCAGGCACCGGGGTAATGTCTTTCTTATACAGGTCGCGAAACATTTTCTCTTTCTCCTCTCCGTATTGTTCCAATTGCTTCGCCGTAAGTTCTTTGCCGAATAGATTGGGGATCCATTCTTTGTTGGTGCGGCCGTAGATCTTTTTCACCATCCCCTCTTCGTCCAAGTGATAGCCATATTTTTCCGCAAATTGTTTAAGGGCGATTTTGTGATAAGGATTGGTGTCGACAATGACGCCATCCATGTCAAAAACAAAAGCAAACATGCGCATTTATTAATTCTGATTTCTTTGAAAATGGTTTAGCGATCCTGTGGTTTTTCGTAACAGGATTTCGTCGTGCCCGTCGACGATGAAGTTCTTGAGCACCCCGATCTTCTCGTAGCCCAACCGAAGATAAAGGTCAACTGCCTTTGTATTAAAGGATGACACGAGCATAAATACATTGGGCGACACGAGAAAGATCCTCCGCTCGGCGGCTTGAATCATTGCGGTGCCAATGCCCGCCTCGCGCGCATCTGGAGAAACACATACACTTTGAATGTATCCTTTGAACGCTCCTTGCATCTGCAACACGATAAACCCCAAGAGTTCGCGGTTGCGCCTGGCCACATACACTTCTTTGTAAGCGCCTTTCATCGCTTCGTGACATCCCTCGATGCCCCGTCCCAAGGTAAGCCACGGCTCCGACTTGCTCATCATCTCCGCGCACTCGGTCAGCGCCAATGGTTCTGTGGTCACCTCGATCGTAAAACTCATATCTTTTTTTTCAGCCGCTAAATTAGAAACAGTTGAACAACTAATTGCTATTGATTTTCTAGCTTCGTATGAATGAGTGTAAATTCTTCCTTAAACTGGGCGGCCGTAGTATTGGCGGCAGGATCTTCATCGCGCATGGGGCGGCCGAAACAACTCATTTCCATTGACGACGAAACGCTGCTACAGAAAACAATCAACGCGGCGGTGCAGGCAGGGGCCAAGAGAACGGTCGTCGTCATCGGGGCAAACCAAGAAGCCGTCAGGGAAAGCACATCGACAGCGGACATAGAATTTATTTACAACCCTGAATGGGAAAATGGCATGGGCAGTTCGCTTAAATGTGGAATGACCCTAGTGATCGCTCAATTTCCCGAAGCAGAGGCGGTGCTGCTCATGGTTTGCGATCAGCCTCTACTGGAAGCGGACCATCTAAAAAAGATGGTTGACAAATTCGTGGCGACGAAAGCTCCCATCGTCGCTTCGTTCTATTCGGGTGGCAATGGCGTTCCCGTTTTGTTTCACCAATCTCTATTTCATCAGCTTCTAACGATCCCCGACGAACAAGGCGCCAAAAGGATCGTCGAGCAGAACCCCGCTCTTGTAAAAGCGGTTGATTTTCCGAATGGTGCAGTAGACCTTGATACACCGGACGATTGGAAGAAATTCCAAAATCGGAAACACAAGATTTGATTAACTTTAACTACTAAACTGAGAAATCATGTCATCACGCAGGTCATTCTTTCAAAAATCATTGGGGCTCGCCAGCGCCATGTCGCTTACACCGATGTTGAGCAAGGCGATGGCGGAAGATGTTTCGGATGCTCTTGTCGAATTGAACAAGCTCTCCCCCTTGGAAGCCGCCAACGAGGAAGACCTTTGGGCGCGTATGGCACAAGCCTACACCGTTTCGCCCAACATTTTAAATCTCAACAATGGCGGATGCAGCCCGCAACCGAAAGTGGTGCAAGATGCGGTGGATCGTTATTACCACTTGAGCAACGAAGCGCCTACTTACTACATGTGGCAAATCCTCGACAAAGGCCGTGAGCCTTTGCGGAGAAAGTTGGCAGAGCTTGCCGGAGCCGGCGCCGATGAAGTTGCAATCAATCGCAATACCACCGAGGCCCTCGGCACCTTCACCTGGGGTATCGACATGCAACGGGGAGATGAGATCGTGATGACGAAACAAGATTACCCCAACATGATCAACGCCTGGAAACAACGCGAACTTCGTGAAGGCGTAAAGATCAACTGGATCAACCTGAGCCTGCCCGTCGACAACGACGATGTTGTCTTGAAAGCATACATCGACGCTACTACTTCGAAAACAAAAATCTGGCACATCACGCACATGATGACGTGGACGGGACAGATGTTGCCCGCCGCGAAGCTTTGTGCGGAAGCCCGCAAGCGTGGGATCATCTCCATCGTGGATGCCGCCCATTCCTTTGCTCATGTCGATTACAAAATCGCCGACTTCAATTGCGATTACTTCGGTGCGAGCTTGCACAAGTGGTTGTGTGCTCCTTTCGGCACAGGGATGATGTACATCAAGAAAGACCGTATCGAGAAAACGTGGCCCATTTTCCCTGGAGAGAAACCACAAAGTGGCGACATCAAGAAATTTGAAACGCTAGGCACCAGGTCTTTTGCTCCGGAGCAGGCCATCGGCCAGGCGATTGATTTCCACAATGCGATCGGCAGCCGACGAAAGCAGGAGCGCCTTCACTATTTGAAGTTGTATTGGTGCAATGCCGTTACCAAAAACCCCCGCATCAAACTTCACATCTCTCTGAAGCCCGAATATTCGTGCGCACTTGGCACGTTCAGCATTGACGGAATGGACGTGGGCGATGTTTCCGGCAAATTGATGGGCGACCATCAGATACACACCGTGTCGATCAAATGGGAAGGCATCAATGCGGTTAGAGTAACGCCGCATGTCTACACTACGACAAGAGATCTTGATCGCTTTATCGATGCGGTGATGAAGATCGCAGCGTCCTGAGAAAAACGATTAAGTTAGTTATTGATGAAAGCTGCGAAGCCCATTTCGTGGCGCTGAATAGCCATCATCCATACGCGTCAAGATGCTCAATGCATGCATCACGACGTTATTTTCACGCCATCTTTCTTTTCCCGCACGCACAAAAGTGTTCCAAGCATGCCTTCTGGGCTTTCCCGCATGCATCATGATGCTCCCAGCATACATCATTCCTTTCCCAGCACGCGTCAGGATGTTCCCCGCACGCATCATTCCTTTCCCCGCACGCATCAGGATGTTCCCCGCATGCATCATTCCTTTCCCAGCACGCGTCAGGATGTTTCCCGCATGCATCATTCCTTTCCCCGCACGCGTCAAGATGTTCCCAGCATGCATGCCAGCCTTATAGATTGTCAAAAAATCAAGGAATGCGGTTATTGGGGAAACAAAGCCCGTGTCGTTTCCCAGTGGGATCTAGCGGTTAATGGTAATGGCCACCTCTGGAGAAGGCAGCTGCGCATCGTTATTGCTTTCTGGCACCAGGGCCAAGGAGCACCTGCCCGCTCCGCTTTCCGGTGTGCTTTCCGTTTTCTACCACCAGCTCTCCGTTCACGATCACCGTTCGAAATCCTTGTGAAAAGGCGTGTGGCTTTGCAAAAGTTGCTGCGTCCTTGACTTCGTTGATGTTAATGACCAAAACATCGGCCGCCATTCCTTCGCGCAGCAGCCCGCGATCACGAAGCTGGAATTTTTGCGCCGGCAGCGACGTCATCCGCCGGATTGCCTCTTCTAGATAAATCACTTTCTTCTCGTTGACATACCGACCAATCACACGAGCATTGGTGCCATACGCTCTCGGATGGGGCACGCCGGAGCCAAACTTCACCACCCCTGCATCCGACGCCACCATGTTGAACGGATATTGGATGATCCTCATCAAATCGCCCTCATCCATACTATAAAAAACCATTTGCGTGCGGTTTGCTCCCGCTACCATGTCGAGAATAGTTTCGATCTCATCGGATGCATTCGCTTTCTTCCCCTTCAACAGATTGACCTCCGAAATATTTTTTCCGTTCAGTGTCGAGTCGGGGGGATAACGCGCGATGACCGCGTAGGAATAACTCTTCAACTGCTTCCTCTTCAATTCCTTCACCATTTCCGCCTTGATTCTCTTCTTCGTAGCGGGATCTTTTAGCCTCCAAAGCAGCGAGTCGCGCCCTCCACCGAATGCCCATGACGGCACCTGTGTATCCAGCGACGTGCTGCTGGCCACATAAGGATACTGATCGATGGTCACGTCCAGCCCTTCTGTTCGGGCATTTTCAACCAGCGCGAGTGTTTCTTTCGACCGACCGAAGTTGGGCTTGTACGTGACTTTGAAGTGAGAAATCTCGACGGGTATTTTCGCTTGCCGGCCGATGTTGATCGCTTCGTTGACGGCATCGATCACGTGATCGCCTTCATCGCGGATATGCGAAACATAAAGGCCCCCAAACGAAGCGGCCGACTTGGCAAGGCCCACCACTTCGGGGGTCTTGGAGTAGGTGCCTGGAACGTAAATCAACCCGGTCGACAGCCCGACGGCACCTTCTTGCATTGCCTTCGCCACAAGTTGCTCCATCTTTTGTTGTTCTTCGTTGGTCGGATCGCGCTGTAGGTCGCCCATCGCCGCCCGTCGAACGGTGTTGTGCCCAATGAGCGTGGCGATGTTGATCGATATTTTAGCCGAATCAATTTTTCTGAAGTAGGCACCTACGTTGAGATTGGAACCTCCACAGTTTCCCGTGACCACCGACGTCACGCCATCGTAAATAAAATTGTCGGCCGTAGGCGTGGCAAACTCGCCACTCTCAATGTGCGTGTGCACGTCAATAAAACCGGGTGTGACAGCAAGACCGGTGGCATCAATTGTTTTCTTTGCCGATGCGTCGCCCAGTTTCCCAATGGAGACGATCTTGCCGGCACGGATGCCAACGTCTCCATAATACCAGGGATTGCCCGAGCCATCGACGATCTTTCCGTTTTTGATGAGGATGTCGAAGGTTTGCGCGGAGAGCGACATTGCGCCAATGCACAGAACGACAGTAATGAAGATTTTCATAGTATTAAGTTAGGTTAGATCTCTCAGAAAGTCACTTCCGTCCCCCTCTTTTTTCCCATCGCTTCCTCATACACCAATTGCGCCACATATAGATCAAACAACGCCATCCCCGCCGACTTGAACACCGTCGTCTTCGCGGTATTTATTTTTCGCTTGCCCATCAAAAGCTTCCCGATCGTGTACACGTTTTCTTCGTTAATGAATCCTTTCTTAAGAGGGTTGATGATGTCGCCCGTTTCAGTGCACGCAAACTCCGAATCGATGCACAACTCACCCGCCAATCGATAGACTGCGTCGGGTAGCTCCTGCATGGCAGGTTTGTACGATCCTACGCTCACGAAATGTTTTCCGCTCACCAATGGTTCATCGTTGGCAAATACGGGAGCGGCGGAAGTAGTGGCCGCAATAACAATGTTCGTGCGCTCGACAACTTCTTCCGACGTGCTACACGCCACGAGCTTAACATTCGGATGATGGTGTTTCATCAGCGCAACCATCTCTGCCGCTTTTGTGGTCACAGGATCGAAATGATAAACCGTCTTAATCGGTCGAACCGCGCAGGCAAACACCACTTGATGTGCTCCTTGCACGCCGCAGCCAATCAACCCAACAGTTGATTCGTCACTGGGCGAAATGTGTTTCAATCCAATGGCGCCCACAGCGCCGGTGCGCATGGCTGTCAGCTTAGAAGCGTTGATGAGTGCCAGGGGCATCCCCGTGGCGCCATCGTTCAGCAACATTGCGCCGTTGGTGACAGGAAGATTCTTGGTGGCATTGTCCGGTGCTACAGCGACAAGCTTAGTTCCGAAAACGTCTTTGCCCCACGAAGGCATGCACAGCAACGTATTCTTTCCGTTGTCGATGTGCATTCGCGGAGGAACGGTGGCGAGCTTTTCTTCATGGGCAACGATCGCTTTTTCAACGGCCGCGATGACCGCCGGAAGGGATAATATCTCTCCTACTTGCTGATTGCTGATGACGAGCATAGACTAAGTGCCGGCAATCGTTGCCAAGCTCTTCACTACAAAATCGATGTCTTTCATCGTATTGTAAATATGCGGCGACAAGCGAACGCCGTTGGTAGGTGCGGCGGCCACACCGAACGAGTGATAGAGTTTGTCGGACACTTCATGAAATTCTTTTCCCGGCAAGTTAACGATCACGATGCCTGCACTGAGCTCGGGCGCCAACGGAGTGACAAACTCCGCCTTTGGAATGGCCTCTTGAATCCTTTTCTTCAAATACGTATTCAACTGCACGACTCGTTTCTGGATTCTATCCGCTCCGATCGTTTGGTGAAAGGTAAGCGTCTCGGGAAGTGCGGCAGGAGATGGTTCGTTGCGCTGACCCAGCACGCAAAGGTTCTCGTCCACGGTAGTGGATTCTTTCCATCCCGCACCGATGATGTTGGGCCAGATCTTATTAAAGTAGTCCTTATCGACGTAGATGACTCCGTTTTCGAATGGGCCCATCAGCCATTTGTGTGTGCTCGCGGTATAGAACGTGCAGCCCATCGCATGCAGATTTACGTTCACCGCACCCAGCGACTGCGCTCCATCCACCAACGTCATGATTCCCTTGCTTTTGGCCATCTGGCAAATTTCCGTCGCGGGAAGGGCGATTCCACTCAAGTTGGAGATATGCGAGAAAGAGATCAAGCGGGTGTTTGGAGTGATGGCCTTCGCGAAGGGTTCGATAAGGTCTTTTGCGGATTGGGGTTGAGCCGGCACACTCACTTTAACCACCGTGAAGCCCGTGCGCTTCGCCTGATTCATCCATGACTCGCGATTGGACGGGTGGTTTTGATCCCATACAATAACTTCATCTCCTGCCTTCAAGTCGAGTCCATGCACAATGTTGCAGTTGCTTTCACTAGTGTTCCTGGTGATCCCGATTTCATCCGCGCCCGCACCCACAAACTGCGACAGCAACTCGATCGACCTCTTTCGATGCACTACAAACTTCGCCCTATACTGAAACGAAACATCGCGGCTCATCGCTTTCACAAATTCAACCACGCGATCGTTCACTACCGTGGGGCTAGGGCATAAGTTGGCCGCATTCATCATGACGAGCTTGTCTGCCGGCGCGAATTGCTTCTTTATTCCTTCCCAGTAAGTTTCATCGCCATCGCCTGCCCAAACAGGGAACGATTCTCTGGCGAAAGACGGAAGTGCGAGTCCGGTGAAAGAAGCAGCGACGAGTTGTTCGAGGAATTTTCTCCGTTGAGTTTTCATACTGGGGTGGGAGTTGTTCACCCAAGTTACGAATACGACAACAGGAACGGAAGACTTATTTGCGACGGAAACGCCTCAGAGTTTCAACTCAAGGAGTGCCAACGCCAAGTTCCGATTGTGCTTAGGCAACTCGTCAGTATCGGGAGTGGTGTAGTTGCCAATGAACTTGAATCCAAAGCCTTTATAATAGTCGATGATCTTTTCATTGGCAGCCCAAGTGTCCATGCGCACAAACCCAAGCCTCTTTTGCTTCGCTTGCTGAATCGCCCAATTGAGAATCTGCCCAAAAAGCTTCTGTCCTTTGAATGCCGGATTGACAACGATGCGATGAAGGTAAATGGCGTCACCCTGATCCATCGCTCTCCATATTACTTTGTCAGAATAACGTACGCTGAATACGATGCCGATCTGTGTATCGATGATGACTTTATACTGTTGCTTGTTTTCTACGTCGAGCGTCAGCGCTCCTTTGTCGTAGTTTTTCCAGGAAGGATAGCCGCGTGCCTCTTGGTATTTTACGGACAAGTCGAAAAGCTCGTAGATAAAAGATAAGTCCCTGGGTGTAGTGTTTACGATCTTAAATTGAGGCTGTGCGACGGCGGTTTTCATAAATGAGGATCGAATTTAAGTAGAACTTAAAACAATCCTAGCACCTCATTCAACCGGTCATCTAAACGCGTATTCCACTTTTTTGAAGGTTTGACCTGCTGAGCAAGAATCATAGTACCACGAATTGCCAACGTTCTCCAATGCGTACCTAAATCCAACTAATAATTTCGACTGATCATTACCAGGTACGCGCTTTTCGATCACTATTTGGTTCGTTTGGTTGGGGATCTCTTTTAATTTCATAGTGGCGAGCCCTGAATCCAACAGTATTTTTGATCCACTCTTGATAACAATAGAGAATGTGATGTTGCCGTCTGAAGATGAAAAATCCTCGTTGGTGTATAATACAAACTGCACTTTTCTGATGGCTGGCGTCACCGCCTCCTTTTGACACGATAACGTCAAAGCAAAAATTGCGATGAACGCCATGACGGACAGAATCTTTTTCATATAAGATTTGGAGTTATTCCGCAATGGTACAGAGAACCCGCAGAAAGGGTTGGGATTGGCGCTATTGTTATAGGAAATGGTTGGTATTTACCAATCTCCTCTTCTTTTCGGCTGTTCGCTATTTTACAATTCCGGCAACCGCGTGGTTTGGTTATTTGCTGAAACAAAATATAAACCATGAAAAAAAATTTCATTTCTGCATTGTTGTTTAGCATCGTGACCGTTTGCCCAGGTCAGTCCAGTCAACATTCGCCCGTGGACGAAGCCCGGAAAGCCATCGAGGCAAGCAACGCCATTTATTCTGACTTGGCCAACAAAAACGATGGATCAATTCTGACCCGATACACCGACGACGCCTGCCTCTTGCCTCCCAACTCTCCTCTGCTTTGTGGACGCGACGCCCTTTTGAATTTCTTCAAAAACGGACCTCAAGTGCACAGCAAGTTCACCATCGTAAACGTATTTGGTGAGGGCAACGGCTTCGTGACAGAACAATCGAATTACGAACTCTTCGATATGAACTGGAAAAAAATGGATGAAGGGAAAATCCTGGTGGTTTGGAAGAAGACAAACGAGGGATGGAAGATGCACCGCGACATGTTCAGCAGCAATCAGCCACGGAGCAAGTAGATTTCATTGGATACCTAAAAGGAGTGGCCTTGCCTCGGATGGTGTAATCCCGGTAAACTTCCTGAACTCTTTTATGAAGTGAGCCTGATCATAATAACCGCAGTCGTAAGCGATTGAAGTCAAGTGCAAATCCGAAGAACGGATGAGTTCCAGACTGCGGTTGAAACGCTGCGTATTGAAGAAAGCACGGGGTGCCAACCCCACCACGTTCTCAAACAGTTTTTGAATGTATCGTTCAGAGAGTCCGTAGTTGGCAGACAACCGTCGAATGTCAAAGTAATTTTCGGCAGAGATATCTTGGCAAAGCTGCGCAATGAAATTCGTTTTCTTGAGTTGATGCTCGTTCTTCTTCATCTGCTTGATAAAAAAGAGATCAAGCACCTTGATTTTTTGTTCCATCGTGTTGGTATGAACGACCTGATCATAGAGCTCATTGACTTCGAGAGACAAAACACCTTGGAGATCGATGGAGTCATTGGTGAACTGCGAGATCGGATTGGGAAAGAAGAGAGAATTGGCAAACGGGTAAATTCGTGCAATCAGGACAGACATACCTTTGGAGACCGTGAGGCGCGTTGGCACCGTCAACTGACCTAAGATTTCAACCTTGGGCATATAGATCGGGCGCCCGTTGATGATGGTAATCGCGGTGCCATTTGAAATATTGACGGCAAAATCAACATAGCCGCTCGGGTAAAACACTTGATCTTCGAAACCTTGATCAACATTGATGACCGTATAGTTCTTTACATATGGTCTTAGGACGGCGGTGGGGAGAAATTCCATTGGTGAAATCTACGGAATGAGGGGCTTTGGAGTTTGCCGCAGCGCGTTTTTTAACAAATTAATTGATAGGATGGGTCGCGATCGTTTAAAGCCACTCAACCCCACTCCTTTTACGTATAAGAGGTAGACTTGTTATTTTTAGGTTACTGTAACAGGAATGAAACCCTCTTTCAACACACGGCTGTCTCCCACGGGGCGAATTGGTTTGTTCCTGGTGATTGCTTTTTTGATCCCTACTCTTTTCTATTCCGCCTACGAAATTTCGTCGCTGAACGACGAGGAAAAGATGATTGAAGAGATCTATCAAAAGCAATTGGAAGCTATCCTTTTTTCTGTCAACCAAATCTCGAACGCAACGACCTCCAACTGGGCTACCAAACTTGAGACCGAACGAAATCGATCGGGCAGAAATGCGGTGATGTCTGACGGAATGAGGAATTTTCTGTCACTCAGCGCGCCCGTTTTTATGGCATTCGAAGTGGACACCCTTTCGTGGCATGGAATTCTATCCACTTTTTCGCTCGACAGTCTGGCTGCCGCCAAGTTGCGGCCATCGCTGCAGGCTGCCTTGGAGAAAAGCAGGGAGCAAATCAACCAGTTGCTAAAATACAAGCGTAGTGGATTTCAGAAGCTTGAAAATCTTGGTGACACTAATTTCCCTACCCACAATTTTCAAACCCTGATGTTCATTTCGGAAGACATGGATGCACGCCGACGAGTGTCGGGGTTAGTGATTGACCCGCAGTCTTTCGTTGAAAACGTAGTGGGGCCACTGCTCCAACAAACCGTGAAAGAGCAATTCGTCATCACGGTCTTCAATAAAGCGACGAAAACACGGGTGTACTCAACGCAACTCGGCGACACCACCTCAATCCCTTCCCTTTCCCTGACAAGAGACCTGTGGATATTCCCTAATTATGCTTTTGGAATCCGCACCACGGGGGCCTCACTCGAGTTTTTGGCACGCGAACGCACGCGAGCAAATCTACTTCTTCTGCTGGGGCTGGATGTATTAATCATTGCATCATTGGTGATCTCGTATCGAACCATGAGGAAGGAAGTTCAACTCGCCCAAAGAAAATCGGATTTCGTCTCAAGCGTATCACACGAACTGCGGACTCCGCTTGCGCTCATCACAATGTTTGCTGAAACGCTCGAGATGGGCCGAGCGAAATCGGAAGAAAAAAAGAACGAATACTACTCCATCATCAGCAAAGAGGCACACCGGCTGTCGGCGATCGTTAATAAAATATTAACATTCAGTCAGACAGAAGCGGGCAAGAAAAAAATTCAATTGGAAAGTATCGATCTCAATTCGATCATAAAGGAAGTGCTGCATTCTTACGATTTCCACCTTCATAAGAACGGATTCGAATACCAATTCAGCGCCGGTTCACCCGTCATTGTTGTGGCCGACAAAGATGCGCTGGCGGAGATCATGGTTAACCTTTTGGACAACGCGATAAAATACAGTGCAGACAGGAAAAGAATCGAGATAAGCGTGGGAATCGATAATCTACAAGGCTGGCTGGCGGTAAAGGATTACGGTATTGGGATAAGCAAAGAAGACCAGAAGTATATTTTCGATAAATTTTATCGGGTATCCGCTGGGAATTTGGCGAAGACCAAGGGCACAGGCATCGGGTTATCGCTCGTGAAACAACTTGTGCTTCATCAAAAAGGAGAAGTTTATGTAAGCAGTGAACTTGGAAAAGGTTCAACCTTTCGAATTTACTTTCCGTTGTACAAACCGATATGAACAGAATTCTAATCGTTGAAGATGAGCCCGCCATGCAGTTGGGACTGAAGGACAACTTGGAGTTAGACGGTTATTCCGTAGATGTGGCCAGTGACGGGCAAGAAGGGCTGGAAAAAATTAAGGCAGGAAATTATGACCTCGTGTTGTTGGACGTGATGCTTCCAAAGCTGTCGGGCTTTGATGTGTGCAAGGCAGCGCGCGCCCATGGAGCTGAAATGCCGATCATCATGCTTACAGCCCGTGGCGAAGAAATTGATAAAGTGCTCGGTCTTGAGCTAGGCGCCGATGACTATATCACTAAACCCTTCAGTATTCGAGAGTTGCTGGCTCGTGTGAAGGCACATTTGCGCAGAAGCAAGCCCACACCCCTCAATGCATCGGAGGGAATCGGGATTGGTCGCATTAAAATCGATTTTGGTGGATTTAGGGCGGAAGAAAATGGAGCTTCGGTCAAGTTGTCGCACAAAGAATTCGAAATTCTGGCGTACCTGCATCAAAAGAAAAATGCGGTAGTGACACGCTATGATTTGCTGGAAAATGTTTGGGGATATCAGGAGCAACCAACCACCCGCACGGTCGACAACTTCATTGTGCGATTGCGCCAAAAAATCGAGGAAAACCCCAACCAACCGAAAGTCATTCTTACCGTTCATGGCACAGGGTATAAACTGGTGCATTGACCCTTGTGTAAGAATTGACATCTTGTTACATCTTGTTACAAAGGTTTACGGTATCATTACATCATCTTTTATTCGCTAGCGTTTATGAACTCATAAACAAAAAAAGTAAAGATGAAAACAAGAAGTTTAGTTTGCAGTGCAGCGATAGTAGCTATCAGCGCACTTCTATTGGGCCAAGCGAATGCCCAGACTCAACCTATCGTAAAGGTTCTACCAGGCAACGCAAAAGACATGATCAAGGTGATGTACTTTGGCAAGCCAAGCGGAGCTGTAACGGTGAGGTTCACTGAAAGCGATGGGTCACACATCCTTTCTGATAAAATAAAGAGCAAGAACATTGATAAAGGGTTCCTTAAAAAGTACAAAGTAGACCGGGTGCCTGGTGACTTCTTTTGGGTAGAGGTGAGCGATGAAGATACGTTTGTGAGGTACAGGGTGTTTGCCAACACTATGGAAGAATGGTCTGCTCAGTTGGAAAAAGAAACCTACAATTATCCAGTGGTCGCGTCTAATAGTCCGAAAAAGTAAATTGCCGTGAGCGGCTTGTGCTAAAGAATTATTTTTGAAATAAACGACGGTTTTGAAAAACAACTCTATAGTTCTGCTTTTCGTTTTTCTGATATGCCAAGAAACCCTTGGGCAAGTAGTAAACCTGCGTGGCGATTGGAAGTTTCAAATTGGCGACAAGGCGAGTTGGGCGGCTGCCGATTTTAACGACAGCGATTGGGAATCGATTAAAGCCCCTCTCGCCTGGGAAGAACAAGGTTTCAATGGCTACGATGGGTTCGCCTGGTATCGGAAAAAATTTGATGGACGGGTGCTCTCGTCAGAGGAAAGATATTATTTGGACTTGGGCTACATCGACGATTGTGACGAGGTGTACCTCAACGGAAAATTGGTAGGAGTTTCAGGCTCGATGCCGCCGAAATTCAAAACCGCCTACAACAATGAGCGCAAATACGTGCTCAATAATGAGGCAATCAATTTTAAAGGCACTAACACCATAGCTATTCGGGTTTTTGACGTTATCCATGGCGGTGGGATTATTGACGGGGAACTTGGAATTTATGAAGCGCCGAAAAGTAGAATGATTGCTGACTTGGATGGGCTCTGGGATTTCGTAGCTACGGACTGGGATAAGGCAGCTCCTGTGAATGCGGAATGGAAAAAAATCACAGTGCCTGGACCATGGGAGCCTCAAGGGTACCCAAGATATGACGGCTATGCCTGGTACAAAAGAACGTTCACGCTTCCGAAAAATTTTTCGGACAAAGATCAAGAGTTGGTTCTCATGGTAGGTAGAATTGATGACTTCGACAAAACCTACCTCAATGGAAAGCTGATCGGAAAAACCAATGATGAAAGGCCCTATGGCGACAGTCATTCGTTTGAAAAACTTAGAGCTTACACGGTGCCCGCAGGTTTGCTCAAGACAATCGGTGTCAATACCGTAGAAGTCTTTGTGGAAGACATGGGAAACATAGGAGGAATATACGAAGGTCCTGTTGGCCTTGCGACGAGGACCGTGTATGAAAGATATTATAAAGATTAATGCTGATTGATAATCAAGAACGACCGATATTCTGAGCGAAAGCGAAGGGTCCCCGGCAGGGATTAGACAAATAGTTTTGGACGACTGAATTGTAAATCGTACGTTGTCGGGACCTTCGCTTCGCTCAGAGTTGGAGTCGTTTGTATAATGAAAGATAACAAATTGATTCCTTTCAAGCGCATTGTGGTCACTTTGACCATTCATTTTTTCACCTTAGCTAGATACATTTGTCGTGCTATTCCTAATGCAACGCGATATTCGTCGCAATTAAACGCATTCAACCCCTAAGATTGTCGTATTCTGCCTTCGGTCGCCAACGTATTGCCTATTACTTTTGGTGAATGATCGGAGCAAAATCTCGCTGTCACCTATTTTCGTTAATGACATACTGTTGTCACTCGAGGTCGCTTCCTTTACATAAAACCATCATTTCATTTTAAAAGCAGTGGTATGCAGGAAAATCAGGAAATAGTCACCGAAGTCGTAGCCGCGCTGCCCGCTTCATCCAACTGGCAAGCGATCAAAGACGCGATTCGTGGCACCGAGGCCGACTACACGAAGATCGAACTCAAGCGTGCCATCTTTTTGCTCGCCGTGCCGATGATATTGGAACTCGTCATGGAGTCAACATTCGCCGTTGTGGATATATTTTTCGTGGGCAAGCTGGGTCCTTCCGCTGTTGCCACCGTGGGCCTGACTGAAACCTATTTGTTTTTGCTGTATTCCCTGGCCATGGGGCTTGCCACTGCAGTTACTGCGATCATCGCCCGCAGAGTGGGCGAAAAGAAAATGGAAGACGCCAGCACGGCCGCCGTGCAATCTATTTTTCTTAGCGGCATCTGTTCCATTCCCTTCGCCGTGGCCGGAATTTTCTTTGCGAAAGATTTGCTCGTAATCATGGGCGCCGATGCCTGGAGTATCGAACACGGTTATCACTTTACCCAATGGATGCTAGGTGGTAATGTGGTTATCGTTTTGTTGTTTGTCATCAACGCCATTTTTCGCGGGGCGGGCGACGCGGCGATAGCGATGCGCGTGCTTTGGATTGCCAATGGAATAAATATGGTCTTGGACCCGCTTCTCATTTTTGGATGGGGACCGATTCCTGCATTGGGTATTGAAGGGGCCGGCATTGCTACCACCACAGGCCGCGGTATTGCTGTTCTCATCCAATTGTGGTCCCTTTTCAAAGCAGGAAAACATATCCGCGTGAAATTTTCACAATTGTTTTGGGATGCAAAGATTGTTCTCAGCATCGTGAAGACTTCCTTGGGTGGTGTGGGTCAAATGATTGTAGCGATGACTTCTTGGATTTTTTTGATGCGCATATTGGCGAGCGTAAGTAATGAAGCTGTTGCCGGTGCTACCATTGCGTTGCGCCTCATGATGTTCACCTTGATGCCCGCGTGGGGAATGTCGAACGCCGCCGCTACGCTGGTCGGCCAAAATCTCGGCGCGGGGAATCCGGAACGCGCAGAGTCATCCGTTTGGAAAATCGGTGTGTACAACATGGTGTTCTTGATTTTCGTTTCTATTATTTACTTCACATGGAACGAATGGCTCGTGGGAATTTTCACAGACGATACCCGGGTGATCGCGATTGGTGCCGAATGGATAAAAATACTCTCTTATTCTTACCTCGTTTATGGCTGGTGGATGGTGTCAAGTCAGGCGTTCAATGGGGCAGGTGATACAAACACGCCAACAAAAATCAATCTCGTATTTTTTTGGTTCATCCAGATTCCTTTATCGTATTATCTGGCCATCACGCTCGGCTGGCAGCACACCGGTGTATTTTGGGGGGTGTTTATTTCCGAAACGTCGGTGGGGTTGTTTACGCTCTGGCTTTTTTCCAAGGGTGGATGGAAGAAGGCGAAGGTATAAGCTATCCGAAAAGGTCACCGAGGTGATCCCGACGTTTGAGAACATCTAATGCAATCAATATGACACCCATCACGATGGACACGTCCGCCATATTGAATATCCCCGTCCTAAATAGTACAAAATCGATGTGAGCAAAATCAGTCACTGAACCGTAAACAATCCGATCATAAATGTTACCGATGCCACCGCCAATGAAAAAACAAATCCCCGTGGCTGTTACGATCGATAAATTCTTTGCCTTTAATACATAGGCCATCGCAAAACACAATGCCATCACGGGCAGTACTTTCAGAGCAATCGCCTTGAGTGGCTCCGGCAATGCGCTCCCCGTACTTAAGAAAGCTCCCGCGTTCTCCACCTTGGTGATGGTCAAATGCTGTTTTAGTAAAACGATTGGTGCGTGATGTTCCATTATTTGCCTGACGATCCCCTTGGAGATCCGATCACAACCGACGTTGGCCAACAGGACGCCCAATAAGAAGAAGTTCCGTACAGCGAGTTTCGTTTTCATTCGGGGATAACTATTTATATAAGGTGAAGTTAAGGAGACTTTTAAACTCCCCCTTTGTTCAGGTTCCTGAGGAAATAAGTAATGGGACAATTTCAATTTGTCTATCAATGGAAACTTTTCCCAATGAGGGAATAACGAAATGCATTTCCAACCTGTTTTCGTACAATAGACCCATGGCACGGTTATTCGATGACGGTTGGACAAATAGTTGGTGAAATGAATGTGCGGTTTAATAACACTTTTTTAGCTGATCTGATCATGCAGGGCTACAGGTACATGATTTTTTCGAGGAACGAGGAGGTGATTACGATGGCTCCCTCGCAAACGCCTTTTTCGCGTGAAGAATTAGCGCTAATCGATATGACGCAGTTGAATTTATCTGATCCTGTTCAACTGATGGTCATCGAGAACCTGGATTTGCTGGACGATTTCGTCTTTGTGATCGACTCGAAATATTTTGGTGATTCAAATGAAGACACAGTTGTGCCAGAGGTAAATGGCAAGCCACAAAAATGCCTTCAATAAGGGCTTTTTTCGGTTTTGCTGTCGGGTGGCAGTTCGAACATCTTGTCGTCAAGCTTCATTGGAACGACTTGGGTGGCGATGCTTTCTACGGTGAATTGTGGCGTACTGACGATCATCTTCAACGGCAACGCATTAGTTCGTGAAAGGACCTCACTCCAATTTCCGAATTTGTGTTGCTCAAACAGTTTGGCGTCAACTCGGAGTTGTGAGCTAAAATAATATTTCTGAACGCCGCTCTTGCAGTTCAAGATCAGCTCATCACACTTGTACCCCAAAATGTCAGTTACTCCTTTATTTATTTGTGCACTCAGCACTTCGTCAGGGTTGACAGCGCCATCATTCCATAAGAGCGAGAGAGAGATCGCGATTTTATTATACAATTTATTGTCCTTGTTGATGAAGAGTTGCCATTGCAGGAATGTTCCATTGGTTGAGGTTTTATAGTTTCCCCCTTTAATAAAGTATTCCAAAGTTGTTCCCATCATGGTGTTGAGCTGTTCACTGGTGAGGCTGGCGGTGTTGCTTTTGTAGTCATTTTTGTAAACAATTTTTCCCTCAAAATCTTGCGCACAAGAAAGAGAGAAAGTCGCCAGGAGTAATATCAGTTGTCCGAATATTTTCATCTCTTGGTTGTTCCCATTAATTACCGAGCAGGTTGTGTGGCTTTCTACCTTATCTATTTATTTAGGTCCGAGTGTCACGTTCTTCAATTCGCCATTTTGATAAATTTCCGTGCGAATGGTTTTACCGTCCTGATCAAAAAAGAGTTGGATCCCGTCCTTCTTACCGTCGACAAAACCGATGCTCGATTCAACTGCTCCATTTTCATGATACCAGGTCCAAACATCAATTCTCTTGTCTTCACGAAAGGATCCTTCGGCGCTCACCGTGCCTGTCTCAAAAAAAGATTGGAACTTACCTTCCAATGAGCCATTTACATAATTGTTTTTTTGCAACAAGACCTTGTCCCTGTTGCGCACCTCCCATTCGCGCGTGCGGATGCCTTTCAAAATTTTCCCCGCTTCGTTTACAACGCCGGTAGAATCATCGTGATAATTTTCATAGCTGCCATTTCGGTTTACAACCATCGGCTTGCCTTCGAACGACCACGAATTGATGACATAATGCTTGTCTTCCTTATACTCTCCTTCTTCCAGTAGTTTTTTTTGAGTGCTGTATGTTTTCCAAATTCCTACCCGATGGCCGTTCATTATCTTTCCACTTTCATGAATTGCTCCGTTGGGGTGATGGCTGACATAAATCCCGTTTCCATTTTTCACAAGTTGGGCACCATCTTCTGCCCACATGTTATTGACAATTTGTTTTCCCCTACTCCCATAGTCACTTTCGACGGCAATTGATCCGTTCTCGAAATAATATTTCCAGATCCCCCGAGGTTCGCCGCGATAGAGGACCTCTCTTAATTTCAATTTTCCATTGGGGTAATAAGTCTCCCACACGCTATCCGGCAGATCCATGAAATAGTAGCCTTGCTGCACCAGCGCGCCATTGGGCTGGAAAAATTTCCAAAGTCCTGTTTGTCGTCCGTAAGCATACTGGCCCGTCGCACTTGGTTGCCCGTTGGGATAAAATACTTCATACTTGCCGTGCTGATTCTTGGATTTGTACGTACTTCTTTGGTAGAGGACTCCGTCTTCGTTATAAGATTCCCAAATGCTGTCCTGCTTGCCTTCTTTGAAATATCCTTTCTGCTGGATTTTTCCATTTTCCCACCAATAGGTCCACAAACCCGTTTCAAGTCCATTTTCAATTGAACCTTGATAATGGGTTGCTCCTGAATCGTACTTGTACGTCACCTGCCCGCCCGAGTTTTGATAGAGGAAAAAACCCGTAAGGGATATGACAACGAACAACGCAATGACGGTAGGAATCCGGAATCTTGAAAATGAGTGGGCCAATGGTTGATTGGATGTAATTGCCTGGAGGTCGGCGGAAGAAATCTTTCTGAATGCAAATCGGTATCCTTCATATCCCGCAATTCCATAAAAAAGAATATCCATCGGAGCGAAAGCTTCGGTCAGAACATCGGCGATTATTCCGGGGCTCAAAAGCGAGACGACTTCAAGGTAGCTCATCTGCTGCGCCTGGGTGATGAACCCTACTTGGCTCAAGAGATTGCCAAGGCCACAGCCAAGTAACGCAAAGAGGACGCCGATCACTCCAAAAATTTTATCTATACCCGCCCCGTAAAACCTTACACCAAACCCTACGAGCGCACCCACGCCAATGGCCATGTAGCCGATTTGATATTTTGTTGTCACTGTTACGAGCGCCCAAAGCACTGCCCCGACCATGGCTGCGGCTGTAGCTCCCACCACGGCATATACGATATCCTGTTGCTCGCGAAATTTATTTTTGATTTCATCACTCAAGTCATCTACCACATATTCTATTGTTCCATCAAACGCAGGCTCGCGAACAGGTGTAGTTTCCTGAGCATAGTTTTCGCACGCATTCTCAAAAGCTGGAATACTTTTCGTGATCCCGCAGATGATATCGAGCTGCTGATTGAGCTCGCGGTTCTTACAATTTTTGCAAAAAGTGAGGCGTTCTTCGTGGGTCATAACGCTTAGTGGGATTAATTGAACAAGCGCGTCAAATTTAGTCGACAGATCGGATTTCCAGATGCAACGTCCGCCGTAAAACTTACATCGTCTATGGGCCTCCCAAGGTGATGTATAAGTCAGTCCCTATGCTAATTATTTATAAGTATCGGAGGCAGCCGTTGGGACGTTTCGGTAATCGTGTTGCGGCGGCTCAGCTCACCAAAAACTATTACCTTTGTGCCCCTATTTTATAGAATCAAGGGAATCAATAAAATCATTTAAATCAGCGGGTCAAATGTTCGATAGTTTAAGTTTAAAGCTGGAAAAAGCCTTTCAGAGCTTGAAAGGCCAGGGACGGATCACGGAAATCAACGTAGCGTCTACCATCAAAGAAATCCGAAAAGCGCTTATTGATGCGGATGTCAATTATAAAGTTGCTAAAGAAGTAACGGACGAAATCAGGACCAAAGCCATGGGCATGAATGTGCTCACGGCCATCAGTCCCGGGCAATTGCTCACCAAGGTGACGAACGACGAGCTGACGACGCTCATGGGTGGCCAAGGTGAAGAAATACAAATCGAAGGTAACCCTGCTGTGATCTTGATCGCCGGATTGCAAGGATCTGGCAAGACTACTTTTTCGGGGAAGCTCGCCAACTATTTGAAGCGCCAGGGGAGGCAAGTGTTGCTCACGGCGTGCGATATATATCGTCCTGCTGCTATCGATCAATTGAAAGTACTTGGAGAGCAGGTCGGTGTAGAAGTTTATGCCGAGCCTGAAAACAAAGACGCCGTAAAAATTGCGAAGGCCGCCATCGAGCACGCCAAGAAAAATAATTTCCGCGTAGTGATTGTGGATACTGCTGGACGCCTGGCGGTAGATGAGGAGATGATGAACGAGATTGCGAAGCTGAAAGAAACACTAAAACCATCAGAGACATTGTTCGTCGTCGACTCGATGACGGGTCAGGATGCGGTGAACACGGCGAAAGCATTTAACGAGCGTTTGAATTTTGATGGCGTCGTTCTCACTAAGCTGGACGGTGATACACGTGGTGGAGCGGCGCTCTCTATTCGAAGAGTGGTGGAGAAGCCGATCAAGTTTATTTCTTCCGGCGAAAAAATGGAGGCCATCGATCGTTTCTATCCAGATCGTATGGCGGGACGTATCCTCGGCATGGGTGACGTGGTGAGTTTGGTAGAGAAGGCGCAACAAACCTTTGATCAAGAGGAAGCGCGTCGACTTAATGCCAAGATGCGCAAGAATCAGTTCGACTTCAACGACTTCCTTTCACAGCTAGACCAAGTGAAGAAGATGGGCAACATGAAAGATATGTTGAGCATGATTCCAGGCATGGGCAAAGCGATGAAGGGAGTAGATTTTGATGAGAATGCTTTCAAGCCGGTGGAAGCGATCATCCGGTCGATGACGTTGAAAGAAAGGTCCAATCCTGAAATTCTAAATAGCAGTCGCAAGAGTCGGTTGGCCAAAGGCAGTGGCACTTCCATACAGCAAGTCAATCAACTCATCAAGCAGTTTGAAGACATGCGTAAAATGATGAAGACGATGAACAAAATGGGTGGAGCAAAACGCGCGTTGAGTGCAATGAACCCATTTGGGCGATAAATTCACCCCAAAGGTTGGTCTTCTAGTTTAGTGATTTTACCTAGCGCAGGAGCTGCACAGGGAGTTCCGTGAGCAAAACAAAAACTGAAAGAAACTCGAACGTCCTGACATTCCGTTTGGAGACCATTCTGATGCAGTTTCCCCCCGAAATGATCAAAAGAAAGGCGATAACGATGGTTGATCTGTTTTTCATTTTGCAAGTATTGATTGGTAAAGTAAAATACGCAGGAAGCAATTGCACCAGCTTGCCTGTCGAGTGATACGACAAGCTTAAGTTCATCAGCCCCAGATTAGTCCTTTTGTTTCTCGTCGATCAGCGGCTTTCCTTTTATTTCAAAATCATAACTACCGCTGCAATCGCAGTCATCGCAATGATAAACCATCGATAGGTTTGGTCACTCATCTTTTTTACAAGCCAAATCCCCACGAAAGCTCCTGCCACGATTACGGGCACCAATGTTAATGCCAGGATACCAGAATCAAGATTGATGGTATGCCAGACCCAAATGTGAAAGGGCACCTTAAACCAATTCATTATCAAAAAATACCAGGCAGCCGTACCTATGAAATTGTTTTTCTGAAAGCGCATGCTCAGAAAATAAACGGCCATTACGGTGCCCGCCAAGTTTCCGATCATTGAAGTGAACCCGCCAAGAAATCCCGCAGCTACTCCGAGATAAATATTATCGGGGATTTTTTCTTTGCCGCCAGTCTCCATCCAGATCATGACCGCCAAACTTCCGAAGATGGTAACGGCCATGATAATTTTGAAGACCTCCTCGGAAATCAAATTGCCGGCAAAACTTCCGGCAACAACGCCAATGGCCGCCCACGGAAACAATACTTTTAAATGTTTAAAAGAAGCATGCCGATGATAGTACCAAACACCAAATACATCGGCAACCAAGAGCATCGGCAACATCAATCCACTGGAAGATTTCCCGCCGAACGCGATCGCCAATAAAGGAACCGACAGCATGCCTGCACCGTGCACGCCTGTCTTCGCCATGCCAAGCAGGAGCGCGACTATCACTACGATGATGATGCTCTGTGAGGGAAGGTCGGTGAGATAGGTCAAGGGCTCAAAAATTATGAATTGTGAATATTGTAAAGATCTTCTTGCGTTTTTCGTTTTACAAAATCAAAAAACAAGCTCAAAGCAAGCAAGACAGGAATCGCCATCCAACCAGTGAAAATAAATTCGATCCCATTTTGGCCATCGGTGACATAGCAAAGTGTTTTACCCGATGTCAGGATTGAAGCTAAACTCCACTGGATGAATGAATACTGAATAATATTAAAAAAAGTGACTGCCTGTGAAGGCAAATGAAATCCAGCCAATCCTCTTCTCCGAATTCTCCGTGCAAAGAGGATAGGGGTAATTATCATACCTGTCCAAGATATTGTCCAAATGATTGTCCATGCCTTGTTGCAGTCGGCACCTAAGCCTGTCAATATTAACTGAAACCCAAGAGCTACAAACACCGGAAGTACAGCTAGAAAAAAACTTGCAATTGAGAACTTAAGAGTTATAGCGAGGTAACTGACTTTCTTCGTCATCAGAATCTAATCACCACCTTTGCGCCTGTTCCGTAAAACTGCAACTGAGACTTGATGCGAGATGATTTTTTCGGCAAGTCTTCATTGTATAAATCAATGGCTCCTATGGCGCGGCCTTTGTAAATCCAATTTGAAATCATTCCGACGGCCAACAATGCTCCTCCACCCACAGCATAACCCCAATCGGCCTTTTCTCCGAACGCAACCGTAGCCAGAGGAATGGCCACCATAGCTGCGCCCGAGAATCCGGTGATGGAAGAAACTGTAGACCAAGTCCGCGCTTTTTTGAATTCGCCATAGGCTTTCTCGTGACTGAACAATAAACTTGCCGTCTGTTTGGTGCTCAACTCTATAGAGTCGTTCAGCATATAGACCACACCACCAAATGTCTTGTACATATAGATTTTTTGGGCACTCGCCTTGGTGGCCATCACCAACACCAGCACCGCCACAACTATTTTCATTTTACTCATGGTCACAAAAATAAAAAAGACAATCAATAAACGGGTTAGTGGAAAAGTAAATGCCCGCCAACCTCCTGTTTCGTTCCCCCTTCTTCCTGCATCACCACTTTTAGCGAAGAATCACCGCCACTATCAAAATAAACCACTTTGATTCTATGGTAACCGATCTTCAATGCAGCTTTGCCCGTTTGCTCTACCGAACCATGGTCGCCGTCATTGTTCACCGTTTCAGCATCGTCGATAAACAATTTGCTGCCGTCATCCGAGATAGTGGAGAACGTATAAAAACCCTCTCTTTCTATTTTTATGAAACCTTCAAACACGAAAGCAAATTTATCTTTCCGTTGTTTGTTGGTCAGCGAGATAACCTCCGTCACTCCTTCCTTTGTCGGTTGGCTTTGAACCGATTCAAGGTTTATTTTTCCCATTGGCTCAAAGTAGCGATAGCTTATTCCTGGTTTAGGGTTGGAAACTTTGGAGGCTCCGACCCAGCGATAGACTTTTGCTTCGCTCGTCACAGTGCCACTTTGCAGCTCGCCGTCTTTAATAGTCGTTGCCTTTATGATGGCCGTCCGATCTAGAGAAAATGGTTTTTGATAAAGTACCGACCCGGGAGTTGGTTCGCTGCCATCAAGGGTGTAATAAATTTTGGCGCCAGGCACTGCGTTGAGGAAAATTGTCGGCTTCAATGCGGCCTTTGCATATTCCATCTTTAAAGAAGGTTTTCGAGTGAACTTTCCATAATTTTCAATTTTCACTGCGAATGCATACGGCGATCGAATTTGATTGGGATTGTATTCCGGCAGGTCAACCACTACGTTGGGGCCGTCTTGTTTCCAAGAGGCATTCTCTCTGGTCGAAAGAAAATTGATCTTTGTTCCGCCTGGTAGACTCACATTTTTCAATATCAGCTTTTTGTTACTCGGGTAAACTGGAAAAATGGCATAGAGTGAATTAGTGGTTTCGTTGTAAGTATAAAAAATTTCCTTCACTGCGTAGCCGGCATCTGGATCGATCGTGATTTTCAAAAGCATATCACCGCTTTTAGAAGTAAAACCACGTCTGCCGTTGCTCCATTGGCCAGATTCTTTCCATCGCGAAGTACCATAAATAGCTTCCCCATTTATTTTCAGCCATTCACCTATTTGCAATAGACGCTCCTGCATGATGGGTGGGATTTTCCCGTGCTCATCGGGTCCGATGTCCAATAAAAAATTTCCGCCACGGCTTACTTTATCGATCAATTGCAATACCAACGATTGGGTTGAGTTATAATCCCAGGCATCCTCTTCACGGTTGTATCCATAACTAAAACCCATGCCGCGGCTTTCCTCCCAATAATGATCTTCAAAATCAAGATCAGGTTGATACTCGGGTGTGTAAACCAAACCGTGCTTGAATCGCACCCCGCTTCCCCACCGGTCATAAGTGACCACTTTATCTCTTACTGGGCTTTCATTGTACAACCATGTCAAAAATTCTTTCGATTTCCATACGTCTTCGCTCGCGTCCCAATCTCCATCCGTCCAAAACACATCGGGTTGATAGTTGGTGATCAAGTCTTTCATCTGTGGCCAGGTATGCTCGATGGCAAATTTCTTTGGATCATTTTTCCACAATGGATTGAACCACTCGTACAATGAATAGTACATTCCTGCGTGCACGGAGGTTTTTCTCACCGCGCTGAAAAGGTCTTTGATCAAATCCCGTTTGGGGCCCACATCAGCCGCATTCCAAGGGAATCCCCACGTGCGGTTTGCCTCCTTGCTCGGCCATAGCGTGTAGCCATCGTGATGCTTGGAGGTAAGTACAATATATTTCGCTCCCGATTGTTCAAAAACTTTCGCCCATTCATGGGGGTTGAACAGCTCCGCCTTGAAATCGTTCGCCAAATCATAATAGCTGCGATCACCAAACTTAGTCGAATGAAATTTGAGCCTTGCCGTATCTCCGTTCATCAATCCGTATTGATACCATTCCGCGTAATTTCCTTTCGTACACCAGCCCGGCACCGCGTAAACGCCCCAGTGAATAAAGATGCCAAACTTGGAATCTTTGAACCATTGAGGCACGGGCCGTTGGTCAAGGCTTTGCCAAGTCGGCTGATACGTTTGAGAAAAAATTTTCGCCGACGCGATCACGCAGATAAACAACAGCAGGTGGCGCATGGAGTTCATAATTTTAGGTTGTTGCTTTACCAAATATACTTCAGAATTATTGGTAAATAAGCCAAGCATAACTTTGAGATCCAGGGCTAATAGAGCGGGTAGGAAGGTGCTTAGCTACAGATATTTTTTTCAGGCTTTCTTCCGAGGAAGATCTAGATCATGGATTGAATTTTTCGAGCTCGCGATTGATTCCCTTCACTGCCTCATCAATTTCTTTCGTTTGCTCTTCAATTTTCTTAAACAAGAAAGGGTAGTCGAGGTCGGCTTCCATTTTAGACAATTGAATCAGCCCCAAAACGCGCGCCACCGGGCCACGCACGTCATGGGCATTGGAATATGCAAAACGGATCAGCTGTTCGCTTCGCTTCTGAACTTCCTTGGTTCGTTCATGTACCAAACTCTCCAGGTGCATGTTCACGTTGTTGAGGTTTTCATGGCTTTGCACCAATTCCTCATTCTGAGTTTCAATCTCGTTCGACTTTTCAATCAGTTCGAGATGCTGTGACTCCAGTGTTGCGAAGGCATCGTCGTATCGTTGTTTCAAAATCAACGAGGAATAAACGATAAGCGTATATAAGATCACATAGGTTACCCCTGCAATGATAATATCAGTTGCATCGGGCTTGCTATAACGCTGTGGATGAATTCCAAGCCAAGTGAAAATGGCGATCATCCCGATGAGCGTAAAAACATGAAGAAAAATAGGCCACCTGCCTTTCAACAAAACGGAAAATCCAAAGCCAATCACCATGACCACGGCCATCGACGACGTTGTGATGTTATCGGCAGTAATACTTTGGTAATACATGGCGGCCATCGTAATGAATCCGATCACTAACACCGCCGTAGTAAAAAATCCTTTCTTATAAAAGACGAAAGAAAGCAGGATCGAGAACAGGATGGAAAAATTGATGATTGCCGTTCGCACGATCTCGATACGATTAAAGAAGAAATCAACGGCCATCACAATCAAAACCCCAGCAAAGCTGAGCTTTAAGAGCGACTCAAGAAAGAGTGCTTCAATTGGTTTTTTAGGATGCATGGATTTTCTTTCCAACGGTATACCTTGCTTTTTTCGGGGCGCGAAATTAAATAAAACTACTCGACCCACGTCGATGATGTATGAACTTCAGTAAAAATTAAAGATTCGAACACATACGCCCGTTAGTGAGCATAAAGTGTTACTTCAACATCGCGTCGATGATAAAATTACTCATCACTTTCTCGATCGGATGTGGTGTGTTTGGCAACGAAACAAATTTACCAAACGGCAACCATGTCACTACTTGTTTTGAAAAATTTAAATCGACTGTTTCGTCTTGATCTCCCAATAAAATATGGACAGGCGATTTCACCTGATCCAAGATGTGCTCAGTAAGGAGTGGTTGTTGTCCAAGTCTCTTCATCATCTCAGCCGTTTTCATCAAAACTTCCCTCCAGTCGTTGGGTGCGTGACGTTCCTTGAGCGTTAGGGCGAACGAGGGCACCTTCTCTTCTATTTTCTGTGGATTCAATTTCCTAATGTCTTTCTCCGCCGACTCTGGCGTCCAATCGAATTTGGTCCCAAGCGTCACCATTTTTCCGATACGATCTGGATGCAGATGTGCCGCCCACAATGCAACATAACCGCCCATGCTGTAGCCAAAAATATCAGCGCGTTGGATTTGCTGGCTGTCCAGAAAAGACAGCAGCTCTTTACTAAATGTGTCAATGCCAAATTCATTCCCTGAAAATGCAGTACCGCCATGGCCGGAAAAATTAAATGAAAAAATTTCTCGTCCAACCGACTTGAATTTCTCAGCCAACGAATGAAGTTGAGTCGTGGAGCCGAGCGCTCCATGGAGCAAGACGATTGGGTTCATTCGCTAAAAATAGAAATAACTTTTGGGCCTTCTTCTATTCAACTTTCCCCATTTTGCCCCTGTAGCGAAACGGTAAATGTTGACCCTTTGCCCAACTGACTGGTGACGGAAATGGTGCCATTGTTTTTTTCCACAAATTCTTTCACCAACAAAAGCCCAATGCCCAAACCCTTTTCGTTGTTAGTGCCCAACTTCGTGAAATGGGTGCCAATAAAAAATAAATTTTCCAGTTCGTGATCGGACATTCCTTTTCCCTCGTCCACAATCGACAAATGAACCTTGCCATCATGGGCGTGTCCATGGGCGGTAATGCAATTGCCTGGCGAACTGAACTTAATAGCATTGCCGATGAGGTTGCGCAAAATTAACTTGACATGGTTGCAGTCGGCCTTGATCTCAATCACTTGGGGTATGGCGTTTTCGAGCGCAACGCTCTTCGCCCGCGCGGTTTCGGCATACAATTGATTCAGTTCGTGAACCATCGTGTGGGCGTTGAACCATTCTGCGCGTGGCTGAATGCCTCCCGCTTGGCTACGCGCCCAACTCAAAAGGTTGTCGAGGTCATCGCTGACAAAATCAAGATTGTTCTTAAGTTTTTTTGAAAGCGAAATGAATTCCTCGTGACTCAAGTTGGCGCCGGCAAGCAACCCCATCAGGCCACGCAAACTTGCCAGCGGCCCCCGCAAGTCATGACCAATAATCGAAAATATTTTGTCCTTCGTAGCATTCAGCTCTCTCAGTTTTTGCGCTTGCTCGTTAATTTTTTGATTCCGATCCTGCAGGTCGGTGTTGATTTTTTTCACACGTTGATATCCGAAGTACATAATTGCCCCAAGGCACGCGAGGACAATGAGGCCAGTGATAAAAATGGAGTTCCACAGTCGATGAATACTAATCTCTTCACCTTGAATGACGGCGTCCTTCTTCAGCAAATCAATTTGCGCCTGCTGGATTTCAGATTCATACCGGGCGAGTTGCAGCGTCATTTGCTCGTTGCTGCGTTGTGTGAGAAGCGAGTCATGTACCGTTAGATACAGGTCTTGGTAATAAACTATTTTAGGATAATCTCTTTTGTCGCGATAGATATCTGCCATCAGGGCGTAGGTCCTTTCGCGCTCTGTCTTAAATTCAAATTTCTCCACGAGAATCTTATTGCGTTCCAAATAAAAAAGTGCTTTGTCGTAATTCTTCGTCGCGAAATAGGTTTTCGCAATTCGATATAGTGTTGATGCCTCGAGAAAAACACTGCCGTTCATTTCGGCGGGGAGGAGCGCCTCAAAGAAATTCTTTTGTGCATTCTTATAATCGCTCTTCTCCAAAAAAATGTCTCCTAGAGTGCGCTTGCCGAAAGCAACACGATAAGGATCATTTGCCTTGATCCCATAGTCGATGGCCAGCATCGTGAAATATTGTGCAGAATCGAGTTGGTTGATGGGCAAAAAGCCTAGTGCCATATTCGTCGCACACCGCGACATCACACTCCAATCACCTATCTCTTTAGCAAGGGCCAGTGCATTTCGTAATATTTTGATTGACTCCTCATATCTCCTTTGCTCTGTTAATATTCCGCTCAGGTTGTTGATACAATTCGCTACTCCCCGTTTGTCATTGAACTCCTTGTAAATCTCCATGGACTCATTGGCATAGATCAGTGCCTTGGCAAAATTGCCTTTTCGATAAACGATCCATCCAATATTTTCCAAGATAGGAGCAAGTCCTTTTCTGAATTTCAATTTCTCGGCCAAGGCTTTTGCGGCCTCCGCTACTTTCAATGCTTCGTTGTAGTTGCCTTCACGAATGGAGGTTGAATAATTATTGAGCTGACTGACCTTTAGTGTGTCGTCGGGCTTGGCCAATAACAATTCGAGCGCAGTGTAAGACTGCTGAGACAGGCCAGTCAATGCGACCAGCGAAAGAAAGATGCCAACTAAAAATCTTTCCATAACGAGCCAAGCCGAGCCCTTACGAACGGATTCGCTAACGAATTTAGATTTTTTTAACCTAATAATTGAGAATGGAGTCAGAAAGGATTTTGCCTCAGTTTCTTTTTGTCCGAATGCCTTTTCTTTCGGTCAAGGCGATTTTTCACTGCGGTTTTTGAAGGCTTTGTCGCTTTGCGTTTCTTCTTCTTTTCAAACGCTCGAATTAGAAGTTGATCAAACTTTTGTAAAACCTCCTCTTTATTCTGCAGTTGGGAACGTTTCTCCTGAGCTGAAAGTAGAAGTTCGCCCTCGGTTGTGAGCCTTGAAGAAAATTTTTGCAAAAGCACCGCCTTCTCTTCAGCAGAAAGCAATGCCGAATTTTTTACATCCCAGCGTAACGTCACCTTCGTGTTGACTTTATTCACGTTTTGACCACCCGGGCCGCTACTTCGGGAAGTAGTGAACTGCAGCTCACTCGTCAAAAAAACTGAATTGATCCGATTCATCTCGGCATCAAAATACAATAAAAAATAATTTCTCTCGTCATCATCAAATGAGATGGCCAGCCAAAAAGAACCGAATAACAAACTCGTTTGGACGATCGCTTTTATCCTCGCGTCCATCGGCATCGCGATGATCGTGAGACGCACCTTTTTCCTCGTTCCTGTCTTGGAAAATCGATACACTCCAACACCTCCCCCGCCCGGAATGCCCAGTTTCCCCGACGATGGGTTTGTAAACCATCCGGTGCTCACCTTGTTGCATATTTTTCCAGCACTATTGTTTATAGTACTTGGATTGATGCAGTTTGCGAAACGTATCAGAACGAATTATCCAACCTTTCATCGATGGAATGGAAGGGCGCTCTTGATTATCGGTGCTATTGTCGGCGCCTCAGGCATCGTCATGGGGTTCCGTATGGCTATCAGCGGCGTGAGCGAGACGGCAGCAATCACGTTTTTCGGAAGCTGGTTCCTGTTCGCGTTGGCAAAAGGGTTCGCGTTGATACGTCAAGGAAAAATCGAGCTACATCGCGAGTGGATGATCCGCGCATTCGCCACGGGCATGGCCGTAACTACCACGCGACCGATTGTCGGGATCTTTTTCGCCACTGGTCGGCTTACACATTTGACCCCACAAGATTTTTTCGGAACTGCTCTTTGGATCGGCTTCACCCTTCACTTGATTTTGGCTGAAGTGTGGATCAACAGAACGAAAAAGGCGATTTAATTTAGTTTGCTTACTTTCTGAACAAGACTTTTCGACTGCCCCCAAAATAGGCTGCTCAACACGAGCATGCCACCCGTGATGGTGTAGGTTGTAAACGGCTCGTGCAATATGAACGAGGCATAAGCCAATCCAAAAATCGGGCAAAGGAAAAGCCAGAGCGACGCCTTGACGGTGTCTTCTTTCAAAAGGTGCAACCACAATTGAACGGCCAAAATGGATACCGGTACCACTAACCATCCGATCGAAATCCAAAATCTCGAGTCATAGTTTGTTCCGCCACCTTCAAACACAAGCATGAACGGCAACAACAAAATGCCTCCGATCAGCACTTGCCATCCATTGATGGTCATGCGCGACAGATTCCATGTGACCGAAGAATAATACACCGCCGCGACGGAATACGCGAGCATCGAAACAACGAGCAGCACAATTCCAAAGAAACTGGCGTGGCCACTTTGAACCAAGGGAAATGTCGCTACGATCACCCCCACAATTCCTACTCCAATGCTTCCCCATTCGCCGGGCGCGATTTTTCGTTTCAGCCAAAGAGAAGTGATGATGCTGATCATTAATGGGTTCAACGCGAGCATCAACGTCGTGATTCCCGCAGCTACTTCCTTTAGAGCCATGATAAAAATTCCTAAATACAACGTGGTGTTCAATGCACCGAAGATGACGAGTTGAAGCCATTCTTTGTTTTCCGGAATTTTTCGTCCCTTCTGAAACGAGCTTAAGATCAAAAGCAAAACACCCGCTGAAATAAATCGCGCAGTAAAAAGGGTAAGCGGCTCAGCCGACAGCAAGCCGAATTTCCCCGCCACGGATGCGGATGACCAGAATATGGAAAATAGAATTCCGAAAAGGATAAAACGCGTGGGATGCTGCAATGGACCCCTGTTCAAACTGTATCGGCTCTTCTCCTAGTCCAACTGGCAAGAAACATGACGATCAAGTTAACAACGCAACTTATCATCATCACAAAAAAGAAGTCCGATTCATAGTGGTCGTAAATCATGAAAACCATGAGCGCGTAAAAAATCAATACACCTACTACTGACTCAATCAAATGGGTTTCGTTTCGTGATACTTTAGGGGGCAGGAAAAACGCAATCAGAGGTACCATTATAAACCAAAATAGAACGAAAGTAATTAGGTTCCATCCGATCAAAAGGGAGTATGGCGTAAATACGAGTGTTACGCCAATGACAACAGCTAATACTCCTTTCATTACTTCTTTCATCGACTTTATATCCATGTCTTTCTATTTTAAATGCCTCCCGTTCTAAATCCAATCTTCGGTTTATCCTCCATTTCTTTGATCTCAAACTCTTTTACATCCTCAAAAATTACCGTGTCCATCAATTCTTTCGTGCGCTCTTCTTTTTTCATTGAAGCCAATCGCAGGTTCTGATTTTTTACGGATTCCCCCACAACCTGCCGCACTGCTCTGGCGTTGCCGAAATGCTTGTCTCGATTCTCGTAAAGGAATCCAAAATAATTTCTCAAATGTGTTTCGGCGGCAGCGTCGGGCTTCACTCCTTCCTTGGTAAACAGAGACTGCGCAATGACGTGCATATCGTTTGGATCATAATCTTCAAACACGAAAAATTTATCGAACCGCGACTTCAATCCAGGATTTGAATTGACAAACTCGCCCATGTTCTCCGTATAGCCCGCCACAATCACTCCGAATTTGCCTCGAAGATCCTCCATGCGTTTCAAAATAATTTGAATGGCCTCTGCCCCGAAGTCATGCTGCGCTCCTTTCTCTTGGGCCAACGAATAGGCTTCATCGATAAAAAGAACTCCACCCATCGCTTCAGTTATTTTCTCGCTCGTTTTAATCGCGGTTTGCCCCACATAGCCGGCCACAAGTCCTTCGCGATCTACCTCCACCAAGTGTCCTTTTTCAAGAATCCCCAGGCCTTTGTAAATACGCGACAGAATCCGGGCTACAGTTGTCTTTCCCGTGCCCGGGTTTCCCATGAACACGGTGTGCAAAGAGAACTTGTTGAGCACATCTTTTCCGGTCTCCTGGTAAAAGCGAACGAGCTTCACCATTTCATTCACTTCCGTCTTTACGCTCTCTAGTCCGGTGAGCGAATTTAGTTCGGCAAGGCTTTCATTTAAGATGTCATCAAGGTTTTTGTTGGGCGAAGACGTGCCAGGTGCAGACGATGGCTTAAACAGTTGATTGGCATCGGTGATTACCGCGGCCTGGCCTTCATCAAATGCTTCCCCCACTTGGAAAGGAACTGTGGCAATAAGATTGTCCATAAAGATGACCTCCATGGTGTATAAGTCACTCTTCCAGCGGCCGGGCGTATCGCCACCCCACCCCGGATTGAGCGTATAGACTTTATCCACTGTATTGGCGGTAACGTAGGCAATATAGGAGCTGCTTCCTTTGAGTTGGCCTGCTTTGTCGTAGAAATTAAAAAAGACTTCGGCGAAATAATCCTTGGGCGTTTTATTCTTGAAATTGAATTCCGCCCACACAAACCGCGTCTCCTTTTGACTGAATTTTTTCAAGAATTTCTTTTGAGGTAGCGTATAGGCTTGGCCATCGCCTTCATAAAGTTTGATCGTATCGATGTCGAAGAAAAGATTTTCTCCCGGCTTGGCTTGCCCAATATCCTCTACATAGAATTTAGACTCTCCCACTTTCACTCCGTCAATGTATCCTTCCCAAATGTAGTCTCCTTTAAACCAAAACGTACCCAACGTTGCTTGCCCCCACGAGTCGCGGATGTACACGATGTTTTCGTCTTTCAATACTTTACGTTTTTGTTCCAAGTTGCACAGCTCATTTTTTTGGCTGCCTTGTGAATGAAAACATTTCAAAGTGAATGTGGCATCCCATTCCTCCTCATCAAAAAGTTTGTTGAAGATGGAAAACTCTACGCGCATGAATGTGGTTTCATACCGGTCGAAGACTTTACGGTATTTTTTGGTGGCATCGGCCATCCATTCATCGGAGGAGTGCACCTTGATGTCGCGAAATTTGTATTTCACAGGCATGTTTTTTGGAGGTTGGCCTCCATTGGGGTTGTCAGACATACGTTGCGCGATTTGGAAAACTAATTTACTGAAAATTGGAGCTTGGAGGAACTCAAATACCACGGCGGCTGCAGATATATGATTTATTCGGTTCCCAACGTTTTACAAGAACCGCGTTTCAAAATGAAAATGAGAAACGCGTTTATAGTATTTGTCTTGGTTGGTTTGCTAGCCTGTCATTATCATGATACTTCGATTCCAAATGGCCCGCACGCTGATTTCAGTGCGATCAAAGGAAATACGATAACAACAGGTGATCCAAGTTTTCAGGTGCTTGTCCGTTCCATTTCCGACAGTCGGTGTCCATCAGACGCCGTGTGCATTTGGGCGGGTGAAGGGAAGGTCACATTTCAAATCGGGCCAAATGAATTTTCTCTGAAGATCGGAGCATCGAAAAGTTTTTCTGTCGGTCAAAAGAACTATGAACTCACATTGACGGGCGTTACTCCGTATCCAAGCTCTTTAAACGCGAACGAGGAAAAGAAAGCAATCTTCACTTTAAAACAACTTTAGATTTTTTTCTGAATCAACCACTGGTGCCCAAAGGGATCCACGATGATTCCTTGTCGGTAGCCATACTCATAGTCTTGAACGGGGCTTGTAATACGACCGCCTGCTGCCTCGGCCCGCTTTACTACAGTATGCGGGTCATCGACAAAAATTCCAATCAATGACGTGACTGCGTCTATCGACTCAGGACTGAGCTGCTTTGATCTCGGCGTTTCTTCGTGCAGATGAAACATGGCACCATCTATTTCCAACTCCGACACATGCACGCTTCCGTCGTCATTGCTGAACCGGCGAAGCTCTGTGGCTCCGAATGCTTTTTTATAATATTCGATCGCTGGCAGCAAAATTCGAATGGCCAGGTGAGGAGCAAAAAAAGTAGACGAATTGTTTCCCATAAGTTTGGCAAATTTGATCGAAGTTAAGTCAGTGGGTGGTAAAAATCCAGCCACGGTTGTACTTTGCTTTTGCGAAAATCAAATTGACGAAATGAAACGAACCATTTTCTTTTACGCCATTGCACTTGCGTTCTTGGTTTTTGTTTTGAAGTCGATCGAGTATCGTTTTTATGTGCGGGATCTTTCCATCGAATTTTACATTGGCTTTATTGCAATTCTATTCACCGTTCTGGGGATTTGGGCGGGCTTGAAACTCACACGCAAGAAAACGGTCGTCCTTTCTCCCGATTTTGTGCTTGATGAATTAAAATTGCAGAAACTCGGCATCAGCAAACGCGAGCATGAAGTACTGCAGCTCATGGCCACTGGGCTCTCTAATCAAGAAATCGCAGACAAACTTTTTGTGTCGCTCAACACGATCAAAACCCACTCGTCAAACCTGTTTCTCAAACTCGAAGTGAGCCGAAGAACTCAGGCGGTGCAGCGGGGGAAAGAGCTGAGGCTTATTCCATGAGGCCGGATTCCGGCTATTGGATTCAACCGCAGGAACTTCCTACCTGGGAACCAGGATAGAGCATCAAGTAAACCAGGACCACCATCTCGTCCTTTCTCGTGATTTCAACTAAATTTATTAGAATCATCCTTTCGGGTGAAGGCAATTGGATTAGCCTCCTTTTGTTTTAGGCAAAAAAAAACAAACACCTATGAAAAAAATAATCCTCACCTACGGACTGATTGCAGGGGCAATCGTTTCGGCCATGATGTTGATTTCCATGCCGCTGTACGACAAGGGCCTCATTTCCATCGACTACGGAGAATGGATCGGCTACACCACGATGGTGATCGCCCTTTCGATGATTTTCTTCGGTATCAAGTCCTTTCGCGACAACCAGCAAAATGGCGCGATCACTTTTGGACAAGGCTTTAGGATCGGCCTCTTGATTTCGGTCATCGCGTCAATCATGTACGCCTGCGCTTGGGAAATTACCTACAGCCGAATGTCGGACGAATTCACACAAAAGATGGGGGAACGCAACATTGAAAAAATAAAAGCGAAAGGGGCAACGGAAGCCGAAGTTCAAGAAGCGAAGCAAAAAATGGCTTCGTTTGTAGAGATGTACAAAAACCCTTTTATTCGATTTGGAATAACCACCATGGAGATTTTTCCCGTGGGACTCGCGATCAGTTTGTTGAGTGCAGGGGTATTGCGCCGCAGAAGTTTTTTACCGGCAACAGACTAAACCAGATTTGCATGACAAAACAGAGGTTGCCTTTTCGGGCCGCCTCTTTTAATTTTTGCCCCTTGACTTACAGCACCGCGATATACATCGAAGGTCGTTTTGCCGTGAGTGCAATCAATTCTTTTTGCACCTTCATGATCTCGTCGAGGTTAAGCCCAAGTTCTTTGTGGTAGACCTTATAAATAAATTGCCATTCGGTTTTGTCCATAAACCCATCGGCATTGGCCACCACGCACAGCCACGCAACGCAACGTACCTGGTTTTGATGGTCCAGTTTCCTTAACTCTTCGATACCCTCGTCATACACGTTTGCCCCCGCGCGTTTTTCCAGCATGTCAAGGATAACATTGAATTCCGTTTCGGAAAGGCCTTCGATTTTGGCCATCCGGTTGCCGAGTTGCACTTCGCGGTCATTTACTTCGCCATCGGCATGCACCAAAAGGAAGTACATTTTGATTAAAGCAGATTTTAAATTCATTACGTTTTGAAGTCTTCACCCTGTAAGTGAAAAATTGTGCCAATCTTTTTTTCAACTAATAGACCCCCAAAATTAAGGTATCTTTCACTTTCCTGTCCTAAGTTGGGAGAAAATACCCCAAACTCTTTTTCGACAGCCCACAGGGTCAATGTATTTTTAATCATGTTTCTCATACTAAGATGGATCAACGCTCATTTTTTCAGTCAGCACTAAAATCCGGGTTGATCGTAGGTTTGCTGGATGGCACCGCCGCGTGCGTCAATGCCTACCTCCAGCGAAAAGTAGGCCCCCTGGCTGTATTCCGTTACGTAGCTTCAGGGGCGTTTGGCCGTGATGCACTCACGGGTGGATGGGATATGGTGATGTGGGGCCTATTCTTTCATTTCTTCATCGCTGTCTCATGGACATTCCTTTTTTACTTTCTGTACACGAGGATGAAACTCCTCCAATCGAACAAAATCTACGTGGGGATCATGTATGGAGTTCTCGTTTGGCTGGGCATGAACTTCGTCGTGCTGCCCCTCTCGAATGTGCCACCCTTAACTTACAAGCTGATCCCAACGGTAATCATGATTGGCATCCACATGTTTGTGATTGGGTTGTCTATTTCCCTTTTAGCCAACCACTATTTTTCTGCTAAAAGAATCGCTGCATGAAATTGTTTCCAAGTGTTGTCATTTTATTTTTTGTTTCATTTTTTTTGTACTCCCAAATCAATGACAACCGCGCCAGCGATCGTGCCGTGTTGAGCAAACTCAACGCGCAGTTCATTAAAAACTACATCACCCACGACACCGTGGCGCACAACGAAATCATCCACAAGGATTTTGTGTGCATTGAAAACAACGGCACGATCGAAAATCGAAAAGAGTACATGAAGAATTGGGCCACGGATTATCCCAATGCGGGGTTCACCGCTTTCGGTTATAAAGATGAGTTCATTCGATTCTTTGGAGACGTCGCCCTGGTGAGATCCAAATCGTACTACACTCGACTGAAAAACGGCAAGACAATCAACGGCAGTTCGATCTACACCGATACTTACAAAAAAGAAAACGGCCGCTGGTGGTGCATACAAGCACAGATCACCCCTAACGTTTCAGAATAGCTCGCTTTCTTCAAGCGATTTCAAGTGTGCGAAATCGATCAAAGCCAAACACATCGGACATTCTAGTTTGTTTACATTGGCTTAACATCACATTAGAATCCAATTAGAATATAATTACAAAGGATTATAGAAGCATTTTTTGTCATGGCATAAGTACCGTCTGTCATTAGTAATGTGACTTTAATTGAATTTTTCGCAACGTATTGTACAGGAAACTAGTTTAACACTTCAAGAACCTCTGGTAGGTTCGGTAATAAATTAGGTAAAACAGTCCTGCCGCAAGGCGGGACTGTTTTTTTACGGCTGTTTAGTGGTGACGCTGATGTCAGTCATTTTTCATTTTGAAAAGATTCGTCACAGAAAATTGCCAATCCATCCTTTGCAAACACGGTTTCATGTAAACGGCAAACATCTACGCAGCAATCGTCGCTACATTGACGCCGGCATGAACGTTCTCGATTCATTTGTTTACAGCAAAAAGTGGGGGATAAGAATCGCACGGCACGTCACCTTTTGGACGATGGATGGGGTCAGCATCCTCGTCGTCCTTTCAGCTGATAACATCATCGACTTACCCGTTATTCTGGGTCGCTTTTTAGTCATCCCATTTACGGCGGCAATTACCTACTTCATCATTTATTACGTGTTGCCCACACAGCTGAAGACACGAAATCTTTTTCACACCATCTGTTGTTTGATCTTCGCTTTCCTGTTTGTCGCTTATGGTATCCGATATTACAGGTTAGAGGTCATTTATCCATTGATCGACCCTAATCGAGTGGCAAGCATTGATCGATGGAGTATTGCTAAAGTTTTGCGCGACACCTTTAATTGGATGCCGGGTATATGTTTAGCCATTGCCATCAAGGTCATGAAAAACAGAAGTGAACTGATTCTTCATAACCGAAAGCTGATGGAGGAGAAAAAGAATGCGGAACTCGCCTTTCTGAAGGCGCAAATGCACCCTCATTTCTTGTTCAATACGTTAAACACTTTGTATGCCCATGCAATCAAAGCGAATGACACCAGCGAAGAGGTGGTGCTCCGCTTGTCCAACCTGTTGCGATTTATTTTGGAAGAATGCGACAAGCGGATGATTCCCATCGAACAGGAAATAAAAGTGATTGAAGATTACTTTGAATTAAAAAAACTGAGGCACGGATGCCGTTTGAACATTGACAGTGAAATTACGTTGAAGCATAAGCCCGTGTATGTATCGCCGCTGCTGATGCTCCCGATTATTGAAAACAGCTTCAAGCACACGTTGATGCAAAGCCCGGGGCCAGTCCATATTAAAGTGAGAATTACTTCCGACGACAAATACATCAACCTTTACGTAGAAAATGACTTGTTTACGAACGGGAAAGTCCCTAGTAACGGAAAAGGGTTGGCTTCAGTGAAACGGCAACTGGAAATGCTGTACGATTCCAGCTTTGTTTTTCAAACAAAGAGCGAGCACGGAAAATTCAAAACGTTTTTGAAAGTACCTATAATGAAAACAAATGAACAGAATCAATTGTATTATAATTGAAGACGAAGCCCCCGCACAAGAAGTGCTGAAGTCCTTTTTGGGAAGAGTGGAGTGGCTAAATCTGTCGGCCGTTTTTGATAATCCCGTTTCCGCGATGGAATATTTGCCGGCGCATCAGGTCGACCTCATATTCCTGGATATACAAATGCCGTCGCTGAATGGGATCGATTTCTTGAAGACGGCCAAGAATTTGCCACAAGTCATTTTGACCACCGCTTATTCTGAATACGCGATCGAAGCTTTCGACCTTGACGTGGTGGATTATCTGGTAAAGCCAATTTCATTTAATCGATTTCTCAAAGCCGTGAACCGCGTAGAGAAAACGCCAGATCCAAAATCGGTATTCCAGATGGCCGCGGGCGAGTCTACCAGCAAGAGCGTAGCTTTCTTCAATGTGAACAAGACAATGGTGAAGGTGAAGTTCGACGAAGTGCTCTACATCGAGAGCATGCGTGAGTATGTGTACATCCATTTGCCCAACAACAAAATCATCACAAAGCTCGGCATCGGTGAGATGGAAAAAATTCTTAGCGACAAATTCTTCCGTGTGCACCGATCTTACATTGTGAATAAAGAAAAAATCACTTCGTACACCGCCGAAGAAATTTTCATCGACAAGATTTCGTTGCCCATCGGGCCGAACTACAAAAAACTAATTGAAACTACATTTACCAATATGACGGTGAACCAGTAACGTGTGTGTTCCACTAACTTCTAATGAAATCATCACCTCGGCATAGCTACTTTGACACCTTAAGGCAGCGCTCTATTGGGGAAACAAAAGCGAATTAATCGAAAGGCTGGAAATAAATGTTCACACGAGGTGCCGCGCAACCACCTTTTTCAACGGCAACTTCCGGCATTCCTGAAGTCCTATCATTTTACGATCTTCATATTGGTTTAAACACCCACCGCCATGGCAGCTCCATCCTTATTCAGTAGTACCAACCTGAAAATAATTATTCGAGGTTTTTACAGAAACCGATCTTACGCCATTCTCAATATGTTGGGCCTGGTGGTCGGCTTCACCGTGTTTATTTTCGCGGCCGCTTATGTTTACTTTGAGACGCACTACGAAAATTTTCATGGTAATGCGAATCGAATTTATCGGGCCACGTATCTCTTCGCCCCGTCGGGAAACACGCATTCCCATTGGGCGAGGGTACCCGTTGATTTTGTCAACGAGCTGCCCGCCGACGTTCCTGCCGTCAAGACATTGATCCGTTTTCAAAATCAGGAACGAAAATATGTACGCGTGGGCAACGACAAGTTTAGGCCCGCACATGCGTATGTAACCGACAAAGAAGTTTTTTCCGTTTTTGATTTCAAGTTGTTAACGGGTAATCCAGCACAAGCACTCGCTCAGCCTCACTCGGTGGTGATCTCCAAGTCGCTAGCAAAGAAATACTACGGCGAAACCAATGCGATGGGCCGAGACATATTTCTGATCGGAGACTACGACAAGGTAGAAACGCTTCACCATATCACCGGAGTAATGGAAGATCTTCCGTCGAACACACACCTTCCCGTGGATATGCTGATCTCGTTTAGGGATAGCAAAGAACGGTCAGGTTGGGCCTATACTTACCTCTTGTTGGAAAACGGCGCCACGATTTCACAGGTCGAGGCGGCTATCCCTTCTTTCATAAAGAAATATGATGCGGTAGAAGGCAAAGACACCCATTTTACATTTCAGCCACTCAGCGACATCCATTTGACGTCGCACCTGGCGCGCGAAATAATTCCGGGAGGAGAAAATTTGTACGTACGCGTTGTTGGTTTTGCTGGGCTGCTGGTACTAGTAATGGCGGTAATTAATTTCACCAACCTGAACAGCGCCATGTCATTGGGCCGTGCGAAAGAGTTTGGTATGAGGAAAGTAATGGGTGCCAGCCGGCGACAGTTGATTTATTATTTGGCTACCGAATCGGTGATCGTTCATTTCACTGCCTTGCTCCTGGCCAGCGGCGTGGCCTACCTGTTGTTCCCCTATATGCAGCAATTTGTCAACATTGAGTTTCTTCCGCCATTCATGTGGTTCACCGTCGCGATGATTATCGTTGCGCTGGCAATGGGCGTTGCTTCTTCTCTTTACCCCGTCGTTTTGCTTACTGCTCTGCAACCGGTAGCCGTTCTCAAAACAACGAAAGCAATATCAATTACCGGAAGGGAAGGTGCGTTCAGTTTAAAACGTATTATGGTCACGATGCAATTTGGTATTTCCATTTTGCTGATCGGCAGTGCCGCAATCGCGTATCATCAATTCAATTACCTCCTTCACAAGAATCTAGGCATCGAGCGAGAGCAAGTGATCGCCATACCCGCTGTGCCCGATGGAGTAAAAAATAAATTTGAATCTTTCCGGAGCCGGCTTGTGGGCCAACGTGGCATTGTGAGTGTCAGCGCTTGCATGGAAGTGCCCTCGCGCGAGATTCGCGACTCAGGCTTAGTCTTGGTGGAGGGTTCGAACAGCGACAAAAACAAGGCGCCTCAAATGGACATTCAAGTGATCGACCCCGATGTAGTTTCTCTGCTCGGTCTTCGATTGGCAGCGGGGAGGAATATTCAATCGCCTTCCAAGCCAACTTCGATTCCCGAGTTTAACGAGAACTACACCTTTCAACAATATTTGTTGACACAGCCGCGTGAATATCTGATCAACGAAACCGCGATGCATCAGCTCGGATGGAATTCTCCGCAAGATGCTATCGGGCAAAAGATCAGTTGGTCGCTGGACGATATGGCACTTGCGCCTGGGCCGATCGTCGGCATCGTTCAGGATTTTCACCAAGAAACATTGAAAAACAAAGTCGATCCCGTCATCCTAGTGAATGAGCCTTTGTGGCTGCGCACTTTCCTCATTAAAGCAGAGACGGGCAACATGCAAGGTTCCATTGAAAAGATCAGCGGTACCTGGAACGAACTATTTCCATTTTATCCGATGGAATATTTTTTCCTCGATGACCTCTACAACAATCTCTATAAAGCAGAACGCATACAAGTGCAGCTGCTATTTGGATTCAGCGGCCTGGCCATCCTCATTGCTTTCACGGGGCTGGTGGGGTTGGTGGCGTACGCATTGAAAACCCGCACCAAAGAACTTGCCGTTCGCAAAGTATTGGGCGCAAGTGTAACGGACCTCATTCGACTGATGAGCTACGAATATTTGATTGTGCTTTTGATCGGCGCTGTACTTGCCATTCCGCTGAGCATCTATGGATTGAACGAATGGCTATCTGGTTTTGCTTATCACGTTAGCATCTCTCCGCTGGCATATGCACTCACGTTGCTCTTGATTTTGCTTCTTCTTCTCGTGACGGTGAGTATGCAAACACTCAAGGCGTCGGGGGCAAATCCGGCGGACACGTTGAGGGATGAGTAAGTTTTATGAACTGTTAACCGAGGCATTAAATTGGTTTCCCGACACCTTTTCCGGATTTAAACAGGTCCATCCAAACGAAATTTCAGGGCCACCCAAGAGTTGGCGGTTTGTCCTTATCGGTTAAGACTATATTACAATGAGCCGTAAAATTTATTCTACAAGGAAAACTCCAATTTTTTTATTGGATCGTTGCTTCCATTCAGTAGGTGGCTGTGCAGTTCTTTCTACTTTCCAAAGGAAATGAGACCGATCTGCACCATGGTGCACACGCCGTAGCATTTTGGTGGGTGGATGCGCAAGATGTCGGCTACGTCAAAATCACCAAGACCCCAACCAATAGAATGACGGGAAAAACAAATCGCCCCATCACCTCGAGCCTACGCGCAAATTCTTTTTTTCCTCGCTTATCGAGATTGAAAGTGATCACCGTCTGAACGAGCGCAATAGTGATGAGCAGATAGAAAAGGTGAAACAGTTTGTCGGCGTTGGTGAGGTAGCCGATATCAGGAAGATTTCCGTTGATTGTCAATTGCAGCGCGATGCTGGCGAGCAACGAAGTAACAGTGCAACCCACCGCTACCTCCAGTTGACTTGCCGGGATAAAGAAAACCAAGTAGGAGATAGCAAGAAGAAACAAGTTTGGGATCAAGATTTTAAGAATGAATGATTGTGACTCTCTCTTGATATCCATCTCAAAAATAATCCGCGAATATTTCATGTTGTCCGAAAAATCGGGATCGCCAAAATTACTGTTGTACAATTTTGTTTCATTGAAGTACCCCGCTTTCACAATCTTATAACTTGGTACCGAGATTTCATCATCGACACCATTCAGCTTCGACGCCGAATTTCCGTTCTTTACGCTGTCGGGAACAAGGCGGATGTAGGTCTCCGGTTGATTGACGCTTTCAATTATAATCGGCAGCCGTTGCACATCAACGGGGTAAGCGTGGTATTCGGGATAGAACTTGAACAGGCCCTTGCAAGAGCCCGTGATGTAGATGATGTCTTTGGTTCTCTTGGTCTCCACCAAAATATTCTCCGGCTCCGTCGCGTTGACGAATTCGAGTTGGGCGTATTCTTTTATCTGCGATGAATCCAAACTGGCGGGAAGTTTTAGCCACCAGTACAGATCGGCATAGAACTCTCCATTTTTTTGATCGACGGTCAGGTTCTTGATGTAGATGCCGATGCGCGCATCGATCTGACCAAAAGCGGAAGAGCACAAAACAAAAGCCACAAGGGAAGTAAAATATTTCATTAAGGTGGTGTGTTGGTGGTTGCTAAAATAGCTAATTCCTTTTTTTTCCGTGAATGCTGATGTCAGGCATTTCATTCGCTAATTCAAAATGCTTTTTCATAAGTGGATACGACGGTCGGGTAATTTTTACCTACTGTCCACCCTGAGGACTAGGATATTGCGGCTTGACGAACGGATTGTTTGAAACCGATCGTCAACCCCAAAACCAAAAAAAAATACCTATGACATTCCAAAGCCCAAAAAGCGACTTGGCCTTCAACAGCCTGTTGCAGAATTTCGTCAGTAAGATCGATAAATACGGGTCCGTTCTTGGATTCACCAAGGAGGAAATCGCGACCCTACAAGCGGACGCTATGGCATTCGATTACATCGTCCACAGCCATCACCTCATCCAGACCTTTGCACAACGATTCACGTCGTACAAAAACCACATGCGTAAAGGCGTGGATGTTCAACTGGCAACGTTACCAGAGCCGCCGGTGATCGAACCTGCGCCCCTGATGCCTGCCCCAAATGTTGACCGCCGCCTGCGTGAACTCGCGCAGCGCATCATCCTCCATCCGGCTTATACCACCACCATCGGGAAAGACCTAGGTCTGGTGGGAGGGGTCGAGACCTCCACGGCACTCAAATCCAAACCGCGATTTTTTATCAAAGTGGCTTCCGACGGCCGTCCTAACCTGCGGTGGATCAAAGGAAAATTTCAAGGCGTGGAGATATGGAAAGACGTGGGCAAAGGTTTTGTGAAATTCGACCGCGACAGGAAGCCGCGCTACTTCGACAAGTCTCCCCTGCCTCCTTCGGGCGAGTCGGCCGTGTGGAAATACAAGATGATCTACCTCCTGCACAACGAACCCTTCGGCAGCTGGAGCGACGAAATGAGTGTGACGGTAAGGGGATAGGAAGCCTTGGGTGGGAACACGTCTAGTGTAGTGCGTTTAACGTCTTGTTTCTTGTGTCGCGTGTCCTTATTTCCAACAAAAACGCTATAGGATCATTAAACCACGGTACGCAATCATTTGTTCACTTTTGCTGCCATGGAAATGCACATCTTGCTGCCATATTCATTTATGGCGCGAGTATGAAATTCCAAGTGATTAAAGAAAATGCTGCGCAGAGGTGGCGGTGCTAAAGGGTGCATGCCCATGTTCCTGAATAGGCAAGGCGCCACCGATGCCAGCAGATATTGCCTAGAGGGCCTCACAAGAGGCCCTCTTTTTTTGTTTCGGGGACGCGGTAGAAGCAAAATCCAAAGCCTACTGTGAAAATTCCACACGAAACCAGGGCTACCTCGACACCCACGTCCCCAGGCCCCGCGCCGTGGAAAACCAAAAATGATCCACCTCAGCGACGACAAAATTCGGGGCGGTTGGGGCGATGCACTTAGTGTGGCAGGTCAACGGGAGATTTAGAATAAACTTGAGGCAAAGATGTGAGACATTGAAAGTGAAGCTGTAAAAGGGATTTTTTCGGTTCATGGTCTATTCGGCTTACTTTGATGGTACTGGTCATCCATTAACTAGGGGAATGATTCGTTACGTTCCCCTACACAACTAGAAACAATCCATAGAACAGGAAACAGCAAAAAAGACCTATTTTGTCGGGAAATCATGGGCGAAGATTGGTCTGATATCGAAACAGAAGTCACGGTTGCGGACTACTTCGATATGCTCAGCGACGAGATTTCGGGTATTTCTTACAATAAAGCCGAACATCGTAGAAAGATCTTACCACTTCTTAACAACCGCGCTGAAAGCTCAGTTGAATTTAAACATCAAAACATAAGTGCTATCCTCTCGAAGTTTGGTGTGCCATGGATTGCTGGCTACAAACCGAGATGGAATTACCAAAAATTACTTGAAGAAAAAGTTTTGGGCTATCTAACACGGAATCCTCAGCTAGAAAGTTTATTTGAATCGTTTAGCACAGCATCAGTAACGGTCGTTGATGCGATGATTGGGTTCAGTAACATGTGTGAAGCTCCGCCGGAGTTCAACGCAAGTAGTATCATAAACGAGCCTGAGGTCAGTTACTTGAAAACACCATTAAAGGTTAACTACCTTGAGATTGAACAAGCTAATCGTAAGCTCGGACTTTCTGGTGAGGAGGTCATCTTCGCATATGAAAGGTGGAGATTAATTGACGCAGGGAAAGATTCATTGTCAGACAAGATTGAATGGGTAGCACAAACAAAAGGTGACGGACTCGGTTTCGATATTCTTTCAAAAAATACAAACGGAACAGATCGCTACATTGAGGTAAAAACGACAAAGCTTAGTAAAGACGCACCGATTTTCTTCAGTCAAAACGAATATAATTTTTCGATTAAAAATTCATTGAACTACTTTCTCTATCGAGTTTTTAATTTTGCAAAAGCCCCTAAATTCTTCATCGTCAACGGTCGGTTCGATGATTTCTGCAATTATCAACCAGTAAAATATAAGGGGCAATTCTGAGTTTACTTCAAGTGTTTTCTTTCAATCCAACCCTGCTGGACCTCCTGGTTCGTTTCATATTCAACTTCCTCCAAGACCCCTTAAACCCTTTCAGATACACTAGTTCTCCCTTCGGTAAGACTGTCTTTGTTGTCGGGCCGCCAGGTTGAGTGTAGACTCGGCAATCCATTTTAATTTCAAGAACCTAAATACCTACATAATCTTTTAAGTAGTTACGGTTGTCCAGTTGACCCCTTTGGAAAATCAAATTTCAGCAGGGGAATCGGGAGGCGATTGATTCGGTGGTATTCCATCAGTTTGGCTCCGTTAATCAACATATTTTCTCCATTACACTCGAAGTAGACAGGAATAATGCAGTAAGAGGTTTTGATCCAAGCATCTTTGCTAACGCGGTCTTTGTCCAAAACTGTTGTGAAAAATTTACCACCTCTTTGGAGAGAATCAACATTTATCGAGTCTGCAGTTTCCGAAGCATTCTGAAATCCTTCTAGACATTCATTAAGATAAAAATCCCGAGCCTTTGATGAATCACTATAAGAAAGGGCCAATGCCTTCGTGTCGCGTAGAACATTGAACAAATACTCACCCGAAACACTATATTATTTTCCCAGATACCCTGAATCAGCTTAAGCTCATATTTTTCATTTTGAGCATTGCTCTCAAAAACGACGAACATGACTAAAAGCAAGCTCAGCTTTCTCATCGTTCTAGATTATTTATCGCCAATTGGGTGAATTGTGTCCTTGAAGTGGCGCTGTTGGGCGGATCACCACGATTCAATTTAACCCCGACACCGTTAATGTTTTTATTGCTTGTGGATGTTCTTACTTAAGGTATTTTCTCTCAACCCAACCCTCGCGTAAGTCGTCGCCTTCCTGGTATTCAATTCTCTGCCAAACACCTTTGACTTCTTTCAGATAAACCATTTCACCTTTCGGCAAGGTTACATTTGTCGTGCCTCTAGGTTCCGACGCGATACGCAAATCTGATTTGATTTCCATTACATCAACGTCGAGGTAATCTTTGATATAATCGAGACGATCTCTTTTTCCTTTATGATAGAGTGCTCTTAAAGCAATTTTGGGTAGCCTTTGAATTTTATAGTATTCAATCAACTGAGCTCCGTTTATTGACATGTTATCACCATTGCATTCAAAATAGGCTGGTGTTAAATAATCTGGCCGATGAACCCATCCGTTACTCGCTATAAATTTCTTATCAACAATGGTATAATATTTTCCATCCTTCTTGAGATTATTTGAATCTATAGAATCTCCCCTCACCGAATCATCGTCTTGGAAGCCAAGCACCGATTCGTTAATTGGAAAATCAAATTCGTCTGAAGTCGTTAAGAATACGAAATTAAGAGAATGATTGCCCCTTATTATCGTAAATGCCTTTTCGCTATCGCTATTCATTGTATTCTCCCAAATACCCTGCATCAAGTCAAGTTTCGCTTTGTTGGTCTCCTGACCTCTTAACTCAAAGGCAATACTGCTCAAAAGGAATGCGACTCCAAGTCTTAATTTCATTATCATCAATCTAAATTTTCGAACGCCGATTTGGCGTAACTCCTCCTCGTTTGCCATCCATTCGGGGGGCTTTCTCCCGAACCGTTCACAACCTTACCTATATCGTCAATAATGGTTTCACTTGTTCCTTTATCGGCTTTCTTGTTTAGGTTATTCAGACGCCAAAAAATCATTGATGCTTTAATCGCAACTGCAATGTTCGTCTCCAGCAAACCAATGTCCGCGCCATTAAATTCTTTTTTGTCATCGGGATACAATCTATTCCACTCCTGACTAATAATTTTATAATTGTATTTGCCCGTGAGATGGATGAACCCTTTTCCCAAATAGGTGGACCCGTCTTTAGTTGATTTGTCCCCGTTGTCCATTCGGCACCCGTATACGTAGTCAAAGAGCGAAGTGTTTGATACGTAGCCGCTTTTTACGTTATAAGTTGAATCAAAGTTCACATAGGCCCACGCGCAGACTCCCTTTTTAAGCTTGACCGGGATTGCCGTGCCGCAGTCAGCCATGCTCTTGTTTGTTCCTATGCAAGCATTTAAGCTAGTGCAATCATATCCTTCTACTAAATCACAAAACCAGAAGGTTTTTCCAGTCGTCGAGGAGGCGCTGCTCCTCAAACTGGGTTTTAAAAATGTATCAAAAATATTTTGAGCTGTATAGTTGGCAGCTTCCGTTAGTTTCTTCAACCCTCCTGTTTCTGCGCCGATTTGCCCCAAGAAGTGACCCATTCTGTTTATGCTGTTAAGACCGAAAAGCAGACTGTTCCCATTTATCGCCTTCACCACATCTTCAATCCTCTTATCATCGGTATTTGGAAAAATCGTCTTTAGCTGTGCTTTTGTAACTTCCAGTTTTTTCGTCCTTATGTAAAATACTCTTTTAAACTCAGACGCGCCTAGTCTGCAAAGAAGCGTATATTTTGCTTCTGGTATCGAGTCGAGAGAAATTGTTTTTGTCTGATTAAAAATTAATGAGTCAAATCCCGAACTAGGAAAATACAGCTTCGTACCAGATGTTTCAATCTCCATGGTGAGTTTAAATGCAATCTTGGTTTGGGTTGTGTTACCTGTCTGAAATTTCACTTTCATTTGTTTACTGGAACCTTGATAAAGGAAAGCTTTTCCTTCCTTCATCGTGGTATCGCCGAGCATCACCACCGGAGTACCTTGAATTGTGCTCACACTCGCCCCTGCCTCATCGCTCTCAAACACACCGAGTACAATTCTGTTGCTATGTATGATGTCCCATTGGTATTTCCATAGCGTGGTGCCGGCACTGTAGTCCATGAGGTTGTCGGTGGTGCCTTGGGCGAGGGCGGGGTATTCGGCAAAAGTATGTTCGAGGGTGAAGGCACCGTGCCCCAGTTCGTGGGCGATGGTGCGGATGAACTGGACGCTGGAGGTTGGGGGTTGGGCGCTTGTCGTTGGCGGCCCTTCGCTGCGCTCCGGATCGAAGATAAAGCCGCATTGCTTGCTGCGGGGCATGTAGCCGTTCTCGTTTGTGTTGGTGCCCTTCGGGATGAGGAAGAGATAATAATTGTCGTTCTCAAGTTTGGTGTTGGTCAGATAAGCGTTGATCACGGTCCTCATATCGTCGGTGTAGGTGCTCAGTATGCCGCTGCTGCCGTTGTCGAAAGGATTGGCGAGGCCATCTACTTTTAGGTTGGCGTCCAGTGTTACGGTCCACGTCACTACGGCTTGGGAGTAAATCAGGTTGAGGTGCTTTTCGATGTCGGCGGCGGTCGTCGGTAGGGCTGTTCCGTTCACTGGCACGAGATGCAATTTCAAATTCTCAGGTGTGTAACCTGCTACATTCAGCTTGCCTACAATTGTTTCCTTTTTTGCGGCGTCGATCATCCGCGCAAAGACCGGTGGGCTGTCCCCGGTGGTTTTTGCAGTTGCTGTAAAATTGATACGATCTCCAATGACAGTTGCTTCCACGGAACCGTTGTCTTGGTCGAATTTGATCTTGCTCAAATCCATACCGGTCTTGGTGGGCGTCGCGGAGACTGTTTCCGTCGATCCCACAGCCACCGCTTTGAAGGGAACAAAATAATCCGCGACCGGCTCCTCATAATTTTTTTTCAAGGCATCCACCTTCTGTATGTCGATTCCATATTGCGAGTCGGCGGTGTTTGCAAACACGAGGCCGGGATCATATTTGCGATCCAGCACTTTGCCCATCTCAGGAGCGGTGACTTTTGTTATTCCTCCATCTTTGGCTATGATAACCCCTCCCCCAGTACCGTCGGTGAGTGCATAATTTCTATCCGCCGGTAGCGACTGCTGCTTGCCGTTGTTGTCCACCACAATTACTTTGCCTGTGGCCACATCGTAATAGGCATTGCCGATGCCCGACGGAACGTTAATCACTTGATCCGCTACAAAATCATCGGCGTCTGGTTTCGGCGTCAGGAATTGCCGCGCCGTGTTCAATACGCTATTGGCAGCGTTCATTGTCTGCGAGAGTTCATCCATCGCATTCAGTACATTTTGGGGGACGAGCGCGGGGCCGATCACCGTCATTTCTCCTTTCAGCATCCGTTTTTCGTTGATGTCGTCCTTGCCCACGGTGATTCCATCAAACTTCACTCTCGCTTTTGCATCGTTGAAGAAAGGAAATGACACCGTGCCTTCTCCACTGAATATTCCATTCGCACCGCTCACTTTTGTGGCTGTTACATCAAAGTCGCCCGTTCTTATTATGTCGCCAACATCCAGCTTCTGGATGACCTGTTTTGAACTAAGGTTAATATTTTCGATAGGAGCACCACAACTGTATGCCTTTTGAGGAATGTCGGGCGTGGTGATCCTCGCGATGTCACCATAGTTGCTTTCAAAAGATCCGCAGATGGACATGACCTGATACTCATAGACTGTATTGGGAACCAAATCATTGAGTTGCGCATTGGTGAAAAGAGACTTGGCGGTATAAAAATGATTGTCGTCTTGTCCTTTCACGCGATATCGAACGGTATATGCCGTCTGCGAAGGACTTGCATCCCAAGTCAAAGTTACTCGGGTGGCTGCCGCGTCGGCAAGAAGGTTAATCGGTGCATCGCAAGCGTCGCCATAGACGAAAGTCACCGTTTCGCTGAAGCCGTTGTTCTTGAAAAGGTCTATATGTTCAGCGCCGGCGATCGCGCGTGCCTGCACACGAAACGCATAGGTGCGGCCGGGCTCAAGTTGAGTGGCGTCGGGCCCGTAGATGAACGTGGTGCTGTGTGTGGTTGCTTCGTAGATCGATGGTTGAGAGAGGATGGCATCGTTGGGGTTGCGATTGGACGGCCACACCTCCACCACTTTGATATCATACTCCGTGGTGAACGCTGCATTGGGTGACCCGGTGTGTCGCGGTGTCCACTGCAAAATCACATTTTGTGGGCTCAGTGGTTTAAGCTTCTCTCCGATACGTGGCAAGTTGACGATGGGCGGATCGTTGAGGATCAGCCATGCCGGTGCGCAAATCGTGTTCGAGATTTTCACTCCGCGTCCGTACTCGTAAACTTCAAAGCAGAATTGATAAAAGCCCTCGGGTAGATTACCCGTTTTAAAAAAATCATTTTTACTGAGGCCTGAGAAATTGAGGTGGTTCACATCAAAGTATTCGGCCAACTCTACGTTTGTCAATCTCAACGGCACGCCTCCCTGCAACGTGATCGGCGATCCGATGTATTCGGGTTTTGTTTCCAATTTTACATTCTGTCCGACAATGCTCACCTTAAATCTGACATGAAGTTCTGCCTTCGTCACATCTGCAAGCAGTGCATTGAACACGATCCGCTCGCTTGTTGAAGTAGAGTAATCAGACAGACGCAATGCATAAGGGGGCACCAATGTTGCCGAACCCTGCACGGGATAGACCTGCGCAAACGCATTATCGGCAAGAGGAATGATGAAGAGTAGTAAAATCTGGTATCGCGCCATCTGATTCTGATGGCGTCAAACATAAAAAGCAGAAGTCTAGGCGAGAGGCTACACTTAGTACACCATGGGATTTGCTTATTTGGGAAGTATTTCCGCTGAGCAGCCAGTCCACCCGAGCAACCGCAAGGATCCGATGGGGCCCTTCTAAGGTTCATCTCATTTCGGATTCTTGGCCGGTGATAGCTAAGATTCTTCGCTGGGTCTGCCCGTGGTCAAATGGAGTGGATCAACCGCGCCTAGTTGATCCGCTTTTGAATGACCGCTGTTTTTATTTCGCGTAGGCTACACTCCGCATTTCGCGGATCACAGTCACTTTGATTTGGCCGGGATACTGCATGTCGCGCTCGATTTTCTGCGATATATCGAAGCTGAGTTGTGCGGCGCGCTCGTCGGTTGCTTTTTCCGCATCCACGATCACACGTAGTTCGCGTCCTGCCTGGATGGCATAGCATTTTTCAACGCCCTCGAAACTCAAGCCTACGTGCTCCAGTTCTTTGAGGCGCTTCATGTATTGTTCCATCACTTCGCGTCGCGCGCCCGGACGCGCCCCTGAAATAGCATCGCACGCTTGGATGATTGGCGAGATGATGCTTGTCATTTCAATTTCATCGTGGTGCGCGCCGATGGCATTGCATACGATGGGGTGCTCTTTGTATTTCTGCGCGAGCTCCATGCCCACGATGGCGTGTGGTTTCTCCAATTCTTCGGGCCACACCTTGCCGATGTCGTGAAGGAGGCCTGCGCGTTTCGCTTGCTTCACATTCAAGCCCAATTCCGATGCCATGATGGCGCACAGGTTTGCCACTTCGCGCGAGTGTTGCAGTAAATTTTGTCCATAGGAGGAACGGAAGCGCATGCGTCCGACCATCCGCACTAAGTCAGGGTGCAGTCCGTGGATGCCCAAGTCAATGACCGTCCGTTCGCCGATCTCATTGATTTCGTCTTCGATGTTTTTAGTGGTTTTCTGTACGATCTCTTCGATGCGGGCCGGGTGGATGCGGCCATCCTGTACCAAACGGTGCAACGACAAACGTGCGATTTCTCTACGCACGGGATCAAAACCGGAGATGATAATTGCTTCCGGCGTATCGTCCACAATGAATTCCACACCAGTGGCGGCTTCCAGTGTTCTGATATTTCTCCCTTCGCGACCGATGATTTTTCCTTTGATGTCGTCACTTTCAATATTGAAAATCGAAACGCAGTTTTCAACTGCCTGTTCGGAGGCTGTGCGTTGAATCGTCTCTACAATTATTTTCTTGGCTTCTTTGGTGGCGCTCAATTTCGCCTGTTCCATGATGTCTTTGATGTAGCTGCTGGCTTTGGTTTGGGCCTCTTCTTTCATGGACTCTACCAATTGGTCGCGCGCCTGGTCGGCGGTGAGCTTCGAGATGCCTTCGAGTACGGCTACTTTCTGTGCATTGAATTTATCAAGCTCCTCTTTGCGTTTCTTCACCAACTCATGTTGTTGTGCCAGGCTTTGGCGCTCTTCATCGATGTCTGCTTCCTTGCGCTTGATGGTCTCTAGCTCCTTATTGAGCTGGGCTTCGCGCGTTTTGATCTTCTGTTCGTTGGCGATGATTTGATTTTTCTTCCGATTGGCCTCTTCTTCAAATTCCTGTTTCATCTTTATCATCTTGTCTTTGGCTTCGATGATGCGGTCTTTCTTGATATTCTCGGCTTGAAGTTCAGCTTCTTTTACGATCAACTTTGATTTCTCTTCGAGTTCTGCCTTGTTTCTTCTTAGCCTTCTTTTGTAAAGATAATTTCCAATGAACATGCCGAGAACAATGGCAACAGCGAAGGCCGCGACAGCAATTGAAATTATTTCTATGTAATCCATAACGGTATTGTTTGTATGTTGAACAATGCCCGGATGGCCTGGGGCCACAACCAAAGAATGGAATTGGAAAGAATTTAGATTTGAGAAACCAACTGATTTAGCTGCTGTATTTTCTCAACTACCGTTTGATCGATGCTATGTTGGTTTTCTTGGTCGGCCATTTTTTCGACCAAACAATCAAAAGCCACCATAGCGAGAAGGTCTTGTTTATCGTCAATGCCGAATTTTTCCCGGTAGTTTTTTAATTTTTCATTGACAAGCTTGCCCGCGACCCGCATACGTTCCTCATCGGAGCGTTTTACTTTCATCGGGTACTCGCGTTCTGCGATTTTTATTTTTATCGAGAGCTCGTCCATTCAAAAAACTGCCGTTCTATCGGCTTACGTGTGCAATACATTTATCGATTTCGCGGATGTAATCGTCCACTTTCTTCCTCAATTCCGAAATGCTTTCGTCTTCCGGACTTATATAATCTGCAATTTTAGTGATTTTCACCTGATTTTGAAAATTGGCCAGTTGTTCGTCGCGTTTGCGCAAATCGGTGCGCAGTTCGTGGTTTTCCAATTTTACGGTGCGTATTTCGTCTTTCAACATCTTGTGATCGTTGAGCAGCATCATGATTTTGCGCTCCAATCCCGAAAGGTTGTTCTTTAAAGCCTCTTGATCCATTATTCCAATGCTTATATTATCAATTTTCAATTATCAATTATCAGAGCGGTATGCTTGACTGATTCAAAAGTCATTTACCAATTGAACCATCGATAATTGATCATTTTCTAATTACTGCTCCCATCTTCCCTTCAAACGCGCTCATCAATTTCGTCATTGTTTTGTCAATCTCCTCGTCGGTCAGTGTTTTATTTTCGTCTTGCAACGTGAATCCCAGGGCGTACGCTTTTTTCCCTTGCTCTATTTTTTCTCCTTCGTAAACATCAAATGCAATGATTTCCTTAATCAATTTTTGCTCTGTGCTTCTAGCCAACGCTTCGATTTCTGCAAACTTTACCTGGCTGTTCAGCACCAAAGAAAGGTCTCTCCGCACTTCCGGAAACTTCGGTACGTCTTGCACAACGAACTTAGGGTTTGCCGACTTGAAAAGCAAATCCGTAGAAAGGTCAGCGTAGAAGACATCGCGCTTGATGCCTGCGTCTTTTGCCCAGTGACTTTTCACTTTGCCGACACGCCCAATTTCTTTGTTGCCTTTCAAAATTTTCACTCCGTATTCGAAAATATCGTCTGCCAATTGCTCTTGTTTTACGTTTCCAACGGCCGCCAATTCGAGAATTTGATTTACCGATTGGGCGATATCATAAAAATTGGTAGGACGCGATTTGTTCTGCCAGTTTTCGGTCTCATAATCGCCAGTGAGATAAATCGCGAGTCGCTCTTCTTCGAAATACTTGCCATCGGACTTGCCGTAAATTTTTCCAAACTCAAACAACTTCAGGTCTTTTTGCTTGCGGTTGATGTTGTGGGCACAAACTTCCAGGCCCGTGAAGAGCATCGACTGTCGGAGAATACCCTGCTCTTCACTTAGCTTGTTCAAAATCTCAACGGCTTCGCTTTCCAATTTGATTTTGCCTTTGTAAGAGATATTTGTGAGCGAGTTGGTTAGGATCTCATAACACCCATTCGCCACGAGCATTGATCCCACTGACTTCTTGAATTTGGTCGGGTCTTTTTCTGGGAATGAAGCGATGTATTCCGTGCTGGCTTTGTCCGAAAGCTCAACGCTGTTCAAGCCATAAATGCGAAGAATCTCTTCTACAATATCCGCTTCCTGAAGTACGTCCACGCGATAGGGAGGGACAGAAGCAATAAAGTCAATATCTGTTTTCTCAGAAATTTTTATGTCGAGGCTTTCCAGAATCGAGTAAATCCGGTCGTGTGGAATGTCTTTTCCGATCAGTCGATCCACATTCTTGAATTTGACTTCGATGATTCGGTTTTCGATTTTATTCGGATAGACATCAACCAAGTCGGAGGCAATTTCTCCACCGGCCAGCTCTACCAGGAGCATTGCAGCGCGTTTCACTCCAACAGAGGTCATGTAGGGGTCAGTGCCACGTTCAAATCTAAAAGAGGCGTCTGTTTTCAAAGCATGATGCATGGCCGACTTACGAATGCCGCTGGGCGTCCAGTAAGCGCCTTCCAAGAAAACTTCTTTTGTCTTGTCGGTGATGCCCGAGTTGATGCCACCGAAAATTCCACCCATACACATGGGGTTGCCGTTTCCATCACATACCATCAAGTCATTTTCAGTCAACGTTCGCTCTTTGCCGTCCAGCGTTTTGAATTTTGTACCCGCCGACAAATTCTTGACCACAATTTTCTGCCCTGCAATTTCAGCAACATCATACGCATGCAGCGGTTGGCCCAGTTCGTGGCACACATAGTTGGTGATATCCACGATATTATTGATAGGCGCGAGGCCGATGGCTTTCAATCGGTTCTTCAACCAATCGGGAGATTCTTTTACGGTCACATTCGCAATCGTCACACCCGAGAACCTGGGACACATCTCCGGGTTTTCGACTGAAACGGGAATAGTCAGTTTCGCATTGGATACCTTGAAATTCTCCACGGAAGGAATTTTCAGGTCTCTTTTCTTCGAAGCCTTGATATCGCGAGCCACGCCAAGATGCGATGCTGCATCTGCACGATTGGGGGTGAGTCCAATCTCAAAAACAAAATCAGATTCTACTTTAAAGAAGTCAGATGCAGGCGTTCCATTTTTCACGCTGGTGTTCAACACCATAATCCCCGCATGACTTTCACCCATTCCGATTTCATCCTCGGCGCAAATCATTCCTTCACTTTGTTCACCTCGGATTTTTGCTGACTTGATTGCGAAGGGTTCGCCTTTGGTTGGATTTACTGTTGTACCGACTAGTGCTACTATTACTTTTTGGCCTACAGCCACATTTGGAGCGCCACAAACAATGTTCAAAGGTTTCTCTCCACCGACGTCAACGGTGGTAACGGAAAGCTTGTCTGCATTGGGATGTTTTGCGCACGTGAGCACTTCTCCGATCACCAAACCTTTCAGTCCGCCCTTGATCGTTTCAAAAGGTTCGACACTTTCAACTTCAAGGCCAGTAGAGGTAAGCGTCTGCCCGATTTCTTCGGGTGATTCGGGAATGTCAATGTATTGCTGCAGCCAGCGGTAGGAAATCTTCATTAAACGCAAATAAGAACCTCAAAAGTACACGTTTGAAGCTTTTTTTTCTAATGGTTGCAACTAAGAGAATAAGAAAAGAGGTTTCCTCATTCCACGGTGAACGAAAATACAGCGCTACCGGAGTTGCCCTGTTTGGATATGCCTTCAATGGTGATTTGGTATTTCCCTGGAAGGTCGGAGGTGAAGAACTCAAATTTCTGTTGGCGTTTGGCCGTGATTTCTATGGAAGGGTTCCAATAAATGAGGGTGCGGAAGTCGGGGATTCGGGTGTTTGACTTCGCTGAATAGTCAGGTGAATAAAACTCGCGCTGCAATTCCAGTCCTTCATAGTTCAAGGTGACGCATTTCGGATTGAGTTGAAACCCACCCAGGTCTCCTTTATATGTGGTATAACTTACGATGCCCGGAAACACCGCAGGGCCCAGAAAATATTTTTGGGTAATCACATCCAGTTTCCTTATCCGCAGTGGGTCAAAATGCATGATCTCGTCCTCATGAAACAACGGCACTCCATCCAAAAGAATAAGCGGCGTCTCGGAGAAAACAGTGTGGTTGGCGGCGTCCAATACGATGAAGCGAAATTTGTTGTTGTTGATCCGCACCATTACTCCAGGGACGTACTCACGCATCACTTCTTCCATTACCGGAAACCTGGTATAATCGTCAAGCAAATATCTTTCGCTGGGCGAACCATAAAACGGCAAGCTGTCGATCACTGGTGGCAGCGTTTTCTTCAAGGCATCTTCGGCATAAATGAGCTGTGTCTGAAGGGAAATACTTCGCTCGAGCACCGTGGCTCTTACTGAACGACGGAGTGCGGCATCTGAAAGGCGCATCGGCGAGTATTCCGAGGAGAACGGATTCCTGACCTCCACATGTTTCAGGCTGTCTTTTTTGAGGTTGGTTTGAAGCACAACCTTCTGTGGGCCGATCAAGTTTTTCACCTCAAAAAAAACTTCTCCTTTTTCATCACTCTGCGCGCAATTAAGGTTGACATTTTTTCCAACCACAGAAGCAAACCCAATCGTGTTTGGTGAGGGCTGATTTTTTTCGTCAAGAATTGTGGCCTGAAGAAAGTGCCCACCGTATTCCGGGGGGAAACGCACTAGTTGGCGTTGTTCTAAGACATCCTTCCATTTAAATCTTCGCCAGCCGTGGGTCAGCATCAAGTTGTCTTGCGCTTCTTCCACAAAGGGGTCGTCGCTAAAGTAATACTCAGGCGATTCAACGTTTCCCTTCAAGTCAGAAGTCATCCACAGGAATTCGGAAATGTGCCTTGTTGGTCCGCCTGTCAATGAATCCAATCGAATTATTGAAGCCGACAGATTTGAGTTCAAGTTAGTTTCTAGGGTCAACGCGACTTTTTCCCTTTTCGAGTAGGCCCGTTTGTCGGTGTGGACGTCGACCGACAATTTTGAAGAAGGTTTCCTAAAGTAAAGTCTTTCAGCTACCGGCTTCAAGTCTTTGGTGAAAACTGTGATGTGGGTGATTCCCTCGGGCATGTCGCTTTTGTTCATCCAAAATGAGGCGCTATCGTTTTTCAAAAATCCTATTTCGGCTTTGGCGATAATTTGATGCGCATGTATGAACAAGCAAACAGGTTCGTTTTCTGAAGCGCTCGGGTGAAAAACTGAAATTTTTATTTTGTCGGTCATCCCTCTGAGCTGCAAGGCATATCCATCCGTCGGCGCTGAAAAATCAATCGTCTTGCGTTGTTTTCCTACTTTGATCAGCGCTCGGTATCTGCTGCCCGCCGATGGTATGAATCGAAAATTTCCTATCCCAAACTTCAATGGAGAAAATTTCGCGACGGTATCATTGCCGTCGTTGACTAAGAAGCCTGAAAAATCGACGCCTTTGCCAAACTCATTATTTACTTTAAACGCAACTCTATTATTTATCCCAGCAACCAGGTTCCCTCCTTCCGGAAAGAAAGTCGCTTCAATCGTTGGGGGCTCGGTCACTAGCGCCAGATCACGTTTAATAAAGGCGTTGACAATTGAAATGCTCTTTTGAAAATAAAAATCAGGTTCAGAGTTCTTCATCCAATTGGTGTACGCACGAAAAACGTAGGCGCCCGACGTGATCGAAGTGGAAAGGAAAATCGATCCATCTCCAAATCCGTCTTTCATCGCAATCTTTTGCTGAGCGACGGGTTGGTTATTTTTATCGAGCAATTCAACATAGGTGACAAGGTTGAGGGGCAGGGCCTTGTGTTGAGAACCAACCACTTCATACACCTTAAACCACAAAATCTCGCCTGCGAGATAAGATTCCCTATCGGTATGCACAAACAGTTTCTCCGTCAAATTCTGATGGAAATAGGTCTTGGCTTTTTCAGTCAACGCCTCATTGAATTTTTCCTGTGCTCCTGCAGCGGTCCCGATCAGCAGCAGCAAAATCACTATGTATTTAAGGCAGCTCATCGCGTTATCATTTTTTCCAAAATTTAGGAGGTGTAATTGTTCCGCCCGACAATGTGCAATCCATACAATGTTTGTCAGTGGTGACGTAGCCTATGGGGTGCGGCACGCCATAGGAAGTAAAAAACCAAGTGGTGTCGCGAAGGTCTCCGAAGTCTTTCAAGAGAATGGAATCGTACGGGCAATTATAATTGGCGGGATAGTGCCGCAAGTATTGTGGCAACTCAAGCGTGTCAATGAACAGTCGTTTGTCAGTGACGGTACTTCCCGAAAAATAACCCAACACCGTCTCTTCAGGGTCTGTGTCACTGTGCACATTGCTGAAGGTTTGCGTTGGCAGAACATCAAACAAACTTCCTCCGTTTTGTGATCTTGTTTGAATCTGCTGCCAATAGTTGTAAAGATTCGCGGTGATCGCGCGCTGGTGAACATTGATGCTATACTGCTGACTCAATTTTTTAATACCCATCGGCAAGAAATTCACTTGAAACTTACTCACGGCATCTTGCCTCAGTGCTGCACTGGAATAAATCAAAATTGCAGTGGATGACGGGCCCGTGATGTAGCAGATCGTTTTGGAAGTGAAGGGATCAAAGTCGAAGAGTTGACCGTTGATCGCTTCTTTGTAAATGAGGAAGGGCACTCGGTATTTCCACGTTTCATCGAAAGTCCAGCGATAATAATGTGTGGCGTTGTTAGGGTCATGCGAATCCACAAACAGTGCCACTCCATCCGGCTGTGGGATCCAGTATACACTGTCGATAGGTGGTGTCTCCAGGATGTCAATGAAGTCGGAAGAATATTTTCTTTGATCTTGTGTGGTAATGTTCAACCTGTACTTATGCGCAGAAGAAGACATGGCTTTGCCCGTATAAACCCCCTGCACGCCTTCGGATAAGGCAACGTGCGAACCATCATCGGCCTCGATCGAAACTTGTGCACCTTTTTCGGCAAACGCCGAATCACTTGACGCGACTGAAACCGCTCTAGAGAGTATGACTTCCATCGTGCTATCCGAAGCATTCATAAATCCATCAATCACTAACACATTTATTGACGTGACAGGAATGGAGAGATGAAATGGCTCCACACATCCTGCCAACACAAAAAACAAGATCCCTCTCCAAATTCTCCTTCTGCCCATAGCTGAAATTATTTCCAAAATTTGGGAGGTGTAGTTGTCCCACCTGACAAGGTACAATCCATACAATGTTTGTCGGTGGTTAAATACCCTTGGATACCAATTCCATAGGAGCTATAAAATAAAGTTCCCTCGGGAGTCTCATCCATCTTCCCAAGAGGGACCGAGTCTGCCTTGCAATTGTAGTAGGCCGGAAATCGCTGCAAGTAAAGAGGCAGATCGAGCGTGTCGATGAAGATCCTTTTACTGGCAACCGTACTTCCTGAAAAATAACCCAGCACTGTTTCAGAAGGGTCTGTGTCGCTGTGCACATTGCCTACCGCCTGCGTCGGCAAAACACTAAACAAGCTCCCATTGTTTTGTGACTTCGTTTGAATCTGCAACCAAAAGTCGTAAAGATTGGCGCTGATTGCATGCTGGTGAACATCGATGCTATACTCTTCACTAATTTTTTGAACACCCTTAGGCAAGAAATTGACTTGAAACTTGCTCACCGCATCTGCGCTTAATGCCGCGGTGGAATAAATCAAAATTGAAGTGGATGGTGGCCCAGACAGGTAACAGATGGTTTTCGATGCCAAAGGATCAATCGAGGCAAGCTGTCCGTTTATGATTTCTTTGTAGGCGAGGTAGGGCACACGATATTTCCATGTCTCGTCGAACGTCCAGCGGTAATAGTGAGTTGCATTGTTGGGATCATGTGAATCGACAAATACCGCAATCCCGTCGGGCGAGGCAGTCCAGTAAACACTGTCGACGGGTGGGGTTTTGAGTATGTCGATAAAATCGGAAGAATATCTTCGTTGATCTTGTGTGCCAACGCTCAGTTTATATTTGTTGTCGGGCGAAATCACTGCTTTGCCCGTATAAACTCCCGCGACTCCTTCCGACAGCGCAAAATGAGATCCGTTGTCCGCCTCCACTGACACCTGTGCGCCTACTTCCGCGTAACTGGAATCCGAAGTTGAAATGGACACGGCCCGAGAGAGTATCACTTTCATCGTACTGTCTGTAGCATTAATAAAACCATCGATCACCAAAACATTTATGGACGTGATTGGAATGGAAAGGTTAAATGGCTCTACACAACCGGCCATCACGATGAAAAACAATATCCCCTTCCAAAACCGTTTTCGCCCCATCTCAAAATTTAAAGTTGTAAGTCAACGTCGGAATCGGTCTCGCAAAAACGGAAAGCATGTATCCATTGATCACCTTACTGTTTTCTTGCGTCAAATAGTAGACCGAATAAGCATTGTGCCTACCCAAAAGGTTGTACACCGCCAACGTCCAACTGCTGTGCGCCAGTTTTTTTATTTTATGGTTCCCTTCAATATTGAATGATGCATCGATCCGGAAATAGTCGGGCACGCGGTATTGGTTTCTATCCGAATAGAAAACATGCGTTGTTCCCTGAAATGTGTAAGCCCCCACCGGTACGGTAATCGGCCGACCCGTACTATAAATTGCATTCAGTGAAAAATTATACCTTCTACTGAATTTGTAGTTGCCGATGAAGTTGAATGCATGTGGTTTGTCGTAGCTGCTGGGATAATATTCACCACGGTTAATTGTTTCCACCGGCACACTGCCTACTGTTTTCAAAAATGATCTAGAATAAGTGTAGCTCACCCATCCGTTGATTTTCCCCGACGATTTTTTAATTAGCAGTTCTATCCCATATGCCTTGCCGCTGGAGTTAAGGACGTCCGTTTCGATATGGTGATTCAACAATAATTGCGCCCCTCCTTTGTAATCAATCGTGTTTTGAATGGTCTTCGTATACGCTTCGATAGAAGCCTCGACTAAATTTTGTTTTAGGTTTTTGTAGAAACCGATGGAAAACTGATCTCCTACTTGCGGCTTGATGTAGGTGTCGCTCAATTTCCAGACATCCGTCGGCGTAATCGCTGTGGTGTTTGAGAGCATCTGGATGTATTGCCTCATTCGATTGTAACTGAACTTCAGGGAAGCATTGTCTGACAATCGGTACCGAAGGGAAAAGCGCGGCTCGAATCCGCCGTAATTTGCGATCGTTTTGCCCTGACCGTAATGCAGCGTATCCACCATGTTGCTTACTTCACGCGTCAGGCCAGGAACATAGGCGTACACATCTTTAGCACCCAAGTATTGGTACGACGAATAACGCATCCCCGCATAAACAGAGATCGAGCGCGAAACTTCAATGTTGTCGCCGATGTAAAGGGCACTCTCGCGAGCCCGTTCGTTTTGCAGCACATTGGATGCTATCGCCGACTGGCTACCCGACGGCTGCATATTGCCGGGCGACAAAGAATATTGAAGTGCGCTGACGCCGGCGGAGAATGTATGGCGGGTGTTGTGATAGTAGGTAAAGTCGGCTTTGAGATTCGCCTGTCCAACCGAATAATCCATGTTAAATGAAGTGGCTGGATTTTCATTGCCTGAAATACGGTAACGATATTGGCTAAACGAACCGACGGCATAACCGTAAAGTTTTGAATTAAAAACGTGAGTCCATTTGGCGGACGCATTCAGGTTACTGTATTGATAAGAAGTGTCATTGTTCAAACGGAACTTATCGGAACTATTGTAAGCCGAAATAAGGAGACTGTTGTTTTCATTTATCTTGTGATTGACGTTCGCTGTAATGTCATAGAAGCTGGCTTTGCTATTCAGGAGACTCTTGACGTCCACTTGTCGCATCACCCAATCAGAATAAGTAGATCGAACACCCACCAGAAAAGAAGTTTTGTCTTTGATTAGTGGGCCTTCTACCGTCAGGCGAACGGCCACGGGGCTTATTCCTCCAGAAGCAGAAAGCTTTTTTTGATTTCCTTCTCGTGCCCGAATGTCCAACACCGACGAGAGCCTGCCGCCATAATCAGCAGTTATTCCACTTTTGTAAAGCTCCACGCTCTTGACTACGTCCGGATTGAACGTGGAGAAGAATCCGAAGAAGTGTGCCGGATTGTAAACGAAAGCATCATTGAACAAAATCTGATTTTGGCTTGTAGACCCTCCCCTCACGTTGAGGCCAAGCGTTCCTTCACCCACGGTTTGAACGCCCGGCAGGGCTGTGACCGCTTTAAGTACATCCGTTTCGCCCAAGGCAAGGGGAATTTGCTTCATCATTTTGATGTCCAATTTCTGCACTCCCATCTGGAGGCTCGTTACGTGGGCGTCCTTATCCGATCGAACCAACACCTCTTTCAGTGGCGTTATCTCCTCGGCCATCTCAATGTTTAAAGAGCCCGTCGATAACAGAAAAATGCGACGCACTACTGGCTTCATCCCCAGCATCCTAAATTTTAGTGAATGACTTCCGGTACTTAGCTCTAATTGAAATCGGCCAAACGGATCGGAGGAAACCCCCGTTGTGGAATTTTCATCGACCACAGCGGCGCCCACAATTGGTTCGCCGGTTGACTGGCTTTTGATCATGCCGCTGATCGTTGCCCTTCCTTTACTGTTAAAGTTGGCGCGGTCACCAATCCGATAGACTTTGTTTTCGTCGTCTTTAGACTGTTCCTTTAAATCGAAATCTACATAAGCGATGGGCCGCCTGGCTGGAGTGGTGGATTCAACATCATCATCAAATAAAGGATATGGAAGAAACGTATAAAGTTCACGTCCCTGCGTGATGAAAATCGATTCTTGATACACGCTAAAAGAAAATCGCGTTCCGTCAAAAATCCTTTTCAACACATTCGGCAGCGCCTCATCGTTTGCGGTTGTATTAACCAGGAGGCTGTCCGTTGAGCGGTGATCATAGAAAAAATGAAACGACGTTTGGGACTCAACTGTTTTTACAAATTCGTCAAATGAAGCATTGGAGAGCTGAGCCGTGATACGATTTTGTTCCTGTGCCAGGACCGAGCACCAAGAAAACAATTCAATAAAACAAAAGAAAAAAGTCCTCATCTCTTTATTCCAATCGATCACCAAATTCTGATAACACAATCAAATCCTTTTCAAAGTTTTTCTTAAACCGTAATTTTTCCTTAGTGATGTGTGCCTTTAGCTGAGGAATTTGTTTGGGGAAAAGTTCCAAAAAATCATTCTTGTTTTTTATCGCGTGCAGATCGTTTTTGACCATGACATAATACTGGACGTGCTCCTCAAATTCGCGGAAGATGTTCATACCATCAATTCGCTCTTGCGCTTTCCGCTGACGATGGGAATAAACTTCCACTTTCCCTTTATACAGAAGCTCATAAAAATCAGCGCTCAACCCGGCGGGGCGAAGAAAAACAAACGTTCGGCCTTTAATGACGAAATGACTTAATTTTTCTTTCACCAATTGCAGATAGCCATTCATGTAACTGACAACGACAGCACCAGTGCTAAGGTCAACCATGATAGGCACTCGCTTATACTGCTGTCCGTCGTATTCAAGGTCTGCCTCCGACCAATCCAAAAACAAATACGGAGTTTCGTCCCTTGTGGCCCGATAGGCTTTGTATTCTTTGCCATTGATAAACTTCGTGTTTACGCCTGTTTTCTTCTGGTAGAACTCCACCGGATATGAATCGGCCACGCGAATAAGAGTGTCGAAATGCGGCTGTGCCAGAGAACTAAACCCAACCAAGAAAAACAGTGCTTGCGGTAAACGAAGGAATCTGAAGGCGCGGTGTAAACTCATGAGTTCGGAGACGGATCAAGTAATAAAAAAAATGCTTATAAAGTATCACCGTCACTCAACCCAATCGACCATCCAGCACAATTTATCGATCAATAATCAACAGGAAATTGATTCTGTGCCTCAAATAGAAAAAAAGTGGTCGCCTGTCATTTCTCACCGACGAACCTTGGCGGTCAAACAACGTTTAGGCCGTTATAGATACACACAAAGGAGTACAGTTTCCCTATTTGCGTAAGTTCCGAATTAATATTCCTTTATAGTGTTTTTAATTTCAAGTCACTTTCTGCACTTTTCGAATCATCAAACCCTAATCATCAATAATTATATGAAAGTTCGTTCAAAAGTCCCGGTGACAGTGATTGCGTTTTTGTGTTGCCTGAGTGCTGTCTTCGCGCAAACACTCAATGTGGCTGACAAGCTCCCGATCGCTCCCGAAATCAAAGTTGGAAAGCTCTCCAACGGCCTCACGTACTACATTCGAAAAAACGGCAAGCCTGAAAAAAAGGTAGAACTCCGTTTGGTGGTCAAGGTAGGTTCCATCGTTGAAGACGACGACCAACAAGGCCTGGCTCACTTTACAGAGCACATGGCCTTCAATGGCACTAAAAATTTCAAGAAGAATGACCTCGTTTCTTTCCTACAATCAATTGGCGTACAGTTTGGCGCCGATCTCAATGCCTACACCAGTTTTGATCAAACCGTTTACATCCTCCCTATACCCATCGACAAACCTGAAAATCTGGAGAAAGGATTTCTGGTGCTCGAAGACTGGGCGAGTACGGTGGCTTTCGAGAATGGCGAGATCGACAAAGAGCGTGGCGTAGTGCTGGAAGAATCGCGACTAGGTAAAGGCGCTGAAGACCGTATGGGCAAAATCACACTCCCTAAAATTTTTGCCGGGTCGAAGTACGCACAGCGTTTACCGATCGGTAAAGACGATATCCTCAAAAATTTCAAATACGATGCCATCAAACGATTCTATAAAGATTGGTATCGGCCCAACTTGATGGCTGTAATTGCCGTCGGTGACATCGATACGGGCGTTGCCGAAGAAATGATAAAAAAGCATTTTGAAAAATTGAAAAATCCCGCGAACGAAAGACCGCGCGAGTATGCCGAGGTGCTTAACCGAAAAGCGTCGGAGGGTGTCGTCGTAACAGACAAAGAAGCCTCAAATAATATTCTGGAGGTTTTCTATTCTCTACAGAAAAGTAAACCATCACTCATTCTTGGCGACTACCGTGACGACCTCGTGAAAAGTCTTTTTGCTTCGATGATGGGCCAGCGTATGCAAGAGCTTTCGCAAAAGGCAAATCCACCGTTTGTATTTGGTGGCAGCGGCATGAGCGGCTTTGTGCATGGTTATGAATTCTACAATTCGTTCGCCTTGTTAAGCAAAACAGGTGTAGAGGCAGCCATCAATGCCATTGTACAAGAGAATGAGCGTGTGCGCAAATTTGGATTCACAGCTACCGAACTTGATCTCGCAAAGAAAAATATGCTGCGTAGCTACGAGCGCTCTTACAACGAACGCGAAAAAACCGAGTCGAGGAGCTATGCCGACGAGTACATCCGAAATTTCCTGGATCAAGAGTCCATTCCCGGCATCGCCAATGAATACAACTACTGCAAAGAATTTGTACCCACCATCACGGTGGATGAAATTAACAAGTATGCTGTAAAAACAATCCCAGCGAATGACACGAAACTTGTCATTTATCAAGGCGCAGAGAAAGCTGACTTTAAAATTCCAACCAACGAAGAGTTGCTCGCCGCAGAATTGTCGGCAGAGAAACTGCCCGTAACGGCCTACGAAGAAAAAGTGGTGTCAAGCAACTTGATGGATAAAGCCCCTCAAGGCGGCGCCATCAAATCCGAAAAGGAAAACAAATCGTTGGGAACCACCGAACTGGTTTTGGGCAACGGTGTGAAAGTGATCCTGAAACCAACCGATTTCAAAAACGATCAGGTGATGATGAGCGCTACACGTTTCGGAGGTCAGTCTCTTTTTGGCGACAAGGACATCTACAATGCGCGTTACGCGACCACGGTGATCAATCAAATGGGCGTAAAAGATTTGTCGCCTACGGATTTACGCAAAGCCCTGGCAGGGAAAACCGTGAACGCGTCTCCGTCCATGCAAAACACCATCGAAGGATTCAGCGGTCAATCAGGCTCAGCTGACGTGGAGACGTTGCTGCAACTTACATATTTGTATTTCACACAGCCTCGCAAGGATACCGAGTTATTCAATTCTTATGTGAGTAAGCAGCAGGCGATGTTTCAAAACATGATGTCCAATCCACAGGCGGTTATGCAAGACACGATCCAGACCGTTTTGTACAGTAAGAACCCTCGCCGCCCAGGACTTCCCCGGCCCGAAGATTTTGGCAAGATCAATATGGACCGTGCCTTTGAGATTTATAAGGAACGGTTTAGCAGTGCAAAGAATTTCACCTTCTTCTTCGTGGGAAGTTTTGATATGGCAAAAGTGAAGCCTCTGATTGCGTCTTATCTTGGAACGCTCCCGGTGGTTGACATCACTACTTCATACAAAGATCTCGGTATGCGCCCGGTTAAAGGCGTCGTGAAAAAAGAAGTGAGAAAGGGAGCTGAACCAAAAAGCTTTATCTCTATTACATTCTCCGGAGAAACGCCTTACTCGGAAGATGCGGCATTGAAAATGCAGGCGCTGACCGAGGTGATGAATATCAAATTGATTGAAACACTTCGCGAAGACATGGGTGGCATCTATGGTGGTGGGATGCGTGGCAATGTGAGTAAACTGCCTTATGCTAACTATCAAGTGAGCGTCAATCTCCCCTGCGGACCCGAAAACGTCGACAAATTGATCAAGGCAACATTCGCCGAAATCGACAAAGTAAAATCCAACGGACCAACTGGAGCTGACCTCAACAAAGTGAAGGAGACCTACAACAAAAAATTCATGGAGAACATGAAAGACAATGGGTATTGGCTCCGTGCTCTACAAAGTATTACTGATTTTGGCAACGACGGTTCCAATATTCTTACGCTCGATAAAAAAATGAGCGCGTTGACGGTAAAAGACATTCAAGATGCCGCCAACCTTTATCTGAATGACAAAAACTATTTGCAAGTGGTGTTGTATCCGGAAAAATAAGAAGGGATAGAAAGGTTCATAAAAGCCACTTCAAATTGAGGTGGCTTTTATGTGTACATCGGGGCTGACTTGCCGCTCAAAGAATTAGCCTCCAGCTTGGTATCATTTTTCTATATTTTAGTAAAAACCAAATTGTATGAAACGCCTACTTATTGCCGCCTTTTGTCTGGCCTCAATCTTAAGTTTTGCGCAAGAGAACCAAGGGTATCAGCGTCCACCCGAAGAAATTGCAAAATTGGTTGAAGCACCGCTCACGCCCGCCATAAATATTTCGCCTGACAAAAGCTGGATGGCGCTACTTGATCGCTCGGATTACCCCAGCATCGAAGAATTGTCAAGGCCCGAATTACGAATCGCCGGACTGAGAATCAATCCCGAAAATTTTGGACCCACCCGGAGCAACTATTTCATCGGCCTCAAGTTCAAAAACCTAAAAGACAAAAAAGACTACGACGTGAGCGGACTACCGTCGCCTCTGAAGATGAGTAGCGTCAACTTCTCCCCCGACAGTAAAAAGGTATCGTTTCTTCAAACCTATGCCGACCATATCGAACTGTGGGTGGTGGACTTGACCAATTTCACCGCACGACCGCTCACCAAAAAGAAAATCAACGCCACAGCGGCGAATCCGGTTGCCTGGCTTTCCAACTCCAATCAACTCATTTTTCTTGCTGTAGTGGATGGGCAAAAAATGCCGCAGAAAACAAGAGTGCCCAGCACGCCTGTGATTGAAGAAAATTTAGGCAAGAAGGCACCTGCAAGAACTTACCAAGATCTTTTGAAGAGCCCCTATGATGAAGCGTTGTTTGATTATTTCTGCACGTCACAGCTTCATGTTATTTCCCTCGATGGAACAGAAAAATCAGTTGGCGACGCCGCGGCTTATACTTCGCAAAGCCCGTCGCCTGATGGTTCGTCCTTGTTGGTCAAATTGGTCCATCGTCCCTATTCTTACTTGGTTCCGATAAACCTATTCCCCCTGACGGTGAATATCATCGACCTCAACGGGAAAGTGATGAAGAACTTGGCGAATATTCCTCTAGGTGACAACGTCCCCGTTGGTTTCAGTGCTACGATAAAAGGACCGCGCTCGCATGCATGGCGTGCCGACCAACCCGCCACCATTTATTGGGCGGAAGCACAAGACGGCGGCGATCCAAAAATGAAAACAGATACGCGTGATAAAATTTTTCAGTGGGCTTCTCCTTTTGAAGGCAGCGCAATAGAATTGATCACATTGCCTCTTCGTTACAGCGGCATCACTTGGGGCAACGACAAAGTCGCCTGGATAAACGAAACTTGGTGGGCAGACAGAAAAACGCGTACCTATCAAATCGATCCAAGCAATCCGAGCAAGAAAAAAGCACTGCACGATCGATCTTATGAGGATGCCTACACAGACCCTGGCGATCCGCTTACCGTCTTCAATCAATACGGAAGATCGGTGATGGCCATCGCTGACAATTCTGTTTTCCTATCAGGTGCCGGATCTTCTCCCGAAGGCGACAATCCCTTTCTTGACAAATTTGATTTGAACACCGGCAAGGCAACGCGTGTATGGCAAAGCGATGCTCCTTACTATGAATATGTGGTCAGCTTGATCGACGCTAAAAAAGGAGTGTTTGTCACATCCCGTGAATCGCAAAGTGAAAATCCGAATTATTTTACCCGCACCGTTGGCTCAAAGAACGTAGCGCAACTCACGTCGTTCCCGCATCCCTACCCACAAATCAAAGAGGTGAAAAAGCAAGTGCTGAAATACAAGCGCGCCGATGGCGTCGATCTCACAGCGAATTTGTATTTGCCTCCTGGCTATAAAAAAGAAGACGGACCTTTACCCACTTTCTTGTGGGCTTACCCCGCAGAATTCAAATCGAAAGACAATGCCGGACAAGTGAAAGGATCGCCTTATACATTTACACGAATCAGTTGGGGAAGTCCAATTTATTGGGTAGTGCGCGGCTACGCCGTTCTAGACAATGCTTCGATTCCAATTGTCGGCGAAGGCGATAAAGAACCTAACGACACGTACGTCGAACAACTCGTGGCCAGCGCGAAGGCGGCCATTGACTACGGCGCATCACTCGGCGTAGTTGATCCTAAGCGGGTAGGTGTCGGCGGCCATAGTTACGGGGCCTTCATGACCGCAAATTTATTGGCGCACTCGGACTTGTTCAAAGCAGGCATTGCGCGAAGTGGTGCCTACAATCGCACGCTTACGCCCTTCGGGTTCCAGCAAGAGGAGCGCACGTATTGGCAAGCCCCAGAGGTGTACAATAAAATGTCTCCGTTCTCATATGCCGATAAAATCAAAACACCAATTCTATTGGTGCACGGAGAAGCCGATAATAACTCAGGAACGTTCCCGATCCAGACAGAAAGGTTTTACAACGCAATCAAAGGGCATGGCGGAACAGCACGTTATGTGTTGCTGCCCTATGAGAGCCACGGCTACCAAGCAAAAGAATCGATCATGCACATGCTCTGGGAAATGGACAACATGCTGGAAACGTATGTCAAAGGAAATCCGATGAAAGCGAAGTTGATGTCAAAGTAATCGAACACGCAATTCTACTGAATGCCACGACAATTTGTTGTGGCATTTTTTGTTTGCCTTCAAAAGAGAAGGTGAAAGACCAATTGATGCATCGCAAAAAATGGAATTGACACCAGATAAGGTTTGAAGTCTTTTTGATGGCTCCTGTCATAAAATGACAACCCGATCAGAATCATATAAATAATTCCATAATTGATATCCTGGCCAATGGTATCAACGATGCCCAGCCAAATAGGCTCGATACGACCAAGAGTGGGAAATAAAAAAACCAGCGTCATCCCGATCATGTAGCGCATGTGTTTGGATGAATCGTTTCGGTTATAAATGGCTAGCGAGTATAACACAATCATCACGACGGAATCGGCGATCGGAAAGAAAATGGTGACGAAATTGTAATGACTGCTCTTAACAATTTGTGGAATAAACGAAAGGATAAGCAGCGGAAAAACCACGTACGAAAGCCTGCCAACCTTGCGATGAAGTTCATATTTCTTGTTTCTGATCAAAAAGGGTTGTGCTATCAGCATGGCCAACCAAACCACAGAAATAATTCCATGCACGTGGGTGAAGCCATCGTTTCGTTCGCTGAAGTTGGGGAACTGAACGAGGTACGTGGGATAAAACGCCGCCAGGGTGATTGGAATCGCCAACAAGAAGAAATAAGGAAGGTGCCTGTACGCTTTTTCCATGAGCTGATTTATTGACTATGCAAACAAGGCCACAGCTTTGAATTATTTTCCGGGTATCTCAGACCTGAAAGTCTCCACACACTTTCTGTCTTGCAGTGTGACGAAGCAGGTCCTTTTGTCCTTTCCTCCAAAAGTAATGTTGCTCGTCTTTTTGCCTTTCATTTGCACTTCCCTGATCAATTTTCCGTTGGGTGAAATGATCGCAATTACTCCCTTATCGTAGCGAGTCACATAAAGATTCCCCGCTTTGTCACATTTCATTCCATCCATACCGAAGTCAGGGAAGTCAAAAAATTTTCTTTTGTTGTTTATGTTGCCGCTGGCGTCTACATCGAATGCCCAGATCGTCCGTTGGATGCTTTCGTTGACGTAAAGTATTTTTTCGTCAGGGCTTAATTCAATGCCATTCGTTGTCCCCATGTTTTCTGCAAGCAAAACAGTTTTGCCGTCGGGGTCAATGCGCCAAATTTTTCCGGTGCTTTCCTTCCAGTTCGGGTCAGAAGCAAACAGTTGATCTTTTTTATTTATGCAAATGTCGTTGGGTTGATTGAACGCCTCACTGTGAACGAAAAACGAAACTCGTTTAGTTTTGGTATCCACTTTTAGAATATTGTGTCCCGAAAAATCAGCCAACAGCATTTCTCCTTTTTTGTTGAATTGAATTGCATTGGCAGTGCTGCCCACAGGTAAAGTGACATATCGCTCTACTTTTCCATCCGGATGCACTAGGCCTACGGTTCCATTCTCCTCAAAGTTGACCACAAATAAATTTCCCCTCTTGTCTACCTTGGGGCCTTCACAGTTTTTCGTGAAAAGGTTTTCAGCAGTAAGATCTTTCGCTTGGTAAAAATCTTGCGCAAGGATGCCGTTGAAAGAAACTAATCCCAGAACGAACGCAAGTGTTTTCATTTTCTTGCCGCCTTACCAACAAGATGTCCAGCGGTGGCGAAGTACACAATATAAGCGTAACAAGGAAGAGCCACGACATAAGCCATTTGCCGATTGGATGCATCTGCCACTGCCCCATAGATGAGTGGCAACAGCGCTCCTCCAACAACTCCCATGATCATTAACGCCGACCCGATTTTTGTAAAACTTCCTACACCATCAAGGGCGAGAGGCCAAATCGCGGGCCACATAAACGCATGCGTAAAACTCAACAACACAACAAAACCAATCGACACCCAGCCGTTGGTTAGCAAAACACCAATGATGAAAATAAATCCCAGCAGCCCGCTTAGTTGCAATGCCTTCTTTTGCGACATGGATTTCGGGATGAGAATTATGCCCAGGGTATAACCGATCGTCAATGCGATCAAGCTGAAGATACTGAACTTGCCGGCCGTGTTCAGGTCAAAGTTTTGGTATTGTCCATATAAACCAATTGCATCGATCGCTATCACTTCCACCCCGACATAGGCAAATATGCAAATCACACCGAGCAACAAGTGGGGAAATTGGAACACCGATGTTTTTTTTGAATTGGATTTCGTTTCACCCGCTGCTTCTTCCTCTGGATCAATTTCAGGTAGATGGGCCTTGAGTATAACCAGCGCCAGCACTACTAGTACGGCGGTCATCACCAAGTACGGTGCTATAACACGCTGGGCAAGTAAATTCAATTCATTTTCAAGTTCGCCGCCGGTGAGTGTGCTGATTTTGGCGGAAAGCGCTTGGGTGTCGCTGAAAAGCAATTTCACCAGAATGAAAATGCCGACCATCCCCGCTAGTTTGTTAGACATTCCCATAAAACTAATGCGCTTGGCAGCACTCTCGATGGGACCAAGAATCGTAACATAAGGGTTTGAGGCAGTCTGAAGCAGAGTAAGTCCTGTGCCCTGCATAAACAGTCCAACCAGGAACAATGGAAACGAACGCGACATCGCGGCTGGAACGAAAATCAAGGAACCTACCGCCATCACGCCAAGACCGACGGACATCCCTTTCGCAAAACCTGTCTTCCTCAAAATTACCGACGAAGGAATAGCCATTATGAAGTAGGAGAAATAAAAAGCAAACGTCACGAAGAAAGCTTGAAAATCGGTAAGCTGGCAAGCCTGTCGCAAAAAGGGAATCAACACGCTATTGAGCCAGGTGACGAAACCAAAAATGAAAAAGAGACTCCCAATGATTATCATCGGGATAAGGAACTGCTTTTGAGAATCCGTTTTTGTTGACATCGTAAGCTTTGATTTTTTTAAAGATGAAGGTTTTAAGGTTTATAACAAGCGTTAGCTCTAAACCCCGTAATTTTCTTTTGAAGGCGCTGTTTCAGTATGTGTATAATCACAGTTAAAATTCTATTTTTGATTAAGTAAATTTCTTTCGATTTAACCCAAAAAATTCAAACTTCAATGGCTGCACAAAATAGACTCACCCTGTTGGTACTGGCGGCCGGCATGGGTAGCCGCTATGGCGGAATCAAACAGATCGATGGCTTCGGCCCTTCCGGCGAAACCATCATGGACTACTCTCTCTTCGATGCGATCCGAGCCGGGTTTACAAAAATTGTCTTCATTGTGCGAGACGAAATCCGCGACACCGTTGCTGATATGTTTCTCCCTCGCCTTCGCGGCAAAGTAGACGTCGAATTTGTCATTCAATCACTCACCACGTTTGTCCCCAAAGAGTTTCACAACACCGGTCGCACCAAGCCTTGGGGCACAAGTCACGCCATGTTATGTGCCAAAGAAGTAATCAACGAGCCTTTTGCGGTAATCAACGCCGATGATTTTTATGGCCTGGAAGCTTTTGCAGCCACTTCTGAGTTTTTCAAAAACGAAACCTCCACCCATGCTATGGTGGGTTACACATTAAAGAACGTTTTGTCTGATCACGGAAGTGTTTCCCGCGGATGCGGAGAACGGGATGCCAATGGCTTTCTGAAAAGCGTGGTCGAGCGCACAACCATCGTCCGCGAAAACGGGAAAATTGTTTCCAAAGAAAAAGACGGCGACTTGATGATGGATCCCGAAACGCCTACCTCAATGAATTTTTGGGGATTTCATCCTTCCATATTTTCACTAACCGAACAGAAATTCCACTCGTTCTTGAAAGACAATTCATCCAACGTGAAATCAGAGTTTTTCATTCCGTTGGTTGTAAACGACATGATCAAGAAAAACGAAGGGAAAGTGAAAGTGATTTCGGGAGGTAGCACTTGGTTTGGCGTCACTTATAAAGAGGATAAAGATGCCGTGTCACAAAAAATAAATCAACTGGTGGCCGCAGGCAAATATCCCTCGAAGCTTTGGTAGTTGGCAGTTTAACTTTCCATCTCATTTATAACTTGGTTGGACAGCCGCTGGCGTGTTTAAAGCCTTGTACCTTAATTTATGACCCTGCCAGAAGATATTCTTAAACATTTTGGAATTGATGGCGTTTGTTCCCCACTTGGTTCGGGTCACATCCACAAAACATTCAAAGTTTCAGGCAAAAAGAATTTTGTCTTGCAACGCGTAAACAAAAACGTGTTTACAAAACCCGAAATCATAGCATCAAATAACCGAATCGCTTTTGAGTTCTTCCAAAAAAAACATCCCGAGTACACTTTCCCACAGCCCCGACCAACTAAAAAAGGCGACGACCTTCACTATGATGACGACGGGTTTCCGTGGCGGGTTTTTCCGCTAATCGAAAACACATTTACCATCGACGAAGTGAGTTCCGAACAAGACGCCTTTGAAGCAGCGAAAGGCTTCGGCTCACTCACAAAAAATTTGCAAGGGGTTGATGTGTCCCTTTTCCAACCGACATTGGAACGGTTCCATGATCTCGCTTGGCGCTATGAGCAGTTTGAGGACGCGCTCAGAAAAGCAAAATCTGAAACAATGGCCACGTGTGAAAACGAAATTGCGCAAGCAAAATCTTTTGAATTCTTGGCGAAAGAATATACTGAGCTCATCAAGAAAAATCAACTTGTGTTGAGCGTCATGCACAATGACACGAAAGTGAACAACATCCTCTTCGATCTAGGATCCCGCAAAGCCGTTTGCGCCATCGACCTCGACACGTTGATGCCCGGTTACTTCATTTACGATTTGGGGGATATGGTGCGCACCTTCGTAAGTCCTGTTTCGGAGGAAGAAAAAGACATCTCCAAAGTTCAATTCCGAAAAAACATCTACGATTCTCTCCTCAAAGGCTACTTGTCTGAGATGGAAAAGATCCTCACCCCAGATGAAAAAAAATCCATTCCTTTTGCGGGCAAAATGATGACCTATATCATGGCGCTGCGAATGCTGGCTGACTTTCTACGGGGAAATACCTATTACCAAATCACTTACCCTACCCAAAATTTAGTGAGAGCTCGAAATCAATTCCGCTTGCTTGAATTGATCGTAGCCTCCACCTGACACATATTTTACAAGAACGGCGTTCGGCAATTGGCTTAACTTTGCCACCTTTCAGCCAAGTTTGTCTATCAAACGTTCGTTTAACATTAAAAAACAACTCATGAAGAAAAGTTTACTCTGCGTTGCCGTCCTGCTGGCACAAGTGGCGATCGCACAAGATCAGCTCGCCTCGCAGTATGCACAACTGATCACCGCAAAAGATTTAAAGGAGAATCTAACGATCGTCGCATCCGATGCGCTGGAAGGGCGCTATACCGGAACACGAGGTCAAAAAATGGCAGCCGCGTTCATCGCTCATCATTTTGAATCCCTTGGTCTTGCGGCACCGGTAAATGGCTCACACTACATGCCTATCGATTTGAGCTCATCAAAGCTCGGAGAGGCATTTGTGAAAGTTGGAACCACCCGCTACAACAATTTGAATGAAATCGCCTACTTCGGTCAAGCCGACAGCGGCGGCGAAGTTTCATTGGAAGCTGTTTTTGTGGGCAGAGGAACCGACGCCGAATACGCCTACCTCGATGTAAAAGATAAGGCAGCCGTTATTTACGTCGACTCTGTCGGGTTCTCTGTGTTTCGAAAAATAGCAGCCACTACAAAAATGGCCCGCGACAAAGGCGCACGTATCGTGTTGGTTGTTTCTGGCGACAGTCCTGAAAAGTTCAAAAAATTTATTAGTCAACCACGAGGGGGCGGGGTCTCGCTGAGTCTTAACAAACCCGATCCCAACAATCCAAACCGCGGAACATTTTACATCGACCAATCAGTGGCGACAAAAATCTTTAACGGTCCGTTCGAAAAATTGGCGAAAGCAGCCACCGGAGATGCCACCAAAAAACCGTTGAGCAAAATCAAACCAAGTCGCATTGGTTATCAAGTCTCGATGGAACTCGGTACTGTCAAGACGGAAAATATCTTGGGATACATGGAAGGCACCGACAAGAAAGATGAAGTCATCGTCATCTCTGCACACATGGACCACATCGGCATAAGACAAGGTGAAGGTGATGTCATCAACAATGGCGCTGACGATGATGGATCGGGCACCGTGAGCGTAATTCAGTTAGCCAAAGCTTTTGCTCAGGCTAAGAAAGAGGGGCATGGTCCGCGAAGAAGCATTTTGTTCATGACCGTGACCGGCGAAGAAGAGGGCTTGTTCGGTTCTCAATATTATGTTGAGCATCCCGTTTATCCATTGGCAAACACCGTTGCTGATTTAAATATCGACATGGTAGGCCGCAAAGATCCACAGCACAACGGCAAACCGGATTATGTTTATGTGATCGGTGCCGACAAACTCTCTAGCGAACTGAACGAAATCAACGAGCGTAACAACAAAACCTATACTCAACTGGATTTCGACTACACCTACAATGATGAGAAGCATCCTGATCGACTGTACTATCGCTCTGACCACTGGAATTTTGCGAAGAACAATGTGCCCATCATTTTTTATTTCGATGGAATCCACGAAGACTATCACCGAGTGAGCGACGAAGTGAGCAAAATCGATTTCGACTTGATGGTAAAAAGAGATAAAGCCGTTTTCTTCACCGCTTGGGAATTGGCCAATCGCGACAAGAGAATTGCCGTAGACAAAAAATAACTCTTAGCGAGCGAGAGACGAGGTTAGAAGTACGAAATATGGAATTGTCTATCAATTCGTAATTCGTATTTCTAACCTCGTACCTTTGTAGGATGCGCCTCGACATCATCACGTGCCTTCCTCGACTGCTCGAAAGCCCTTTTTCGGATTCGATTTTAAAACGCGCCCAAGACAAGAAACTAGTAGAGGTAATCATCCACGACCTCAGACCTTTCTCCACCAATAAACATCGCACTACCGACGATTACGCCTTTGGTGGCGGTGCTGGAATGGTGATGATGATCGAGCCAATTGATCGTTGTATCTCCTCATTGAAAGAGCAGCGCACCTACGACGACGTTATCTATATGAGTCCCGACGGGGAATTATTGACTCAAGCCCTGGCCAACCAATTTAGCCTCAAAAAGAACTTGATTCTACTTTGCGGCCACTATAAAGGAGTGGATGAGCGGGTTCGTGAACATTTGATCACAAGAGAGGTGAGCATAGGCGATTATGTCCTTTCCGGGGGTGAACTCGCCGCCGCCGTTTTGAGCGACGCTATTATCCGTCTTCTGCCCGGTGTTTTGTCTGACGAAACCTCTGCTTTGACGGACTCATTTCAAGATGGGCTAGTGGCCCCACCCGTATATACCAGGCCGGCTGAATACAACGGCTGGAAAGTACCCGACGTCTTGCTCTCCGGCCACGAGGCAAAAATCCAGGATTGGCGACACGAGCAATCCCTAACCAGAACCCAAAAAAGAAGGCCAAATCTGAACAAAGAATGAGGAAAAGCCCTTGCAAATAATTCCAAACCAGATTTAGAATTCTAGCATTCTTCCCTTACATTTGCAGTCCATTTTATAAAAAATAGGGTTTTATGGCCGATTTAATGAAGATTGTAGAACAGGAATTGGGTGCAAAAAGAGCCTCAATCCCAAGTTTCAAGGCTGGTGACACCATAAACGTGCACGTTAAGATCAGCGAAGGTAACAAGGAGCGGATCCAGCAATTCCAGGGCACGGTGATCTATCGCCGCGGCAAGGGAACCAACGGAGAAAGCTTTTCTGTACGCAAAGTATCCAATGGCGTCGGCGTAGAAAGAATTTTCCCCGTGCTGAGCCCTAGCATCGATAAAATTGAGTTTGTTAAGGCTGGAAAAGTACGTAGAGCTAAACTTTACTACTTGAGAGGTCGTCAGGGCAAGAGCGCGAGAATCAAAGAAAAATTGTCAGGCGTGGCTCAACCCGCGTAAGATTTTTCAAAAGAATAAAAAAACCCATTTCAACCTCGAAATGGGTTTTTTGCTTCTCACCCTCCTCGATTATCCTTTTGAACAAACACACCCGAAAAGCTATATTTGTCACCTTTCCCAATAAAAATTATGTCAAAAAATAAGATCGCAGACCTACTCGGCAAAGACGCTGAATCTCTACTGACACACCAGAGCAAAACCATTTCAAAATCGCAGCTTCATTTGCCAGGCGCAGATTTCGTTGATCGGATTTTCGCACAGTCGAACAGAACGCCGCAAACATTAAGAAGCCTCCAAGTGCTATTTGGCACAGGGCGACTGGCAAACACCGGATATTTATCTATTCTTCCAATCGATCAAGGCATCGAGCACAGCGCAGGAGCATCTTTTGCAAAAAACCCGATCTATTTCGATCCTGAAAATATAATTAAACTCGCTATCGAGGGCGGCTGCAATGGCGTGGCAACAACGTTTGGCGGACTGGCAATGATGTCAAGAAAGTATGCGCACAAAATTCCGTTCATCGTAAAAATCAACCACAACGAGTTGCTCACCTATCCCAACAAAGCGGATCAGATTATGTTTGGCTCTGTGCGCGATGCGTGGAACCTCGGTGCGGTGTCTGTAGGTGCTACCATCTATTTTGGATCCGACAATTCTACCCGTCAGATTCAAGAGGTGGCTAAGGCATTTGAAGAAGCGCATGCATTGGGCATGAGCACTATCTTGTGGTGTTACACTCGCAACAATGCCTTCAAAAAAGACGGAAAAGATTATCACGTTTCCGCTGACTTGACTGGCCAAGCAAACCACTTGGGTGTTACCATCCAGGCGGACATTATCAAACAAAAATTAGCGGAGAACAACGGTGGCTACAAAGCACTCAATACAGGTGGAAGCAGCTACGGAAAACTTGATGAAAAAATATACACCGAGTTGACGTCGGATCATCCGATCGACTTGTGCCGTTACCAAGTAGCCAACTGCTACATGGGCAGAGCAGGCTTGATCAATTCAGGGGGTGATTCAAAAGGCGCGAGCGACATGGCCGATGCAGTGCGCACGGCGGTGATCAACAAGCGTGCGGGTGGCATGGGACTGATCTCCGGCCGCAAAGCTTTCCAGCGTCCGATGAAAGAGGGCGTCGAAATTTTGAATGCCGTTCAAGATGTGTATTTAGAAAAGTCAATCGACGTTGCATAAAACAAGGTTCTGGTTTCTAGCCGTTGTTGATTTAGCGGCCATGGCTAGAAACTAGAAACAAAATTGACAATCGAGAATTGATAATTGACTCATTAAAATATGCCTTGGTTTAAACGTACAGATAAAGGGATCATGACTCCCACGGAGTCAAAGAGAGAAGTACCAGATGGTTTGTGGTTTAAATCACCCAAGGGGAAAATCATTCACACGCGTGAATTAAAAAACAACGCCTACGTTGTACCTGAGGAAGATCATCACGTAAAGATCGGTTCGAAGGAGTATTTCGAAATCCTGTTCGACAATAACGAATTCATTGAGCTCGATGAGAACATGGAATCAGCCGATCCATTGAAATTCTCCGATACCAAACCTTATCCTAAGCGCATCAAAGAGTCGCAATTGAAATCACAGCTGAAAGACGCTGTTCGCACGGCTTACGGAAAAATGAATGGCCTCGACTTGGTGATCGCTTGCATGGACTTTAGCTTCATCGGCGGATCGATGGGATCTGTAGTGGGCGAAAAAATAGCCCGCGCCATTGATCACTCATTGAAAACAAAATCTCCTTTCTTGATGATTTCCCGTTCAGGCGGAGCGCGCATGATGGAAGCAGGATTGTCATTGATGCAAATGGCAAAGACATCGGCAAAACTTGCCCTGCTGGATCAAGCCAAAATTCCATATATCTCATTGCTCACTGATCCCACGACAGGCGGTGTGACTGCTTCTTACGCCATGCTTGGCGACTTTAATATTTCTGAACCTGGCGCGCTGATTGGATTTGCTGGCCCTCGCGTCATCCGCGAAACTATTGGGAAGGACTTACCGAAAGGATTTCAAAGTGCGGAGTTCGTCCAAGACCACGGCTTCCTCGATTTCATCGTGGACAGAAGAAATTTAAAAGAGCGGCTTACCACATTGTTGAAAATGTTGAAGTAGTGAACGGGGTTATCCAATCTTTTTGATTAACGCCATATAAAATCCATCGAAACCTTGCGACGGATAAATCATGCGTTGCTTGAGCAGTTGAAAATCTTTATGCTCGCCCAAAAATCTCTCCACTTGCTTTTCATTTTCTGAGGGAAGAATGCTGCAAGTAGAATAAACCAACAATCCGCCCTTCTTTAGCATCGAACTGTAATCACGTAAAATCATTTGCTGGGTCTCTCTTCCTTTTTCGATAGCCTCCAGAGACAATTTCCATTTGGCATCGGGGTTTCTTTTCAACACACCAAGCCCAGAGCAGGGAACATCGAGAAGCACTCGATCCGCTGAACCTTCGAGTCGTTTTATCGTTTTTGTTGACTCTATCAAGCGTGTCTCAATCATGTTGGAAGCACCTGCTCGCTTGGCGCGCTTCTTCAATTCCTCTAGCTTCCACGCTTCAGTGTCCATGGCAATGATCCGGCCTCTGTTCTGCATCAGCGCTGCGAGATGAAGTGTCTTCCCTCCGCCGCCAGCGCAAGCATCGACTATTCTTTGTCCGGGTTCTACGTTTAAAAAAGGAGCGATCGCTTGCGAACCCGCATCCTGAACTTCAAACAATCCTTCCTTGAAAGCCGCTTGCTGAAAAATATTCTGGCGCTGCGAGAGGATTAATGCATCGGAAAAATCACGGACAATTTCTGTCTGAATATTTTCTTCATCTAACCTTTCCTGCAACTCCTCGCGCAAATTTTTAAGTGTGTTTACCCGCAGCACAACCTCAGCCTCTTCATTTAGCGATGTGATTTCTTTTTCCCATCGCGAACCCAATTCGCGTTGGCAAAGCTCATCCATCCAATCAGGGATGGATTCGTGCACCGCTCGGATCTGTTTCGCTTTCTCGTATTTCTTGAAAACAAGTTCTGCGTCAAGACCGCTGAACTCCCTCCATGGTGGCAGGCCTGGGTTTTTATTCAAGAGAAACCAAGTTCCCATCAATCGCCAAAAATCATTCGGCGTATCGGATAAATATCCGAGCAGACGATACCAGCGAACAATATCATAGGTCGTTTCAGCTATAAAACGCCTATCTCGCGAGCCCCAACGAGGATTCTGCTTCAACAACTTTTCTAACGCCCTATCGGCATAGCGATTTTCATTGAAAATTGACTCAAGCGCTTGCACCACAGCTTCGCATAAATTGCGATAGAACTTTACCATTACACTTTTTTGACGGAAATTTAAACTGAATTACTGACACCGCATCACACAAACAACATCCAAATGAAAATCAAGGTAATCATCGCTGCCACTCTGTTGCTACCGTTTTTTGCCGAGGCACAATTCGGCGATCTCGTAAAAAAAGGATTGAAGAAGGCGGTTGACAAAGGCAAAGGTCAGGCCTTGAAAAATTTTGAAGCTGAACGTGCAAAACTTGACTCTTCTGATTTCAATTATGCCATTTCAGTGATTGATAACTCTGGCATGATGAGTATTCGGGACTCGAAAGAAGGCGCGATCAAAAAGGCGGATATTCTCCTCAACTCTGGTGACACTGGCCTGAAAAACAAATCTGACGTTACACCTGAACAAAAAAGCAGGGGCGATTTGGATGTCGCCGAAGAGCTTTACGATCGCAAACGACTTAAACTTGCCGAAGGGGCGTTCATCACCGCAAAGCAATCGTACGAATCAAATAGTTTGACCGGGAACATCAACTATAGCAAAGTGATCGCAGACATGGGTTTGCTTTATGCCACGATGGGGCGCTATGACTTGGCAAAAAAATATACACCGCAGGCACTTGACATCAGAGAAAAAACATTGGGCAAAAAAAGCAAGGCATATGCAGCCTCTTTGAACAATAATGCAGTGCTGAATCAAGACCTCGGACAATACAATGAGGCAGAGCAATTTTTTCAGGACGCCGTTCAAACTGTAAAAGAGCAAGTAGGCGAAAAAAGTCAGGAGTATGCCACTGTGCTAAATAACCAAGCCATATTCTTCGCAAAAATCGGACGGGTTGACCAAGCCATTGACAAATCAAAAGCAGCTATAGCTATTCTCGACCAGCTGAACGTAAAAGATGATCATACGACGGTCGGATTCCAATCCAACCTCGCACTTCTTTATCAGCAAACAGGAAAATTGACCGACGCCGAATCTATTTATTTGAAATTGGAGAATTCGTTGAAAGCATTTTCAGATAACCCTTACTATGCCGGTGTCCTTGACAATCTGGGGCTACTCTATATTCAGATGAACAAACTGGACAAGGTAGAAAGCTATTTTGTGAAGGCGGCGAGTGTTTACAAAACACGGAGCATGGTTGGCTATTCCAAAGTGCTCAACGACTTGGGCAATTTTTATAGAATACAGGGGCGATTTGACGAGGCCGAACAAAAACTGACGGAGTCATTAAATGCGAGGGCTACACTACTCGATGTCAATCATCCAGATTACGTAAAATCAGAAGAGGACTTGGGGATTCTCTTTTGGAAAAAAGGGGACATGGCGAAGGCGTATACCAATCTGCAATCCGCGATGAACAAGTCTTTGGATTTTGTGGACCGCTTCTTCCCTCCCATGAGCGAAGCTGAGAAGACAAAATATTGGGACGTGCTTCAGCCTCGCTTCCAACGCTTCTTTAATTACTGTCTCGATGCACAGGCAACCAATTCGGCAATTGTAAATGATATGTACAATTATCAGATTGCCACAAAAGCACTGCTTTTAAATTCAACCAACAAAATTAAGCAGGCCATCCTTGGTAGTGGAAACGCAGATCTTATCAAGGACTATACCGCCTGGTTGGACAAAAAAGAATCATTGGCGCGATACTACTCACTTTCAAAGGATGAACTCGTCGATCAGAAAATTGACTTGGCGGCCCTGGAACAAGAAGCCAATGACATGGAGCGTGCGCTGTCTCAAAAATCGACTGATTTTGCTCAAGGGTATATAGCGGATCGAATTACTTTCAATAAAATCTCCCCTTTGTTGGCCGACAATGAAGCGGTTGTAGAGGTGATTCGCATTCGTTCCTTCGAAAAAGATTTCACAAACGATTCCAAATATGCAGCGCTCCTGTTGACGAAAAATTCAACAGAACCAAAATTGGTTGTGCTCGACAACGGCAATCAACTAGAGACTCGCTACGCCAAATATTATCGCAATTCGATCAAGCAAAAGGCAGATGATCAATACTCCTACGATCAATTCTGGGCTCGAATCGAAGTTGCACTCACTGGCAAAAAAACGATATACCTTTCTCCAGATGGTGTTTACAATCAACTCAACTTAAATACCTTGAAAAAGACAGGAGGAGATTTCCTGATAAACAAATATGACTTTGCAATTATTGGCAACTCAAAAGACCTGATTGGGCTTAAAAACCAAAAAGTAACTGCCCCGAGGAAAGACGCATTCCTGTTAGGGTTCCCCGATTATGGAGGCACATCCATCGCCGCTTTGCCCGGAACAAAAACAGAAGTAGAAGGTATTTCACGAATCCTGAAAACAACAGGTTATCAAGTAGCGCTTTCAGAACAAAACGAAGCCACGGAGACAAAAATCAAATCGCTGAAAGGACCAGCGGTAGTTCATATTGCCACGCATGGATATTTTTTGGAAGATGGAGCCGTGGGTGTTGCATCTGAAAATGCAAAAGACAATCCACTATTGCGGTCAGGTCTGTTGTTGGCGGGTGCCGCAAAAACGATGTCGGGCGAAGTGCTGCCAAACCTAGAAAGTAATGACAACGGGGTGCTCACGGCCTACGAAGCGATGAATCTGAATCTGAACGGAACAAACCTCCTCGTAATGAGCGCTTGTGAAACAGGACTTGGTGATGTCCGCGCAGGTGAAGGCGTCTACGGACTGCAGCGTGCATTCATTGTGGCAGGAGCGAAAGCACTTGTCATGAGTTTATGGAAAGTCGATGACGCCGCGACGCAAGCGCTGATGACAAATTTTTATACCAACCTCTCAAAGGGTGGCAGCAAACTCAAAGCATTCAAGCAAGCTCAACAGCAACTGATGTTGAAGTTCAAAGATCCCTATTATTGGGGAGC
>DATJJP010000099.1:0-20612 GCA_035492075.1 Cyclobacteriaceae bacterium | reverse complement strand
TCTTCTTTAACTCAAATCCATTGGCCAATAAGAACTCTTTCACTGCTGCTGTATCAGTAGGCTCGGTAATTTCAATGAAAGGTTGTTTGACGACTGCATGCAAAACGTCGGTTTCCGAGTAAAAGCCAATCAGTTCGTATGCTGTTTGCGGAAATAGAAAATTGTGAATTAACAAGTTGTGAAAATAGTCGAGCCAGTGTTCGTAAAAAATGGAATCATTTAATTTGATAACGTACCTCGCATCCTCTGCCAAGTACACACGTTGTTCTGCGCCTCTGGCTATAAACCTGGATTCATCTACCTTGTCAAACCACAGATTAGAGGCTTGAATCCAATCCTTCAGCTCCTTTGTTTCTTGATCTTTTGAGAACTCGTTCGTTTGAGTGTCTCTACCTGCTTCCTTGCTTTGTCCAAGGTAGTGGGCTGCTGCTTCAACAAGATTTGTTTTTGAATTTCGGCCAGCTCCTGAAATGATACTTTGTAATTCATATTTCAAGCTCATTTACACAAAGATAGAACAAACGGATTGATCCCATATTCCCGATTCTATCTCCTATCTCCTAAATTCAACATTCAACATTCTAAATTCCCCCCTCCTCCCAACCCTATCGGGAGATACTCCCACCGCACCAAAACAAATCACATCGCAGTAATGATCTTAGGTATACCCAAAACCAATTATCAAACTTAACCCCCAAAACTTATGGACTGCGGTGAAGGAGTTCCCAAGCGCTGCTTTAAGCTCACGATCAACGGCGTCACGCGTGAGCTGTGTATTTGTTACAACCAATGGCCCACCTATGTGTTCGCGGCCTACCCCCGACATCCCGGACCCGACCCGGCGCCCTTTGTTCACGTTGAAGGGATTGCCACTGAGCTGATGCGAGAGATCAAACTCCTTGATATGGTTCACTATGTGGCGAGCCATCTGGAAGGCGATGCCAAGAAAGCAATTCAAGAAGGAGTGGCGCACGGCCTTAAAGCGATCCAAGCCAAGTTGCCCGCGGGTACGACTTTGTTGTGAGGAAGATCATTAAGTATTCTTCACAAAATCCAAACAGTCAGGTTGGTTGTTGTTGGTGAGCCTTTCACCTCCTGCGCACAACACCAGCATGACTGCGAAAACGGAGACTTTGCGACGAATCAAAATCTGGTGATTAATACTTGACTTTGGTTACATACCGTCAAACCAGTTAACTTTAGATAGACAATAGAAATGTAGGCTATTAACGGAAACCATATGAAGGATATCTCAGGTGATCTTGAAGGACGAGAATTGAATAACGGTTGGAAGGTCATAAGCAAAGTGAGGCTTAAGAACACGTCTGGAGGAAACTTTTCGGTCTCTTATAAAGTCCAAAGGAACACTAATGGCTACAATGAGATCGCTTTTCTCAAAGCTTGCAATTTATCTCGAGCTTTTAGAACCTCAGATTTCATGAAGGAACTCGAAAAACTGACTACTGCGCACAATTTCGAGCGAGAGTTGCTCGAAATCTGTTCTCACGGGAAAATGACAAAAATTATAAGAATTCTTGATCATGGCGAAGTGCATTATGTTGATGACGGAGTTGAACAAGAGTTTTACCCAGTGCCTTATTTAATATTTGAAGCCGCAGAAGGCAGTGTGAGAGACAAATTAAATGACCAAAAGAGCTACGAGCCGTTATGGATTTTGAGGTCACTTCATAGCATTGCTAAAGGTTTGAGTCAACTGCATGCTAAGGCAATTGCACATCAAGACCTTAAACCATCAAACGTTTTGTTCTTTAAGAAGAATGATGAATCGAAAATCGGAGATCTTGGTCGGTCCGACATCAAGGGAAGGGAAACACCTCATAGTAAATTCCAGTTTATCCCGCGCCTATCGCGGGGGTGCCGCTCACATCCCTGGCTGAAAGCGCATTCTCAGTAGCCGCGGCCTTCAGGCCGTGGATTAGTAATGAGAGAGGAACAGCGCCACGTATAAAATTATTTCATCCATTGACACGTCATGGCGCTATGGTAAGATGAGCTTTGAACAACGTGCGAGCCCTCTGCGTCGGATAAAATTGACATTTCATCGCCAGCCTGTAGTCGACGCGATCGTATGGCTGATTTTTAATCCCCGACCTGAAGGTCGGGGCTACTCTTTCGAGGGCGGAAGTATTGGGAGATACTCCCACCGTGTAGAAATAGGAGTACTTCCTATGCCTACATTCACAATGAAATTTCCTCGCTAAATTTAAAGTGTCTATGAGCGATCGCTTTAACATCTATAATTGGGATAATGAAATTCAATTTATTGCGGACCACTTGACGGAAGCCATAGTCTACGTTGCACGAGTTATCATTGCACATCCCTGTAACCTTAACAGATATGAAAATCTCTAGAGTGGAAATAAAAAATTATAGATCAATAGAGGACATGACCATTGATTTTGAGGATTATTATACTGCGATCTGTGGCAAAAATAACTCGGGAAAGTCGAATATTTTGAGGGCTATTTTAAACCTGGTCCGGACATTCAGGTTTTCCGAACGAATAAACTATAGCACTGACTATCCTGTTTGGAAGCCAAAATCAACGAAAGATCCCATATCGCTGAGATTCACGATTTCGTTGACCAAGGAAGGGGATATCGGTCTCATTAAATTCCTGAATCTAATAGGATCTGAAGGAAATCAACCAAAACATACTAGTGAACAAATCAAGGACACAATACTTGATATATTCTTTACCATTGCGAGCAAACCTCAAGACAGTGAAACTGAAATTAGAGTTAATGGAGGTTTGGTAGAGGACAGCTTTCGTATTGCCGAGATTTTAAGAAGGATACAAACCTCACAGGTTTTAATATTTCATAACTCTACGCAAATAGAGAGGCGACATCGCACTAATCATGGTTATCTCGAAAACCTCAGTAGCACGACAAAAAACAAAATTGAATCTAAAGTTAGGTCGATCCAAAGGGAACTTTCAAAAGTCGCTGATAAGCACAAACAGGAACTTGAGACACTCATTGGCAGATTTGAAGATAAATATAATGTTGGCCTTTCTTACAGTGGTTTTGAGATGGACATCAATCAGATCCCCTATGAAATATACCTCGGTGATAAGAAATACGAACTGCCGTTGGAAGAATGGGGAAGTGGCACGAAGAATCGGACGCTTATAATCACCAGTATTTTTAACGCAAAAAAACAGATTGAGATTGAAGATGAGTTAAATAAAATCACGCCAATTGTAGTCATTGAGGAACCTGAGTCATTTCTTCATCCACTAGCTCAGGCGGAATTTGGGAGAGTCTTGCAGGATCTTTCAAAGGAATTGAAAATTCAAGTAATAGCCACAACCCACAGCCCATACTTATTGAGCCATATCAACCCCAAATCAAATATCCTAGTCAAAAGAAGGTCAAGCTACAACAAGCTTCGTGATACTTATATAGAGGCAATTCATGAGAAAAACTGGAGGGAACCGTTCGAGCATGCACTAGGAATGATAGGACCCGAATTTGAGTCGTTGAAAAAGGCCTTTTTTAGCCAAGAAAACTCGTTGCTTTTCGTCGAGGGAGAGATCGACAGAGAGTATTTTGAATTACTAAGACAGACCCACCACAATGACAACAAGCTAAATTTTCAAGGTCAGATATATGCTTATGATGGGTTTGGATTCTTAACAAATACTATCCTGCTCAAATTTATTAAGAACAGATTTTCCAACGTAATAATTACGCTCGACATGGATACTTATGACCAAGTTAAGCCCAATCTTGATCGAGTTGGCTTTGTTTTAGACCAGGATTATTTTGTCATCGGCCTTGATCAACCTGGAAAAAGAAACATTGAAGGGCTGTTGCCTGAATCAGTTGTTAATAAAGTTAACGGCGAAAATTCAGGCTTGATTCAGGCCCTTTTTTCGGAAAACAAGGAAGAAGTGAAAAACGCGAAATCCAAGTTAAAGAAATTATACTTGGATGAATTCAAAAAAATGGCAAAACCTGGTCGGGAACATTTTAATGAATTCTATAAAGTGGCTAAGAAAATAAATAGGGGGTTGGTTCCTTAGTTGTTGTGATTTTTATTCTTCTTTTTAGTCTCCGAAGACCTTTGCCTTCGCTTCCACGCAGAGTCTCCCGTCTCGGGGACACTGCGCTCGCTGGCCCTCACTGTCTTCCAAAACTTTGCGTTCTGCGTTTTAGTCATCCGCACATCCGAAACGGAGACCCTGCGGCGAATCAATTGTCATAGACCTGTATTTACCCCCTCACCATCATCAACTTCCTCCACACCACCTTCGCTTTTAGTGTCATGTCTTTTTCTTCGGGGGTGAGTTCGGTGCTGTGTTTTTCCATGAGGCGGTGGTAGAAATCATAAACTTCGTTGGTGGGATCGGTGATGCCGAGGAGGGTGAGGATGGCTTCGTTCAAGTCGGTTTGGTAGATGCTGCCTTCAAGTCCTGCTTGGTGTAGGTGGCTGAAGAACTTTCGGCTTTTTAGTTCTTCGCGGATCAGGAGGATGCAGAGGTCGGCGTCTTTTCTTCGTTTGATCGCTGATGATTTCACTGGATCGTTGTTTAATCAAAAGTAAAGTTTGGTGGCAAGCGATGTAAATAGGTAAATGAGTATATACTGAATTGAGTATACATGTGCTTGCGTGTGCAAGGAAAGAAAATGCAAGGGCTCTTCTGCTTAGTCATACTAAGCAAATTCACGATCAGTATTTCAGAGACACCTCTGGATATCTGAGTTTTTACAATTAGTTTTAAAACATTGATAAAATATTCCCCCATGCGACCGTTTACTTTATTCATCCTAGTAGTTTCATTTCTACATAGTTGCAAGGTAGGTTCAAAAAAAGAGGAATCAATTGCACCCAAGTTGGACTCGCTCAAGGCAAATGCCTATCAACGATTGTTTTCTGCCGAGTCCCGTTTGAGTGATATCGAGATGGCGGCTACTGATGAAGAAAAGTACGCCTTTGTCAAATCTTATTTCCCTTATCTCCTTAACCGTGGCGACTCGGCTTTTTTGGAAAGTGTTTTTGCCGTCGACTTTAATAACGATGGAAAGAAAGATTTTATTTATTCAGGACCAGGCGTTCTCACCACGCATTCGATTGTTGCTATTACTGGCGACACTGCTCGATTTTCGGAACAATGTCTAATTATCGACATGGATAAAGTGGACAAAAAAGTCCGAAGGCTTTACACGAATTCTATAATCAGCACGGGCGGCCCGGCCGTGGAGGGTTATTCAATCTATGACATAAATTATGATGGAGGAGCAGTGACTTTCGTTAAGAGATTCGATTGCGAACTGATCGATCGCACACCATCGCCGGCTACGTATGATGCGTTCAATGTCGAGAGTATAGAAGACTCTTTGATTGTTCGTTCCGAGCCAGCCGCGGTTGATGCACCCTGGGATTATATGTTGGCACTACCTGGTAATCAGTTAGGAAAAGTTCCCAGGGGAACACAGGCGATTGTTGCTGGTTCTACTAAAGACACGCTGAACACGGTTTGGTATTTTGCGCTGATCAAACCAGGATATAAAATCCACGGATATCCGTACATGAATATGACTTTTGATCCGAAGGACGGCCGACATCGAGTCGTCTGGACAAGGGCTGACGGGTGGAAAAGAAAATGAACGACCAAGACGCCTCATTCGCTACGATCGTTGAGCGTTGGGAAGTGAAGTGCGGCATCGGGATTCTTCGCTCTCCTGAGCAACGAAGGGTTCTGCAAAAAACTCTTGAGGCCGGCGCATCGTCTTAAAGTTCCTGTTTTCGTCGCTCTGAATGGTGCGTTGGGGGTATGGAGTAGCTCGTCGGGGGTCGGGGGCAGGTTTTTGAGGTTTTTAGGTAGCTCGTCGGGGGTCGGGGGCAGGTTTTCGGGGTTCTTGGGTAGCTCGCCCAAGACACTGCCCAATCAATTATGTGCTCCAACCTATCGGAAATGCAGGAATGCCTATAAAAAAGTAAGTCGTCCCACCGTATCGATAGGACGACTCATGCTCAAGGCGCCGAGCCTTCTTTTTGCCGCAACTTAAGGCTGTGGCGCGGGCCCGTCGCCGGCGCTTCTTTTCTTTCCGAACTTATTAAACCGTGCAGACATGTCATCATAGATTTTTTGGGCTCCCGGCACTTTCATCTTTGCGGCATGCTTCACACTATTATAGTAGGCGAGTGCTGCGACATACGCCTCGCTACCTGCAAGCATCATGGAATCCTCGACGGCTTGCGTGATTTGCTGCAATGGACGGAAAATTCGCATTAGATCCTTAACGGCAGTCAGGTCGATTTCCAAGTCGCCGACTCCGATATATACAGGTACAAACTCCGGGTTGGTTTGGCAGTAATCCAATGCTTTCTGCACAAAAGCCACCGTGCCGTCTTTCATTTTTGGCAGCGTCTGGCGCTCTTCGTCTGAGAGCGTCACTAGTCGCGACCCGATCATCGCATTGACGGACCCGATGTGGGTGATCAGCATCTGAAGCTCCTGTACGGAGATTTGGATTGAAATTCTGTTCTCTTGCATACTTACATGTGGTTTAGGTTTTGGTTTACCTTTTGGTGGAGGCATGGCTCAAACATAATCGCCCTTTGGTTGGATAAATCGAAAATCTACTAAGTGGTCGTTCTAAATTATTTGGATAACAAAATGGATGATCAGGCCTTCCCTCTCCACTCCCTGAGGTCGATGTTGTCACCGACCTCTAAGCCCTCGTTGGTGTTGCGCGTTAGGAAGAGATGTGGGTCACCAACGTGACTCCTCGGTGGTTGGTGATCTGCGCGCATGGTGCCCACCACACCAACGATGGCTTAGCCGCACATTCCAATTCGGGCTCAAACATGCCGCTCCATCCCTGGCCGAAAGAGCATTCTAAGTAGCCGCGGCCTTCAGGCCGTGGATTAATAATGAAAGAAGAACAGCGCCACGGATTAATAATGAAAGAAGAACAGCGCCACGTATAAAATTATTTCATCCATTGTCACGTCACGGCCCTATGGTAAGATGATCTTTGAACAACGTGCGAGCTCTCCGCGTCGGATAAAATTGGCATTTCGTCGCAATCTTGTAGTCGACGCGATCGTATGGCTGATTTTTAATCCCCGACCTGAAGGTCGGGGCTACTCTTTCGAGGGCCGAAGTATTGGGAGATACTCACATCATACCAAGACAAATCACCTTGCAGAAATGATCTTAGGTACCCGCCCTCGGTGGCGTTGCACGTTAGGAAGAGATGTGGGTCACCAACGTGACTCCGCCGGTGGTTGGTGATCTGCGCGCATGCTGTCCACCACACCAACGACGGGTTGCCATCAACCTCAAATTATTTCTACCTTGCCTCATGCCATTCCGAACCTTGGTTCCGGTTTTGATCTTTGCTGTTGCAGCGAACCTCAACGCACAAAGGAGAACTCACGCGCTCGCTGAACTCACACAGACAGAATTCGTCACTACACTTGTCGGCGAAATCCATGAAAACAAAAATGCAATTTATTCCCCCGCCTTATTGCTCGCGTGGAATGATGTGCGAAACGCCCTGGGCTCAATGGAGGTCGACAGTGTCATGGATCGCGATTTGTATTTGTTCGATCGCTCAAAGGATTTTGAGAACACGCTCGTGAAGAATGACTACACCTCTTCGTTCAAAGTCGCTTATAATTCAATTCATGTAAAGGCAGCGTTCAAGAAATCGTTGCCGTTCATCTTGCCGTTGACGAGCTATGTCACCGAACTGGTGTTTGACGGAAAAGAAGTGTCGGCCTTCGGAGGAAAGGGAGCGATTGAAGGATCCGCTACCGTTCGCTATTACAAGGATGATAACAATGTGGTTGTGGGCCTGCTTCCCAAAGAACCGTCACAAGAAATATTGCTGTTCAAGACCGAAACAAAATTTCATACGCTGCGTGAGGCTGTCCGTGCACTGGAGGAAAATAGGAAAGAAGGAGATGCGGAGATTGGAAGCGGCAAGAACCTGTGGAAATATGATTTCGCTGCCGAGGATAGGCTCCTCATTCCAAAAATTCGATTCGATATAAAAACGGATTATCCAACGATGGAAGAGAAGGTGATTCATGCCCGAGGCATGCGCCTTGAAGTAATGGACCTTACTCAACAGACTGCTTTCGCCATAGATGAAAAGGGAGTGGAGGTGGAGAGTGTTGGGGCGGCAGAGGTGGTGTTCAGTGCACCTGTGCAAGACGAAGAGCGCAAACCCAAGAACGTAATCTTCGATAAGCCTTTTTTTATTTTTGTCAAACGCAAAGGCAGCACCAATCCCTACCTGGCTCTTTGGATTGCCAATGCTGAGTTGATGAGGTAGTCCAAGTTCAAGGGCCTGTCGGTGTCATTGTTGAGCTGCTCATAACATGACGGCTGATGTTTGGTGGAACTGCTCATTGCAAACAAACATCAGCCGTTTTACATTGCACGCTACCTAAATGAAACTTAGCATGGATAAGAAACTCAGGCCTTCGATTTTCAAAAGATCGCTGGCACTTTTGATCGATATGGTTGCCCTCGGCATCGTTGGATATATTTCGGGACTCTTCCTTGAGGATTTTTATGTTTCGTTGGGCAGCTATGGAACGTTGGTAGGGAGCACCGTCACGATTTTATATTTCTCGGTGCTGCAAAGCAAAATCGGCAAGGGGCAGTCGATGGGGAAGATGGTTATCGGAGCAAAAGTAACGGACCTCCATGGGCAATACCTGACTTTCGAAAAATCCCTGCTGCGATCGTTCATCCTTTTCTTTCCCATCATGAATGTGGAAATATTTTCGAGCGGCGATGGGATGATTGTCGTCGTGATGCTCCTTGTCTTGAGTTTCTTTGCGTCACTCTATTTCATCCTTGTAAATAAATCCAGAAGGTGCCTGCACGATCTTCTGGTGCCAAGCATTGTGACGAACCAGGACGTGTCAGAAATACAGGTAGATGAATTGAATGACAGAAGCTTAAAAAAGATTATTCCAATTGCGGCCATTGGGGCAGTGATGATTGGAATGGGGTTATACACCACGTTCACAGAAAACCGTCTTCACGAACTACTCGAAGTGAAAAAGAGAATTGAAGACAAAGAGGGGGTAATAATTGTGAATGAAGTTAAGTCAGGTAGGACCACCTACAGCAGACCTAATGAACCGAGTGAAACGTACACCTTTGTTTCGATCACCGTGAGAGTCAGTAACAAGGAGGAGGCCAGCACCAATTCAAGTTTGTTTAAAGAATGCTATGACATCATAAGAAAGGAAATCCCCGAAGCTGAAAAAGTGGATCGGGTAACGATCTCTCTTTATTATGGATATAACATTGGCATTGCCTCAAGTACACGCAAGGTGACAAAGACTTTTGAAAGGTGAGTATCTTATGGCAACATCTGCCTTCTCCGTCCTAGTAGAGTATCCCGTCCGTCGCCGCAGAGTATGTGAAGGCAGACAGCGGTTATAAATAACCTCAAGCAGGCGACGAATCAACAAGATCTATTAGATTCACGCTCCAATTCATATTCCTGAAAAATGGTAGACGAGCCGCTAAGTAATTCTCAACTTTTTGAAGTTTTGGAAGCATGGGCATTTTTTTTGGCGTTATTGACTGCATTTTTTCTTCCTGCCTTTTTTTTTCGCAGGTGGGCAAAGAGAAATGGCAAAAAAGGCTGGCTGTTTTTCCTGTTGGGATTAGGTATTGGCTTGTGCTCAATTGTGATCGGTAACATAGTTGTTTTACCCCTTCGTTATTTTTTTCAGTCAGGCGAATATTTTTCGCCTATTTCTATTTTGTTTTTTGTTTCAGCGTTGGCTTTTCAATGGTTCGTTTATCGTGCGATGACCAACAACTTGAAATGATGTTCCTCGGTTCCCGCAGAGCCTCCCACTTCGGAGACTCTGCACTTTGACGCACGGTTTCGCAGCATACCTTGCGAAGACCGAAAACTTTTCCATAATTTCCTGCCCTATTTCATCCTATGGAATTCACTACCGAAACTGAATCAGCTGCTCCGGCACTGAAATCGGACTACAAAAAGTATTTGATTCGAATTCCGATTCTTATCGTGATCAATACGATCATATTTGGTGTTCTTCCTTTTGATGGCAGACCTCTCAATGAACGCTTGTTATGGGCGCTGGAGGCGTTTGCCTTTTCATGTACTGTGTGCGGCTTTGTTTTGGGGCTGGTCGTAGCGCTGTTTCCGTATAGGCAACTAGGCTATGGACGAAAGTATTGGCGTGGTTCGCTTCTTTCCATTTATGTGCTTCATATTGTAATGCTCGTGCTGGAACTGGTGTGCCTTGTACTTTTTGTGATCAATGGCAGCCTGTGAGGGTGTGCCTGAAATCCCTCTGTCCGCGCACCGTCTCCTGCCACGCAGAGTATGCGACGAAGCGGATCCAATGCCTTCACTTCCATAGCATTTCCATTAATTTTGGATTTGCAACTTCCATGAAACAACTCATTATTTTCGCCTTTGTTCTTTTCTTCCTTGAGAACTGTGGTTCAAAAAAGAATCCGGCAAACATGCGACGAGAACTTGATCCTGCTGTAATCAAATGGATTGACAGCGCAAACATAAAGCGCAATCAAGGGGATTGGAAGCGAGCCTTAGCCAATTATGATAACGCAATCACGCTCGATCCAAAAAGTGACGATGCTTACGTCGGGAGAGGCATGCTGAGATATGAAACCAGTAACACCACAGGAGCCCTCATGGACTTATCAAGGGCAATTGAACTCAACCCTAAAAATGCGACAGCGTACTTTGATCGGGGCCTTATAAGGCAGGGAGAGAGGGACTACAAGGGGGCCACTCTGGATTATTCTGAGACAATTAAGATGAACGCTAAAAATCCAAGCGCTTATCACAACAGAGCGCTCGTCTATCACGCCCTTGGCGATTTGCATGCCGCGTTATCGGACTATTCAAAGGCAATTGAACTTGATCCAAATGGAATGTCATACTTCAATCGAGCAGACACAAAGGATAGTTTGAAAGATTATCGCGGTGCGATCGAAGATTATACCAAGGCCATTGAAAACGATCCCAAATTAGAGGAAGGTTTTTTAATTCATGACTCATACTTAAAAAGGGGCCGCGCAAGGTACAAGGTGGCAGACTACCCAGGAACCATCGAAGACTTTACAAAATTGATTAACGATGAGAATTTCGGAGAAGCCTATTATTGGAGAGGAATGGCAAAGATCGGTTTACAGCAAATCGAGAGCGGGTGTCTTGATCTCTCTATGGCAATAGACTTGGGTTTCGAGAAAGCTCGTGTCGCGAAGAAAGAAAAATGCAAACGATTTGATGACGGTGACTAAGAGAAATAAAATCCTGTTGGGAATTGCAGGATAATATCTGGATGGCTGTGAGAGTGCCTCCGGCTGGTGACAACACCAACCACAGGCAGTTGGCTTTAAACATCACTCCTCACTCGTACTTAAGTGTATTCGTTGGATTGGTCATTGCCGCGCGGATGGTTTGTGTGCTAATGGTGATCAGGGCAACAAGAACAGCAAAAAAGGTGGCCGCCAGATAAACCAGCCAATTCATTTCGACGTGGTAGGCAAATAAATTTAACCATCTACTCATCGCGTACCAGGCCAGCGGGCAGGCCATGGCACTGGCAACCACCACTAGCAAAAGAATCTCGGAAGAAAGCAATTGAAGAATGCTGATCACGGAAGCGCCCAACACTTTTCTGATACCGATTTCTTTGAACCGTTGTAGCGTATTGAATGTGGCGAGTCCGAACAGCCCCATGCATGCAATAAATATTGCCATGCTTGAGAAGATCGTGAACAATTGATTTTCTCTGCGCTCGGCCTGATACAGATGCTGATAGTTTTCACTCACGAATTCATAATCGAATGGCCTTTTCGGGAGATATTCTTTCCAGAGCTTACCCAAATAGTTTAGGCTGGCTTGCATGTCATTGGCGGAAACCCGAACGGAGACATAATCGAAATTGTCTTTTTTTATCACGAAGATCATCGGTGAGACGGGCTGATGTAGCGACTCGAAATGAAAATCCTTGACCACGCCGATCAGCTTTCCGTTCACTCCTGCGTATTGAAAATCCGTGTTGACTTTGTCGGCATAATTTTTCCAGCCCAAGGCATGGGCACCCATTTCATTGATGATAAAAGCCAGCGAGTCATCCGTGGGAATGTGCTTTGAAAAATTTCTTCCCGCCTTGAGTGTAATTCCATAGGTGTCGATAAAATCTTCATCCACAGCAACAGATCTGAAATTCACTTTGGGGTCGATCAAGTTGTTGCCTTGCATTACTTTGGCATCACCATACGAATCCACCAGGCGATTGGTGGGCACCAATGAAGACAACGAGGCATTGGCGATAAAAGAATTCTTTGTCAGTTCATTATGAAAGGCATCATAATTAGGGCGAAGCTCCCGGAAAAACGGAAGTATAACCACTTGGTCGCGCTTGTACCCCAGGGGCCGAGTGTTCAGGTAGGTGAGCTGCTCTTTGATGATCACGGTAGCGATGACGAGCACAATTGAAATCGTGAATTGTGTTACCACCAAAACCTTGCGAAGCGTGGCCCTGGATTTGATCGAACCCGTCTTGCCCTTCAATACCGCTGCCGGCTTAAAGTCGGAAAGTACAAATGCGGGATAAATTCCGGCCACTATTCCAATCACGAAGGTAAAGGCAAAGAGAACCAACAACACTGGCCACTGCGCAATTAAATCAAGGGAGAGATTTTTTTGAGTAAAAGAATTGAGCCATGGAAGGACGGTAGAGGAAAATCCGAGCGCAAGTATCAATGCCAGTAATGCGGTGAGAATGGATTCACCTAAATATTGATAGATCAACTGAAGTTGGTATGCACCTACCACTTTCCTTAACCCAACTTCTTTCGCTCTATTGGAGGAGCTGGCCGTAGAAAGATTTACAAAATTGAAACAAGCGATTAGAATGATAAAGAACCCGATGGTGCTGATCATGTACACATTGTTGATGTTGCCCCCTGTCTCGAGCTCATCATCCATGGCCGAGCGCAGATGGATGTCCGTCACTTTTTGTACTCGAAGCGCACTGGTTTTTGAAGCGACCTTTTCTTCGGGCACTACCCATTTGTTTTGTCTGAAAACTCGTAGGTGACGATCAAGAAAGGAAGGCAGTTGCGTCTCTAATTTCTTGGGATCAGCCCCGCGTTCTAAAACAACATAGGTTCCAAATTGATTGTTGCCCCATTGCGTCTCCAATTTTTTACGGCCGTAGAATGTGCTATCGTTCAACGTGCTGAAGGAGATCATTAGATCCGGGTGCCAGTGCGATTGAGACGGCAGGTCTTGATAAACACCTGTCACCTCGAGGTCTAAGCGATTCCCTGCCCGCAGCCGTTTGCCAACCACATCAACGTCTCCGAAAAACTTGATTGCCGTTCTTTCGGATAACATTACCGTATGAGGGTTTTCCAGCGGCACTGAATCGCTGGTTGACAGGATAGTGAAGTGGAAGATGTTGAAGATGTCTGGTTCAGCAAAGAAAGTTTGCTGCTCGGCAATGACTTTTTTTAGCTCGCCATTTTCCTCCCGCGTAATCACAAATGGAAAAACGCGTGTGCGCGCCACCGTTTCAATTTCACCAAAATCATTTTTCAGCAGTGGCCCTATAGGCGCAACGACGTTGCCAAAACGGAGATTGACGGAGCCGTCGTCTGAAATGAACTCGCGAGTAATACGGTAGGTGCGGTCGGACTTGGAATTGTATTTGTCGTAGGCCAGCTCATCCTCAACAAAAAAAAAGATTAAGACGGCGCTGGCCATAGCTATCGCTAAGCCCACAACGTTGATGAAAGAGGTAAGCTTATTTTTGAGGATACTACGAAAGGCGATGAGTAAGTAATTCCGGAGCATATCGACTAAGGTTTAATGATCGTTTTCAAATCGTAGGACCGCAAGAATTAATCCAAAACTTTGGCTCTCATCACAGAGGAAATAGACAGCGATATTGTTTTTCGAAAGAGAATTGCCCGATTGTGGAACATATTCGACCGAATGTGGGATCATCCAACGCAGATTATCCTCAGTCAAAGATAGGCTTCATAGCGTTTGCCGGAAGCGTTCGTCTGAAGTCCGTGTTCTCACCGACCTGCTCTGCCTGCTCGTGCCAACCGGGTGAGATCGGAGTAGAGTCACTTTGGAGTGAAGTGTCTCTACTTCAACCTGCCTGCGTCCACGTCTTTGAGGAAAGAAATCAGCCCCGGGAAATAATGTTCTTGGTCATCCCACATCGACAGGTGGCTTCCGTTGGGGCAGAGGATGAAACGTCCTTTTTTCACTTGCGTAGAAATCCACTTCATGTGCTCGGGGTCCATGGTGTCGTGCGTGGCTCCGATGGCGAGCGTCGGGATTTGCAGTTCGGGCAATCTTGCTTTGACGTCCCATTTCGCGAGCCTTCCGGAAATTCCAAATTCACTCGGTCCTTGCATGAGCGTGTAGATGGTACCGTTCAAGTGCTTGAACGTTCTGTTGACAGCGTCGGGCCACTCGGCGGCAGGAAAGCGGCACAGGTGGTGCTCATAGAAATTCGGCCCGAGCAATTCCATGTACCGTGGATTTCCAAAATCTTTTTTTGCCTCGATACCGCGTACTTCCGCCAATACTTTCGGGTCCATTTGTTTGGCCAATACTTCGTCGGCGTATTTACCGTAGTCGATGGCGCTGGCCATCATATTGGAGATGATGAGGCCTTTCAAATTCTGTTGATATTTTAAGGCATACTCCATGGCGAGGATACCGCCCCATGAACTGCCCAACAAAAAGAAATTGGTGCTGTCGAGGTGCAGGGCTTTGCGTACATCTTCCACTTCTTCTACAAAGCGTGCGGTTGTCCAGAGGCTGGTGTCGTTGGGCTGGTCGCTGTAATAGGAACCAAGCTGATCATAATAATAATACTCGATGCCTTCTTGCGGCAGGAAGCTGTCGAAGCTTTCAAAATACTCGTGAGTGGCAGCGGGACCTCCGTGCAAGAGGAGAAGCTTGATCTTCGGATGGTTGCCGTTGCGTTTGGTCCAGACCTTGTACTTGCCGCCCATGATAGGGATCATCTTTACACCACCCGCCTTCACGCCGCTTTCTTGTAAATCATAATAGGCAGTTGATTTTTCTTCTCTTGGTTGACATCCCAGAAGAAGGAGCAGTGAGAAGCAGGCAAGGTGTTTCATACAGGTGGAGTTTTGTTGGTATGTCTAAGCTATGAAAATGTTCTGAATTTTTTCTGTTGAGCGACAATATGGAAATGCTCGTCAAACTTTGTTCTCAAAGTAACTTTTGAAATCGTAGTTTCGCAGAACTCTCATCGCGTGGCCGGTGCTTTCACAAAACCCTCTCACGGTTGGCCGCGCACTCCGCACGAGATGTCAAAGCACGGAGTTGCACAACTTCAGAAAATGACAATTTTTGATTGAACGACCTTCCCCCAAAATGTTGATGTTTTCAAGGCCCTATTTTTTTGTAAATGTCAAATAGTCGCCCAGTTTCCATGATATCCCGTCCTTGCTTATTTCATACGTCATCTTGAAAGATCTGTCGGAAAGCCTTTCATATATGAAATGCTGAAAAAAAAGACCTCGTTGGGGGTAGAATTCATGGGCGGTCAAAATGAGTTTGCCATCGCGCCACCCATCACTCGCAAAAGTTCTGTGTCCCCGAAAATTGTCGAACGAATATGCAACGAATTGCCCATTGGCACCGTCGATGCCCCAAAGAGAAAGCGCCTTATATTTATTGGGAGCTCGGTCCGTATGTTCATAAGTCACCCATGAGCTGTCAAGAGAGATCTTGAACGTGACGTCGGCTGATATTTTCTTTCCATTGGCAAACTCGCCATCCCCTGACCAATTTCCAATGAAGAAATTCAAGAAGTCGTTGCTCAACTTGTTTTGAGGTTTGTCCGCCTGAGCCACGCAACAAACCGTCGCAGCAAAAAAAGCAACTGCAGAAATATATTTCTTTGCCATAATTTAAATTTTTACGGGTTAAACGTTACTTCATTGTTTCGGTTGCAGGTCGCGGGCCAAGAATACCTACATAAATCCCGTTTGACAATTATGAAAATTATATAACCTTACGCCCCCACATTTCCTTTAAGTAACCTATCGACGGAAAAATGGATATCAAGATCACCAGGACGCACAACTCAAAGTTGAAGGACATCGACTTTACTAATATCCCCTTCGGAAAATTCACTTCCGATCACATGTTCATGATGGACTATACCAACGGTCAGTGGGGCAATTTCAGGATCGTCCCTTATCAAGGCATTACACTTGACCCGCAATCGAAAGCGTTACAATATTGTCAGTGCATCTTTGAAGGCATGAAAGCGACCATGGGTGCCGATGGAGTTCCCAAATTGTTGCGCCCCAACTTGAATATTGAACGCTTCAACCTGTCAGCAGAGCGCATGTGCATGGCAACTGTTCCTCAAGATATTTTTTTGCAGGCACTGAAAACATTGATTGCGTTGGATCACCAATGGATTCCTACCGCAGAAGGCAGTGCTTTATATGTGCGCCCTACGATGGTGGCGACGGAAAGCTCTTTGGGCGTTACTCCGTCAGACTCTTATATATTTTACATATACACTGGGCCAGTCCAACCTTACTTCACCGCTCCGATCCGATTAGTGACGGAACAAAAATTGGTGAGAGCCGTACCTGGAGGTACAGGAGAAGCGAAAGCAGGCGGCAACTATGCGGGCTCATTGATGGCGAGCCAACTGGCGAAACAAAAAGGATTTGATCAAATCATCTGGCTCGAAAGCCCTGAGTTTAAGAAAGTGCAGGAAGCAGGGATGATGAATTTGTTCTTTGTCGTCGGCGACACAGTATTGACCCCCCAACTTTCGGGCGCCGTATTAAAGGGGACCACTAGAAATTATTTTCTGGATATCCTCGAAGAAAAGAAGATAAAAGTGGAGGTGAGAGACATTTACATCGACGAAATTTTGGATGCCCACAAAAAGGGATTTTTAAAGGAAGCGTTTGGGTCAGGCACAGCAGCAGTGGTGTCGCACATTTCTGAGATCACGCATGGCGCCACCAAGATGATCTTGCCCGAAGAACGCGCCATCGGCAAAATGTTGTACAACGAAATCAATGGGTTAAGAGCCGGTCGGATTAAAGACACTCGTAATTGGCTCGTGCCCGTGGAATTATAAATCGCAAAACAAAAACACTTATGAGCAAAATCAATTGGGATGCTGTCAAAGAAGAGCAAGTGAACCCGAAAATGAAAAGGAGATTTATCTATGGAGAGAAGATCATGATTGCACGAATGGAATTTGAAGATGGATTTACGGTGCCGTGGCATACCCACGAAAACGAACAAATTACCGAAGTGCAAGAAGGTACACTTCGCTTCTGGTTTGACAACGATGAAAAAAATCACATCGACTTAAAGGCAGGAGATTCGATTATTATTAAAGGCAATCGCCCCCACAAAGCTTTGATGATCGGAAAAGTGATAGAGACCGACACGTTCTCTCCACCTCGCCAAGATTGGATCAATGGCTCTGATGCTTACCTAAGGAAATAACGCAATCATGGACTTAGGAATAAAAAACAAGGTGGCATTAGTGCTGGCCTCGAGTAAAGGGCTGGGCAAAGCTGTTGCTATCGAATTGGCAAAGGAAGGGGCAAGGGTAGTCATCTGCGGCACCGACGCTGAAGCACTGGCGGCCACAGAAGCCGAAATCCAAAAGGTTTCCCCCGGCAACGTCGCTTCATTCACCTGCGACATCACTGATGAAACCCAACGCAAAAATTTGGTTGAACAAAGTGTCAAGGCGTTCGGAGATATAGAAATCTTGGTCACTAACACGGGAGGCCCTGCCGCGGGGGGCTTCGATCAATTCAGCATCGACGACTGGAAAAATCTGTATAATCTGCTCTTCTTAAGTGCAGTTGATATTATCAAGCAAGTTTTGCCTGGGATGAAAAAAAAGAAGTTCGGCCGAATACTCGCAATTACCTCCATCACCGTAAAGCAACCTGTGGATAATTTAATTTCATCAAATGCCGTGCGAACAAGTTTGGTGGGATTGGTAAAAAGTTTGTCGAATGAAGTAGCTGCTCATGGCATTACCGTCAATAGTTTATTGCCTGGATATACTGACACGAACAGACTGAAGCACCTTGTAGAAAAAAATCCAAAGGTGAATGAGGTGAAGGAAACGATTCCCATGAGGCGATTTGGTACGCCGCAGGAATTTGCGGCCGCCGCGGCATTTTTGGTAAGCGAGCGAGCCAGCTATATTACAGGCCAGTCGCTGGCGGTGGACGGCGGTTGGATCAAAGGGAATTGAATCTACCTGGGATTCAGGATTGTCAAATAAAAGAATGAAGCGACGTATCGTTTTTTAGGTTCTCTACGATGGCGAAATCCAGCTCCGTCAATTCTCCTCGATGAATTTGTTTAATCATTAGCGGCCTGTCACCTCGGAAATGTTATCCCGGTGGTTTCTTCGAGTTGTGTCAATAGTTTTTCCTGTAACAAAACATCGTCGGCTATTGGGTTGTGATTCCTTTCACTTCGATGGAAGAAATAGCGGCCGCTCACGAGTGCCTCATCGTCGTCGCTCACCGCCAACCACGCCTGTGTTTCGCATCCCTTTTGCAGATCGTCAGGAGCACCTTTTCCACCCATCTTAGTAGGCACCCATCCAGGATTGACCGCATTGCAAAATACCTCGGGCCACTGGCGAGCAATTGCCAGGGTCAACATCACCACATGCAATTTGGTGTCGGAATAACTGACGCCATTACTGTTTGGCCTAATGTGCTCAAGATTTAGCCGTCCACTGGTGTGCAGGCCGGAACTCAAATAGATCAATCGTTTTGGCTTGTGAATTAGACAGGTAAGGATATAAGGCGCCAACGTATTTACTACAAAAATTTCCTTTGCCGAAGCTTGATACACTCCCGCATTGTGAATCACCGCATCGAACTTGCCCAGTTGGTTTACTTTTTCGGCAAGTTCTTTCGTTTCCTCTACACTTGACACATCCGCGGTTAAAATACCTTCAGCGCGCGACGCTCGCTTCAACACATCTTGTCGCCGCTCCACGTTTCGCGCATGAAGTACAACTTGGTGACCTTGGTCAATTAGTAATTGAGCAGCCATTAGACCGAGTCCATCCGCCGAGCCTGTAATGAATATTCTTGCCATGATCAATTGGAAAACCTAGTAACGATAGGGGAAATAAATTTGTTCAAGAGCGTTCGTCCAGCCAAGGGGAATGGTGATTGTCAGACCGCCGACAAATCAAATTTAAGCACGTATTTGGATGAACCTTACCATGGATAAAACCCGTTCTTGTGAAAAAAAATACAATGAACTCTATTCTTACTTTTTCGCGCTTGGGCAAATTTCTTACGCTGACATTCATCTTATCGACGTTCCTAACGAATGCGCAAAATCCGCAGGGACTACAAGTTAATCAAATCGCTCCCGACTTTGCTGCCAAAGATCAGAATGGAAATACGGTCACGCTAAAGTCATTACTTTCAAAAGGGAGCGTTGTTCTTGTGTTCTACCGTGGGGAATGGTGCCCGTACTGCAACAAGTATCTCAAAGAAATGGAAGAATCGTTGGTTGAGATCACAAAGAAGGGAGCAAGCGTGGTGGCAGTTACGCCGGAGGTGCCCGAATACATCGCTAAAAGCGTTGAGAAGACCAGTGCGTCTTTCCCGATCTTGCATGACAACGGATTGAAAATCATGAAGAATTATGACGTCTCGTACAAACTCGACGACAAAACGGCAAACCGATACAAAAGACTGAACATCGATTTGAATGAGATTAACGGAGACGTCAACCGCGAGAACCTTCCGGTGCCAGCGGTCTTTGTGATAAACAAGCAGGGCGTTATCGTTTATCGCTTCTTCGATCCGGATTACACCAACCGAGCTCCGATTGCTGTGCTTATGAAACATATTTAGTACAAAGCTTGCATGTCAATCACTGGGGTAGTGAGGCGGGTCTCGACATCATAGGAATTTCTCCTATATCATTTTAAAATTTTTTGCCGGTAATTGATGGCATGTTGGCATCTGAATTTTCAGAAGAAAAGATCCTATCGATTCTGAAGCAGTTAGATTTCGGGGCAAATCCTGACGATTTGTGCCGAGAGCACAACATCAGCGTGAATACGCTTTTTGGCTGGAGGGCGACACATGGTAAAAAGGAAGACCTCGTTCGTCGACTTACCGACTTGGAGGAAGAAAACTACCGCTTGAAATCCCGACTATCGGACATTATTATTCAAAGGGAGGCGAAGGATGCGGGAGATGCAGATCGCATTTATCGGATTATGGCCTCCAATATTCCAGGCACCGCCATCACTATTTTAGATCGGGATGAACGTTACCTTTTGGCCGAAGGAGATTTCCTTGAAAAAATGGGATACGTAAAAGAAACTATGCCCGGCAAAAAAATCAGCGAAATTATCACTCCAGAGAACTACACCTATTATCAAGAGGTAATTCACCGCGCTTTTATGGGTGAAACAATTCTAGTGGAGCGACAGACCCTTTCGGGTTTTTATTCTCTGATGAAGGTGGTGCCTTTGAGAGATGGCAGTGACGA
>DATJJP010000098.1:0-26479 GCA_035492075.1 Cyclobacteriaceae bacterium | reverse complement strand
TTGGATGGGTCAAAGCCGTTCGAACTACTATTGGGATGTCCTTAGAGCAGTTGGGTCGAAGACTTTCGATAACAAAACAGAGTGCCCGAGCTATTGAGAAACGCGAAGCTGATGGCGCCATAACAATTAAATCTTTGCAAGAGGCGGCGAAAGCTTTGGACATGCAGCTCGTCTATGGTTTTGTTGCAAACGATGGCTCGCTAGACGCTTTGATAGATAGAAAGGCGAACGAACTAGCAACCAAAATTGTAAAACGCACCTCTCATTCCATGAAATTAGAAGGCCAGGAGAACACGGTGGAAAGGATACAGCAGGCCGTTCAAGAACGCGCCGCCGCTATAAAAAGGGAGATGCCAAAAACTTTATGGGATTAATTTCATCACTCAACAAGGGGCAAACCCCTCTTGACGAGGAAGAAATGAAAGGCTTGTTGATACCTACGATTGCCACTCGTGAGGAACTTGACGAGTTCGAGCAGCAAAATATCGAACAGGCTTTGCATTGGATATTGAAGCGGTCATTCAAGATCGAGTCGGTGCTGACCGAAGAATTTATCAAGAACATCCATAAACGAATGTACGGCGATACATGGGTTTGGGCTGGTACGTTTAGAAAGACCAACAAAAATATCGGGATTGATTGGTGGCAAATAGCTCCTGCATTTAAATCTTTGACAGATGATGCTCGTTTTTGGATCGCCAATAAGACGTATGAAGCTGACGAGATTGCCATTCGATTCAAGCATCGCTTAGTAAGTATTCGTTGTTTTTCAAATGGTAACGGACGCCATAGTCGGATAATGGCAGATATCCTTGTTGGAAAAATATTTGGGCAGCCAGTTTTTACTTGGGGAGAAATGCAACGCGACCCTCGGACGAAATACTTGGCTGCTGTAAAAGCGGCGGATCAAAATGACATAGCCCCGTTGCTTAGTTTCGCGCGATCCTGACTTTTCAAACTGCTAACCCTAGAACCGCAGTGTAAACACCGTCTTCACATCCGGCTGCGATTCTACCGTCAAAGATCCGTTGTGCATCTGCATGATTTGACGCGAGAGGGCAAGGCCAATTCCTGACCCTGTTTTCTTGGTGGTGAAAAACGGAACAAAGATTCTGTTGATTGCTTCGGGGATAATTCCTGGGCCATTGTCGGCAACTTCAATCAGTATATTTTGGCCATCGTGGGTTCCGATCAGTTCTATTTTTCCTTTTCCGGTTTGCAGCAGCGATTCAATTGCATTTTTCACCAAATTGATCAGCACCTGTTCGATCATTTCTTCATCTGCTTGAATGGTCAAATATTCGGAGCTGCACGAGCTTGTGAATTCGATCGAACTCTTTTTCAGTTGTTGCTTCATGAACTGAGCGATCTTGTCAATCAGCTCCTTCAACAGCACCGTTTTTATTTTGGGCTGGGGCAAAGAGGTGTACTCTCGATAGGCGTCAATAAATTTGATCAACCCTTTGCTTCTGTTCTCGATGGTGCTAAGACCTTCACGTAAATCATCGGCGACATCAGGTTTCATTACATAATCCTCCTCCTTTTTGATCAGTTCGTGATCCAGAATTTCACGAAGGGTAGAAGTAAGCGATGAAATGGGAGTGATGGAGTTCATGATCTCATGACGGAGCACGCGCGTCAGGTTTTGCCAGGCGTCCAGTTCCTGTCGTTGCAATTCGGTCTGAATGTTCTGCATCGTCACCAGCTTCACCGTATTTCCGCGGATACGCAGTTCCGTAGCTTGAAGCGTCAACAGAAACTCATTCGTTTTATACAGGGCGCTTTTTCCTGCCTGCACGTCGGAGATAGCGGCGAAAAGCTTCGGATTTTTTTCTGCCAGGTCGTTGATGTTTTGCAGGTTGCCAATACCCACATATTTCTTGGCGTTGGCATTCATCAGCTCGATATTGCCTTCTGTGTCAAAAGACACGATGCCCGTGCGAACTTGCTGCACTACCGTGTTGAGGTACTGCCAATTTTCTTCTTTCTCGGATCGCGCCTTACGGAATGCTTCAAGCACTTCGTTGAAGGACTCATTCAGGTCACGAAAACTTTTCCCAAGCTTGTTGTCGGCGGCAAACCCTGACGCAAAATCAGAATAACGTATCGACTCGAGGAACCGCGTGAGCTTTCGGTTGGTCTGGGAGGTGAACCGATAGAGTTCAACCAATTGAAAAATGAGAACCAGGAAATTGAGCCCGGCTGCAAAGACCATATTGGGCCTGGAGATCATGAAAACGAAAAGCGCCACGGACGCGCCCAACATCACTACCCTGAAAATCACACGTATGCGGAAGTCTTTCATAATCGGTCAATAGTCGATGGTCAATAGTCCTTTGTTTTTGTCGTGGGGCGCCATCGACGATGGACCATGGACCGACGACCTTTAGAGTCCATGTTTCTCCAATCTTCTGTATAATGATGATCGTGTGAGGCCGAGTTCGGCAGCTGCCTGAGTGATATTCCCATTGTATTTTTTCAGCACTTTTCGAATCAGCAGCTTTTCCACTTCTTCCAAATTGAACGCATCCAAGTTGAGGCCCGCCTCGTTTTCCTTGGGGCTAGTTGCATTCAAATTGAAATCTTCGGGTTGCAGGACAGAAGCACTGCTCATAATTACGGCCCGTTCCAGGGAATGTTGCAGTTCGCGTATGTTACCCGGCCAAGAATGTTTGTTCATGCGCGTCAGGGCGGCTTCGCTGATTTTCGAAATGTTCTTTCCGTACTTGCTGTTGTAGTTTTTCAAGAAATATTGTGCCAGGGCGGGAATATCTTCTGGCCGCTCACGCAAAGGCGGAATCTCTACTTCAATGGTGTTGATGCGGTAAAGCAAATCTTGTCGGAATTTGTTTTCTTTCACCATTTCATAAAGCGGCATGTTTGTCGCGCAGATCAACCTGATGTTCACAGGTACTTCCTTGTTTGCACCTACGCGGCTCACTTTTCTGTTTTGGAGAACAGTGAGGAGTTTGGCTTGCAGGGGCATTGATAGGTTACCGATTTCATCCAAAAAAAGGGTCCCGTTGTTGGCCAGTTCAAATCTCCCTACGCGGTCTTCTTTCGCGTCGGTGAATGAGCCCTTCTTATGCCCAAAAAGCTCGCTTTCAAAAAGGGTTTCAGTCACCGAACCCAGATCGACAGACACAAAAGATTCATTTTTTCTTGGTGAATTTCTGTGAATGGCTCGCGCAATTACTTCCTTTCCTGTTCCATTTTCACCGAGGATCAATACGTTTGCGTCCGTCTGTGCAACCCGTTCCACGGTCTGGAAAATCTTCTGCATGGCCTGGCTTTGGCCGATGATGTCGCTGAATTTTTCGTTGATCGCCTGATTGATTTCTTGGTTTTTGATCCGCAGCGTTTGGATTTGATCTCGCGATTCACGCAAGCGCATGGAAGACAATAATGTCGCCAGCAGTTTTTCGTTTTCCCAAGGTTTCAAAACAAAATCGGTGGCGCCGGCTTTGATCGCCTTCACGGCCATCTGCACATCGCCGTACGCGGTAATGAGAACCACCACAGCCGAAGGATCGATGTCCAGGATTTTCTGTAGCCAATAATAGCCTTCACTCCCACTGCTTACGTCCTTGGTGAAATTCATGTCGAGCAAAATCACATCATAATCGTCGTTGGCCATCAGTGACGGTATGCTTTCCGGATTTTTTTCGATGTCGACTTGCGCGAAATGACGTTTGAGGAAAATCTTTGCTGCCTTCAGCAGATCTTCGTTGTCGTCTACGATTAAGATTTTTCCCTGCCTGTGTTCGTTCATTCTTTTAATTTGAAGATTTGAGGATTTGAAGATTTGAGAATTTCATGCGTATGGAGCAAGAACCACTGATTTTGAGTTGGCAGAACCATGATCGGAACGGAGGCCTTATTCGACTTACGTCTCCAATTTTCAAATTGGCTCATTCTCAGATTTTCAGATTGCTTTATCAATATTGATACCGATGGACTGAAAGGCTTTGTTTTTGAAATATTCAAAGGTTTTGGGGTCAAAGCTATAAAAATTTTGTCCGCATACGGACAGGCTCGTTCACATTTGAACTTGAAAACGGACACGAAAATGCCATTTCAATACCGAAAAGGCGGTTATTGAGTTGGCACACAACTTGGCTAGTTGCTCATCGTAAAACAGCAATAAAGCCTTCGTGCATGGACAAGAAAATTCAAAAGAAAAGATTTACTGTAAAGAAAGTGGCAACTTATGTTGGCTCGGCCGCGATTGTCATTTTCATCGCATACCAATTCATTTTTGCCGACCGACGTTCTACACTCAAAACTGAAAAAGACAAAGTCACTATTTCTGAGGTGAAGAGAGGGCTTTTCAAGGAATACATCCCTCAGACCGGAACAGTGGAACCCGCTCGTACCGTTTATTTGGATGCTATTGAAGGAGGAAATATCAAACGCGTCATTCGGGAAAGTGGATCTGTAGTTAAGAAAGGTGATCCAATCATCGAAATTTCAAACTTGAACAGGGAGATCGCCGTACTGCAGCAAGAATCTGACCTTGTGCAGAGCATCAACCGTTCGCGTGATACTAGACTTGGAATTTTGAGAAATGATCTTGAACAAAGACAGACCCTCGCGCAGGTGGACAATCAACTCGCAATTCTACGTCCTCAATATGAACGGCAAAAAGTGCTCCTTAGCAAAAAACTGATCGCAAAGCAGGATTTTGAAAAAACGGAAGCGGACTTTGTCTACAACGTCGATCGTAGAAAATTTACCTACGAGGCATACAAAAGAGATTCATTGGGACGAGTTCAGAACTTACAGGACATCGATGTGTCTGAAAACAGGATGAAACAAAACCTGATCGCCGTAAGAACGATTTTAGAAAACCTGAACATCAAAGCCCCTGTGGATGGGCAACTTACCATGGCCGCGCACTGGGAGATCGGACAGGCGGTAACCACTGCGCAGCGCCTGGGTCAGGTCGATGTGGTGGGGAGCTACAAAGTGCGTGTACCCATTGATGAATTGTATTTACCCAAGATTTCTGCGGGTCTGCCTGCCACAACTGACTTCGACAACAAGACCTACAACCTTGTCATTACCTACATTTATCCAAACATTGTGGCCGGCCGTTTTGAAGTCGACATGGAATTTAAGGGAGACACTCCACAAGGCATACGAAGAGGTCAATCCCTTCGTTTGAGAATTGAACTTGGACAACCTTCGCAGGAATTGTTGCTTCCGATGGGAGGATTTTACAAGGACACGGGCGGCAACTGGGTATTTATTGTTGAAAAAGGGACAAACCGTGCCGTGAAGCGTGAAGTGAAGTTGGGCCGCAAGATGGGTTCCGAATACTTTGAAGTGCTGGAAGGCCTTAAGGAAGGAGACCAGGTGGTTACATCATCTTATGAAAATTTTGGAAACAACGAGGTCTTAATATTGAATTAAGAAAGCGAATGCAACTTTTTGGTAAGTTCAGCGTCTTATGTTCAAGAAAGCACGAAGCTTTAATTTTGTAACCATTGTAAAAAATTCAAGTATCTTATAAAACTAAAAACCAAAGCAAAACATCTTTCTCTTAACCTCACCGATATGATAAAACTCAAAAACCTCGAAAAAGTCTATACCACTGAAGAAGTAGAGACAACCGCCCTCAACAGCATCAACATGGAAATAAAGGATGGCGAATTTGTGGCCATCATGGGCCCCTCCGGGTGTGGCAAATCAACTTTGCTGAACATCCTCGGATTGCTCGACAACCCAACCGGCGGTGAATATTATTTTGGCGAAAACGAAGTTTCAAAATATTCAGAGCGTCAGCGTGCGCAGTTGCGCAAAGGCTCGATCGGCTTCGTGTTCCAGAGCTTTAACTTGATTGATGAATTGACCGTATTTGAAAACGTGGAACTTCCGTTGCTGTACATGAAAGTGCCTTCCGATGAGCGCAAGAAAAGAGTGGAGGAGGTTTTGGAACGTATGAACATCATGCACCGCAGAAACCACTTTCCTCAGCAGCTGTCAGGTGGTCAGCAACAGCGTGTCGCCATTTCCCGTGCCATTGTTGCCAAGCCTAAAGTAATCCTCGCGGATGAACCTACAGGAAATTTGGATTCGGCCAATGGCGAAGAAGTAATGAAACTCCTGTCGCAATTGAATGAAGAAGGCACTACTATTTTGATGGTGACCCACTCACCGTACGACGCTAATTATGCCCACCGCATCGTTAACCTCTTCGACGGTAAGATTGTGACAGAAAACATCAAAGAACAGTTCCATATCTAAAATCGAGCACTAGGGTTTACAAGACGCTGTCCTGATGATCTTGGAAATCCCGAATAAGACTTCAGGAACGAAAGCGTCCTGATTCGTTCTTCATAGTTTAGGTTTAGGTTAAGAATAAAGTCCCGCGCCACGGGACTTTATTTTTTTTGCCTCTTTTCGAATCGTACAGGGACCTGTTCACTCATGAACACCGATTGATCCGTGGGCAGCAAAATTCATCCGAAAAACAAAATTTTGCGCAACGGCATATTTATTGACCAACAAAAGCAACACTTTGCCCCCCGTTAGCGTCTAAGAGCAAACCCACAAATCCCATGATAAAAAATTACCTGCTCATCACGATCCGTTCGCTGATGAAAAACAAGCTTTTCATTTTGATCAATGTCTTCGGAATGGGAATTGCCATCGCTTGTTGTATTGTGGCTTATGTGAACTGGGATTTTGCAGACAAGTGGGACGCCACCCAGCAGAATGCCGAAAAAATTTATCGGGTCCAGTTCACGCGCGACTTTCAGGGAAAGCATGAGCGCTATGGCATGACCCCAAATCCACTTGCCATCCACGTCAGAAACAACTTCAAAGACGTCTCGAAGGTGGTTCGTTACAATTCCACGTACACGGACATTCGGATTGGAGAAGAAATTTTCGGAACTCAATTTGCCTTTGCGGACTCGGCATTTTTTGACTTGTTCACCTATCAATTGAAATTCGGAACGTTTACGGATTTCCACGACAAGAGCAAGGTCTTTATTAGCGATAAGCTTGCAAAAAGATATTTCAACCGCGAGGACGTGGTCGGAAAACAAATCACGCAAGTAATTCTCAAAAAAGACGGCCAGCGTATTTTAAAGGAATTCACTATCGGCGGCGTGTTTAAACAATTGCCGCTGAACTCCAGCTTTGGTTTCGATGCCGTCGCTTTATACGACAATTTCTGGGAAATCAATTTAGACCAAGACAATAGTGAGGCGAGTTGGAAGCGTTGGAACACGACTTTCTTTCAGATCGACAACGCTTCGCGTGTGGCCGAAGTAACTCGGCAACTCCAGCAGTTTATTGAACCACAAAATAAAGCCCGTGAAGATTTCAAGGTAACCTCGTTCTATTTGGAGAACTTCAAGGGAATGATGGGCCGTAATCGACAGAACCCTCGCGTAGACGGCGACTGGCTCAATGGTGGAGTTCCCAACGAGGCGATTACGGTGCCTTCAGTGATGGCCGCGATGCTAATGTTGCTGGCGTGTTTCAATTTTACAAATACGTCCATAGCGATATCGAGCCGACGACTCAAGGAGATTGGCCTGCGCAAAGTGATGGGCGGACTTCGCAGCCAATTGATAATACAATTCCTGGGAGAAAATCTTTTGTTGTGCTTCCTCGGCTTAATGGCGGGGATGTTGATGGCGGAATGGCTGGTGCCTGCCTACGATTCGTTGTGGCCCTGGCTCGAATTTAAATTGAGCTACACGGAAAATATCGGTTTTTTCAGTTTTCTAATTGCACTGCTGGTATTGACTGCGCTCGTGGCCGGAGGGTACCCGTCATTTTATGTTACCTCTTTTGAGCCCGTAAGTATCTTAAAAGGCAAAGCAAAATTTGGAGGCACGAATTGGTTTACGCGAATTCTGTTAGGAGGTCAATTTGTAATCTCTCTTTTAGCAATCATTATGGCCGTGGCGTTTTATAATAATGGTCAATATCAAAAAAATTATGACTTAGGTTTCGCAACACATGGTGTAATCTCCACATGGGTAAACAACGAAAGCGCTTACAATACCTACCGTGATGCGCTTGCCACCAACAAAGACATTGAACTAATAGCGGGCACGAAACATCATGTGGCCAATAGCTGGATCAACGACCCTGTAAAATATGAGGCGCTGGTGCGTGAGGTTGACATCATGGAGGTGGGTGAAAACTATCTCGAAGCCATGAACATGACGGTGCTTGCAGGAAGGAAGTTCAACCGGGACTCTGAAACGGACCGCAAGGAGTCGATTTTAGTGACCGAAGAATTCGCAAAACAATTTGGGTGGAAGGACGATCCCATTGGCAAACGTGTTGTTTGGATGGACACGGTTCAATTCTACGTCATTGGTGTGGTGAAAAATGTTTATGCACGCGCCTTATGGCAACCTGTTCAGCCGATGATGTTCCGTTATGCGTCACCTGACAAGTACCAGCAGTTGGTTATTAAGGCCCAGCCGGAGAAACTCGCTGAAATCAATACGTTCATGGAGAAAAAATGGAAGGAGACTTTCCCGAATACCCAGTACAATGGCCAGTTCATCGAGCAGGAGCTTCAAGAAACCAATGACATCAACAAGAATGTCGTCATTATGTTTGGCTTCCTGGGTTTCTTCGCGGCATTGATGACAGGTATCGGATTGTTCACACTCGTGTCGCTCAATGTGGTGAAAAAGATGAAGGAGATTGGAGTTCGAAAGGTACTGGGTGCATCGCTTACCAACTTGGCTGCTGTGATCAATTATGAGTTCATGATCAATTTGCTCATCGCAACAGTGGCCGGTGGAGCTTTAGGTTATTTCGCCTCCGATTGGCTGATGGACTCCATTTGGGAGTATTATGAAAAACTGAGCATCGTCAGCTTTACTGTTTCTATTTTGGTAATGGTTGGAATTGCTGTACTGGCCGTGGGCCACAAAACCGTGAGCACGGCATCGCTGAATCCGACCAAAACCTTGCGTGACGAATAGTGTAACCATTCTACTCACAAAAACGTCCTAGTCAAAATTTAAATAAGAAATCTCTTCTTAACTCCACTCGTATGTTTAAAAACTATTTCAAAGTAGCCCTTCGCAACTTAACGAAGCACAAGTTTTTTTCGTTCATCAATATTTTCGGGCTGACGGTGGGCATCACTAGTTGCTTACTCATTTTCATCTATGTCACCGATGAACTGAGCTTCGACAAATTTCACGCGAATGCCTCCAATATTTATCGTATCGGGTTGCACGGAAAGATCGCCGGGCAAGAAATATTCACGACCAATTCGTGTGTTCCGGTAGGACCGGCCATGAAAAATGAGATTCCGGGAATTGAGAGCATGACGCGCGTGGATCCCGTTGGAAGGGCCGGCATTGTTTTTAAGAACGAAGACCGAATTTTTACAGAAAAGGAGGTGATTTACGCCGACTCAAATTTTTTTAAGTTTTTTGATTTTAAGTTGATTGAAGGCAATCGTGAAACACTGTTGAATCAACCGGGCAGTGCGGTGATTTCTTCTTCTCTGGCAAAAAAATATTTTGATGGTGCTGCCATGGGCAAGACCTTGATTATTGGCAATGACAAGAAAGCTTATAAAGTAACTGGCGTTGCAGAGGAATGTCCTACCAACTCACACTTGAAATTTGATGCCGTCTTGTCATACAATTCAGTTCTTCCCCAAATCATAGCTCAAAATAATAGTGCGTGGACCAACAACAGCATGTACACATACGTACAGAAAAATCCGTTGACCAAAGTGGAGGAAGTCAATGCGAAGCTGGAAAACATGATTGAGCGGTATGTGGGAAAGGAACTGGAGAAATTTTTGGGAGTGAACTTCGCCGAATTCAGAAAGGGAGGCGGAATATATAGTTATGCCATTTATCCAGTCACCGATTCACACTTGCATCCATTTGAGCAAGACGATACCCAACCCGCCGGCGATATCCGTTATGTATATATTTTTTCCGGCGTTGGGCTTTTCATCTTGCTGTTGGCGTGTATCAATTTCATGAACCTATCTACGGCACAGTCGGCGGGTCGCGCCAAAGAAGTTGGACTTCGCAAAACCTTGGGCTCGCTTCGTGCGCAGCTGATAGGGCAGTTCCTGTCGGAGTCCTTCATCTTTAGCGTTACGGCGGTGTTGCTCGCGATCGGGTGTTGTTATATCGCCCTTCCTTATTTCAATGCCCTCGCTGGAAAACAGTTGACCTTGGCGGCGTTGACAACACCTGCATTTTTTGGAGCGGCTTTCGCGTTGATCTTGGTGGTGGGTTTTCTAGCAGGAAGTTACCCTGCATTTTATCTCACTTCCTTCAGCGTGGTCGAAGTGGTGAAAGGTAAAATTCGGGCGGGGATGAAAAGCAAAGGGGTGCGCAGCGCGCTAGTGGTTGTGCAATTTGCCGTCTCCACGCTTTTGATTGTTGCCACGGCAGTGGTTTATATGCAATTGACCTACATGCAAGACAAAGACCTGGGCCTGGACAAAAGCAACGTGTTGATTGTTCAAAATATGGACCGCTTAGAGAAAACCAGAATGGCTTTCAGAAACGAAGTCAAAAATTTGGCAGGTGTTCAGTCGGTGAGCTTCACCAACAATTCATTCCCGGGTGTAAACAATACAACTGTATTTCGGGAAAAAGGCAACAAAGTGGATCACCTCACGGGAAGGTATCTTGCCGATTGGGATCAGCTTGACGTTTTGAAATTCAAAATGTCGGCGGGGCGATTTTTTTCACGCGACTTTAAAACAGATACTTCCACCGCGGTAGTGAACGAAGCATTTGTGAAGGAATTCGGATGGAGCAATCCGATTGGTCAAGAGGTGCTTGATTTCAGCGGCAATAATGATCCAAGCAAACCCGAGGTGGTGAAAGTGATCGGTGTGGTAAAGGACTTCAATTTTGAAACCCTGAAAGACAAAGTTCGCCCCATCATCGTGCGTTTGGCCAAGGAGGGACGTGTGCTTTTGGTGCGCTATGATGGGAACCCTAGGCAACTAACCGAGTCCATTGAAAAAATTTGGAGGCAAAGTGCGTCTGGTGAACCCTTTGAATTTTCTTTCATGGATGACGGTTTCGATAAACTGTTTCGTGCCGAGCAAAGACTCCGCAACTTGTTTACCGTCTTCTCTATGCTGGCCATAAGTATCGCGTGTCTCGGATTGTTTGCCCTAGCGGCGTTCACCACCGAACAGCGAACGAAGGAGATCGGCATCCGTAAGACCATGGGTGCATCTGTTGCAGGGTTGACGTTTCACTTGTCGAAAGAGTTTATGGTGCTCGTATTAATCGCGATGATTCCTGCGATAGGATTTGGTTGGTATTTGGCAGATTCTTGGTTAGCTGATTTTCCTTACCGAATTGGGCTATCACCTCTCATGTTTTTAGGTGCCGCATTGGTCGCCGTTGTAATTGCCGGCCTGACCGTGAGTTATCAGTCGCTGAAAGCGGCGAATGCTAAACCTGTAAATTCATTGAGGTACGAGTAGCGTTGAGCTTACCCATTGGGAAAAAAAAGACGGTGTCACGTCGTGTTCTTTTTTGTTTATAGAATGTGGAATAGTGCAACTGGTTCAGGATCAGCAAGTCGTGTGGCCAAAGGCTCTTTTAATGTTAAGTTTTATGTAAGGTTTTGATAATGATTCGGCAACCCGATAGATTTAATATTCAATCAATTCACCCATGGAAAAACTAGTTGTGAAAGACAGGAAAGAAATCCGGATGCACTTAGCCGACTCATTAAATCAGACCATCCAAACCTTAGGTGTTTCCGCGCCAAAGAGGAAGACTCAGAAGCTGGTCGCTAAAGCTTCGAAGAAGTTGGCCAAATTGGTGGGGAAGCAAATGAAACAAGAGCTTAAGAAAATCGGGAAGCTGAAAAAGAAAACGGAGAAGAAAAAGGACAAGACCCTGGAGATGGCGACCGCCTAAAAGCCTAAATTTCTATGCCCATATTTGAGCCTGATTAGTCAGGCTTTTTTTTTGTCCTTTCGGCACAGACAAGGCGCAACCATTGGCGGCCAATAAATGACGGACGGTTTGCGGGTTATGTTAAGCTAATGTTAAGTTTGCCCTTTGATTTTTAGCTCAACAAGATCTTCGGTGAAAGCAATCTGCTCAGTTTTTGTTTTAATAGTTGTCACTGGCGGTCACTTAGTGGCGCAACTTTCGCCTCCTGGATTAGACGATACTCATGTGGTGCTGTGGGGGGCGGTAGGAATCAATCAAGCGATCGGAAAAAAATGGTCTAATCAATCTTACATTGGAGCTTCGCGTTTCAGTGATCCGAATAATGACGCTGTTTTTAAGAAACAGGCGATATATGTAGTTGAGCAGCAGACGTACCGTCAATTTGGGAAACATTGGCAATTGGGTTTTTGCCTCAGCATCCGAGGGCAGAATATGTATTCCGATGATCCGCCGTACGAAGATGCTGCGCCTGCACTTCGACGGGAAATCCGTTACTACCTACGGCTGTTTTATCGGCATCAAATCGGAAGATTGACATTCGCCTATTCAGTGAGGCCCGAATGGCGTAACTTTTATTCACCCGATTGGTCAAATTTCTATTCGTCGCCAAGGGCCTTGCGGTATCGTGCCAAGGCACAAGCCGGATTGGCTTTGAATGAATCAAAAAGCAGTTCCATCATCCTTGCCAACGAGTTGTTATTCGTGAATGTTGAACAACGCCAGGCCGACGGGACCTTGGTTTGGAGCAACTTGGCCTTCTCTGAGGATCGAGTGAGCACTTACTACAGGCATACTTTTAAAAAACCCGCCATGATCGTCGACGTTGGCGTGATGCAGCAGTTGAATTTTAAAGGAATGACATTCAATAGCGATTTCGTGCATTTTGCCTTCGATGTTCTTTTTATAAATCCGTTCGGGAAAGGGCGTAAAGCCTAACTCTATCATCCCATTTTTCCAAATTGTTAAACCCGTAATATTGGCTTAACTTTTTGATAACATTACAAGCTTATGTTTGCTGCAGAATTTTTGAAAACCCAATCATTATTTCATGCACCACAACCCAGCCGCCTACAAGAACAAAATCATTTTCTTGTTTTTTATCACCTCTCTCAGCGCCTCGGCCCAATTTCCCGAAAAACTTAAAGACGGTCTTAAAGTATACCTTTCAAAAGACAGCGCTCGATTCTTGAAACTTAGTATGCTTGGACAATTCTGGATTCGAAACAACCAAAATAATCCTGGTACTACGGTTGAAAATGTGGCTCAAGCGAACATTACTGACATGAGTATCCGACGTTTTAGAGTGGTATTTAGCGGATCGCTTACAGATCGCGTGAATTTCTTTGTACAGTTTGGGCAAAATAATTTGAACTATTTGTCAGCCCGAAAAAGCGGAAGTTTCTTTCACGATATCGCCGCCGATTACGCTCTTGTGAAAAGGCATCTTTCAATAGGAGCAGGACTAAACGGCTGGAATGGCCCATCACGATTTTCTAACAGTCAATTGTCTAACATGCTGGTACTGGACCCTCCGGGCTATCAGGAAGTCACGAATGATACTTACGATCAGTTCGTACGCCGGTTAGGGATCTATGCAAAAGGAAAAATTGAAAAACTGGACTACCGTATTTCAGTGGGCAAGCCTTTTGTAATTCAAACCACCAGTGGATCGGGCATCGAACCCATCAATACCTCTTATGCTTCGTTCTCTACGCTGCCGCCGAAAATGGTTTACCAAGGCTATTTCATGTACCAGTTTTTGGATCAGGAAAACAATTTTGCGCCAAGCATAGCAGGTAGTTACATTGGAAAGAAAAAGGTATTCAATATCGGGACTGGTTTTTATCAACAAGGAAATGCCATGTATCGCTATGCAAATGCCACAACCCAAGACACGGTACGCCAAGATATACGCTTGTTGGCACTGGATGTTTTTTACGATGCACCCGTAAACAAAGCGAGGGGAACTGCTTTTTCATTTTACGCCTGCTTTTCAAATTACAACTATGGCACCAACTTCATTAAAGTGACTGGACCAAACAATCCTGCTACGGGATCTGCCGATGGTTCATCGTCATTTTCAAAGTCCAATTTTGGAAATGCTTTTCCATACATAGGCACGGGCAACGTGGGTTACATGCAAACGGCATTCAAATTGAGAGACAAATTGTTTGGAAATCAAGGCACGCTTCAACCTTTCTTCGATATGCAGTATGCCCGATACGACAGGCTAAAGGATCCAATGTGTGTTTTCGACATCGGAGTGAACTGGATGATTGCTGAGAACAACGCCAAGATAACTTTCAACTATCAGAACCGCCCTTATTTTAAGGCTGACGCAAACGGAGACCTTGTACAGAATTCACGAGTGGGGGAATTCGTACTTCAGTTTCAGGCTGCATTTTAGCAAACGAATTCTTTTCAGTTACCTTTATACGCATGAAGCGTAAAGTGATTTTTATTTCCTTTCCCATTGTCCTGTTGTTTGGAATTTATTTTTTGGGACCCGAACCCGACCAGCCAAAGTTTGATCCCTCGATGGTGCAAGTGCCTCAAACACCGAACCAACTTGAAACCTATATCACAAATCAAGAGCGCAAGCACCATCTAAAACCGGATAATGAGGCGAGAATCGTTTGGGCCGATAGCTCAAGGAGAAGAACAGAATATGCGGTGGTTTATATTCACGGATTTTCTGCCAGTCAGGAAGAAGGGGATCCCGTGCACGAGAATTTTGCGAAGAAGTTTGGGTGCAATCTTTATCTCGCGCGCATGGCCGACCACGGCATCGACACCGTGGAGCAACTTGTCAATTTCACGCCTGATAGATGGTGGACCAGCGCCAAAGAAGCATTGGCCATTGGAAAAGCAATTGGAGATAAAGTGATTCTTATGAGCACATCCACCGGCGGAACAATGGCATTGCTACTGGCGGCACAGTACCCCGAAGACGTGTTTGCTTTGATCAATTTGTCCCCCAACATCGCCATCAACAACCCAAATGCGTGGATATCAAATAATCCGTGGGGATTGCAAATAGCAAGAATGGTAGTGGGGGGTAAGTATGTAGTGTCAAAACCAAATCCCGTCACTGATAAATATTGGAACAATTCATATCGACTGGAAGCGGTGTCGCAGCTGGAAGAACTCCTCGAAGAAAAAATGACACCCGAGACTTTCAAAAAAATAAAATGCCCCAATTTGATGCTCTATTACTATAAGAACGAACAAGAACAAGACAGCACCGTAAAAGTGAGCGCAATGATCGACATGTTCAATCAATTGGGCACTCCGGAAAATCGGAAGGAGAAAGTCGCGATCCCAAACGCGAGGACCCATAAGATCGGATCGGGCCTGGTGTCCAAAGACGTGCCGGCGGTGGAGGAAGCTTGCGAAAAGTTTGCGGTAGAGAAGTTAGGGATGAAGAAAGTACAGGCCCAGCATTAGTCGTTCAAGTTCATTCTCATCTCCAAGAGATGTTGTTGGAACCCGAGTTTTTCGTAAGCCCTAATGGCGGACGAATTCTTGATGTACACTTCCAGTCGGATTTCATTTATCTCTTGGGAGTGAGCCCAAATTTTGAGCTGTTCTATTATTTTTTTGTTTATTCCTCGCCCTCGCATCTCCGGCACCACATACATAAAGCCAAAGTAGGCATGATGAGAGTGAACCAAATAATCCTTTGATTGGTCAATGCGCGCATATCCACACGCAATAATTTTACCCTCCACTTCGGCTACCAACAGTTGTGTTGTTGGTGAGTTGATAAGTTCTGGAAGATTGTAGTAGTGAATTAAGTCTTCTCGCAAAGTGCTGTCGAAAGGGCGTTCGGCGTCCACCACACCTTGTTCAAATTCATGGAGAACGCCAAGGTCTTTTTCTGAAGCTTTTCTAATAGCTAAATCCATTCGGTATTTAGTTCTTAAATCCTCTTTGTCTCAACGCTTCAAACACCATCACAGCAGCTGCATTGGATACGTTCATGCTGTCGATTTTTCCCTGCATAGGAATGATGATGTTCGCCTCCGAATTCTTCGTCCATATTTCTGACAAGCCGGTGGCTTCCGTTCCCAAGACGATCGCACAAGGCAGACTAAGATCAACGAGGTGATAGGGTTGAGATGCTTGCAAAGAAGTACAGAAAATCCGCATTTGATTTTTTTTCAACCACGCGATTGCTTCGTCAGAAGAGACGGCGGCGAGCTGATTGGTAAAAACACAACCTACGCTAGAGCGAATGACATTGGGGTTGTAAAAGTCCGTTTGTGGATCGCAGATGATTACGGCATCCACACCGGCGGCATCGGCGGTACGAAGAATTGCACCAAGGTTGCCTGGTTTCTCAACTGCCTCTAAAACCAACACCAACGGATTTTTTTTTAGTTTTATTTGAGAGAGGAGATGGGGTTTCTGCTCGGCCACGGCGATCATACCCCCTGAATTTTCGCGAACAGCTATTTTGTCAAAGACGTCTTTCGAAACAGGAATGATCAATTTGTCTTCTTTGAGCACATTGGGAATTTGCTCAACGTCAATAATCTCGTCGCAGAAAAAGATGTTTCCTATTTTGTATCCCGCAGCTGCGGCCAGTTGAATTTCACGCGCTCCTTCGATAATGAAAAGTTGTTGCCTTCTCCGCTCACGAGGCTTCTCCAGCGCCATCAGGCTCTTCACTTTCGGGTTTTGAGTGCTTGTTATTTTGAAATGCATGGGCAATTCTCAAGGTGCAAATTATCAATTTTCAATGAGCAATTACCGTCAAATACTCAGATGGAGTCACCGAATTCGATATGTCTCATCGGTGGTCCAAAATCAGATGTTTGTCTGATCGATTAATCTTTGTAAGGAAGAGGTTATTCGTCTAACTTTATAGGCAAACCTAACTACCCATGAAGAAGATAATGATGTTGCTGCTCCTGTTTGCTTCCGCGAACGTATGGGCTCAAAATTTCGAAGGAATTGTAAAGTGGTCGATGAAAATGGAAGTCACCGATCCTGCATTGAAAGCGAAGATGGCTGAGGGTCAGCAAAAATTGAACGACCCTGCCAACCAGGCGAAAATGAAAGAAGCGGAGGCTGCGCTGAACGACCCCAAACTCAAAGCCATGATGGATGCCAATCCACAGATGAAGGCGGCCATGGAGCAACGGATGAAAATGATGCAAGGTGCAAGCAATGGTGATATGATGGGCAACATGATGCCGAAAGGAATGACCGTCAAAATAAAAGATGGGAACTCGCTGGTGACGATGGATGGAGGGATGGCTTCGGGCGACTTCTTGCACATGAAAGACAAAAATGAGTCGGTTAGATTGGACCGTGAAAACAAAACGTACACCGTGATGCCGTCGGGTGGAGGCGGTCGCCAAGGAATGGGTGGTGGGCAGGAAATAAAACCCACCGTTACCAAGACCTCAGAGACGGCGAAAATCGCGGGGTACACCTGCACGAAGTACATTGTGACGATGACCGATCGCGGTCAGACACTTACTACAAACATGTGGACTACTACAGAGATAAAGGACTTCGATTTGAAAGCATTGGCGAAACAACGAATGGGACGCGGCCAGTCTATGTTCTACGAGGGCGTCGACGGTGTTCCGCTCAAAATAGAATCAAATATGAAGGAGGGAAGTATGGTGATGGAGGTAACAGAAATTACCAAGCAGTCACTCAATGCTTCTGACTTCACGATCCCATCCGACTACACGGAAAAGAAAGGGATGTATTAAATGTCAAGCGGCTTCAATAAAAAAGGGAAGCGAGTGCCTCCCTTTTTTATTAACTACCTGTTTCAGTTATGCCGATTGACTCTGCGTCTTAGGTCTTTTCGAAGGTTTCTTCGAGTGCGAAGTTTCTTCGTAATAGCCAAGGATCTTCATCATGCTTTGGCTGGTTTGCTCAGGAGCAAAAAGCTCCGTGGAGATTTCGCCATCTTCGTTGCGGTCGATGAGTACATGCTTGGGCGCGGGAATCAAGCAGTGTTGAATTCCGCCATTTCCGCCCAATGATTCTTGATAAGCACCGGTATGGAAAAAGCCGATGTATAACTTCTCTTCATCATTGATCATGGGCAAGAATACCTCGCCCGTGTGGGCCTCACTGTTGTAATAGTCTTGACTGTCGCAGGTGAGGCCACCGATATTCACTTTGTGATAAGGATCATCCCACTTATTTACTGAAAGCAGAATGTATTTTTGGTTTAGTCCCCAAACATCTGGCAAGTGCGTGATGAACGACCCATCGATCATATACCACAGCTCTTTGTCATTCTGCAATTTTTGATCAACGACCGAGTACAGGATTGCCCCGCTTTCGGCTACCGTAAAACTTCCAAACTCTGTGAAGATGTTGGGCACAGGCACATTGTTCTTTTCGCAAATCCATTTGATATTTTCCACAATCTGTTCGATCATGTATTTATAGTCGTAATGGAATGTGAGTGATTGTTTCACGGGGAAACCACCACCAATATCAATGGAATCAAGGGTGTCGCAGATTTTTTTTATTTCGCAATACTTGAATATGAAGCGGCTTAATTCGCTCCAATAGTAGGCCGTGTCCTTGATACCCGTATTGATGAAGAAGTGCAGCATCTTAAGCGATGCCTTGCTGCTGGGTTGAATTTTCTCTTTGTAAAGCGTAGTGATGTCGCCATATCGAATACCAAGGCGCGAAGTATAAAACGCGAACTTAGGCTCTTCGTCAGAAGCCACACGAATTCCCACTTGATATGGTTTGGTGACGTTCTTCTCGTAATGATCGATTTCGCTCAGGTTGTCGAGTATGGGTACACAGTTGAAGCCATCATTGAGTAAGTCGGTGATGTACTCTTTGTACTGCGGCATCTTAAATCCGTTGCAAAGCACGAAAGTCTCTTTCGTGATTTTCCCCCGTTCATAGAGGGTTCGTACGATGGGAATATCAAATGCCGAAGAAGTTTCTATATGAATGTCGTTCTTGAGGGCTTCTTCCAGCACAAAATCATAGTGGGAAGATTTGGTGCAATAGCAATAGGTGTAAGAACCTTGATATTTGAACCGCTCCATGGCGCCTTTGAACGCCGATTGCGCATAACGGATGTTTTCGCTGATGCGGGGCAAGTAAGTAATGCGAAGGGGAGTGCCGTGTTGCTTGATCACCTCCATGATCGGTACGTCATTAAACAACAATTCATGGTCGCGGACTTTAAATTCGCGCTGCGGGAATTCAAACGTCTGTTCAATCAGTTCGCGATAGCTCTTCATCTTTCTTTAAATTTCATTTAAGAACAAGGATCAACGATTTTTGATTTTAGAAGTCTCGATAGACTCTTGATTGTTCTTCATTGCAGTCTGAGCGCTTTTTACGAAGATAGCTATTAATTCATCGGCCTCTTTAATCGCCGATTGAATTTCATCCTCCGCTTTAAAAAAATTAGACCGATAGATAATTCGGAGGCAAACGAATGTCTCACGCAGCTCCTTTAGAACAATTTTTATTTTGTGGACAAAATCATTTCTGGATTCTGCCGATTGAGCTTCACCGTAATTTAATGCCGGGGATGTACCAGACCTTAAAAGTTGACCACTGAGGTGATTGGCTGACCTAGTGTTTGGCGTCGATTCTGCAATTGCAATGATTAAGACGGCAAATTTAATCAGCCGTTCTTCAAGGTCGCTCTTATTCATTTTTACACACTTCGCTAATCTTATTTCGTTAATCCTTGCTCTTAAATTTGCACCTAAATAAGGAACTGCAAAATTCCAATAAAATCGCCATCTTTGCAACGATTCAACACCATGAGAGGCCGTTTTTTATTCCAGATTTTTGCCGTCGCCCACGCGCTGCCCGACTTCTAAGTTTCGGGCGCCTCGTCTCTCACCTCTATTGCTCGTTCCCAGGATTTTTAATTGTTAACTTGTTATTGTTTTTGTTTTATGAAGGAGATTAAGATCATCGAAGTCAAGTCTGAAATCGGTGCGGGCACGCGGGGAGCTAGCTTAGGTGTGGAGGCTATGAAAATTGCCAGCCTTGACCTGAAATCAGATTTGTTCAAAAAATATGACTCGATCGAAGTAGAAAATGTAAACGAACTTCTATTTGACGGGGCCGAACATGCCTATGCCAAATTCATCGATGGGGTCTTGGTGATGGAAGAGCGCGTTTGCCTGGAAGTGTATGAGCAACTCTTTGATGAATTCTTTCCTTTGATCATGGCCGGAGATCACTCCACCGCTTATGGGACGATTGCTGGAATTAGGAAAGCATATCCAAAGAAGAAACTGGGTGTCGTCTGGATCGATGCGCACGCCGATTTACATACCCCATTTACAACGCCGTCAGGAAATATGCACGGCATGCCGCTGGCCATGGCGTTTGGGATCGATAACCTGGAGAACAAAGTAAACGACCCTCGCGGGGAAACGCTCGACTACTGGGAGCAGATCAAAAACGTGGGCACCCCCGGACCAAAGATCAACCCCGAAGATTTGGTCTACATTGCTGTTCGCGACCTGGAAAAACCGGAAAACTATTTCATCAACAAAAACAACATCAACTTCATCGAAGTGGAGGATGTGAAGAAAAAAGGGGCCGTCGAGGCCGCACATCGTGCATTGAACATGCTTGACCATTGCGACATCATATATGTTTCTTTTGATGTGGATAGTATAGATAGCCGCTTCTCCACAGGCACCGGAACACCTGTGCCGAACGGACTTACCGTAGACGAAGCAAAAGCATTGAATGCCGAGCTGTGCAAAGACCCCAAAATCTGCGCTTACGAAATCGTTGAGATAAATCCTACCTTGGATACCGAAAACAGAATGGCCGAGAGCGCTTTCGAGATATTGGAAGCCGCCGCAAAATCGATTGAGGCAAGGCCCGTGCTCGCAGAGTGATTTGTCTTGCTGAAGTTTGATTTATCATTCATCTTTATGCCTTCGCTATGAAGGCATTTTTATTTGAGTTGGCCGAAGAAATCCATCACGCCGAGGTTGACCTTTCGCGCCTGACGGTGGTGTTTCCGAACCGAAGAGCTGCTCTTTATTTTAGAAAGTATTTAGGGGACATCATTACGAAGCCAGTATTCCCGCCAAAGCTCGTCACGTTTGAGGACTTTGTCTCCGGCCATTCATCTCTGCGGGTGCCCGATAAACTGGAGCTCGTCTATCGGTTGTATCAATGCTACAACGACTTGATGAATACCGATTCCGAATCGTTCGATCAATTTTTTATGTGGGGCGAAATGTTGCTCCGCGATTTTGACGAGGCCGATCGCTACCTCATCGATGCAAAAGTGCTGTTTGCTGATTTGAGCCATCTCAAAGAAATGGATTCGGGATTGGATTACCTGACGGACGAACAGCGGAAATTTCTGGAAAACTTTTGGCTGGGGTTTGATGCCGATCAGTCAGCGAATAAAAAGAAATTTATTGACGTATGGCGAAAGCTTTACCCGCTTTATGCCGAATTCAACAAGACGCTTTTAGCCGACGGCCTTGCGTACGAAGGCCGCCTGCATCGAATGGTGGCCGAGGAAATAACCACGGCCAAAATCAAATGGCCGATGGAAGCGTCGGGTACAAAACAACTCTGGTTTGCAGGTTTTAATGCCCTAACCAGTGCCGAGGAAAAGATCATCTCTTATTTGGTAGACCAAGGTGTGGCAACGGCGCGTTGGGACTCGGATCAATATTACATCAACGACGAACGACAAGAAGCCGGAATTTTTTTGCGACAATACAAACAACAAAGCTCTCTAGGGAAAACTTTTTCAGCGGACGTTCCCAATCATTTTAAAGCAAACAAATCGATTTCTACGATCAGCGCAGCGCAACCAATGGGTCAGGTGAAAGCAATGGCCCAAATCTTGGCCCAAGAACTCGCGCGTGGGATGAAACCTGAAGAAACCGTGATCATTCTGCCGGATGAAAAAATGCTGATGCCCGTGCTTCACAGCATTGCTCCCGTGGCAGAAAAATTCAATGTGACTATGGGATTTCCATTGGCTAGCTCACCCGTATTCAATTTGGTGGAGCTGCTCGTGGAATTGCAAATCTCCATTAGAAAGAGTCATTTCAATTTCAGTGCGGTTCAGTCGGTTTTATCTCACCCTTACATCACGGCAGCGGATCCGGCATCGGTGCAGGGAAAGCTCAAGGAAATGATTCGTCACAATTGGGTTGCGGTACCCGAGGAATTCCTCAGCTCGGAAATTCAGCTGCATGCTTTGATTTTTAAGGAAGCCAACCGGGTCACTGAATATGTGAATGAGATTTTGAAGTCTATTTTGCAGCTCCCCTCGCTCGATGACCTCGACAAAGAATACATTTACAGAAGTACACAATTGTTCAACCGCCTTGATGTGGTCTGGGGCGACGGCAAGGAAGAATCATCGCGAACGAACCGATTGAAATCTTTCCTTAGATTATTTCGGCAGTATGCGCGTGGCGAGAAAATACCTTTTATCGGTGAGCCATTGAAAGGAGTCCAGGTGATGGGTGTATTGGAGAGCCGTAACCTGGATTTCAAAAATGTCTTTGTGCTTTCGCTCAATGAAGGGATCCTTCCCGCTGCCAATCGACAAGGTTCTTATGTGCCTTTTAACATCCGGAAGGCATATGGCTTACCAACTCCCGAGCAACATGGGGCGATTTATGCTTACTTGTTTTATCGATCCCTTCAACGTGCCGAAAATATTTTTCTGTTCTACAATTCCGAGCCTGACGTTCTCGGGCAGGGTGAAATGAGTCGCTATTTGCAGCAATTGGTCTATGAGAGCGGATTACCCATTAACCAAAACGTGTTGCACAATGCGGTGCAGCCGAAACCGGTAGAACGGATTGTGATAAACAAGGATGAGGAAGTGTTCCGTGCGTTGGCCAAACTGAACGAGGGCAATACCCGCTCCAAGGGGATATCACCTTCGGCCCTGAACACTTACATGGACTGCCAATTGAAATTTTACTTCCAATACGTGGCGCGTATCCGCGAATCGCAAAAAGTGCAAGAAGAAATTGATCCCCGGGTATTGGGAAATTTGCTGCACGCTGTCATGGAGCAGTTCTATAAAAAAATCATTGACAAGAGAGCGAGCAAAACGATCGACGCAAATGATTTTGACCACCTGGACTCGAGAATTAATCAATTAATAGACGACGCGTTTATTAAAACTTATCACCTTGATCCACATATCTCGGTCACTTACGAGGGCCAGCGAGTGGTCGTGCGCGAAGTCGTCAAAAAATTTGCACTTCAGATTCTGGAACACGACAAGTCGTATGTTCCGTTTAAGATAGAAGCATTGGAACAAAACGGATGGCGATACAATTTGAAAATCAGTCACGCGCCCGGTTTTGCGGTACTCGGCGGTACGATTGACCGGATCGACAGCAAGGACGGTGAGGTGAGGGTGATCGATTATAAAACAGGCAAGGACGAACTGGAATTTAGAGGTGTGTCTTCGCTTTTTTCACGCGACGGAAAAAGAAACAAAGCCGCGTTTCAGACTTTATTGTATGCTCTTCTCTACAAAACCAACGGAGCACAAGGGCAACAACGTTTGGTTCCCGGGTTGATGAACAGAATCAACTTGTTCGAAGACAGTTTCAATTTTGGTTTGAAAATGGATGGAGAGTATTTGAAAGATGCGACGCCACTGTTTTCTGAGTTTGAGAGTTCTTTGAAGCAATTGCTGGAGGAAATATTTGATCCTCAAGTCGACTTTGTGCAGACCAACCGAGAGGAGACTTGTAAGTTGTGCCCTTACAAAGAGATTTGCTATCGCTAAAAACGTTCAGGGTCGAACATTCTGAGGTCCATTCCTAATTTTTTTTCTTCGACGATTTCGGAGATGAGCTTGCCGGTTCCGGGACCGAGACTTACGCCGAGCATCGAATGGCCAGTTGCTAAAATCAGATTGTCGAATTTTTTCGTTCTACCAATGTAAGGTAGCCCGTCCGGTGAACAGGGGCGGAGGCCGTGCCAAATTTTTTCAACAGAAGGCGATTCTAATTTCATTTCAGGATAGAAATCGTTAGCGGTGTTCACAATTCCCTTCACGCGATTCATGTTAATGGAGTGATCAATTCCCGTGATTTCCATGGTGCCACCGAAACGGAGCGACCCGCCCATGGGCGTGACAGCCACCCTACCTTCGAGCAAAATAGAAGGAATACGGATATTCTTAGCTACGCCTTCAAGAGTAAAGCTATAACCCTTGCCGGCTTGCATCGGCAAATTCAAGTTCAAGCGTCGCGCTACATCACCCGACCATGAGCCGCAGGCTATTACCAGTTGATCAAATGTGAATTCACCCTTGCTTGTGTTGACTGTTTTTAACTTTTTGTTGTCGATGGAGAAGTCGGTGACCTGTGTGTTTGATTGGAACGAAATTTTACTTTTTAAATGGTCTTTCAACCCCCGCATAAAAACGTGAGGTGTTAAATGTGCGTCGCCTGGAAAATAAATCCCGCCACGCACGTTCACCTTTACTTCCGGCTCCATTCCCTGCACTTCATTCAAGCTTAGAATTCGTGCATCAATGCCATAGTTGTTTGCCATCGCAGCAGACTCACGTTCTTCGTGTTCGGCTTCCTTGGTTTTGTAGAGCATCATCAAGCCACGTTCTTGATAGTCGAAATCAAAAGGCAAATCTCTTTTTAATTGTTGGTACATGGCTTTGCTCAACAAACTGATTTCTTTCAACGCCACGGCCGATTTTTCTACATGACGATGATTTGAATGCTTGTAGAATTGAATCCCCCATTTCAACAAGCCGAAGTCAAGTGTGGGTTTTACATAGAATGGACTTGATGAATTGAACATCCATCGAATGCCTTTCGAAATCATTCCGGGCGCAGCGAGCGGGATAAAATGACTGGGCACGATCATGCCCGCGTTGCCGTAGGAACAGCCATCGCTCAAATCACTTTGGTCGATTACAGTTACTTCGTGACCGCTCTTTTGCAAATAATAAGCGGAGCTGAGTCCAATAATACCACTTCCGATAATCCCTATTTTCATTCTCGATACTTGATTCTGGATGCTAGATCACTTGGAAACCGTACGCGTAGGGATCATCTTCCGGATCAATGGAAATCGTGTTGAACCCGTACACTTTTGCCCAGCCTTCTACGCTCGGAATAATTGCTGGGTTGCCGGCAAGTTCGGTCACTTCCTCAATTCTTCCGATGAACTTTGAGCCAATGATGCTTTCGTGAATAAACTCTTCGCCTTGTTTCAGTTTCCCCTTCGCATACCACTGCGCCAACCGAGCGGATGTTCCAGTGCCGCAGGGCGAGCGGTCAATAGCTTTGTCTCCGTAAAATACCGCGTTGCGTGCCGTCGACTTGGGATCTATTGTTTTGCCCGTCCACAAGATGTGACTGCATCCGTTGATGGTTGGATTTTCGGGATGCACAAATTGGTGTTTCTTGTTGATGTCCTTTCGCAACTCGCGGCTCCAGCTGATTAATTGATCGGCAGTGTGGTTTTCCAAGCCCTTGAAGTTTTTCTGAGCGTCGACGATCGCATAGAAATTTCCACCGTACGAAACATCCAATGTCAGCTCTCCCAAGTCAGGGCATTCTGCTTTTATATTTTCTGCCGCGAGGTAGGCTTTCACATTTTTGATTTTCACCGACTTCACTTTGCCTCCGTCCTGCTTGTATTCGATTCGCACCAAGCCGGCGGGTACTTCCAAGTTTAGAATGCCAGGTGTCTTTGGTATTACCAATCCCTCCTCAATTGCAATCGTTACTGTGCCAATCGTACCGTGCCCGCACATTGGGAGGCACCCACTTGTTTCGATAAAGAGAACACCCACATCGTTTGCTGGATCCATCGGCGGATACAAAATACTTCCGCTCATCATATCGTGACCACGGGGTTCGAACATCAGCCCTTTGCGAATCCAGTCGTACTCTCGCAAGAAGTGTTGTCGTTTCTCACTCATGTTTTTTCCCTCGAGTTGTGGGCCACCACCCGCAACTAATCGCACGGGGTTGCCACACGTATGAGCATCGATGCAGAAGAAAGTCTTTTTCATTGGCTACTGGTCAGCTAATCGTGTCGGTGTTTGATTTTCAACGCTTCCATTCATTGTTGAACAGCCTCCAGATTTTCAACGGATTTTCCGTCTTCAATTCACCGGGGAGGAATGTTTCGGAAAAGTTTTGAAAAGAAACAGGCCGAGCAAAACGTTTGATGGCATCAATGCCGACGGCCGTGAACCTGGAGTCGGTGGTGGCAGGGTAGGGGCCTCCGTGATTTTGTGAGGGACAAACATCGACACCCGTTGGAACCCCATTGATGATCAATCGACCGGCTTTTTCCATTAATACATTGATGAGGTTTTTGTGTTTTTCTATTTCCTCTTCTCGCGCAATAATACTCGAAGTAAGTTGGCCTCTTCCATTGTTGATCACCGCATGGAGTTCGTTGATGTCTTTACATCTTACAATCAAGGAGAAGGGCCCAAACACTTCCTCGGCGAGGGAATGATTTTTCAAGAACTGCTCTGCATTGACAGAAGCAACTACCGGATG
>DATJJP010000097.1:0-129093 GCA_035492075.1 Cyclobacteriaceae bacterium | reverse complement strand
GATTTCAATACCTCATGTGAAGGCAATAGAAAAAGACGAAATTATCTTGGAGCACGCGCGCATTCCGATCAGCCGGTCTTTGCGGGAGCAAGTAGTCCAACAAATTTTGGGTAATAGCCTTTTTAAAAGGTAGAATGACGCCGCCGAATATAAAACCGACAGCGCTCAAGCATTTCTACCCCATCGGGCTTCAATGCAAGAGCGCTTGATTGGTGCGGTCTTATTTAGCGGCCGTTGTAACGTTACCACCGAAAACCAAATAAGCCACCTGATGTCCCTCAGGGAAATCTTTTGAAGCGTAGTACAACTTCAGTTTGTTGCTACCTTTTTGCTTCAACGCGATAATATCTTTCAGGGAGCATGTCATGGGTTCAGAAAAGCCCGTAGAAGAACCTTCAAAGCGCCATTCTTTAACCACCTTATCGTGCTCGTCTTTCACGGTAAGGATTCTGCCGGTTACGGTTCTGTTGCACTCGTTGTATCTCACAATCAGTTGCGTATACTTTTCAGTAGGGTCGATCGTGAGTTTCGGTGCTTCCGATTTGAAATTGACATATTGATCAAGAACTAATTTGCTGTCAAGATAAACCTTGACGCTGTGCGCACCGGGCAGAGGCATGAACGCAAATAGAAAAGCACAAAGGGAAACACCCACCAGCGCATTTGCCCAAGACGAAACATTTTTTTTCATACTATTAAAATTTATGGTTTGAGACACTCGTAATACTGTTCGAATGAACGTATAAAATCATAGCGCGCCTCGCAAACATGATCTCCTGCTAAGATTACTTGATGAAATGCCCTGGATGCTGGACGCCGGATAAGCGCCAAGTCGCAAATCAGCAATAGCCAACGGCCAAAAAACCATCGACTACCTGCTAATACAGTGAAAATTCCATTCTATTCGTGCTCTTTCAAATAATGCCGCTCAATAAACTCTACGATCCACTTTTGAATCTCTGACTTCTGATCAGGAGTGGCTTTTGCAAATGCATGGTCTGCTCCCTTCACAAAGTGTATTTCATTCAGGACATGTAGGGAGTCCAGTTTTTCGTGCAGTGTTGTACTCTGCTCGACAGGTACGATGCGATCACTGTCGCCATGCATGATCAGGGTGGGAGGAGCGCCTGGGGTAAGGTGATAGTAGGGAGAATACATCTTCATCGTCTCCAGCGCGCGAGCACTGTCTTGCTTTGGATCGAAGCCAAAAATGTATTTGGCAATATCCAGTCGTGCTTGAAGACGCGAAGGCAATTTTGCAAGTACCGTATACAGCGTGTCGACGGTAGGATTATGATAGACGCCCGCTAATTGATTGGGCCCATATACGTCGACCACATAATTGAAATGAACCTGAGGTGCATCTTTGAAATAGTTGGCATACGCCGTCATCATAGCGATGTGGGCGCCCGCAGATTCACCAAAGAGGCCCACATTGTTTACGTCGAAATGATGAAGCGTTGCATTCTGATAAATCCAGTGCACTGCATCGACAGCGTCATCGATGCACGCGGGGAACGGGCTTTGATTAGCGCTGGCCAAGGTATAGTCAATGCTAATGATAGCATATCCCGCGTCGCGCAGTTCGTTGACGGCTTGGTTAAATCGGTTGAAGTTCAAGCCTTCCTTGAGCCCGGATATCCACGCGCCTCCATGTATATAGATGACCACCGGGATTTTGTCATACACGCGCTGAGTGGGTGTGTATATATCCAGTTTTAGCCCCGGTTTATATTCGATATTGCGAACGACTTCTCCCGTGATGATCGGCGCCTCGTTTGCAACAATAAAATAACCCACTGCAAAAAAGCCGGCCGCGATGAGAGCAAGTATACACAAGAGGAACTTCCAACGCTTCTTCATTTTCATGGTGGCAAGATAAAAAAGTCGAAGGAATCGGTCGCCATGGTTCCAACTCCCCTTAGTTTGCGTCGGATTTTTGGTAACTTTTTCAGTTAAAAAGTCTTTGACCTTATGAAGAAAATTATCGTGAGAGGAATTGTGACCATGTCCGCGGTATATATTATTGGCTGCGTGCTACTTTATTTTTGGCAGGAGAAATTGATCTTCCGACCACACAAGTTGGACGTTAACTACGTGTTTCGGTTTAGTCAACCTTTTGAGGAACTGAACCTCAAGACGGATGACGGTGAAATGCTAAATGGGCTTTTATTTAAATCCGATAGCTCGCGGGGACTCATTTTTTATTTGCATGGCAATGGGGGCACGGTCGCTTCGTGGGGCTCGGTTGCAAAGGTTTACACCGATTTGCACTATGATGTTTTCTTCATCGACTATCGCGGATATGGAAAGAGCACAGGAAACATTCAATCGCAGAGTCAATTGTTTCATGACAATCAAATAGCCTATGATTTCTTAAAAACAAAATACGACGAAGCCAAGATCATTGTGTTGGGTTATTCCATTGGCACGGGCTGGCTGCGCAATTGGCATCAGAAAATAATACTCGACTATTGATACTGCAGGCACCTTACTACAACTTAACGGAACTGATGCGGGCGCGATTTCCATTCATTCCAACATTTATCTTAAAGTACAAGTTTGCTACTAACGAACATTTGAAAAGATGTAAAATGCCGATCGTAATTTTTCATGGAGACATCGACAACGTTATCAATGTTAGTTCGTCGTTCAGACTAAAAAATGATTTCCCGAATATTAATTTCATTAAGCTGCCAGGCCAAGGGCACAACGGGATGTCAGATAATGAAATGTACAAGTCGGAGTTGCCGAGAGTCTTGGGCGACTAAGCCAATGTTTACTGGCCAAGCTGCCGGGTTTTGCAAAGGAGCAAAACGAGAAAAAAAAAGCACGCGTCCACGACGCGTGCTTTAAACCGATTATAGTTTGTTTGGAAAATTAATTTCTGTGACCTGACCTGTGCTTGCCGTGGAATCTTGCCCCACGCCCGAAAGACTTCCTTGAATCAAATGCGAGACGCTGTTCATCGTTGAGCAGCTTGCGGATCGCCTCACGATTGGCGGCTTGCTTCTTCATCAGCTGAGATTCTGTTTTACTGATGTCATCGATGGTGGCATTGACGGCATTGGCGTCATACGGCTGTGCAGTTTGCAGTGTACGCAGATGGGCCCTTTTTTCAATTAACTGATTAGTCAGTGGCAATGCTTCCTTACCGAATGCAACCCGTTGTGCTTTGATTTTTGATTTTTGATCATCCGTCAAATTGGGGATGCCCATCATGTCACCCTGGTGACGTGGGTGCATGGCCATTTGTTTCCGATGCAGCACTCGCGCTGAATCAGCCGTTTGAGCCATGAGCGTGTTGGCAATGAAAATAAGCGCGATCATTGTTAACCCGGGTGTTCCTACTCTTTTAATCCTTTTCATAAACATTGTTTTTGCGAGTTTAGACTCGAATATCGCACCAAAGTCATGTTTATTAATGTTAAAAGAGGTTAGAGGATGGTTAAAGGCTTGGCTTTTGGCCAGCGCGGGCAGCTGCAACTAACGGGCTTTTTTTCACTAATATCGCCTCATGAGATTCAATCTGGCTGTTATCTGCATCGCGTTTTCCATTTTGGTATATGGGCAGCAACAAGAATATTTCCCCGATCCCGATCCTGCTATTCAACGTAAGCTGGAGGATTGGAAAGATTTGAAATTCGGGTTACTCATGCACTGGGGGCCCTACAGTCAGTGGGGGATTGTGGAGAGCTGGAGTATCTGCCCCGAAGATGTGGGGTGGGCGGCGTGGGCTTGGAAGAAGGGAGCAGCCGACAACTACATCGATTATTTAAAGAAATACGAGCAGCTTCCACTCACGTTCAATCCCGTGAACTTTGATCCTGAGAAATGGGCGGCCGCTGCCAAAGAGGCAGGTATGAGATATGTGATCTTTACGACGAAGCACCACGACGGCTTCAGCATGTACGATACGAAATTCTCTGATTATAAAATCACCGCTTCAAATGTCCCTTTCTCAAAAAACAAAAAGAGCGATGTCACGAAAGAGATTTTCAGTGCTTTCCGAAATCAAGGTTTCTGGACGGGCGCCTATTTTTCAAAACCCGACTGGCACAGCGATGACTATTGGTGGAAACATTTTCCGCCCGCTGATCGCAATCCCAATTATTCGATCACGAAATACCCGGAACGGTGGAAGAACTTTGTGACGTTCACACAAAATCAATTGAACGAGCTAACCAGTAACTACGGCAAACTGGATATTCTTTGGCTCGACGGGGGCTGGGTGCGAAAGAAGACAGAACAGGAGGTAAAGGATCAACTGTTTGAGGTATACGAGGGAAGTAGGTATGCGCGGAATCCGCAGAGTCAAGACATCGATATGGCCGCCATTGTCAAAAGGTCGAGAGAGAAGCAACCTGAATTGATTGTGGTGGACCGGGCGGTGCCTGGAGTTTATCAAAATTACCTTACTCCGGAACAACATATCCCGGAACATGGCCTTGCTTATCCATGGGAAACATGCATGACCATGGCAACAAGTTGGAGCTATGTCCCAAATGATAAATATAAATCGGCAGACGAGCTGATTGAAAAATTGTGCGATATCGTAAGCAAGGGCGGGAATTATTTGCTGAACATAGGACCGAGCCCATCGGGTGAATTTGATTCGGCGGCCTATGATCGCCTGAAGAAAATCGGAGCATGGATGAAGGTGAACGGCAAAGCCATCTATGGCACGCGCATGTTCGCAACGTATGGAGAAGGGGAGAAGGTCAGATTCACACAAACAAAAGACGGTAAGACACAATTTATTTTCCTGTTTGATTTCCCCGAAGGCAAAGTTGTTATTTCTAAAATGCAGTTTTCCCCAGGCACCAAGTTGAACGTGCTCGGAGACAATAAGGCGCTGTCGTGGAAGAAGTCCTCGGACGGAATAGAAATAAATATTCCACCTTCACTTAGGGGGGCGTCGAAATATGTGTGGGTGATTGAGGCGAACTTGAATTGAATCAGGTCGCAGGATATCTATATTTGTCTAATATTGTTGTCTCGGGTTTTTTGTATAACTAACGTATGCGTGTCCCTGTTGGCTTAATCATAGGTGCTCTGATCACGATCGGTTCCTTCGACGCAACTGCCGAAGAAAGCTTTGTCGAGTCAAAAATTGAACGGTTTGAATCCACCCCGGAGCTTCAAGGCTTCTTCCCATTCTGGAAAAAGAAAAAGAAGAAAGTGAAGACGTCCAGTCGATTGAAGAAGAAAAATAGGTGGATGGGAAAAAAATTTAGGAGACAAAATGATGACACGCTTCGACGCTGAGAGCTGCATCTAAATAATTACTCCGGCTTCCGGGCGAGAGATTTTGTAACTTCGGTACATGATTTCCAGAAAAGAATTCCTAAAGAGGTCGTTGGCAATTGGTGCAGGCCTGAGCCTCTCAGAACACTTGTTTGCTTCTTTCACGTCAGATAAAAAAAAGGAAAAACTTGGTGTCGCACTGGTGGGCCTGGGGTACTATAGCACCGATTTGCTTGGGCCCGCCCTGCAAGTCACTAAACAGTGCGAGTTAAAAGGAATAGTGTCGGGTTCTCCTTCAAAGATTGAGCAATGGACCAAGCAACATCATCTTAGCGAAAAGAATATTTACAACTACCAGACGTTCGATCGAATCGCCGATAATCCTGATATCGATGTGGTGTACGTGGTCTTGCCACCGTCAATGCACGCCGAGTATGTGATTCGTGCGGCCAGGGCCGGGAAGCATGTGTGGTGTGAAAAGCCCATGGCAATGACGACGGCTGAATGCCAACAAATGATTGATGCGTGCAAGAAAAATAAAGTGAAGCTCAGCATCGGATATCGAATGCATCACGAACCCAATACACAAAGAATAATTCAGTTTCGAAAAGAATTGAAATACGGAAAAGTGATCGACGTCAGTGCCGCGGCGGGCTACTTTGACAACCGGACAAATCACTGGAAGCAGATCAAAAAACTGGGCGGCGGCTCGATGTATGACATGGGCGTGTATCCACTCAACGCGATCCGATATTGTACTGGCGAGGAACCCCTTGCCGTAACAGCAAAGCAATCCACAACTCGGCCTGAAATCTACAAGGAAGTGGACGAGACGATGGAATTTGTTTTGGAATTCAGGAGTGGCGCAAAAGGTCAGGGCAAGACGAGCTTCGGTGTGGGCATGAACGAACTGGCTGTGCGATGCGCAAAAGGCGGATGGACCCTCTCGCCATTTCAAAGCTACGCCGGCGTGCAGGGAGAAACAAGCGACGGTATAAAGTTAACGCCTTCACCTTTAAATCAACAAGCCAAACAAATGGATGACGACGCCCTAGCAATAAAGAATGACTCCAACGTGCTGGTACCTGGAGAAGAGGGGCTAAAAGACATCCGCGTCGTGGAAGCGATTTATCGGAGCGTGACCGAGGGAAACCGGGTGATGGTATAGCCGCGCTTGCCTCTGACTCTCTGAAGAAAGACCTCCGCACCACAATCAAGTCTTTATCCACGCGATGGCTCCCTTTAGGGGCACAAGGCGCGCGAGGGCCAACGCCCGACGCAGTGCCTGACAATAATCATCTCGGACGATGACCCACGACATGACCTGACTAATTTGGTTTGACTTCCTTTGGCTCAGGAAATCAAAACCACAATAGTATGAGCAAACGACTAAGACTTGCCGACTGGTTGATCGAGCTGTTAATGTCAGCGGTTGTAATCTCCTTGTATTTTTCAGGAAAGATAAGTTTGGCGGTGGCATTGTTGGGGATCGTGATCTGTTTGTCGATTACGCTGCCTCATAAAAGAAGAAAGATCACAAAAGTCAAAAGATAAACGCTCACGAAACGGCGGATGGTACATTTTAACCAACGACCCGTCCAATAAATGGTAAAGCCTTGCCCCTAAGGATAGGGCTCGAGACGCACATTCGAAAAAAAACGTATCCACTACTGCAACCTTTTTTGATGGAAAGTAGTCTTATGCCTAATTGAATTAGGTAATATGACTCATTCATCAGAATTGCTGAAAGGCACTCTTCAGACCATTATTCTGAAAATCCTGAAAGACCATGGGAAGACGTATGGTTATGAAATCACGCAGCGCGTAAAAGAGCTTTCCGACAGTCGCATCTTGCTTACCGAAGGCGCGCTGTACCCTACGTTGCATCGTTTGGAATCGGAAGGCCTGTTAAAAACCGAGAAAATAATGATCGGCAAGCGCGTGCGCAGATATTATACGCTCACCCAGGAGGGAAGATCGGAAGTGAAGGAGAGAGTAAATGATTTTGTGGAGTTCATGAAGACCATGACTCAAGTCTTGCAGGTGGAATTAGCCTAAGTCAAAATGCTGACCGGCAATCAAATCGATTTCATTGTCAAAGACCTGAATTTCAAGGGCATCGTTGCGGAAGAGATCCAAGATGAAGTGATCGATCATGTTTGCTCAGCCGTGGAGACGGAAATGGAAAACGGCAAGAATTTTATCGAAGCCTATCGCCTTATTTTGAAATCCTTCGGCCATACGCCGGGGCTACTGGAAACCCAAGAAAAAGTAATTAAATCTGAAACGACAAAACCCAAAGGTATGATCAAAAATTATCTCACCGTTGCATTTAGAAATCTACAGAAGCATCGCTTTTATTCTTTCATCAACATTGCCGGGTTGGCAGTAGGCATTGCCTCTTGCTTGATGATCGTCCTTTTTATCATCGATGAACTCAGTTTTGACGCCTATAATTTGAAAGCCGATCGCATCTATCGCTTGAACGAGGAAATAAAATTTGGCGACAACCACGTCTTCGTTTGTCAGAATGGAGCTCCGTTGGCTAGTTCGATGCTCAACGATTACCCGGAGATCGAAGCTACGGTGCGTTTCAGGAATGTAGGCTCTTACTTGGTCCGCGCCGCCGGCGCAACGACAAACGTGAAAGAGATGAACGTGATCTGGACGGACAGCACGTTCTTTCGTGTCTTTTCGGTGAACGTACTCGCAGGAAACCCTCGAACCGCTTTAAAGGAGGCTTCGAGCGCAGCGATCAGCAGAAGGATGGCCGAAAAATACTTTCCTGGCAAAAGCGCGCTCGGTGAGTCGATGATCCTTGACAACAAATTAAATGTAAAAGTGACAGCGGTATATGAAAATATCCCGGCGGCCTCACACTTTCATTTTGATATTTTGATCGCCATGGTGGGCAGTTCCGATGTCGCGAAAGAAGCACAGTCGGTAACGTTTCTAAGCGAAAACTTTAATACCTATTTGTTGCTGAAGGAAGGCGCCGATGCGAAGGCCCTCGAGAAAAAATTCCCCGCCTTTTTGAAAAAATATTTCGGCCCTCAGGTCGCCGCGGCACTTGGCAATGATATGAATATGGAGAAATTCACCGCGACAGGCAATAAATGGGAACTCACCATGACGCCGCTACGCGATATCCATCTCAAATCCGATTTGAGCGGTGAATTGGAGACGAATGGTAACATTACCTACGTGTATTTGTTTGGAGCCATTGCGATTTTTATACTTGGCATTGCCTGCATCAATTTTATGAACCTGTCTACGGCGCGATCAAGCAACAGGGCCAAAGAGGTGGGCGTACGGAAAGTGATGGGCTCGCTACGTTCGCACCTGATGCGTCAATTTCTTACGGAGTCTATTTTGGTTACGTTGTTTTCGTTTCTCTTGGCGATTGGGGTTGCCTATATGTTGCTACCTCTTTTCAATGACTTAGCGCAAAAACAATTGCAAATACCTTTTGGCAACTGGACTTTTTACGGAGCATTGTTGATCGCTGTTTTGCTGGTGGGGTTGCTGGCGGGGGTCTACCCATCCTTTTTTCTATCTGCTTTCAAACCAGTTTCCGTTTTGAAAGGAAATGTAGCGCGAGGCATGAAGAGCGGATATATTCGCAGTGCCCTGGTCGTATTCCAGTTTGTGATTTCGATCACACTGATCATTGGAGCCATCACCGTCAACCGACAATTGAACTTTATTCAAAACAAAAAATTGGGGTTCAACAAAAGCCAGGTGATCATCATTCACGACACCTATGCTTTGAGACCGCTACCAAACGCGATAGCTTTTAAAAATGAAGTATCAAAGATCAGTGCGGTTTCAAAGGGTTCCCTAACGAGTTATCTGCCAGTAGAAGGATACAACAATAACAACAACACCTTTTGGAAACAGGGTAACCAACCAACGCCAGACAACTTGGTCAGCATCCGTCTATGGACGGTAGATGAGAATTACGTTGAGACCATGGGGATGAAAATCAAACTGGGCCGCGACTTCTCTGAGAAATTTCCATCTGATTCGACAGCGGTAATTCTTAATGAGGCCGCTCTGCCGATGTTCGGCATTACTGACGATCCCCTCGGCAAAAAGATTACTTCGTTTGATGGTGTGAGACCTGATGGCTCGCCCGATCCAAATAAGCTAAAGACTTGGGAAGTGGTGGGCGTAGTAGAGAATTTTCACTACTACACGATGAAGGAAGGGATTCTGCCTTTGGGATTGTTTTTTGGAAAGGATGATGGCTGTATCAGCTTCCGATTCAACTCGTCGCAAGCCAATGATGTAGTTCAATCCATCGAAAAGATTTGGAAACAACTTGCACCTGGCCAACCTTTTCAATACTCGTTTTTGGACGAAGACTTTGGAAGAATGTACCGGACGGAACAGCGGTTGTCGAACATCTTCCTGATTTTTGCTGGCTTAGCCATTATCATAGCATGTCTTGGGCTTTTTGCACTTACCGCATTTACGGCCGAGCAGCGCACTAAGGAAATTGGAATTCGGAAAGTGCTGGGAGCGAGCGTATCGAGCATCGTGCTCATGTTATCCAAAGATTTTGGGAAGCTCGTGATCATTGCGTTTGTAATATCGGCGCCAATTGCGTGGTATGGTGCAGATTGGTGGCTAAAGGGGTACACCTACAAAACAACGATCGAGGCGTGGGTTTTCCTTTGCGCTGGATTGGCGGCGGTGACAATTGCGTGGGTAACCATGAGCTTTCAGTCCTTCAAAGCGGCGAGCAATGATCCGGTGAAGTCGCTGAAGAGCGAATAACCTCCTCGGACGGGATGTAATTTTCGTGTAATTATTTCTGCAAGATCGCGCTTGACGAGCAAGAACGACTTATGCATCTTTGCTGTAGATTAAAGCCAACTATAAGACAGGAATTTCCCTTGAGGTCTAGGACTTCGAGGGATTTTCTTTTTTAGCGGACTTCGGAATAAGTTTACATCTTATCAAACGCTACACCACGCACTCTTCCTGACCCCGCTTTCATACCTACGACCTGGTTTGTTTTGTTGCGAATGAAAGTGACCTCACCCAGGAACCAAGCGCCGGCCATGAATGAATCCTTCTTGTATGGCACTAACTTGATATCGTCATGACGCTGATGATGAGCGCGTAACGTGTCATTCTCAATCGCAAATGTGTAGGCCGTTTCCAGTTCAGGACTATAGAACTTTCCAACGAAGTCACTCAGCTTTATTTTTGATGCATCGAATGGCGGTTCCTGTGGCGACGGCGTATTTGCCTGTTCATCTTTGGGTTTTTCTTCCTTCAATTGATCCGCCAGATAGATATCTGCAATTTGATAACACAGGCCAGCGGGGTTGAAAGAACCTAGGTTGCTAAACACGACAACGGAAAAATGCTGCTCTGGGAAACGTAACAAAAAGGTGCGGTAACCTGCATCTCCACCACCGTGACTTATCGCGCGCAACCCTTTGTACTTTTCCATGACCTGCCCAAAGGCATAATTTATTGTGTCGCCTCTGTTAAGCACAAAACGTTGGTTCATCATATCCATCACTTTGGGGTTGCCCACTTTAATATTTTCAAAATTCATGGCCCACTGACACAGATCTTCCGGCGTGGTAAATAGACTTGTGGCACCGTCGTTGGCATAACTGAGCACTGATTTTCTAAAACCGTCCGCCGCTTGGTTGTAAGAATAAGCCCGTCCCTTCACGATCTTTTCGTGATCGTTGTATACCAATGTATTTTTCATTCCCAAGGGAACAAAGATGTTTTCTTGAGCCCATTGAGGGAAGGATTTGCCTGATACGCGTTCCACAATTTCGGCCATCAAAGTATAGCCGGTGTTGCAATACATCTCTTCATCCCCCGGCTTGAAATTCAGATCGCGCTGTCTGCTTATCACTCGCATGATTTGTTTTTGGGTGATGACATCGTCGAGACGCCAGCCTGCTATGGCCAGTAAGTTCCATTGATCGCGCAGACCACTCGTATGGTGGATCAAGTGATTGATGGTAATCGGTGTTCCGAAATCATGAAGCTCTGGAAGGTATTTGCGGATGTCATCGTTAACGGAAAGCTTTCCTTGGTTGGCAAGCATCGCAATGGCAAAGGCCGTAAATTGTTTTGATACGGAGGCGATATGGAAGATGGTTTGCGGTGTTACTTTTGCTTCTTGCTCAATATCCGCATAACCAAAGCCGTTACTGTAAACAACTTTACCGTCCCTCGCCACAGCGACTGAGACACCGGGCGTAACACCGTCGGTCACTCGCATCGTGGCGTTCACGATTTGTTCAATTTGTTTGCCAGGGTCTCCGGCAAGAATGTCAGCGAAAGTAAGAGTAACAGAATATTTGCCTTCATTTTCTTGGAACGGAGCCACGACGATCTTGTAGATGCCAGGTGCTTTTGTTCTGAATTGAAAATTCTCGGCGCCACGCGCAGGGCCATCATAGAAGGCGATTTGTTTCTTGTCAGGGTCTAGCACGGAGACCATGACGTCCACACTGATTTGATTTGCAGAGCCATACGCCAGTGTGTTGCTCTGAAGATGGAGACGGAATGTGTCTGCCTTGTGCTTGGCAAGTGTGGAAGCAACTGCCTCGTTTAGTTTAAGGTCAGAACCATCGGACAGGAGAGCAACTGTTTTCTTTTCAGTGCATGAGATCAGCACAGACAAAGCTAGTAGAATGGCAATACGCATGGGTTGGGGATTTGAGATTTACTAAGGTGATCGATTGTCTTCGCAAATGCAAGATGATTTTGGCGAGACTAAAGTTTTACGCAAACCCGTTGCACTTGTTGGTTTCCTGTGTTTTTCTCGACCAATAGCATTCGCCCTTTTCATTGGTGGCGCAAAATTGCGAAGTCAACGATTGTTTTTTCCGAAAATCGATTAACTCAACAACATTGGGTGTCTAAATTTTTAAAAGGATGGCTGCTCAACTCCCTGACAAAATACTAGTCGATGGCAATTTGCTGGACCTCTATACCAATCCGCTAGAGCAATACTGGGTTCGTGGCGACAAGAGGCGTCCGCGGTTTGTGATTGCTCCTAACTGTCAGCGCGGGTATATTGCTCATTGGGAAATCCGAGACAGCCAATTTTTGCTGACAGCGATCGGCGGCACCTATGAAAAGTGGAACCTGCTCGGATATGAGAGCACCTTGTATACACTGAAAACATTTATGCCCCGGGCCAAAGGCAGGCCGGTAAAAGCTCTTTGGTTCTCCGGGAAGCTGCGCATTCCAAAGGGCAGGATGACGATGTACGAACATCACGGCTATGACTCACGGTTTGAGCAGGAAACTATAATTAGCGTAGCTCGTGGCGTTGTTACAAAAATCGTCACCATCGATTACGCCCATAAGGAGCTGTTTGTGAATACAGAGTGATGGCAGATGAAGTGGAACTATGACGACTCGTTAAACTGTTTTTTGTAAATTTATTTCCTTACGATTTAAATTTATGAACAAATCAGTTTTGCGTAGCGCAGCATTGTCACTCTTGGTGTTGGTGCTTGCCCACGCCGTATCATCAGCTCAGAACTCAAAAGGCAACTTGTTAGCACTTTCGAAAAGTGAGCACGTCGTGGCGATCATCGATCCTAATACCTTGAAGATTATTGCTAAAGTGCCCGTAGGCCCAGACCCACATGAAATCATCGCATCGGCCGACGGAAAGACCGCGTACGTAACGAACACGGGTGGTGGGCGTGCCCACGAAATAAACGTCATCGACCTGGTGACGCAAAAAGCATTGCCCAACATCGACACGAAAGCGTTACTTGGCCCACACGGAATTGATTTCGTGGGCGGTAAAGCATGGTTCTCCGCCGAAGGTTCGAAATCCGTGGGACGATATGATCCTGCGTCCGGTCAAGTGGACTGGGTGATGGGCACTGGCGAAGATCGCACGCACATGATTTATGTCACGCCCGATGCAAAACGAATTTACACCACCAATGTCAACGCAGGAACGGTCAGTATTTTGGTTGATACAACTTTTGCCGGGCCTGGAGGTCAGCCGCGAAACGAATGGACACACACGGTGGTCAAAGCCGCGAGAGGTTGTGAAGGATTTGATGTTTCTCCCGATGGCAAACAACTGTGGACAGCGGCAGCAAGTGACGGATCCATCGCCATCGTCGATTTGACAAGCAAGAAGTTAATCTCCACAATCGATGCAAAGCTGACGGGCGCCAATCGACTGAAGTTTACGCCTGATGGCAAACGCGTGCTTGTTTCCAGCTTGAGGATAGGTGACCTTTTTGTGATCGATGTTGCTTCTCGCAAGGAGCTGAAGCGGGTGAATATCGGCAAAGGAGGTGCCGGCATCTTGGTGGACGCTGATGGTTCTCGCGCATTTGTCGGTTGCACACAAGACAATTATGTTGCCGTGATCGATCTGAAATCACTGGAAGTGATCAATAGAATTTCGCTCGGTGGACCCGATGGTTTGGCTTGGGCAAATCATTAGTTTGGCCTCTTGGGTTAAATAAAGTTTCCAAGAAGAATTTTTACCTTGAGACGGATTGAAGGCCATACATTTAATTTGGATTTTGTCAGACCTGCAGCAGATCGGGAATTTTGCTGAACTTGGTTTTGCGATCGCTGGAAAGTTGATTGTGGTCGCCCTGGTGATCATTGCGATTGTTTTTGTAATCCGGGTACTCACCAACAACAATTATTCAATTCGGCAAATCAACGTGCCTGCTTCCTTTGACGAAGCGGGCCACTCAGGGCCGGTCATTGCCAATCGCATTTACAATCGCTTGACGGAGATAATTCAACGCGTCAGCGCGACAGAATATGCAAAAGGATATTCAACGTCATTCACCGACTTGGATGTGTCCGTAGACGTGGGAGGGATGGGCATGCCTATTAAAGCATTTATCGAATTAATTGGGAGTACGGTTGGTATCAATAAGAAAAAAAGAATTAGCGCTGATATTTTCATTGAGGGTACTCACCTAGTAATGTTGGTTTACATCACCGGAGAGGATGCCGAGCGCTTCGAAACTCCGATGAACGAAAACCTGGGTGTGCCGATTCGGGAGTTGATTGCACGCGCTTCCGAGCTTATTCTTAAGCACAGCAACGATGAAGCATTACAAGTATTTTTCGCACACATTGAACGCAATGGAGAGCAGGCGGTGAAGCTCGCTAAATTAAGGTTAGAGAAATACCGCGGAAAGAAGTTCATGGAAGCTCGCATGGTGTCTGCGTGGGCACGAGGCCTCGCCTTGTTGAAAAAATACGAGCAAGCCGAGGAAAAAGTGAAAGAGGGAATTCAGTTGAACCCAAATGAGGGCAGGCTGTACAATGTATGGGGCTTGATGCTTCAGGAACAGGACAGACACGAAGAGGCAAAGACGAAGTTGATGCAAGCAATCAATCTCATGAAGACAAAAGAATCAAAGTTCAGAAGGTCAAATGTACTCACTGCGATCGGCGTGTCATTTTCTAAATTAGGCAAACACGAGTCAGCAGTAGAATACTACCAAAAAGCAATTGACGTGGACAGTAATGCCAACCTCAGTTATTTCCATTGGTCTAAAGAGATTCTTCTAGTGAAAAAAGACACTTCTCAATTTTTCGAGATGGTAGAAAAATCCTTATCGCGAGGGTTGCGTCAACAGCTTATCATGCAAGACGTTGACTTGAAATTCATACTGGACGACCTACAAATGAAACGTCTCATGGAAAGATATTCTGAGTCCGCGTAAATTATTTCTCTATCCGTCGGAAGAAATCCGATACCACAAGTACCAGCAATTTCGTGCCCGAATCAAATTTGATACTCGCCATTCTATCTTTACCCATGTTCTTTACAAAATCCACTTTGCCTTTGCCGTGATTTAAATGGAACAGGGAATCTCCGCCCTTCAATTTTGCCATCTGTTCTTCCGTGAACGGATCACCGACATAATCGGGCAGGGGAGAAATGATGGGAAGTTTTGGCTCCTTCGATTCTTTCACGGGCTCGGGAGCGGGTGCTTCTACCGTAGGCTCAAATGTGATGTTTTGCGGCATCGACTGTGAAAGGCCAATGCTGAGACGGTCCAAAAGTGGGTGCCTATCTTTCTTGTTTTCAACGGCCTTCTTCACCGCCTCACCCAACACTTCAATGGCTTTTTGTACGGTATCAATTCTCAAGGATTCATCATATTCAACGGCATCGAAATCCCCGGTATTAAACATGACAAACGACTTAAGGTCTTTCGCAAGTACAACAGGCAAGTCAAGGGCATGCCGTACAGCTAGCCCATAAAGAGCATCGGCGTTGCTGGCACTCAAGTCGCACAAAATGATTTCTGCATCAACAACGTTTTTTACAATGTCAAATGGTTTATCGGAAGCAGCGGCCTCCATTCGTGCGGGCCAATAACCTGCCGCTCTGCAAGCGGGTACAATCACATAATCGTAAACTCTACCGAAATGGCCTTGAGCATATCCGCTGGGGTCACCTGAAGGCATAATAACTAAACATCTGTTGTCCATGGAAATAGGTTAGGTTATCTGTTGGATGGCTTTAAGTTAGTAAAGTAATACGAGCCAATAAAGGACCAGCTGCGCGTTTATTTTTAAGTCTCCATTAAACGATAAAAAAAATCCCACAACTGGTGTGGAATTTTTCTGCCTTTTTAGTCGCCCTGTTTGATTCGAGGGTCGGGAGTAATCTTGATTTGGAATTCAGAAGGAGGTGTTGCCTTCATCAGGTGTTGAATGAAGTAATCCCACCGTCTCCTCATGATGTAGTTTCCGTCTTGTCCATATCCGTGACGCGCATTGGGCAGAAGAAAGAAATCAAAATCCTTGTTTGCTTTCATCAGGGCATCAGCAACGAGATAAGAATTGTAAGGAGGAACGTTGTCATCCATACCGCCATGGATCAACAACAACTTACCTTTCAAATTTTTGGCAAAGGTTTGGTTCGCTTGTAGCTCGTAGTTGGATACTCCTTTGTCGTCTTTCACTTCAAGGCCAATGTATCTTTCGCCCCAGTCGTCCTCATAGTTTCTGTTGTCGTGGTTACCTGATTCAGAGATTCCTACTTTAAAGAAGTCGGGGTATCGGAACATGGCGTTTGCGGTAGCGAAACCACCACCGGAGTGTCCCCAAATCCCCACGCGGTCCAAATCCAAATACGAGTACTTCTGTTGCAGCTGTTTCAAACCTGAGATTTGATCTGACAACGTGTTTTCACCCATGTTTCCATAACACGCATCATGAAAGGATTTCGACCGATTGGGATTGCAACTTCCTTCCAATTGAACCACAACGAAACCAAGTTCTGCTAGTGATTGACAGTCGCTACGCCCAGGAGAAAAACTCCAAGAGCCGACGCTTCCACCTTGAGGCCCTGGGTAAATGCCGACGATGACTGGATATTTTTGATCGGCTTTTAAGTTTTGTGGCGTGTAGATCAGCCCGTACAAATCCCACTTGCTGTCAGCTGATTTTACCGTGAAAGGTACAGGGGGTTTCCAGCCTGTCGCCGACAAGCGAGTGACATCTGTTTTTTCCAATGTGGAAACAAGCTTGCCTTTGATGTCACGTACTTCATAAACGGCGGGTACATTTGGTTGCGAGTACGTGTCGGTAAAATATTTTCCGTCGGGAGAAAGACCGACGGCGTGGTCGCCGTCCGCAGGTGTCAGCAAGGTCAAATTTTTTCCATTGAAATCAACTCTATAAAAATGCCTGAAGTAGGGGTTGCGGTTGGCTTCCCTTCCTTTTGCTTCAAAAAAAATGACGCGGTTTGTTTCGTCTACTTTTATGACTCGGGTCACTACGAAATTGCCCGACGTAATAGGGTTTTTCAATTTCCCGGTGGCAGCATCGTACAGGTACAGATGACCCCAGTCGCTGCGTTCAGAATACCAAATGATTTCATTGGTCTTTGAGTAATAACTCCAGTTGACCGTGCCTTGACCTGACTCGTATTGCGTGGCCACTTTTTCTTCTAGCACATCGCGCACTTCTCCCGTTTCCGTGTTGGCGATACGCAAATTTTCCTGTTTATGGTCACGGGTAGTCGACACGAATGCCAACTGCTTGCTATCAGCACTCCAGGCAACGTCATCGAATCCGCCGCTGCAAGAGATGTCATCACATTCGGTACCCCTCCGTGCGTCTGCAGCCAACTTTAACCGAACCATCTTCGCCTCGGCAGTGATGTCGATAATCACGCGATAAATACGGATGATGTCCTTGTCTCCCGGAAGTGGATATTTCCATTCTTCCAATTCCGGTGTGCCGACTTTTGTTCGCACCAAATACATGTTGCTCACGTGGCGCTGGTCTTGCTGAAACGTCGCGATTTTTTTTGAATCAGGTGACCAGCTTACAATCGGGCGCTCGGAATGTTTCCATCCAGCATTGTCGGTGGCATATCCATAATTCTTTATGCCGTCGGTTGTCAATGCTCTCTCCGTGCCTGCTCCTATGTCCTTGATCCACAAATTCCAATCCCGAATGAATGCTACGTACTTTCCATCAGGTGACGGGATCTCTGTGCGTGCTCCACCGTTGGCTTTTGGCTTTTCTGTCAACGCATCCATCATTTCCTTTCGGGAATTGAATGACGCTTTCTTTCCATCTGCTGGATTGAAGACGACAAATTTTGATTGGTTGTCGGTGAGGCTACGGTACCAAAGTCTGCTGTCGGGAAGCCACTGTGGTTGAATCGCGTTGTCGACAAAACGGCTGGCATTTCCAGCCAGCATTTCAGCCGCGCGCTGATAATCGTCACTGGAATAGGTTTTCGATGGCTGTGCCTTCGCCAAAGAAAAAACGAGAACAGGTGCAAGAAGTAGTAATTTTCTTTTCATGAACAAGGCTAGGTTAAACTAATTTACGTGCTCAACTTATTGAAAATTAGTACTCGCTCCAAAGACTATTATTTTAGAGTAAACAGGGATGTTGGTCGAACACAATTCCTGTTTTTCACGTTTATGCTCATTCTTGATTTTGACTACCACAAACTATGGCAATTAACACGATCATTTTTGATTTGGGCGGCGTGCTCATCGATTGGAACCCGCGCTATTTATATCGAAAGATCTTTAAAACAGAGGATGAGGTCGAATGGTTTTTGAAAAATATATGTACGAGTGATTGGAACGAACAACAAGACGCGGGAAGATCTTTTGCCGAGGCCACCGCCGAGTTGGTTGGGAAGTTTCCGGAGCACGAGCATTCCATTCGGGCGTGGTATGATCGATGGCAAGAAACGATAGGCGGTTCAATCCAGGGGACAGTTGAAATACTACAGGCCATCCGAGATTCAAAGCAATATAAATTGTACGCGCTCACCAACTGGTCTGCCGAATCTTTCCCTTGGGCATTCGATAATTTTGATTTTCTGAAATGGTTTGAGGGTATTGCTGTTTCAGGCGTAGAGAAAACAAGAAAACCATTTCCCGATTTCTATCAGATTCTACTGAGTCGATACAACATACATCCTGGCGAGGCACTTTTTATAGATGACTCTCACCGGAACATTTTAGGCGGTGAAGCCATCGGCATCCAAGGCATCCATTTCCAGTCGCCCGAGCAGCTGAGATTTGAATTGAGAAGAAGTGGCATCTTATTTTGATGAACGATTCACAACTTTTATTAAGGAGAGCCGTTTCTAAAGTTCTACCCAAATTGTTTGTTATGAATTGGAATCCCTTCCAGAAGCCAGTGCCAAAGAAGCCGAAAACCAAACTTCAAGAATGGCGCGACTCATTGGTTTTTGCTGTGACGTTCGCTACCCTTTTTAGGTGGTCTCTTGTAGAAGCATTCGTGATCCCGACGCCATCGATGGAGAACTCTCTATTGGTGGGAGATTTTCTTGTGGTTAGTAAAATCCATTATGGTTCGCGCACGCCACGCACGCCGTTGCAGGTGCCTTTGACCCATCAAAAGATTTGGGGAACCGAAATTCCGTCTTACTTGGATTGGATTCAACTGCCATCTTATCGATTGCCTGGTTTTCGCGAGGTGAGACGAGGAGAACCCGTTGTATTTAATGTCCCTAAAGACTTGCTTGATCCCACTGAACGCCCCGTCGACTTGAAAACCTATTTGGTGAAGCGGTGCGTTGCTGTACATGGTGATAAGATCCGCTTCAACGACAAAAAACTTTTTATCAATGGCGACCTGGTACCGAACGAGCCTGGCATGAAGTATAGTTACCTCGTTATTTCCAAGGACGAAATCAATAAACGACACTTCGACCGGCTTGGGCTTGATGGTAACGACGTTACTTATTTAGGTAGGACGGATGATTCGAAAGCAGCCTACGACATGGTGCTCACTGAAGAACAGGTCAACGACATCAAGTCAGAACAATTCGTGGTGTCCGTCATCGATAATAGTAAAGGGCATCAAGAGTCTGCTTTCCCACTTTTTCCTACCATGAAGGACAAGGTATGGAACTGCGACAATTACGGAGAACTCACCGTTCCTGAGAAAGGAATGAAGATGGTAGTAAATGATTCCACACTGAATGTGTATGGGGAAATCATTTCGCGCTATGAAGGCCACGACAAAGTTTCAATGACCAACGGAAAATTGATAATTGATGGAAAAGAAATTTTGGAATATACCTTCCATCAAAATTACTACTTCATGATGGGCGACAATCGTCATCAGTCCCTCGACTCGCGCTATTGGGGCTTTGTGCCGGAAGATCACATTCTTGGAAAGCCGCTGTTCATCTGGTTTTCCTATGCCGATGATGCTGACTTGCTGCACAAAATCCGGTGGAATCGTCTATTCAACATTATTAGATAACTCGGGGAGTTTATACCAGAAGAATATTGGATGTTTTTTTCGAACTTTAATTTTCTATGACGAGTAGAGATTTAAGTTTGGTTCATGATCTTGTTGGCACGCTTTTCAAACTACCGGCGAGTAGATCGGAGTGGGCGTCTTTCAAACTTTCGACTGATCAAATAAAATCCTTTCATGACGACGGTTTCCTGGGTCAAGTAAAATTCTTGGAAAGTGGACAAATAGATTATTTGAAGAATGAATTGGCACGCGTGGTAGATGTGGCACATGATGGTCACCATCTGTTTTACGAATTTCACTCCAACGAATCGAGCAATCCGGAAACTATTCTATTTCATGCGCTAGGCGCTTGGCGAATTTCCAAAGGGTTTCATGATGTGCTTTGGAACCCTCGTTTTCTTGTCGCGGCACATCAACTTCTCGGAGAAATGCCCGTGCGATTTTGGCATGATCAGTTGTTTTGCAAGCCACCTAGACAAGGCGGAGTCGTAGCGTGGCATCAAGACTATTCTTATTGGACGCGAACAATACCAATGGCTCACCTCACATGCTGGTGCGGACTTGACGATTCTTCACAGGAGAATGGCTGTGTGCAGTACGTACCTGGAAGCCATCGCTGGGGATTGTTGAAGAAGCCGGCCCTTGCTGGAGACCTTCATGGAATAGTTGATTTCCTGTCTGAAGAACAAAGGCGACAATTCAAGCCTGTACCTGTTGAAACAAAAGCGGGTTATGGGATTTTTCACCATCCACTTACACTTCACGGATCGGGAGAGAACAAGAGCAAGAACCCGCGACGCGCGTTCGTAATCAATGTAGTGGCCGATGGGGTAACTTCGGATAGCGACGAACCTTTGCTTAATGGAGTTCCACCGGTGCCCAAAGGCCAGAAGCTGGATGGGCAATTTTTTCCTTTACTCTACAAGCCTTAGCGCGAACAGAGATCAACGCCCCTTGTCGTCATCCTCTTTGAAGGCGTTTAGGAAGGCCGCTCTGGTTGGCCCCGGGAACGGAACATCTCCCTTCAGCGCATGCCAAAGCACGATATTGAATTCAAGATCATTGTTGTCGTCTTCTTTTACGAACGAAAACTGTTCCGATTTCTTTTGCCACTTGTTTAGAGCTACATTTTTTTCGTCGAGGTTCACTCTCGGAGGAATCGCCTTGAAAGAAAATGGTTTTGCTTCGGCATTAAAGCAGTTCCACATAGGCGTGGCTGCAGCATCATACTGCGTCATGGGTTCCATACCTAAAATCAATTCCATGGTTTTCAACATAGAGGTTGTGGTGTAGGGTGTGTGATCGACAAAATTTCTTTTGATAAACCCTCCGGCGATGTACGCCGTGGAACGATGCGCATCCACATGATCTGCACCGTTCTGTGCATCATCTTCTACGATGAACACCACCGACTCGTTCCAAATTTTGCTTTGTGACAGCGTTTCGATAAACATACCGACAGCTAAATCATTGTCGGCCACATGCGCATAGGGAGTCGGTCTTCCTAAACGAACTCCTTCGGTGTGATCATTGCCGAACCGTACCGTATTGAATTGAGGAAGCTTGTCTTCGTTGAGCAACTTGAAAAAATCATTTCTCCATATTCTAAACCGTGTCGTATCGCGGATATTCAGATCGTAACTAGGGAAGGTGGGGCAGTTGTGATTCTTAAGAATGGGAATGGACGGGGCGTCTTTATTCATGAATTCGCCGTACGTGCGAAAAGAAATTCCGTATCGACTACAATTGTTCCAAATGAAACCATTTTTGTTGTTGGCTATTTCCCGCTCACCTTCGCCACCATACGTGCCACCTCGGCCACTGTAGCTAGAAGGCCACGTCTTTTCCAGGTAGTCGTTGGCATAAGCGCCCACCGTCCAGTTATGGCCGTCGGCACTTACTTCGGCATTGACATAAAAATTATCGAGCAACACAAAAGACTCCGCAAGTTGATGTTGGTTTGGGGTAGACCTTGGGCCAAACAACAATAAGGTGGAGTCGCCATTGCCTTGTTTCAAGTCTGAGAGGACTTGATCGTAGTGCGATTCTCTTTAATAACATAGAACACGTATTTGATGGGTGAGCCTTTGCCCACTTTAAATGGAGCGGTGGGTGGAGAAGGTGAGGTGCGATAGCTAGCGTAAGGAGAATTGCGATATACTTTGGCGGTGTGGTCTTTCAAATCATTTGTTGACGGAATATTCATGATGCTCATTGTCCCTTTAAATAGCGAGCCGATATATTGCACTTCGTTCGGATCTTTGGTGGCCCATCCATGGACAATCACTTCGTCTTTCTTCCTTGTAGGAGAGGGGCCAAACGGATTTGCCTTTGATTCAAAACCCTTTCCGTTAGAAACCCAAAGTTGCTTATTGATCAAACGAACACAGGTGGGATACCACCCGGTTGGAATGAACCCTAAAGAAAAACTGCTTCCCGGTTTAGACACATCAAAGACGGCCAGGCAATTGTTGTCGGCGTTGGCGATGTAGAGCTTTTTTTCCTTCGCGTCGAGGGCTAAACTGTTCGGTGTTGAGCCACTCGGAGAATCGGGAAAAAGCGCGGCGTCTAATGTCTCTATCACCTTTTTGTTTTTTAGGTCGATCACGGAAACACTATTATCGTTGGCATTGCAAACGTATAGAGTTTTTCCGTCGGGTGTCAACAGCATTTCATTTGGGTTGTCTCCGACGGTAACGGGATTTTTCCAGATATTTTTGTCGAGATCAAAAATGAGGAGCTTGTCACAGCCCCAGCAGGTAATGTATAGTTCTTTGTTGTCGGCGCTAAGTGTGCAAGTGTAAGCTTCTGCTTCCAGGCCAAAGACGTTCAGTATTTTCTTTGAGTTAAGGTCGATCAAATACAGATTTTTATCCTCGCGTGTCACTACGTACAGGCGCTGCCTTTTTTCGTCGATGGTGATACCCGCTGGGCCAATGCGATTGGGCCATGGTTTCCCCAGTTCAACGCTATCGATCAATACAAGTTTTTCGTTGCGCAGCTCGTATTTGAGAATTCGGTTGTTATGGCCGCCTGACGCATACAGGTATTTTTCATCGGCCGAGAATTTCAGCCCATACCACGATCTGGAAATCACCACTGAGTCGATTTTCTTTTGTGAGCGCGCATCAAATAGGTCCAGGGTCTGCGTGCTATACCCGTTGTTGGCCACGACCGCATACCTGGACGACTTGCTTACTTCTATGTTCAGCGGCAAGTCGCCAAGTTGAATCGATTTTCCTATGGGCGAAAGCTTCCATCCATTTGGTAGTTGTACCGGTCCTTGCGGAGTTTGTGAAAACAATTGGATCGTCACCAAAACTAAAGCGAGTACGAGCGGGGTTGATTTCATAGGTTTAAATAAAGTCAGGTTGAAGTTATCCATTTCAAGTTATCTGAACATTAAGAAAATCGGCATGGGGCAATCAAATAAGCTAAAAAGGGCTCCAGTCGTACAGTAGGCTGTTCAATATCGATCAACGATGGCACTCGTGTGTGCGAAATCAACGGTGATCAGTCACCGGCACATTTATTGGCGCTGATGTATATTTTATTTTTAACATGGAGCGTTATCACAACACGACCCTTAAAATTGAGTATGAAAAAAATATCCGAATTCTTTTTATTTGCTTCAGGTGCTGATGCACAATTGCTGGAGCGCTGTCCTTCTGAAAAAAGCAAATATGTGGGCATTGGTGGTACAGTGTTTTTCACTGGGCTTTTTGCTGCCATGGCCGCGGCCTACGCTTTGTTCACCGTGTTCGACAACTATTTCATTGCTGTCTCCTTGGGGATGATTTGGGGCTTGATGATCTTCAACCTCGATCGCTTTATCGTTTCTAGTATGAGAAAAGAGGAGAAGGTGTGGCGGGAAGTATTTACCGCACTGCCACGCATTTTGCTGGCGGTGATTATTTCTTTGGTGATAGCCAAGCCCATCGAACTGAAAATATTTGCCAAGGAAATTGAGCCGGAACTTGTTGCCATGGAGCAAGAAGTGTATGCCTCGCAAGAGGCAAAGGCGGCCATGAGGTTTGAGCCAGGCATCGACAAAATCAAACAAGATATTGAAACGCTGAAAAAGGAAGTAAATGAAAAAACGCAACAGCGAGATGCATTGGTGCTGGCCGCGCAACAGGAGGCCGATGGGACGGGAGGAAGTAAAATCAAGAACCTTGGACCGATCTACAAAGTAAAGAAAGCAGACGCAGACAATGCCGAATTGGAATTGACGGATCTCAAGGAAAAGAACGGTGCAAGAGTGGCTGAATTGGAAAAGCAAATGGAGGGCCTGTCCGGTGGCATGAGCAGCACGATGCGAGATTTGGCGCACACGAAATTGGATGGGCCTGCGGCACGAATGGCAGCGCTCGATCGGCTGACGACAGAGAGCAATGCGATGTGGTGGGCCCATGTCTTTATCATCATTCTGTTTCTGATGATTGAGTCCACACCGATCTTAGCGAAGCTGATGTCAAAGAAAGGACCCTACGATTCATTGCTCCACACGGTAGAACATCAGTTTACATGCAAGGAAGTTGAAATGGTGGCTACCACCAGCGCTGAAGCCAAAGAGAGAACCGCAGCCCTTCGTGGAAGCGAACAGAACTACGTTGTTCGCAAACTCGATGCCGAGTTGTCGTGAACTTAGAATGCCTTAGCAAATCCGATAAACAGGATCACGATAATCACGATCACAAAGAGAACGAACAGTGGCATTCCCATTCTTTTCTTGACAGTGCTGATTAGACCCGAAGTCATGCTGTATTAGACGAATTTTGTAGTTGTTCGTTTAGGCGCTGTCAGAAATTTACTGTCAGTTGCTTTTGCAGGCTGTAAATTGTCTGTTATTACTGTTCAATTTTTCATGCCAGATGATCGATTGCGAACATTGGCGTCTTAGCGGATTTAAACCATTCCTTCAAATTCCTTTAAAATCCGGCCCACCTGTCACTGGCATGATTTTTAATACTACAAATAGGAATTTATTATTTTTAGCCTCATGAAAAAATACCAACTCGGCGAATTTGAGGAAGTAGTGATGCTCACGGTAGGGGTGTTGTACGACAATGCCTACGGTGTTTCGATCAAAAAAGAAATCGAAGAGCGATTATCCCGAAACGTAAGCGTGGGCGCACTCCAGACGGCCTTGCGAAGGCTAGAGGACAAAGGCTATCTCAAATCCAGAGATGGTGAAGCCACCGAAGAACGCGCCGGTCGCCCAAAAAAATATTTTCAAATCACCGCCTTAGGTAAACGTGCGATGGAATATACCAAGACCACGCGCGAAGAGTTGTGGAACTCAATCCCGAAGGTGGCACTGAACTTGAAATTTGCTTCGATCTGATGGACAAAAGTAAGAACACAAAACCACCTCAAGCCTTCCTTCGCTTCTTCCGATGGTATTGTCATCCGAAATTGCGCAATAGTATTGAAGGCGATTTGACAGAATTGTACCATGAACGAATACTTGAATCGGGAAAGAAAAAAGCGGACTTGAGGTTTGCGATCGATGTACTGCTGCTTTTCAGGCGTGGCATCATCAAACCAACAGAAGGCTATCACAGTTTAAACACGTACGCTATGTTCAAAAGTTATTTTAAGATTGGATGGCGGAATCTGATCAAGCAAAAAATGTTTTCGGCAATTAAGATCGGTGGATTCTCGCTTGGCATTGCGGCTTGCATACTGATCGGGTTGTTCATTTGGGATGAGTTGAGTTATGACAAATACTATCCGGACGCAAACCGGATTTATCGTGTGCTTGGAGTTTACAATGACAATGGGCAATTGCAAAAAGGGGTACACTTTCAGCCTCCATTTGCCAAGGCGATGCTCGAGGATTATGCTGAAATAGAAAAAGTAGGGCGCTATAACAATGTGGAGCTTTTTGGGGCAGCAAACGCGGAAATCCGCAGGGCAGACCAGGATGAAAATTTATACGAGGAAAGCATCACTTACTTCGACCAAGACTTGCTGGACATATTCAAGCTGCCATTCGTGTACGGAAACCCTTCACTCGCTCTGTCGAAGGCCAACTCATTGGTGATGACGAGATCCAAGGCAGAGAAATATTTTCCACATGAAAATCCGCTTGGGAAAATGCTGATTATCAATGACGATAAAGAACATCCTTATTCCGTGGGTGGAGTAATTGAAGATTTTCCCGCAACATCACACCTACGTTTTGATTTCTTGTTGACGCTCACGGGAAAAGAATTTTGGCAGGGCGAACAAACGTCTTGGTGCTGCTCCAACTATCCCACGTATGTCATGCTGAAACCGGGCGTAGACTACAAAGAACTTGAAAGGAAGATGACGAAAGGGGTTCTTGAGAAATACATTATCCCCATGATGTTGAAAGAGGGCAGAACCGATGCGTATGAAATGGTGAAGAAGGCGCATTTGGAATTGCAGCCCGTGAATGAAATCCATTTGTATTCAGACGGAGTTCAAGACGGCCTGGCGCATGGCGACATTAAATTTGTATGGCTGTTTGCGTCAGTGGCGGGCTTCATCTTGATCATTGCATGCATTAACTTCATCAACCTTTCCACAGCGAAGTCGGCCAATCGGGCAAGAGAAGTGGGCCTGAGGAAAGTGGTAGGCTCTCTGCGCTCGAATTTGGTCAACCAATTTCTTGCTGAGTCGCTTTTGTATAGCGTGTTGTCATTTGTGATCGGTTTGATGTTGGCTTCATTGCTTCTCCCATACTTTAACATCCTCGCGTCAAAGTCGTTGGTGTTGCCATTGGGCTATTGGTGGTTTGTTCCTGGAATTTTTGGTGCGTCCTTGATCGTCGGATTCTTCGCTGGAATTTACCCGTCGTTTTACCTTTCCTCGTTCAGGCCTATTCAGGTGTTGAAAGGCAATCTAAGCCTCGGAAGCAAGAGTTCATCCCTTCGCAGTGCACTGGTAGTATTTCAGTTTACCATTTCGATCATACTCATTGTGGGAACGTTCATCATCTACCGGCAGATGGGATACATTATCAATCGGAAACTTGGTTTTGAAAAGGACCACGTAATTTATTTGGAAGGCACGCACATGCTTGGTGATAAAAAGATAAAAACATTTAAAGAGGAGCTCCTGAAATTATCAATGGTGAAAAGCGTGTCGATCGGAGATTATCTGCCCGTGCAAGGAACAAAGAGAAATGGAAACCAATTTTTCGTGGAAGGGAAGAGCAAAGTGGAGAAGCCTACGTCGGGTCAGTTTTGGCGGGTAGATCATGACTACATCAAAACGATGGGCATGAAGATGGCGAGTGGCAGAGACTTCGATGTGAAAATGGCCTCGGATTCGGATGCCGTTGTTATCAATCAAGAAATGGCCAGAAAATTGGGGTTGAAAGAGGCCGTTGGTGCTCGTATAGAAAATTATAGAGGCTGGAACGTGATTGGCGTGGTAGAGGATTTCAATTTTGAGTCGCTGAAGCAAAATATTGGACCCATGGCCATGGTCCTTGGAATTAGCCCCACAATCATCTCCATAAAACTAAGCGCTGCCAATACCCAGCATGCAATTGCATCCATCACTGGGTTGTGGAAGGAGTTTGCGCCCAACCAGCCCGTGCGTTTCTCGTTCCTCGATCAATCGTATGCTAGAATGTACGATGACGTTCAACGGATGGGAAAGATATTCACAAGCTTTGCCTTGTTCGCCATCATCGTGGCGTGCTTGGGTTTGTTTGCCCTCTCCGCGTTCATGGTCGAACAGCGTGCGAGGGAAATCGGTATACGCATTGTGCTTGGCGCGTCTCTAAAAAACATTGTGCGATTACTTACCCAGAATTTTCTAAAACTGGTTATCATTTCATTTTTGTTGGCAGCACCCACCGCGTGGTATGTCATGAGCATCTGGCTTCAGGATTTTGTTTATCGTGCAGATGTCACCTGGGACATATTTGCCCTGGCGGGCGTGTTGTCGATGATGATTGCATTAGGTACGGTGAGTTATCAAGCGATTCGTGCTGCTTTGGCGAGCCCAGTTACCAGTTTGAGAAGCGAATAAGAATTTTGAAAACGAAAGCTCCATCTCCGCCCAAGTTTTTTGTCTCTTTTTTCCGCTGGTATTGTCATCCGAGACTGGCGAAGAGTATCGAAGGGGATTTGATGGAATTGTACCACGAACGCATAAAGAATCTTGGTAAACATAATGCTGATTTTAAATTCATCATTGACGTAATTCTGCTGTTCAGACCGGGGATCATCAGGCCTGCAGAAGGATACGGAAACTTAACCACTTACGGTATGTATAAAAGCTACTTGAAAATCGGTTGGCGAAATCTTCTTCGCAACAAAGGATATTCGATTATTAATATCGGTGGCCTAGCCATAGGTATGACCGTCGCCATTTTGAATAGCTTGTGGATTTGGGATGAGTTTTCTTATGACAAATCTTTTACCAACTATGACCGCATCGCGCAGGTATCTGAGGTCGGTTTAGATTTTGAAAAGGGCGGCACGTGGCTAGGGACGACGATGACCTATCCGTTGGCGACAGAGCTAATCGAAAATTATCGACAGCAATTCAAACACATCGCTCGTTCGTCGTGGAATGCGGAAAGTATAGTGTCTGCTGGAGATGTCAAGCTTTCGTCGAAGGGATTATATGTGGACAAAGACTTGCCGGAAATGTTTACGTTCAAGATGACCCATGGCACAAGGGCAGGTCTCATTGGTGCACGTTCGATTTTAATCTCCGAGTCGTTGGCCCACTCATTGTTCGGTGATGAAGAGCCTATCCATCGAATGCTTAGAATAGGTAATAAAACGGATGTCATAATAACTGGGGTTTTTGAGGATTTCGCGCAGAACACGAAGCTTAACGGTTTTCAGTTCTTTGCTCCTTGGAGCTTGTTTATGGAGGAGAATAAGTGGATAGAGCAACGAGCTCTTACGGATTGGCGAAATCACTTTCTAAAAATCTTTGTGGAGATTCCTGAAGGCACCTCTTTTCAGGAAGTGAACGCGAGAGTGAAGAACGCCTTGCAGTTTGATCCGGTGGACTTGGAGGATGCAAAGAAAAGAGACTCCCATCTCTTTCTCTACCCGATGAGTGAATGGCACTTGCACCCACCCGGTTTACGTAAAGGCGAGTTTGAACCTGTCTTTATGATCAAGTTGGTAGGGGCTATCGGATTATTTGTCCTTCTGTTGGCGTGCATCAATTTCGTGAACCTCAGCACTGCCCGCGCGGAGAAACGGTCGAAGGAAGTAGGCATCCGTAAAACCATTGGCTCTGTGCGCGGTCAATTGATCAGCCAGTTTTTCAGTGAATCGTTCTTGGTCGTTTTCTGTTCGTCACTTCTCGCCATTGTGCTAACATCATTGTTTCTACCGGGGTTCAACATCATTGCCAGTAAAACCTTAGCGATGCCTTTGGCAAATAGTTGGTTTTGGTTGGCCGTGTGTGGGTTTGTTGTCGTCACGAGTATTATGGCGGGAGGTTATCCTGCTTTGTACCTGTCATCATTTAAACCAGTCAAGGCATTGAAGGGCACTTTTCGCGTGGGGCGTTTGGCGTCATTGCCACGCAAGGTTCTTGTCGTATTTCAATTTTCAATTTCAGTGGTGCTCATCATCTGCACAGTGGTGGTATATCAGCAGATCCAATTCGCAAAAAACAGACCGATCGGGTACGAGCAAGATGGATTGATAATGCTTCGCAAAAGCACAAATGATTTTTCGGGAAAATACAATGTCTTGCGAAACGAGCTAAAGAACACGGGAGTTGTATATGAGGTGTCCGAATCAATGGGACCCGTCACCGACGTTTACTCGGGGAACGGTGGGTGGGATTGGAAAGGACATGATCCGAATACGGATCAGAATTTCGCCACCCTTTCTGTATCCCATTTACATGGAAAGACGGTGGGCTGGAAATTTGTGAAAGGGCGTGACTTTGATTTGAATCTGTCCAGTGATTCGTTGAGCATCGTGATCAATGAAGCGGCGCTGCGACTGATGAAGCTGCAAGAGCCGCTCGGAGAACCCGTGACCTGGACTTGGTGGATGGATAAATCGAAGGTGTTGAACTATAAAATTATTGGAGTTATTAAAGACATGGTAATGGAATCGCCATACGCACCTGCTTTGCCTACCATTTTCTATTTGAAGGGACACAATGGCGACCCCAGTTGGATAAACATCAAAATACGCCCGGAAGTAAGTGTCGGTGAAGCGCTTCCTAAAATCGCATCTGTTTTCAACAAGATCATTCCGACGGTTCCATTCGAATACAAATTTGCCGACCAAGAATACGCGCTCAAGTTTGCGAAAGAAGAACGCATAGGAAATCTGGCCGGAGTTTTTGCACTGTTGGCGATACTCATAAGTTGTCTTGGATTGTTGGGATTGGCCTCATTTGTTGCAGAGACGCGTACGAAAGAAATCGGAATAAGAAAAGTCTTGGGCGCGTCGGTGGTGGGCCTTTGGCGAATGCTTTCCAAAGACTTTGTTTGGCTGGTGTTGATTGCCTGCATCGTGTCGGCTCCCCTGGCCTACTACCTGATGAGTGGATGGCTTGAGAAGTTCGTTTATCGCACCCATGTATCCATCTGGGTATTTATTGCGACGGGCATTGGAGCGATTGGCATTACGTTGCTGACGATCAGCTTTCAGGCGATTACAGCTGCGATGGCTAACCCTGTCAAAAGTTTACGAAGCGAGTAGGCTAATTTTTAAGTAATGCCTGAAATGAAGCGAGTAGCGCCACTGAAACTGTTTTTGAAATTCTTTCGATGGTATTGCCATCCTAAGCTAAAAGATAGCATTGAAGGTGATTTGATGGAGTTGTACAATGAACGTGAATAAAAAATAGGGTAGAGCCGTGGTGCTTTTAAATTCATGATTGATGTACTTCTTTTATTTCGACCTTGCATCATCAGGTCATTCAAACAAACGAACACCATAAACTACACAGACATGTTTGCCAATTATGTCAAAATAGCACTGCGTATTCTTATTCGTAATAAAGCTGGTGATGTTTTCGATTGTGACCACTTCTCCACTGGCTTTTTTTATAGTGACCGATTAGCTGTGGTCGTTTAAATATCACGTGACGATTGGCGCAACTGTCTTTTTAATCACGGCTGTGATAGCTTTGCTAACGTTGAGCTTTCAATCAATAAAGGCGGCGCCGGCCAACCCTGTGGACAGCTTGAGATCAGAGTAAATTTTTCGCTCTTGATGTGTGACTTATTCCGCCATCGGGAATTAGGATATTAAACCTCGTTCCTATGGCGGAAATCAATCAATCGCAGCCGCGGCAGAAGCCCGCAAAGGTCAGGAGTAAGAAAGTCCCGACACGTATCGACATGACACCGATGGTGGATCTGGCCTTCCTCCTGCTTACGTTCTTTATTCTAACAACCACCTTGAACAAATTGATGGTGCTGGAGATCCTTGTTCCGGAAAAACCCGAAACGCCCCAAACGCAACCGGTCAATGCAAGCCAAGTTCTTACGCTGGTCTTGGATGAAAAAGACAAAGTGTATTGGCGGCGCGGGATGAGCGATGGCTTTGAGCAAATTGATTATTCTCAGATCAGTAAACTTTTGGTTGCAAAGAAGACGGAGATTCACAGAATGGCCCTGTTCATTAAATCAACGAAGAGGTCTCGATTTAAAAACTTTGTGAATGTCGTTGACGAAGTAGCGGCGGCGAAAATCTGGCCCTATTATCTGGCGGATGTCGACCCGGAAGAGAAGACTCTTCTCAGAAACGCGCATCGGAATCGGTGAATTAGAAAAGCGAGTCGGATTAGCTCTTTTCTCGTTTCAGGGAGAAAATGACTAACCCTATAACTGTCACTGCAACACACCATACTGCAGAACTCACCAAGACCCTGCTTAGTGTCCCTGAGGCTATTCCTGGATTGGGGAAGTAGACAAGCAACGGATAGATGTGAGGATAAAGGTCAATGTATTCCCACTGCCGAATCATAAAGCCACCAATAAAAAGAACAATGCCAATTCCGATGGCCGTAGCAAAATTCTTTAAATGAATGGAAAGAAAATACTGAATTGCCGTGACCGCAAGTATTGAGCCATACATTTTAATGGAAGTCCTTGCCATGTCACCAAAGGGGATGGTGTTCGACAAAAAAGGATACTTCGGTTGGATGATGCAGGTGAGATACGCGCAGGCCACAATGAAAACATTGAAAAACAAAATACACCCAATGATCAGAAAATGCACGACCGCAAATTTTGCCAAAAGAATTTCTGTATAAGAACGAGGTATCACCAGTGTTTGCTTCCACGCATGGTTGCGAACTTCGATTTGGACGATGAGGCTCGTCACCAATATGATGTAGGTGACCATCATCAATGAAGCAGCGATTTGCCAATTGTATTCCAACCAAACCTGCCAAGGATTAGTTTTTACCTTGTCCACAAAATAATCGGGCTTCAATACACATTTCAAAAAATTGATCGCCGGGATGAAGGCCGCACCTAAAACGGTCAACCATAACGCTTGGCTGTTTTTGCATTTGACTAATTCAGCGCGGAAGGTGTTGTAAAAGGGGAACGTCATGCAGAGGTAATTTGAAGGAATAATTCTTCTAAGTTGGTTTGTTGATGGCCGATGTTATAGACACGAACTTTCTTGTCTACGAGAAGTTCAACGAGGGCTGGAATTTGTTCTTTGGAGGCATCTTTTATTTGAACAGTTGATTCGTTCAGTTGCTTCAACGAAAATTTGTTCTCAAACAGGGAGCGTGCAATGTGCATGTCGCTGGGCTCAAGCTCAAGATGCACCACCGCCGATTTCTTTTTGAGCAGCATTTCCCTGGTTCCTTGAAACAAGAGCCGCCCCCTATGGATAATTCCGACGTGAGACGCTACCTTTTCCACTTCGCTCAGTAAATGGCTTGAAACTAAAATTGTCTTTTCGAATTCTTTGTTCAGCTTCTTGAGTAGTGCACGGATTTCAACGATTCCTTCGGGGTCCAACCCATTGGTTGGCTCATCCAAGATCAAAAGCTCCGGGTCATGAAGTAAGGCAATGGCAATGGCGAGCCGCTGCTTCATTCCTAGCGAAAATGTCTTCACCATTTGCCTCTTATTTTTTTGAAGACCCACTATCTCCAAGACTTCTTCGATTCTCCTCTTGGCGCATGCATAAACAAGCCGATATATTTCCAGATTGTCTTTTGCACTTAAGTGAGCATAGAGTGACGGCTGCTCAATCAAGGAACCGATTCTCTTCAATATTGAAACCCGCTGGTTGAACAGAGGACTTCCAAACAGAAAGATGGAATGTGTCGGATCTTTCAAAAGCCCGACCAGCAAGCGGATGGTCGTGGTTTTACCCGCACCGTTAGGCCCCAGAAATCCGTAGATACTTCCCTTCTCTACATTTAGATTCAGATCAACGAGTGTTCGCTGGGAGGGAGTAAATGCAAAATTCAAACCCTTTGTTTCAATATGGTAATTCATCACGGTCCGAAGACGCAGGGTCTGGCCATTTGTTACGAATCGAAGGATGAAAACTGCGCGGGCTTAGTATTAGTATTAGTATTGGTATTGGTACTACTTCGCATCAACTCGTTGTCACTTTATATCTGCGGCTTAATGTCAATGATCGGTGTTCGGTCTAGGACTTCCAATGCCGAGACATGGATGGTGTCTCCCACAACGGAAAGCACTTTCGCCTCGTGAATCCCGATGGGGTTTGGTCTATTGGGGAGCGAGTTGAGAAAGTGCCCATGAGCGGGGCATCTGGATTATTGCGCGGCCGAGTTTTGCATTTCATCCCTGTCGCTTTTGTGCAACCAAGTGAGTATCAAAAGTTGTGAGCCTTCCTTAATGTCTCGAGCAGCTTCTAGAAATCCAGGGAAAATCTCCAGCGACGCTTTCGGTGCACCTTCTTTTTCTTGCCGTGGACAGTCATCCAAGTTTTTCAGTTCCGAATGAACTTGCCCAATGAATTTTAGTGTTGGTTCCATGCCTTAAAAATAACTAGTTGCTTTTGATGATCGATGCCTGAATCGACTCTGGGGCTGACATGGTTCTACTACCAAACACTCGTTCTGTGAAATATTTTCCTTGAAACCTTTGATACAGATGCAAAAATTCGTGAACGTTGTAGTATGATAACGAAAGCAAAAGAATTGGTGCGCAATGTGGTGAGTGCAAACTTGCTTGTCGTGATTATTACCATTCTCTCAAAACCGGGGTGGTAATACTTTGATTTGAAAAAATGAAGAACCGCCCCGAATATTCGGGGCGGTTTTGTTTTATGGGCCCGACCACTTACTAACAGTTGTTTCAAAACATATGTACTACAATAGCAAAACAGTGCTCTTCCTCGATGGAAAATTTGTGAAAGCGAAAGACGCTTTCATCGACCCTTTTAGTCAAACGTTGCATTACGGCTATGGCGTCTTTGAGGGGCTTCGATCTTACGAATCTGTACATGGCGTAAAGATTTTTAGAGTGCGTGAGCATTTCGAGCGCATGAAACGAAGCTGCGATTTGTTGGGCATCACACTGAATTATTCGGTGGATGAACTGGCACAAATCAGCTACAAAGTGTTGGAGAAAAACAGCCTCACCAGTGCTTACATCAGACCGATTGTATTGGGTGGCCAAAATATGTCTTTGACAGTTCCTCAGAATTCGTCGGTGATGATCGTGGCTTGGGAGTGGGACCGATACTTCGGAGATAAGTCCGTGAAAGTGGGGATCAGTGCCTATGAGAGATCAAACCCTAACTCGCACGAAGTCGAAGCGAAGGTATGTGGCAATTTCGTCAACTCCATCCTGGCAACTACGGAAGCGAAGCAACGGGGATTTGATGAAGGTCTGCTGCTCGACATGAACGGGTTCGTGGCGAGCGGTCCTGCTGCCAATTTCTTTTTTGAAAAAGAGGGAACCCTTTACACTGCCCCTCTTGGAAACATTTTGCCTGGCATCACACGAAAGACGGTTTTCGAGATTTGCTACGAGCTGGATATCCCCGTAAAGGAAAAATTGTTTACTCCACAAGAACTGAATGATGCTGATGGCGCCTTCTTCTGCGGAACGGCTGCAGAGATTACGCCGATTGAGTCGGTGGAAGGAAATGCGTTTAAAAAGCCCTGGAATAAAACGTTGAGCTATCAGGTGCAAGAAGCTTATAGGAATTTGGTTTTGGATAAGAGTTACAGTTATGTCATCGTTTAGCTACGAATTTTTGAGCTTCCAGCAGCTCGATTTTCAAGCAGCTGGAAGCTAGCGACACAACAGCTTGCAGCCTTCGTTACAAATGGAATTAAATAAATACAGCCGGACCATCACACAAGACCCAACATTGCCCGCATCGCAGGCGATGTTGTACGGCATTGGTTTGACGGAACATGACTTGACGAAGGCGCAGGTGGGAATTGTCAGCACGGGTTTTGACGGCAACACGTGCAACATGCATTTGAATGCGCTTGCAAGCGAAGTAAAACAAGCGGTGTGGGATCAGGAATTGGTGGGGTTGGTATTCCACACCATTGGCGTTAGTGACGGCATCTCGAATGGAACGGAAGGAATGCGCTATTCGCTGGTCAGCAGAGAAGTGATTGCGGATTCCATCGAAACAGTTTTCGGTGCGCAATATTATGATGCGATGATTGCGGTGGTGGGCTGCGACAAGAATATGCCCGGGTCGTTGATTGCCATGGGTCGGCTGAACCGGCCATCAATTATGGTTTACGGTGGAACCATTGCCGGGGGACACTATAAGGGAAAAGAATTAAATATTGTGTCGGCATTTGAAGCTCTTGGTGAAAAACTCTCGAACAAGATTTCCGACGAAGACTACAAAGGGATTATCCAGAATTCCTGCCCCGGTGCTGGAGCTTGCGGTGGAATGTACACAGCCAACACTATGGCGGCAGCCATTGAGGCCCTGGGCATGTCGCTGCCCTATTCGTCATCCAATCCGGCGTTGAGCAAAGAAAAGTCGCACGAGTGTACCGAAGCCGCCAAAGCTATTCGACAGCTGTTGGAAAAAGATTTAAAGCCTCGCGACATCATGACGTTTAAGTCGTTTGAAAATGCAATCACAATCGTGATGGCTTTGGGGGGATCGACGAATGCCGTACTGCATTTAATCGCCATGGCCAAGAGCGTGGGATTAAAAATCACTCAAGAAGATTTTCAACGCATATCCGACAAAACGCCTCTCATCGCTGACCTCAAACCCAGCGGAAAATATTTGATGGAAGAGCTTCATCGAAAAGGTGGCGTACCTGCAGTGATGAAATATTTACTTAAGAAAGGATTTTTTCATGGGGATTGTATCACAGTCACTGGAAAGACCATTGCAGAAAATGTCGGAAATGCGATCGATCTTAATTTTGAAAAACAAGATGTCATCTATCCGATAGAAAAGCCCATCAAGAAAACTGGTCACATCCAGATTCTCTATGGCAATCTAGCCGAAAAAGGTGCCGTGGCAAAAATCACCGGCAAAGAAGGCGAGAAGTTCAAGGGCACCGCGCGAGTATTCAATGGTGAATTTGAGTTGGTAGACGGAATTCGTTCAGGAAAAATAAAAGAAGGTGATGTGGTGGTGATCAGATACGTGGGGCCCAAGGGGGCACCGGGCATGCCGGAAATGCTCAAGCCCACTTCGTTGATCATGGGAGCTGGACTCGGTAAAAGCGTAGCGCTCATCACCGACGGCAGGTTCAGCGGTGGATCGCATGGCTTTGTCATTGGGCACATTACTCCGGAAGCGAGTGAAGGTGGTTTGTTGGCATTAGTAGAAGACGGCGACTGGATTGAGATCGACGTGAGAAAGCATCAGGTCAATTTGTTGGTGGAAGAAAAGAAGCTGGCAATTCGACGTTCTACATTCAAGGCACCGCCACGATTGGTCAAGAGTGGAGTGCTTTACAAATATTCGAAACAAGTAAAATCAGCAGCTGATGGATGCGTTACTGACGAAGATTAAACCGGAGGCTGGCGCTCATCTGAAAACAACGATTAGCGGATCGGAGATTTTGCTTCGTTCTCTCGTCGAAGAAGGCGTTGACATATTGTTTGGGTATCCGGGAGGGGCCATTATGCCTGTCTACGATGCATTGTATCATTATGCGGACAAACTCAATCACATTTTAGTCCGGCATGAACAAGGTGCCATTCACGCGGCGCAAGGTTATGCGCGTGTAAGCGGTAGAGTAGGAGTGGCGCTTGCTACGTCCGGACCGGGAGCGACGAATCTGGTCACTGGCCTCGCAGACGCATTGATCGATTCAACACCTGTGGTTTGTATTACAGGCCAGGTGTTTGCACACTTGTTGGGCACCGATGCCTTTCAAGAAACGGACGTAATTAATACTACACTGCCAGTGACGAAATGGAACGTGCAAGTGACGGAGGCAAAAGATATTGCCTCTGCCGTTGCAAAAGCGTTCTACATCGCAAAGACGGGAAGGCCTGGACCAGTCCTGGTTGACATCACCAAAAATGCCCAGAATGAAGTCATCGAATTTGAGGCCTATCAAAAATGCAATGGGATAAGAACCTACAGGCCGAAACCGGTTATAAAATGGGCTCAACTACAATCAGCCGCGGACCTCATCAATTCAGCTAAGAAACCGTACCTACTTGCAGGTCAAGGTGTACTGTTGTCGAATGCATCGGAAGAGCTTCTTGCTTTTTCTGAGAAGACCGGAATCCCCGTAGCCTGCACCTTGCTGGGGCTCGGTTGTTTTCCTACTGACCATCCAAACTATGTAGGATTTTTGGGAATGCACGGGAATTACGGCCCGAACGTATTGACGAATGACTGCGACGTGTTGATTGGAATAGGGATGCGCTTTGATGACCGTGTCACTGGAAATGTGAGCAAGTATGCCAAGCAGGCCAAGATTATTCACATTGATATTGATCAGGCGGAGATCGGAAAGATCATCAAAGTAGATGCTCCCATCCTGGCAGATGCAAAAGAAGCGTTGCAGAATTTGCTTTCCTTGTGCAAAGGCACCCGCCATTCTGAGTGGGTGGAGTCATTTAAACAGCTCAACAAAATTGAACACGAGAAGATCGCACAACGGCAGGCATTGTCGATCGAGTTGAGGATGGAAGAAGTCATTCAGGAATTGAGCGATTTAACAGAAGGAAAAGCCATCGTTGTCACTGATGTAGGTCAGCACCAAATGGTGACATCACGTTATTACAAATATAAAAAGCCCAACACCAACGTCACCTCCGGAGGAGCGGGAACTATGGGATTTGCATTGCCGGCATCGATTGGCGCGAAGCTTGCGAAGCCACAACAGGAGGTCATTGCGATCATCGGCGATGGTGGTTTCCAGATGACCCTCCAAGAACTTGGGACGATCATGCAATATGAGATACCCGTAAAAGTAATTGTACTCAACAATAATTTTTTAGGTATGGTGCGTCAGTGGCAGCAACTCTTTCACGGAAAACGTTATTCATTTACCGAAATGTCCAACCCAGATTTCATTAAGCTCACAGAAGCCTATAAAATCAAATCACGCAAAGTAGAAAGGAGAGAGGAATTAAGAGACGCACTGCAAACCCTGCTTAATGCAAAGACTTCCTATTTCCTCGAAGTAGTGGTTGGGAAAGAAGACAACGTTTTTCCGATGGTGCCCGCAGGAGCCGGAGTGGCTGAGGTATTATTAGAAGAACCGAAATCGTAGAACGACCAAAGACGTGGGAGCAAGATAAAGCATAACAACAGAATGAATTTAAACCTTCCTACTTGCGTCTTGCTATTTAAATCTAATGAGATATGAAAAAAGAATTCACTATCGAGATATCAGCCGACAATAATTTTTCAATTCTAAATAGGATTGTGAACGTATTGAACCGCCGACGGGTGCGCATCAAAAAATTGCTGGCACATGAAAATGAAGGCGACTTCAGAAGGGGAGGAGCGGTGTTGCTCTTGCATACCACGGCGGATATGATTGAAAAAGTGAAGTATCAGTTGGAGAAGCTCATCGAAGTGGATGAAGTAAAGGTGTATGAAGGCAGTTCTTCTTATGTCGCATTGAACGAGAAGATGGCGAAAGTAGCTTGAGAGAATTATGGATTGCAATTGAACAACTAATAACTTAAAAGATATGGCACGAATCAATTTTGGTGGAACGCTTGAGGAAGTAGTGACACGCGAAGAATTCCCAATGGAGAAGGCATTGAATGTTTTGCGCAGCGAGACCATTGCAATTATAGGATATGGTGTACAAGGCCCGGCGCAAGCGCTCAACCTGCGCGACAATGGGTTTAATGTTGTCGTAGGCCAACGCAAAGGATCGAAGACATGGAACAAGGCCGTCGAGCACGGCTGGGTTCCTGGCGACACTCTGTTCGAAATAGAGGAAGCAGCTAAGAGAGGTACCGTGATTGAGTTCCTGTTGTCGGATGCAGGGCAAATTGCGCTCTGGCCAACCATCAAACCTTACCTCACCAAGGGCAAGACGTTGTATTTCTCTCACGGATTTGGCATCACGTTCAAAGAGCAAACGGGAATTGTTCCCCCCGCCGACGTTGATGTGGTGTTGGCCGCTCCAAAAGGTTCTGGTACTTCGGTGAGAAGGCTTTTTCTCCAAGGCAAAGGTATCAATTCGAGCTACGCCGTATTTCAAGACGCCACGGGGCAAGCAAAGGAAAAAGCAATTGCGCTCGGCATTGGGGTGGGGTCAGGATATCTATTTGAAACCGATTTCAAGAAAGAAGTTTACTCTGACCTGACCGGTGAGCGCGGAACGTTGATGGGCGCTATCGCGGGAATCTTTGAGGCACAATATGAAGTGCTCCGCTCAAAAGGGCACTCTCCATCAGAAGCATTCAATGAGACAGTGGAGGAGCTTACTCAAAGTTTGATGCCGCTCGTTGCCGAGAACGGAATGGATTGGATGTATGCCAACTGCTCAACGACGGCACAGCGCGGAGCCCTCGATTGGAAAAAGAAATTCAAAGCCGCCACTTTACCCGTCTTCAAAGAACTTTATGAAAGCGTAGCGAACGGTGCTGAAGCAAAGCGCACCATTGAAACATGTAGTAAACCCGACTATCGCGAGAAATTAGCGGAAGAATTAAAAGAAGTTCGCGATAGCGAACTGTGGCAAGCCGGCGCAGCCGTACGAGCGCTGAGACCGGAGAAACAGAAAGTGGAGGAGAGCATGATCAATTAGATGAATGTAGTCAGACAAAATCGCAAGATCGGATAGTGAAAATCTATCTTACGTCTTGCTACGTACGTCTCGCCACTAAGTCGGTATCTAAAAAAATGGTTTCAGCACAGCATCTTAACATCGACATCAACAAAGCCCACGAGCTTCTGAAAAACGTGGTGCTCAAAACGCCTTTGCAATTTCACAGGAAATTGTCTGAGAAGTTTCAGGCACATATTTATTTGAAACGCGAAGACCTGCAAGTTGTGCGTTCGTATAAGATCCGCGGTGCGTACAACCTCATTCACAGCCTTACAGATGAACAACGAAATAGGGGAGTAGTTTGCGCCAGTGCCGGCAACCACGCGCAAGGGGTAGCTTTTGCTTGCAAGGCGCTAGATATTCGCGGCGTTATATACATGCCTGCAATCACACCTAAACAAAAAATTAATCAGGTAAGAATGTTTGGTGGTGAACACATAGAGATAGTATTGACCGGAGATACGTTCGATGAGTGCCAAACGCAGGCGCTGGAATACGCCAGGCGAAATCACCAAATATTCATACCACCGTTTGACCACCCCAAGGTAATTGAAGGACAGGGTACAGTAGCAAAGGAAATTTTGGAGGAACAGTCGCAAGTGGATTTTGTATTTGCTCCCGTCGGAGGCGGCGGGTTGTGTGCCGGCATTTCTAACTATTTGCAAACCTATTCTCCTAATACCAAAGTGGTGGGCGTGGAGCCTTCAGGTGCGCCGTCGATGTCCGAGGCTCTTAAAGCAGGCAAACCCGTCAAGCTAGAGAAGATACAACGCTTTGTGGACGGCGCTTCCGTCCAAAAAGTGGGCGAGCTTACGTTTTCCATTTGTAAAGGCGCCATCTCGCAAATGATTTTGGTTCCCGAGGGAAAAGTGAGCACCACTATCCTGCTACTTTATAATGAAGATGCTATCGTCGCTGAGCCCGCGGGTGCGTTGTCGATTGCCGCACTGGAATCCTGTGCTGATCAAATTAAAGGGAAGAAGGTAGTTTGCATTTTGAGCGGTGGCAACAACGACATCGATCGGATGCAAGAGATCAAAGAGCGCTCACTTTTATATGAAGGACTAAAGCATTACTTCATCGTCCGGTTTGCGCAGCGTCCCGGCGCGTTAAAAGAATTTGTCAACCATGTCCTAGGTCCTTCAGATGACATTGTTCGTTTTGAATTTATTCAAAAACACAACAAAGAAACCGGGCCGGCATTAATTGGAATAGAAGTGAAAGCAAAAAACGACTTTCATTCATTGGTGCAACGAATGGATAGCGCTCATCTCAATTATACCGTTGTCAATCAGCACGAGAATTTGTTTGAATATTTGGTCTGAGATATTCGTGGGATGATTTAAGAACAACGGTCCACAATTTATTATGATGTATGCATGGACGCTTCAGCGCAGTTAACATCGTTCGTTATAAAATCAACGCACCAATCATTTGAACCTTATTAAAAGAAAATCCCCCAAAGTCCTTGACCTCGGGGGATAATCTTGTCTATAGTTGGCTTTAATCTGATTCAAACATACAGCGAAGATTTGATCTATGAAATCACCTTCCGACAAGCGGACAGAATCAAGAGTGAACGGTGCGTTTGTGGAGTCAAATTGCCAGGAGTACCGAATTAAGCTCAAAATGTAGTAAAATCAGCCGTGCACCTGCCGTTAAAAACGCTACAAAAGCATTACTTCGACAAAGAATGCATTTCATGCTAATTTTCAGTCAGTTGGCCGTCGAGGCGTGTGCTCGAAAGTTTCTTACCTATACATTAGTCGAAAGAAAGAAAATCAATACTCGACCAACGCAACCCCCGTCCAAATGAAAATGGCCAGATTTTATTTCCAGCGAGTCATTGTCTTTGCGGCTTGTCTCTGCTTTTGCTTTGTGGTATATGTGATCACTTGGCTTATCTCGTTGATTCATCTGTAATAAACCACTTTGCAGTTGGGGTGGCTCGCAATAAAATTCTCGATGGATTTATTCGTTACCCGTGTGTTGTAACATTTCAACGATGATAAGTGGAGGTAATCCAACGGAGTCAATTTGCTGACGTTGGTATTTGAGCAATCCAATGTTTCGAGTGATTCCGTCTTTTCCAGTGCATCCAGTCTTCTGATCTGCGTCCCCGCGCAGTTGAGCGTTTTTAATTTCTGAAGTGTCCACACGGGAGTGATGTCTTCGACCGGCGTGTTTGAAATATCCAGATTTTCCAGTTCGACAAGGAAACCTACGAATTGAATGGTCTGGATCGGGCTGTTGGAAGCTTGCAACGACCGCAATGATTTCAGGTTTTCTGAAAGTACCACTTGAGTGATAGAGGTGCCTGAAAAGCGTAGTTCCTTTAATCGCATAAATTCGCTCAGTCCCGAAAGGTCGCTAATGGGAGCATCTTGAAAGTGAAAGGATTCTTGCTCTACCAATTTATGCAAGTTCTCTCGTGTGGTGTCCCGCAGTTGGCCCAGAAAGACGTCACGCCAGCCGCCCGACAAGTTTCTCCACCACCGCCTCAAATGCACCGTCTTATAGATCAATAAACATCTTGAATTGGTTTGCAGAAATTCTACTGCATTGATATCGTTTATCGATGTTTCATCTACATAAATTCTTTGGAGTGACGTGATCTTTTGAAGCGGCCCAATGCTTGCGATCTTACAACCCTCTGCTTTGAAAGTAGATAACTTCGAGAACTGCGCGATCGGCGATAGATCCGTTACTTCAGTTTCACTGACATCCAAGTACCTAATCTCTTTATGCTCCTTGATGGCCGTTAAATCTTGAATTGATGTTTTCCGTGCAACCACTACGCGCAGCCTCGGAAATTTTTTCAATGGTTCGAGGTCTTTAACATGACCAAATACGTTGATCGAGTCGAGGTTCCCTATTCGTGAAAGATCCTCGTCGGACGGTTGATCGGGGAGTTTTGCTCCTTTTGTCAAGACCATCTTCCATTCGGGAGTAAGGGCACTCCACCACGCTTTGAGGTCATGTGAGTTGTAAATGATCGTGACCTTTGGGTGAGCGAGCATAAACGCATCTGCGAGGGCCTTCGTAATAGCACTGTGGTCGCAATAGACCATTTCCAATCGGGTCAGCTTTTGCAATGGTTGCAAGTCCGAAATCTGGGTCGAGTTGGCGGATAGCATTTTGAGATTTTCAAGATCCGCAAGCGTTGCCACTGTTTGAACACGTGTGCTGTCGCAATTTAGGGTCACCAAATTCTTCAGTGTTTTGAGGCTCGAAAGGTCCTGTACTGAGGTACGTGAAATATTCAGTTCAGAGAGTTTAGTGAGGGCCTGGACAGGAAAAAGGTCTGTGAAATGGGTTGCTTGTAGATTTACCGAAACCAAATCCGTGAGAGTGCTGAGAGCGCTGAGGTCGTTGATTTTGGTAAGCCCCAAGTCAAGAGATTGAAGTTTTTGCATTCGCTGGAGAATGCTGATGTCGCTTACGTTTGTTGTGTTGAGATTGAGCGTAATGAGTTTGCTAAAGTATTTCAATGCTCCTAATTCGCGAACATGGGTGTGTGACAGATTCAACTCAACCAGCTCCCCCAAGTTTCTGATGGGCGAGAGATCATCAATATTGGTCCCGGCAAGGTGAAGGGATTTTAGGCTCCTTAGTTCTGATAAAGGATCAAATGACTGAACCATTTTGTCGTCCGTGATATCTAATTCCTCAACTGAAGTAAATCTTTTGATATCACTTACCTGAATACTGTCGGTGATGTTGAATTTTTTTCTAAAAATAGTTTGCCACTCCAAAGAGAGTTCATTCCACCAACGTGTGAGTGCGGCTCTTTCGTCAAACTCTTTGGTGTATATACTTACGATTTTTAAGTCTTGGTCTTTCGGATTGAAATTTACCTCTACAAATCGGGGAGAAGTGTTGTCCACCGATTTACCGTCTGAAGTGGTCCCCGTCAGGTTTCGATGGAGAGATACTTTGTAGAAAGTCTGATTGTCTGAGTTTACTCCACGGGTTATCTTATCGATGTTCAGTTCGAACCTTACATCTTTAAAGAAGAAATTGATGTCCTTCAAATACGCGACTACGTCTTTGTTAGTGATCACACTCCGATGCTCATCGAGGTCATCTTCTACCTGCACCTTCCCATCTCTGAATATTTTTGCGTAACTGTCAGCGATAAGCACCTCTTTGTCGCGAGCTGAAGTGCTGCTGCTCCCCAGGGTGTTGAGCATGTACCCCAAAAAAGCGATCATGTCCTTTACTTTTTTTTCATCCTCTGCGAGATCAGTGGACTGGGAGGGTTGTTTCGTTTTGGGTGATTCTATTTTTTTTGTGGCAGGTTGATGCACGGATTTGACCGGCTGTGGCTTTTGCTTTTGCGCGGCAGCGACCCATGAGACGAACAGGAAGATTGTTATGGTAAAAAAGCAGATTCTATTTGGCTTCATTGTACAGGTACCTTTGGAGCAGCATTTTTTCTGATTCGTTCTTCAATTTCACAAGGTTTGAAATCAACCACCCCGTGTTGTAGCCTGATCGATTAAAATTTGCCACTTCGAAGTACCACCCGTTGATTTGAAAGAAATGAAATTTCACATTCTCTACGGATTTGAATTTCAAGTTCCCTTTCTTCAGGTCGTACAACATCACCGACAAGTGGTCAGCCTTAAAACTCTTGGTGGTGAATTGGCTAAGGCTGTCACTGTTTACAAATGCCTTCCGCAAATTCATAAAGTCCAGTTCGTGACTCATGGGGTGCAAGAACCTGCCAATTTTAGCGGTGTCACGCACAAAGAAATTGTCGTAGGTATCAATATGTGCCTGGCGAATCACCCATTTGTACCCCAGGTGGTCTTTCTCGAGAATCATGTACAACGTTACACGCACATCTTTTCCATTCGATTGAAATACGGTCAACACGTCAGCGAACCAGTTTCCACCGTGGAAGTCGAGGATAGATTCACTGGCCTGATCCAAGATGTTTTCCGCAAACTCCTTTTTTAACGCCGGTGATATACCCTTGTTTTCTTCATCGAATAAAACGGACAAATATTTTTTACGCAGTTTGATACTTCGAAAGCGTTTGTCGCTATCGTAATAACGATTTCCTTTTTCATCTTCCTCACCATTAAACCTTCGAAAGAACTGGTTGAGCTGCTTGGACTGGGCGTACAGCCTGCTTTCATCCTCCGTATCAGTTGCCAGCTGTGCGCGGAGAGGGACGGAGATAAAAACCAAAGCGAGCCCTGCGAACATGGCCCGCCTCGTTTTGATTTGATCCACAAAGTCAGTTTTCACGGGCGATACTTACGATGAGCTCAGGCGCTCGTTTCAGTCACGCGGATGTCTCCCAGCAATACATCCCAAAACTCAACCAATTTCCCTTGGATTTGCGTCTTCTTTCGGTCGACGTAGATGGTGATGTCTTTCTTTGTCGTGTCTTTATATTTTAACCCGCTCTCTGAAACACCTTCAAATCGTTGATAGATAGTGATCACTCCTACATATCTACCGTCGGGCTGCCGCTCCAGGTCGCTGATGTAATGAATATTGTACCACTGTATAGTGACATGGTCATAATTCAGTGCCATCAAATGTTCGAGGTATTTGCGCACTTTATAATAGGTGACTTCTTTTTTGCCCAGTGCAGATACGCCAATGTCGCTTCCGGGAGTGAAGAGTTCGTCTACCCGATCCATCACGCGAGTGGCTTCAGAGTACTGTGTCTTTTTATTTCCTATGATGCTTATATACTTACTTAGGTCGCGCACCTTCTCCATCGCAAGAGAGTCAATGGCCTGCTTTCGAGCGGGGCTTACACTGTCCGATTGTGCAAGCGATAAAACGGAACCAACAAGAATGAACGCCAATACTGACAAAAGATTTATTTTGGTCATGTGTTTTTAAGTTTTAATTACCTTTTCTCAATTCTACTTCCGTGATTTTGCCAGTCTCATCCATTTTTAGATGCGTGATTTGATTGATGTTTTTCTTCTGATCTTTCAAATAATTGAGATAGGTTCTGATCGAAGTTGGCCGGTCGTAATCCTTTTGATTGCCTTCTTGGCTGATCACGATCAAAACGGGTGTTTGAGGAGAAGAAAACATATACAACGCTTCGTCAATACTCGTGTTTGCAGAGGTAACATTATTTGCATTCGCAATGGCATCGAAATACTGCCCCAGCCTTCCTTTATAGGTATCTTCTTTCATAGCCAAAAGCTTGGCTTCTTCATCTGCCTCCTTCGGCTGAAGTTTCGTTTCCTCCTGTACTTTTGGCTTTTCTGCTGGAACGTTTGTAATACTCGCTGCTTTTTTATGACTCTTGCATCCAGCAGCTAGGAAGAAGACAGTAAAGCACAACGTAACGATTTTTAAAAAATAGTGATTCATTTTTGCATGTTTGATTACCTATAAAAACGGGATATACCCAAAACCATTGCACCTTAACTCGGGTAATATGTCCACTTAACGAGTAAAAGAAGGCCTGATGGGCAATAACGAAGAAACTGTCTTAATTACAAGGCATGGTTGATTGAGCGACAAATACGTGGTGGCTTCTCCCAGCTAGAATGTAGTGATTACCAGAAGCGGATATAAAGGGCGGAAAGGATTACCAAAGTGGTCGCGATGAGCAGCGCCGTTTTCGGCGGCACGGAAAACATCTGTCGATCCAGGTGAAATGCTTTCGCGTTAATCCTTTGCCCACCCAAACTGATCAGCACCATCAATACAACCGTGAAGAAAAATGACCAGCCCATGCAAATCAAGAAGGGAATTTCAAAACCACCACGGCCATTCGGGTAGGCCGTGTATAAAATGGTTTCGTTGCCAAACCAACTTGGCGCATAATTGTTAAATACGATGGAAAGGGTGAAGCCAGTGATCACACCGGCCACAGCTGCAGCGCCCGTGGTTCTCTTCCAAAACATGCCCAGTAGGAACATCGCGAAAACGCCGGGGCTTATGAAGCCCGTGTATTTTTGAATGAATGTGAATCCGCCTTCTCCGCCGATGCCGAGCATGTCTTCCCATGTAAAAAAGAGGGCGACTAGCATAGCTACCAGCACTGCCACTCGGCCCACCCAAACTAGATTTTTCTCGGACGCTCGAGGGGTGATGTACTTCTTGAAAATGTCGAGGGTGAAAATAGTCGAGATACTATTCGCCTTTCCTGCCAAAGATGCGACGATAGCGGCTGTCAGCGCTGCTACGGATAATCCCTTTAGTCCATGCGGAAGAAATCCGAGGATCGCCGAGTACGCTCCGTCTTTGCTTCCACTGGCGAGTTGAGGAAGGTGCCCGTTCTTGTACAATACAAATGCAGCAATGCCAGGCAACATCACGATCACCGGCATCATCAATTTCAAAAAACCAGCAAACAAAATTCCTGTGCGGGCCGTTTGAAGGTCGGCGCCTAACGCCCGTTGTGTGATGTACTGATTGCATCCCCAATAATTCAAATTCACAATCCACTGTCCGGCGAAATACATGGCGATGCCAGGGAGGACGAGATATTTCCCAATTTCTTGCTGCGGTGCGTCGGCTGTAGGTTTGTTCAAAATCATTTTGAAGTGCTCAGGGGAATCTTGGAGCAAGTAATTAAATCCGGCCCAGGCGCTACTCCCTAATCCGAATTTTTCACTCACCACGGTCAAGGCCAAATAAGTAGTTGCAAGACCTCCAATGATAAGCACCGCCACCTGAATCACGTCTGTGTACCCGATGACTTTCATTCCACCTAATGTAATCACCAAAGCAAACATCGCGAGGCCAATCATGATGATATGAAGTGATTGACCGCCGACCAATCCGTTGATTGCGACAGCGCCTAAGTACAAAATAGAAGTTAGGTTGACGAATACATACAGGAACAACCAAAACACGGCCATGATGAGCGCCACTGATTCGTTATATCTCGTTTTGAGAAACTGCGGCATCGTGTAGATTTTATTTTTGAGATAGATGGGCATAAACCACACGGCGATGATGATGAGCGCAATGGCTGCAATCCATTCGTATGCCGAAACTGCAATGCCCACAAAAAACCCTTCGCCGCTCATGCCGATGAATTGTTCCGCTGAAATATTCGATGCGATCAACGATGCACCAATGGCCCACCATGTCAGCGACCCTTCCGCCAGAAAAAAATCCTTGGTGTCATCAACCGTTTTTTTCCTTCGGTTGTAAATCCAATAACCATAACCGGTCACGATCACGAAATAGATGATGAAAATGACGTAGTCAATGGTCACCAAACGTCCCATAGTGTTGGATTAGTTTTTGAAAGATTGTTCGTTCCATCGCAATTCATTTTTGATAGAGCGTAGGGTGGTATCTTTATTAATTAAAACGCATTCAATTCCCGCCATTTCAGCGAAGTCGGATAGATGCTCGGACGTTAAGTTTTGACTATAGCAAGTGTGATGTGCGCCGCCCGCATAAATCCAAGCAGCACATGCAGTGGCCATGTCGGGAAGGGGTTTCCACAATACGCGTGCAACCGGTAGTTTCGGTAAATCTTGTTCTGGTTTTTTTGCTTCCACTTCATTGACAAGTAGACGGAAACGATTACCCATGTCTATGAGGGATGCATTCATTGCGGGACCACTTGCTACATTAAACACCAAGCGCACAGGATCCGTTTTTCCTCCAATGCCGAGGGGATGGATTTCGCAGGAAGGTTTTCCGTCGGCGATTGACTCACAGATCTCTAACATGTGCGCACCAAGCACTTGATTATTTCCAGAGGCAAAATGATACGTATAGTCTTCCATGAACGAGTTTCCGCCGGGCAGTCCGCCGGCCATCATTTTCATCGCTCGTACCAATGCCGCCGTCTTCCAATCACCTTCTGCCCCGAATCCGTATCCGCGTTTCATCAATCTTTGCACGGCGATACCGGGGAGTTGAATCAAACCGTGGAGATCTTCAAAAGTGTCAGTGAACCCTTTAAATCCTCCAGCATTTAAAAAATGGAAGATGCCAATTTCGATTTTGGCGGCTTCACGAAGTGCGGAGTGATGACTTCCATCTTTTTTCAACGAAGCGGTAAGCTTGTATTCATCGGCATATTGTTCTGTCAATGCGTCAATTTCTTTTTCCGTTGCGTCGTTGATCACTTTGACCAAGTCGCCCATTCCGAATCCGTTCACCGTGTATCCGAACTTGATTTGTGCTTCTACTTTGTCACCTTCGGTTACGGCCACGTGCCTCATGTTGTCGCCGAAGCGGCAAAACTTCGCTCCTTGCCAGTCATGCCACGCTGCAGCCGCCCGCGCCCAAACTTCTATTCGTTGAACCACTCCCTTTTCCTGCCAGTGCCCCACTACCACTTTTCTGTTTAGCCGCATTCTTGTCATGATAAAACCAAATTCACGGTCCCCATGAGCCGACTGATTTAAGTTCATGAAATCCATATCAATGTCTGCCCAGGGAATGTCGCGATTAAATTGCGTGTGCAGGTGAAGCAACGGCTTCTGCAAAATCTTCAAGCCGCCGATCCACATCTTGGCAGGAGAAAAAGTATGCATCCATGCGATGATGCCTATGCAATTTTTTGCTGTGTTCAATTCTTGACATAAGGCAAAGATTTCTTCAGGGGTTTTTACAACTGGCTTGTAAACAACCTTGACGGGAAAAGATGAATCATCATTAAATGACGTTGCTATTTCCCGCGAATGGGCTGCCACTTTTTTCAATGTCTCATCGCCATACAAATGTTGGCTGCCGGTGACAAACCAAACCTCGAACTCTTTTAAATTGATCATGTTCATGGATCTGATGAATAGAATTTTTATTTATTGCCCGTAATAAGAATCCGGCCCATGCTTGCGTTCGAAATGCTTTTTGATTAAAGAGTCCTTCATTCGCTTGGCTTCGGGATTTATGTGTAGCGTGAGATGAGCCATTTTTGAAATTTCTTCGAGCACAGCGGCATGGTACACGGCTTTTTTCCAATCTTTACCCCAAGTGAACGGAGCGTGGTTCCCCACCAATATCATTTCAACTTCGTCAGGCGATAAACCTCTGTCGGCAAAACAGGTGATAATCTGATAGCCCGTTTCGAGCTCGTAGTTTCCAACGATTTTTTTGTCGGGCATGGGTGATGCACAGGGCACGTCCACTGTAAGGTGGTCAGCGTGCGTAGTACCAAAAATTGGTATGTCTTTTAGTGACTGTGCCCAGGCGGTTGCATAAGTAGAGTGGGTGTGGACGATGGAGCCAATGTTCTCCCACTCTTTGTACAAAACGGCATGAGTTAATGTATCAGATGACGGACGAAGAGTTCCTTCAATTTTTTTTCCTTCAAAGTTAACCACGGTCATTTTTTCCGGTGACAGCTCTGAATAGGGGACCCCGCTGGGTTTAATGGCAAAGACCTTTTCTTCACGGTCAACCACACTTACGTTGCCGAACGTAAATAGGACGAGCCCCAATTTTGGTAACTCCATGTTGGCCTCGTAGGCCTGTTGTTGAATGTTGTCATACTTGCCCATGAGATCGATTTTCTTGGTCAACAAAATTGCCCAGTGTTAAAAAACGCTGATAACGCCGGGCGAAAAATTCCGCACGTTGGGGCGAGGGCTTGTACTCCGATTCAAAACCTTGTCCCATGGCGGCCATGGCTTCTTCCACTTTGGGATAAATGCCTGCCACTGTAGCAGCAAACATTGCTGCACCCGCGGCGCAAGTTTGTTCAGAGCGATGTATTCGAATCGGCATATTGATCACATCCGCCATCATTTGCATGATATAGGGATTTTTCTTTGCCACACCACCCAATCCGATAAGGCCTTTTACCGGAACTCCCTGGTCATTGAATCGATCCACGATTGCTTTCGCTCCAAAGCAAGTGGCTTCCACCAGTGCACGAAAAATTCTCGGTGCATCACTTCCTAAGTTTAACCCAACCAGTGCCGCCTTCAGTTCTTGATTTGCATCTGGTGTTCGCCGCCCGTTCAGCCAGTCAAGTGCGAGTTCATCATTTTCATTCGAAGGAAGTGCTGTAGCTTGCTGCGTCAATTCAGGAATTATCCTTTCTAGATATGGAAGTTGGTCACCTTTTGCCATCATCGCTTTAATCGGCCAGGCGAGTAGATCGCGAAACCAAGCGTAGGTATCACCAAATGCCGACTGACCTGCCTCCAGCCCAATCATGTTCGGGATAACCGAGCCATCGACTTGACCACAAATACCCCGCACTAAAATATTTCCTATTTCTTCTTTTGGGACCACCAACATGTCGCAAGTAGAGGTGCCCATGACTTTGCTGAGATGGTAAGGTTCAATTTGCCCACCGGCGGCGCCCATGTGTGCATCGAAAGCGCCGATTCCTACCATCACGCTTTCATCCAACTTCAATCGTTGCGCCCATTCTTTCGAAAGGGTGCCGGCAGGCTGATCCGCCGTAAATGTTTGAGTAAAAAGTTTAGCCCTGAAATCTTTGAGCGCGGGATCGAGCGACGAAAAAAACTCTTCCGGTGGAAGCCCACCAAACTCTTCTGCCCATAATGCCTTGTGCCCTGCAGAGCAAACTCCTCGTTTCATTGACTGAGCATACGTTCCGCCGGTCAACAAATACGGAATCCAATCACAGTGCTCCACCCAAGAATAACACGCTTTTTTCACGTTTGCGTCACTGCGCAAGACATGGAGCAGTTTTGCCCAAAACCATTCAGAGGAATAGATACCTCCCACGTACTTTAAATAGTTTGTTGAAAATCGCTCCGCATGGCGATTGATATCTGATGCTTCTTTGGTCGCTGTGTGGTCCTTCCACAAAACAAACATTGCGTTTGGATTTTTTTCGAACTCTTGGTTAAGAGCCAATGGTCTGCCACTTCTGTCTACTGCCACGGGTGAAGAGCCAGTGGTGTCTACTGAAATTGCTTTTACTTTTTTTGCAGCAGACTCGCCCGCCTCCCTTAAAGCCCTGCGCACACTGGTTTCTAACCCCTCAATGTAATCAAGTGGGTGTTGCCTAAATTGATTTTGCGTGACATCACAATATAGTCCATTACGCCATCGTGTGTAATTAACGACGGCGGACGAAACTTCATTTCCATTGCTGGCATCCACGACCACCGAACGCACAGAGTCAGTACCAAAATCTACACCTATTACAAATTGATCTTTCATGCGTGGAGTTAGGATACACCAAAAACATTTGCGGGGTTGAAATGAGTGTTGTATTTCTTTTTGTCAAGCCTGAAATAAAATGCACCTTTCTTTGAGCTGGCCTTTTCCTTGTCTTTCAATTTCACAAGGAGTTCGCCGGAAAGCGCCTTGCGACTGAAATTTCGTTTGTCCAATGCTTTATCGAACACGCTTTCATACAGACATCGGAGTTGGGGAATGGTAAACTTCTCCGGGAGTAGTTCAAATAGAATAGGAGAGTGTGTTGCCTTGACCCTGAGCTTTTCTTTTGCCAAGTCGACCATCGTGGAGTGATCGAAAATAAGTTTAGGTATTTCTTTTAAAGCAAACCATTGAGGGCGATAGTTGTCTGTCAACTGTGCTTCATACTTGTGAATGTCTATTAAGGCAAAATAGACAACAGAAAACGTTCGCTCCACTGGATCGCGATTCGGATTTCCGAAAGTGAGCAGCTGCTCCATATATACATTCTCTAAGCCGGTCAAGTTCTTCAATATCCGGGCAGCTGAATTGTCAAGGCTCTCAGTGTCTTCAACAAACCCACCCATTAGACTCCATTTTCCTTTCTGTGGATCAAAGCCGCGATGAATTAGCAACAGCTTCACTTCACTGCCATCAAATCCAAATATGATACAGTCGATGGCAACAGGGTAACGCTTAACTTCCGGGTATTTTTTCATCTCTTCACAATTCGACACCCAAACACGCGACCGGCGGTTTTATTGGGATGCGCTTGTACTTTCACTTCCACTTTTGATCTGCCTTTTGTCAATTCGGGAGGAATAGCATATTCAATGTCAAAGAACCTCCCAGTTGTTCCGCCTTTCAATTCTTGAGTCGCGATTTGCTTGCCATCGACCAGAAAATCAAAACCGCGATTTTTGTCGTCACCGATGTACGAACACAATAGGTTGTTATCGAGTGCTGGGTCGACTTTCATTTCGAATGAGAAAAAGCCGCCGCTTCTTGCTTCGCGCCCCATCCGACCGAGAGCGTCACTCACGTATGATTTGTCGCTCGCCTTTAAATTGTGATCGCGCTCAGGTTGCATTTCTCCAATGCGGCAGATGTCGATCGTACGTAACTCTATCGCGCGAAGCCGTTTTTTCTCCGCCTCATATTCTCTCTGTCGGGCCGCCCAATCTGCGTTTGTGAAAAAATCCCAATAGACATTATAGTATTGGTTATAGGTAGTATAGAATGGAGCTAGTTTCACGTCAACAGGTTTTGCCACGTTTGTCGTTGCAAACTCCAATGAGGGTGGCGTTTGCTTTACCCACTCAGACACGTTATGATTATCGGTCAGGAAGACGGTCGTCCCAAAAACCGGATCTGGCATTTCAGTTCCTAATTGGCCGGCCAAAACAAGCGGCCCGTAAAGCAAGGCAATCCGGTTGGGGTTGTCTGGCATGCTCTCCGCATGAATAGTCATCGGCAAAATGAAACGCACGACATCATTGTTCCATTCGCGATCGATCGAAATGTATCCATCAGTACCTAATTCTCCACCTGCTTTTGCGCCGTTGATTGAAATGGCGACGTCGTTGGCCCACGCCGGCTTGCGAATGCGCATTGAGAATTTTTGCTTTTTGGCTGATTTCACTGCAACGGTGATTTCACCGCTGTTTGGAAAACTTGTAGTTAAGGCGATAGATGTGTTCCGGGATTTCCAATTCAATTCAGAAGGGATAAAAAGATTCACATAAAGAGAGCCATCACTGCCTTCGGAAAAGACCTGCTCGGCATACTTCGAATGATTTTCCATCCCACTGCCGACGCAGCAGGTAAACGTATTGAATGGCTCACTGAATTCTTTTCTGGTCCCCATCCGCAACGGCACAAAATAGCACATCATCCCTGTCGTTGGATTTTGAGATGCAAGTATGTGATTGTACAACGCTCGCTCGTAATAGTCGGTGTATACACTCGAAGGTTGAATGGCGAATAAATTTCGCGTTAGCTTGAGCATGTTGTACGTGTTGCACGTTTCACAAGTGGCATCACTTAGTCTATCGTTCAACTTGTCTTCAGGACCGCAATATTCATAATTACTATTGCCACCGATCACGTAGGAGTGGTGCATTACCATCGTCTCCCAAAAGAATGTGGAAATTGTTTTGCCCGATCCGATTCCTGTCAGTTCATATTGTCTTGCCGCGCCGATGGCCTTGGGCACATTGGTATTCGAATGCTTCCCAGGCATGGGATCGATTTTCTTGGCCAACTCATCGAGCACGAAGTGATCGTGAAACTTATAAGACAGATCGAGATACTTCTTGTCGCCGGTAATTTCATAGACATGCGCGAGCACATCGGCCATGCCACCGTATTCACACTTGCGCATTTTCTCTAATTGTTCGTCATTCAAGTCTTTGAGAATCACGCCCGTCCAATCGGCCATCTTCTCAACTACTTTCAATGCTTTTTTATTTTCAGAATAAATATATGCGTCGGTCAAACCGGCCATTACTTTATGCACCGTGTACCATGGGGACCATCCACCGTTCAAGTCAAAGCCGGATGACTTTATAATTCCATGTTGTACTTTCCAAAAGAGCGAGTCTTCATTTGGAATGGCTCCCACATAACCGGTCTTACGCGCTCGTTGACATTTCTCCAACTCATCGACAATAAAGTCAACTCGGTTTTTGAATTCGGCATTACCAGTCGACGCATACATCATCGCGCAAGCCGACAGGTAGTGTCCCAAGGTATGGCCGCTGAGACCTTCACTTTCCCAACCTCCGTAAACGTCGCCTTGTGTAGGCAGGCCTGCATTCAAATAAAATCGATGGAGCAATCGCTTTGGCTCGATGGTCAGCAAGTAGGCAGCATCTTTTTCCATCGCGTTTTTGAACGGGCTACCATCCAAAAGCCGTATGTCTTTCAAATCAAAAGAATAGGCCTGTATTTTCGCTACTGGTTTTACTGCGACACGATCATCGTTTTTTTGTGTGAGATACCCTTGACCAAAGGCGCTCAAATAAATGCCGCATACCAGCAATGGAATTCCTATTCTCATCAATAATTGATTTTAATGTCTTTTATCTTTTGCGGGAGCCAAACTTGCATTTGATTCTGGCCACGATTGCACCAGGAATAATAGGGGATAGCCGTTACCGTCTTCAGTTGAGTCGAAACGGATTTGCCATCGCCGCTCAATTGAACGGTTGGTGCTTGAAATTGAATGGTCGTCACGCCATCAAGTAGTCCCTTGTGGAAGGAAGTTTGAAACACCGCATTGTCAGGCAGGAACATGTTCCATGCTTTATCGTTATTGTCAGCACCCTCCACGCAATACACCAATGGCCCACGCTGCAAAGCCACCCGATCTTCGTCTTGTTTTAACTCCGTTCTTGCTTTCACTCGTTTGACATCCATGGGAAGGTTCAATTCAACCTTGTCACCATTTTTCCATTCGCGGTCGATAACAGCGTAGCCTTTGTCCATGAGGTATTGTGCTGGCTTTCCGTTTACGAGAAGGGTGAATGGTGTCGGGGTTTTGTCTTCAAAAATGTAGAGGTCGCCAGGTGTCGCTTGACCTTGGGCCCATCCAGGAATGCGAACATGCATCGCAAATTTGGTTGGCGACGAAGGTTGCATCGTCAACTTTACGTTTCCATCCCACGGATAGTTTGTTTCCATGGCCAATGGAATCTCCTTCTTTGCGACTTTTATTTTTGTGTTGCTGCCGACAAAAAGATTTATCCAAACACCCTTGTCGCTAGCGCCATAAACATAGTCGCCAAGAGACGCCACCAGTCGCGCAATATTGGCCGGGCAACAAGCCGTGCCAAACCATTCCCTTCTCACGTGCCGACCATTCGATGCGAGTGGATTGCCATAGAAAAAGTGGTCTCCACTCAATGATAACCCATCGCGGGCTGCATTGTACAAGCTCCGCTCAAGCACATCAATAAATTTACTATCACCAGTGAGTGTATTCATTCGCTGGTTCCAAAAAACCATGCCTACAGATGCGCAAGTTTCACAATATGCCTGTTCGTTGGGTAGATCGAAATCGTTGCTGAACCCCTCGTTATTTCCGGACGAGCCGATACCACCGGTGAGATACATGTTTCTATACACCACATCTTCCCATACGTTGTTCATGGCCTTCATGTAACCCTCATCTCCGGTGAGAGCGGCGACGTCCGCCGCGCCGGTATACAAATACATCGCACGCACTGCATGACCGGTGATTTCTTTTTGCATCCGGACAGGAACTGCGTCTTGCGCGTAAGCGGTGTCTTTCCAATCGGTCCACGTATAGCCCTTGGCAAGTTTGTGACCACGTTCCTCCAAAAGCCAATGAGCGAGATCGAGATATTTTTTCTCGTTTGTTGTCTTATAAAGCTTTACCAATGCAAGTTCCAGTTCTTGATGACCCGTAACCCAGTTTTTCTTGCCAGGACCAAAAGTGTTGTCGAAGTGATTGGCAAATTTGATGGCAACATCGAGTAGTTTACGCTTGCCTGTGGCATTATAGTAGGCAACAGCTGCTTCGATCAAATGACCTCCGTTATAGTCTTCGTGCATGCTCATATCTGTCCACCGTTGATCCAGCCCTTTCAGCGTGTACCACGTGTTGAGATAGCCGTCGGGTAATTGCGCGGCAGCGATTTTTTCGATCCATTCATCCGCTTTTTTTTCCAACGCCGCATCTGGATAATTTTTCAATGAATATGCGATGGCCTCAAGGGCTTTGTACACATCGGAGTCGTCGTAAAAAATCCCTTCGTGCTCTTCGCCTTTTTTACGTGCCACTTTTTCAAAATTCTTGATCCGAGAAGTTTTTACTTCCGTCTGGAAGATGCATGCCTGTATCGTCGTGGTCGCCACTTTTTCCATCGCCGGTTTCCAGAAATTATCGCTTACGGTGACTTGAGCAAAACTGATGGGCTCGAATTTCTTGGTCGGCGTTTGTGCCTGTGTCAGAAATGCCAGTGTTGAAAGCGCCAGAAGAGTAAAAAGGTTTTTCATCATTTCATTTTTAGTTTGATCTGAGTAAACGAGTGCGGCGGAAATACATAATTCATTCCGAGTTCAGTCACATTGATTTCCTTTGTTGTAGTCTTTATCTTTTGCTCCTTGTCATTGTTTTCGTCGTCTAGGTTACCATAGACCTCAGAAACTTGAGCTGTGCCCGTCCATTTGCCAAACTCATTGGCGATGGCGGTTTCAATTCCTTTGTCCTTGTGCCGGTTCACTACATTAACAATGACTTCTTGTGTTTTATCATTATACACTGACGTGACGTCGAGGTAGGGGATTTGTTTGTAGTCGCCGGCATCATACCGTTCGCATTGCACAAATGTCTGCAGGTTCTTACCCACACAATTCTGAGCGAACAACTGCAGCGGATAGTAGATCGGTTGTGCCCAGAGTTTTCCGTTGGTCACCATCATGGGGGCGATCACGTTTACAAGCTGGGCCATGTTTGCCATTTTCACGATATGGGCATTGCGCACGAACACATTTAAATAGAGTGCGACCACCAAAGCATCCTGCAGGTTGTAATGCTCTTCCAGTTTCTGCTCGTTGAATGCACGATACCACACATTGTATTCATCAAAAGCGATGTAGATGGGCTTCTGCATCTTGTATTTGTTTCGCACTTCATTGATCAAGCCCTCGGTGATCTTGATGGAGTTTTCGACACGCGTGGTTACGGCCATGAATTTGTGGTGATCTTTTTCGCGGTTATTGGAGTAATGGTGAAGTGAAATGTAGTCGATGTAATCATGTAGATAATTGAGCACGGTGCGATTCCAATCCGGCCAATCTTGCGTATAGTTGCTCGTGCCACTCGCAATCAGTTTGATGCTGTCATCTGACCACTTCATGATTTTTGCCGTCTCCAGGGCAAACTTGCTATAGTCCTCTGCATTCTTGTGTCCCATTTGCCACCATCCATCGATCTCGTTGCCAAGGCCCCAATATTTTACTTTATAAGGTTCGGGATGACCATTCTTGGCCCGCAAATCAGAATAGTACAAACCGGTTTTGCTGTTACAATACTCCACCCAATTTTTTGCTTCATCGAGAGTGCCCGTGCCGAGGTTTACGCAGATGTAAGGCTCAGCACCGGTAGCGCGTGAGAATTTCAGCCACTCGTCTGTACCGACTTCATTAGTTTCGATGTCGCCCCAGGCCAAGTCTTTGCGGTGAGGTCGCTTTTCCCTCGGACCGATGCCATCTTCCCAATGATAGCCAGAAGCAAAATTTCCGCCAGGCCAACGAAGGATGGAAACACCTAGATTCTTGGTTGCGTCAACAACATCTTTTCGAAAACCGTCGGCATTTGCCTCTGGCGATTTCGGATCATAAATGCCGCCGTAAATGCACCGGCCGAGATGCTCTGTGAAATTTCCGTATATCAGTTTGTCAATGCTTCCCGTTTGGCGTTCGATATCAATTTTGATTCGGGCCTTCAGAGGCTGTGCTAAAGCGGGGGTGCATAACAATGTGAAAAGTACAAGGTGGAATTTTTTCATGATTGGTTATGGAGTATAACAAATGTAGAAGAAATTAATAAATGTACAAATGACACTTATTTGGTGTTGAACTTGAATTAAGCGTTACAAAACCCGATCTCAAATCGCTGGCAGGGAAAAGTAAAATGTGGCTCCAACGTTCAACTCACCTTCGGCCCACACACGACCGCCATGCTGAGACGCTCTTCTGAATGATTGACACAGTGAGATTTTCATTCCTCTTTCAATTAGAAATTGCCTAACAAAAGATAGAGGGAGGGCGAGGCGCCTCGCATTGCCGTTGGGAGTTATTCCTTACGGGTGGTGGAATTTTACATCTATGGGTGAGTATAGGCGATGTAGATTTTATCAATGGCGGTTCGGCTTTGAGTAAGGCGCTGGTTTAATGACGTTTACATTTAAAAACCCAGATTTTGGGCTGATTTTGATTACTTGTGCTATTTTATTTAGTAGAAATACTAATTTAATTAGTATTTCGCTTTATATTGCTGCCCGATTCACACGCAACTATGAAAACAATAAAATCCGCTCTCCTTGGAAACAAACAATTGATCGACACCAATGCAGATGTACTCTTGATACAGCTAAAAGAGATTATCAAAGAGCACAGGGCTTTGGTCATTACACGATTGATCGGCGATCTTCCAACGTATCTTGATTATAAGTTCGAAATGAAAGTCAACAAAGACGTATTGGTGAAAATCAAAGAAGAACTACTGGAGTTGAAGAACGGAAGTGTTGATTTGAAAGCATACGATAATGTAGTCCAACAGTTGTTGAACCGAGCAGTGGTTCATCTTACCAACGAACCATTCTATAAAGAAATTGACGAATGCTTGTCTATTTATGTAGCTGAAAAGGAAATCAAGTTCAGTTGACAGAAGAAAGGCGATGACGCTTTTGCGAAAATCGGATGTCTTTGCAGAATTGCAGACGAGCATACTTCGTCTCCAAGGGTTCAAATTTTCAAAAAATGATTCCCTGAATTATGGATTGGGCCCTATCCACGAAGTTTTTCCCAACGCTTCGTTTCCATTAGGAGCAGTGCACGAATTTCTATCTGAGCAAAAAGAAGAGGCTGCATCAACTTCCGGTTTCATCGGCGGAATATTATCTCACTTGATGGGAAATTCAGGAGCTGCTCTTTGGATCAGTTCATCACGAACACTTTTTCCGCCTACACTCAAAAGCTTCGGACTCGAGCCTGACCGGTTTATTTTCGTCGACCTGAAAAAAGAGAAGGACGTGATTTGGGCCATGGAAGAAGCCTTGAAATGCAATTCACTTGCAGCGGTAGTGGGAGAGATACGGGAAATTGATTTCACTGCATCAAGGCGTTTGCAATTGGCCGTTGAACAAAGTCAAGTGACAGGTTTTGTTGTTCGTCACAATTATCGAAACCTAACAACCACTTCATTTGTCTCGAGATGGAAGATCAGCCCTTTGCCTAGTGAAATGATTGAACTTCCGGGCGTTGGTTTTCCGCAATGGAGAGTGGAATTGCTTCGGATTCGAAATGGGAAGCCTGGTGTGTGGACCGTACAATGGGTGAATGGGAAATTTGAATTCCAATTAGAAACGGTAAGGCCACTGCAAGTGACCAAGAGACTCAATGAGCAAATAACCAAAATCAAACAGGCGGGATGAAATGTCAAAAAGGTATGTCTCGATATGGTTCCGTCATTTGCAAACGGACTGGTTCACTCGCCGCCAGCCCATATTAAGAAACCGGCCTTTTGTCTTACGGGCCCCCTTACACGGGAGAATGATAGTAACTGCGATCAATGCAAAAGCAGAATCAAATGGTATTCACCTCGGCATGACTCTGGCCGATACACGCGCCGTTGTTCCTGACATAGAGGTACAAGACAGCATCGCAGACCTACCGCAAAAATTGCTCAAGCGGTTAGCAGAATGGTGCATTCGGTTCACACCGATAGTCGCGGTTGACCTTCCTGATGGCCTGCTCCTGGATGTTACGGGCTGCTCTCACTTGTGGAACGGTGATTTGAATTACGTTGCTGACATCAAAAGAAAATTATTAGCACTCAATTATGACGTGAGTGTAGCCATGGCAGATACAATCGGTGCTGCTTGGGGCGCAGCGCGCTTCGGCGAAAGCAAAATAATCCACAGCGATCAACTCATCAATTCGCTTTTGAATTTTCCGCCAGAGGCACTTCGCATTGAGCAGGATATCGCTGAGAAGTTGCATAAACTAGGTCTTCATCAAATCAAGCAATTCATCCAGATGCCGAGATCGTCTTTGCGAAAAAGATTCGGTGAGCAGTTCATCATTCAACTCGATCGAGCGATGGGCCAGAGGATAGAAACAATTGACCCCGTAATTCCTGTCGAACCCTATCAAGAGCGTCTTCCTTGTCTCGAGCCTATTGTCACTGCTGCGGGAATAGAGATTGCCCTGCGTCAATTGCTTGAAATTTTATGTGCCCGTTTGGTACAAGAGCAGAAAGGACTTCGCACTGCGATTTTCAAATGTTATCGTGTGGACGGAAAAATGGTGCAAATTGATATCGGCACCAACAGACCATCCTACAGCGTCCACCATCTTTTCAAACTATTTGAAATCAAAATTCCGTTGATTGAACCGGCCCTGGGCATCGAGTTGTTTGTGCTTGAGGCGCCACAGGTAGAGGATCATTTTCCTACGCAAGAAAAAATGTGGGGCAGTTTGGGAGGGCTGGAGGATACACACTTGTCGGAACTTCTCGATCGCCTCGCCAACAAAGTGGGAATGCAAACGATACATCGCTATTTGCCTGAGGAACATTATTGGCCAGAACGATCTTACAAATCAACCACTTCACTTGAAAAGAAAGCAACCACCACTTGGCGCGATGACAAGCTGAGACCTATCCAGCTTTTGCCAACCCCCGAATCTATCGAAGTGACTGCGCCGATCCCAGACTATCCACCGATGCTGTTTATACATCGCGGAAAAATTCATCAGATCATAAAGGCAGATGGGCCAGAGCGCATCGAACAAGAATGGTGGCTACAGCAAGGGCAACATCGCGACTATTATAGAGTAGAAGACCAGGACGGGCATCGCTATTGGCTTTTTCGATTAGGACACTATGATCATAACAACGATAAATGGTTTTTGCACGGCTTCTTCGCGTAAAAGGAATCTGCTAAATAAAGAAGCACAAAGGCGCCAGGGCGGCAAACAAATACGTAGCAGAATTCTCTGTTGCATTCATCTTCGCGCCTTTGCGTCATCGTGATAAAAATAGTTGACATGGACTATACCGAATTGCAAGTCACCACCAATTTCTCGTTTCTTCGAGGAGCATCTCATCCCGAAGAGTTGGTTGAACGAGCCGCTGAATTAGGTTACAAAAAGATCGCCATCACTGATCGGAATACTTTTGCCGGAATCGTCAGAGCGCATGTCGCCGCCAAAAGCCTGGACATCAAAATTATTCCCGCATGCCGATTGGATTTAATGGATGGACCGAGTTTGTTGGCTTACCCGACAAACTTAGCCGCCTATTCTCGACTATCGAATCTACTGACGGTGGGGAACTTACGCACTGAAAAAGGGAAGTGCGATCTGTACAAGGCAGATGTTTTTCAATACGCTCAGGGTTCCAAGTTTATTGTTATTCCTCCTGCTTCGTTGAATGAAGCTTTTGATTTCGACAACTCATTTAAGAAGTCGCTGAAAGAATATCAGGAAGCATTAAAAGGTCAACTGTACATCGCGGCCGTGCGTCTTTATAATGGAGATGATTTCAAACAATTGCATCGCATAAGCCAACTGGCCAATCACCTAGGTTTGTCGATGGTCGCCACGAATGACGTTCATTACCATAATTTATCGCGGAGGGAATTGCAGGATGTAGTCACCTGTGTACGAGAGAAATGTACCATTCACACTGCCGGTTTTCGGTTGCACCCAAATGCGGAGAGGTATTTGAAGCCACGCGATGAAATGCTTCGGCTATTCAATAAATATCCCGACGCTATTCACCAGACTCGACTTATAGCTGAGGCCTGTTCATTTTCCCTTGATGAACTGAAGTACCAATACCCGAAAGAAGTAACGAGCGACGGCCGGACTCCACAAGAAGAATTGACTTTTCTCACGTGGCAAGGCGCACATGAGATTTTCAAAGAACAGGGCATCCCTGAAAAAGTAAAAGGGAATATCGAGTATGAATTGAAATTTATAGGAGAAGTAAATTATGCCGAATATTTTCTTACCGTCTATGACATTGTAAAATACGCACGAAGTCAAAAGATATTGTGCCAGGGCAGGGGATCTGCGGCTAACTCCACCGTTTGTTATTGCCTTGGCATTACTTCTGTCAACCCTTCCAAGTTTGAGTTGCTTTTTGAACGGTTCATTTCTTCCGCACGCAATGAGCCTCCCGATATTGATGTCGATTTCGAACATGAAAGGCGCGAGGAAGTCATGCAATACATTTATCAAAAGTATGGCCGTCACAGAGCTGCTGTGGTCGCCACGGTAACTCAACAACATCACAAGGGAGCGATAAGGGATGTTGGCAAAGCCATGGGCCTTTCTGTTGACACCATCACGCGTTTGTCAGGTTTGATTTGGGATTTTAAGGATGAAGGTTTTGATCGGAATCGGATTATTAGCCAAGGAATAAATCCAGATGATCCCACGATTCAAAAAGTATTGCAGCTCACCAATCAGTTCATCAGTTTCCCAAGGCAATTAGGTCAACATACCGGAGGTTTTGTTATCACACAAGGCAACCTCGCCGACCTTTGCCCTATACTCCATGCGCGGATGGAGGACCGAACCAACATTGAGTGGAACAAGGATGATATTGAGGCTCTGGGTTTCTTAAAAATCGATGTGCTCGCCTTGGGAATGCTCACTTGCATCCGAAAAGCATTCGACCTAGCGAAAAAACATCACCATAAAGAGTATACACTGGCCACCATTCCGGAAGATGACCCCGCTGTCTATGAGATGGTGAGCCACGCAGATACCATTGGAGTTTTTCAAATTGAAAGTAGAGCACAGATGTCGATGCTGCCACGTCTAAAACCAAATTGTTTTTACGATCTGGTGATTGAAGTTGCCATTGTGCGACCGGGGCCAATTCAAGGTGATATGGTCCATCCCTACTTGCGAAGACGAAATGGAGAAGAAAAGGAAGAATACCCCTCGAGGGAACTGGAAGAAATTTTGAAGCGCACAAAAGGAGTTCCTTTATTCCAAGAGCAAGCAATGAAAGTGGCGATTGTAGCTGCGGGTTTCACACCAAGCGAAGCAGACGAACTGCGTAGGAGCATGGCCACGTTTAAGGCGAAAGGAAAAGTCTCTTACTTCCACGACAAGCTCATCAACGGCATGTTGAAGAAGGGATATACACTTGAATATGCGCAACGTGTGTTCAAACAACTGGAAGGGTTTGGTAGCTATGGATTCCCTGAGAGTCATGCCGTGAGTTTTGCATTGTTGGTGTACGTCTCTTCATGGCTCAAATGCTATTATCCAGATGTGTTTGCGTGCGCCCTGCTCAACAGCATGCCATTGGGTTTTTATCAACCGGCACAGATCGTCATCGACGCACGAAAACATGGCGTTGAAGTTCGGCCTGTAGATGTCAATTATTCTGAATGGGACAATACACTCGAGGAAAAAAGTGGCGACCATTGTGCCATGCGCTTGGGTTTTCGGCAAGTGGGCGGGTTGCGTGCGGAAGAAATTAAAGTATTAGTTGATGCACGAAAAACCGGGTTCAGCTCAATCCATCAACTTCGCGACCTTGGAATTTCAGGAGCCACATTGGAAAAACTTGCCGATGCAGATGCATTTCGTTCGATTGAAAAGGACAGGAGAGAAGCTTTTTGGGAAGTCTCCGCCAAGGACTATCAAGCGAAAGCATTGTTTTCAGGGCAACCCATTGTGAAAGAAAACATCACATTGCCAAAGATGCCTTTATCGGAACATGTAGTACGCGACTATGCAACGATGTCTTTATCATTGAAAGCTCATCCGGTGAGTTTCATTCGCGATCAACTCAGCCAACTTCACATTCGTCATCTTTCGTCACTTGCTCAAGCGAAAGATGGAGATCATGTTAAAGTGGCAGGGCTTATCCTGGTGCGTCAGCGTCCAGGCACGGCAAGTGGCATTTGTTTTATTACTATTGAAGATGAAACCGGGACTGCTAATCTGGTGGTGTTCAAAAAACTATTTGATAAATACCGCAAAGAAATCGTACAGTCAAAGTTGATAATGGTGGAAGGTCAATTGCAACGGGAGGGAGAAGTGATACACGTAGTGGCAAAAAGATGTCACAACTATTCGCGACTACTTCAGCACCTTACTACACACCAGCAAAATGAGCTGTCGCTGAAACCGTTGTCAAGATCGGATGAAACATCATCGCCTTTTCTGACAAAGACGCATTCACAGGATAAAGAGATTATTCAAGGGAAGATATTTCCAGAAGGGAGGAATTTCAGGTGACAATCACCTTCTTTTGCGTCTCACTGCTTTCTGTGGGATCGTACTGTTCGTTCTTCCCTTCTTTCGCAGTTCGATTTTACTGTCGAAAAGATAAGCAACTGAAAAACGAACGCTGTGATTCTTCGACTTCAAGATATCAAGATCGTCAGCATTGGTCTGATTAGGGTTGCTACCCGGCCATTTGCCATCGCTATTTCCCAAAAACGTCTGCATGATATTAAGACTGAGCGACGTCATGATTTTGCGGCCAGGAGCGGGCTCAAAAGCCAAACCGGCAGAAAAATTAACTCCGAATTGAAATCGGTTGGCATCGGGCATTGTCTCCTTACTGTTGAGTTTGTTTTGATCGTCATTCCCAAACTCGCCCACAAAGTCATATGAATAAATACGATCCTCGAGCAAATTACTGCTTCGGAGTGTACCCTTATTACTAAGCCAATAACTTATGATTGGGCCTGCCCCGATGTACCAATCGTAAACTTCTTTCACCAGCATCGTTCCTTTAACGCTCTTAAATTCAAGCGCGTAAGTAATTGGCAACTCAATGTATTGCATGGTCGAAGAAAGCCGGAACAAAGGATCTGATCTGTTATCGTCAGTGCCAACAATTGTTTTGTGTTTGACAGAATAGAGGAGTTGGGCGTTCAGCCGGAAAGCCTTGTTCACTCGCATCGAGGCCATGGCTCCAATGTCGTAACCGGGCGAGATCAGTGTTTTGTATCGAAATTGACTGTCGAAAAAATAAACCTTTGATGCACTTCCGCCAAGTACTGGTCCAAAGTAGAATTGAGATGAGGTCTGAGTGGAGGGTGTAAAAGAGGAAGGTGATGACTTGGTTTGCCCAGTGGCCTGAGCGATGGCTTGAGTCGCGATCAAAAAGCAAACGAAAACAACAAAGGCTCGACTCATTCCGATATAGACGTCAAACAAAGCTACAAGTAAGCCAATGGAATTCAATTTTCAATGTAAGATGATTTAACATTTCGAATTTTGACACACAAATAAAAATGAGTAAATTGTGAGAATTTTGTTTGTTGAAATCTGCCCCTGTGAGACTTTGTTGGTCCCTTTTATTACTTGTAATAACCGCTGACGTATCCGAAGTCTTTGCACAGAACTATTCCTTATACGACGGCTATTTCTTGAACCCGTACGTTTACAATCCTGCCGCGGCTGCCTCCAGCCGTGCCCAAGTGTTTGCAGGCTACCGGAAGCAGTGGTTCGGCATCAGCGGCGCGCCAACTGTGTTTACGCTGACAGGCTCTACGTTGGTTGATGGCTCTCGCGCCGGAGTAGGCATTAAGGTGAGCTCCATCTCACGTGGTTTTCTTAATTCTACTGAAGCTTCTTTGTCGTATGCGTATGGCGTACCATTGAACAAGGATAGCAAATTGTTCTTTGGATTGTCGGGCGGCTTGCTTTCCAATTCGGTGAACTTGAGCGACGTCTCCAATGCGAATGACCCAGCACTCGGCAGCCTTTCATCTAACCTGATCCCAAGCGCTTCTTTTGGAATGCTGTTGGCTAGCGGCAGTGGGCTGAACTTCGGCGTCACGCTCCCAAAATTGATCACCGATCAACAATTGAATTCGAAATATTCATTCTCCTATCTTGATAATGCTGTTGTCACGGCGTCTTTTAGTAAATGGGACCCCAACCCAAAGGTGCTGAAAAAAGGAAAGGGTAAAACGCTGGGTAAGTACAGGAAGACAACCAACATTCCATTAGAGCTCTTTAGTATTTATAGATACTCTATTTACGGAAGCACGATAGAAGCGACGGCCAAGTACAATTTCAATCAGTATATATGGATCTCCGCGGGTTATCGCCAATACGGTGGGCTGATTCCGGGCATTGGCATAAATGCAAACGATTTTTCATTCAGTTATTTCTATGAGCCTGGAATAGGGGGTGACATGCCCCTGAAAACGCACGATCTGTTGTTGAGCCTGCGCTTTGGAAAAGTGAATAAGTTCAGAGACAAACCGCTGCCTACGCCGATCAACAAAACGATGCCACCTGCGCAGACGAAAGCGGTTGTGAAGAAACCGGAGACGCAGCAAGTTGCCACGAAACCGGTAGAGACAAAGCCGCAAACCAAAGAGGTAACACCACCTACCAAGCAGGAAACATTGGTTACAAAACCAGTGGAGACTCCGAAGCAGGAGAATACAGTGGTTTCGCACAAACCTAGGATGGGAAGAACAGCAGTAACCGACACTGCTGCCATAGCTCGTGAACATGAAGAAGAGCGCAGACAATTGGATAAGCATATCGAAGATCACGCAGACGGAAAACACGATGATCCTCACAACCAACCCGTAAATGAGAGACATGATTTTGTGAAACGAGGTACTCATCATGAAGAATTGGATGCCGCTACCTATGTAATTGGAGGTGCCTTCAAAAGTAGGGCCAACGCTGAACATTACTCCAAGACTTTAAACGCGATGGGATTCAAGGCAGATTTTGGTCACTTGTCGATACGCAACATCTGGTATGTATTTATAGCTCAGGAAGATAAAATCGATGAAGCCAAAAAGGAAAGAGAGCGACTTAGAAAGAACAAAATATTTAGTCAAGTGTGGTTACTCACAGTACAGGAGTAACAATTTAGATAAAACAATGATCCCCAAGAACCCCCTGAGATTAGTATTCTTCTCGATCATAGCTGCCCACGCGGTTTCTGCTCAAGTCCCATTTTTGAAATCGGTAAGCAAATCGTCGGCAGGCTCACAAGAGACTATTTCCATTCAAGGGATAAACTTCGGAACTAATGCGGCAAATGTTAAAGTAACTTTTGGTGGTGCATCTGCCACACCGGTGACTATTTCGGATCAACTCATTGAAGTGAAAGTGCCCTCCGCCACAACCTTCGACAACATTGGCATTATTAATACATCGTCAGGGCTTGCCGGCTATTCGATCAATCCATTTATGTTGAGCTATGGGGGTACAGGCCCGTTTTCATCGTCACAACTTTCTTCTCAGTCGGATTTTTTTGCTGAGAATGGATTATACGATTTGACGTTAGCAGATTTTGATGGCGACGGGAAAGCCGATGTGGCCACGTCTAACGACAACTCAACAAACATTTCGGTGTTTTTGAATTCGAGTACTCCTGGGGTGGTGTCATTTACAAAATCCGCTTGGGCTCCCGGCGTCGGAACTCTGCACGTAACATCTGGTGATTTGAACGGCGATGGTAAACCTGAAATTGTAGCCACCGAGAAAAACGGATCACGCGTTTATATATTTAAGAACAGCAGCACTCCAGGTACCATTTCATTCACTCCTCAAAACATCACCATTTCAGGAGCCAAGGTGAGTCAGGTGAAGATCGTAGACGTTGACCTAAACGGAAAAGCGGACATGGTTGTTACGGACCAGTCTAGTGGCAGGGCGTTTGTCGTACCGAATCAAAGTACTTTGGCAACTATTCAATTTGGTTCTCCTGTTGCACTGACCACGCAGGGAACAAGCACGGATGGGCTTGCAGTGAATGACTTGGACGGAGATAATTTTCCAGAAATCGTTGTATGCGAATTCCTCACGCCCACGGGCGTGGTGTCCGTATTTAAGAACCTTAGCGCTCCAGGGAATATTGGTTTTGATGCATCGATGGACACTCAAGTTTCAACAACTGTGTCCAACCTCAGAATCGGAGACCTGAATGGAGACGGGAAACCTGATTTGGCGGCTACAGGATTGTTGGTTGCGAGCGTGATGGTGTTCTCCAATCAGACGACACCTGCCGGTTTGAAGTTGGGAAACCCTGTGTTGTTCGATTGCAACGATAAACCGTGGGGCATCGATTTCGGTGACATGGACGGCGATGGAAAAGCCGACATTGTGGTGTCTTCGATAACTGCAAAAACAGTCACGGTTTTGAATAATCAAAGTAATAACAATTTCAGTTTCACAAAACAGACAATACCGGTTAGTTATATCAATAGACATCCTCGAGTAGGGGACATCGACACTGATGGAAGACCTGACTTGGTTTTCACGAGCATCGACGATCTAAACTTAGGAATACCCGCCTCAAGGATTTCCGTCGTGCGAAATCTCAATTGTGTGGTGCCAAAATTGTTGCCGGCTGGCCCCATAACTGTTTGCAGCGGAAGCCTTCCGAAAAGAATAACCGCGTCTGACAACTTAGGCGCGACATATCAATGGATTAAGGACGGGTCCAATTTTGGAGTACCTGTAACAAATGCATTTTTGGATGTTACTGCTTCAGGAACCTATGCCGTGACATTGAACAACAGCTCTTGTTCGAAAACATCGTCTACCCTTCAGGTGAATGTGATTGCAGGTTCATCATTGCCCGCCGCAACACCAAGCCCTGTTTCACCGGTTTGCGTCGGCGGCACGCTTTCACTCTCGTTAACGAGTGATGTTGGCGGAACAAGTTATGTATGGACTGGCCCGGCTTCGTTCAGTGCCAATGGGTTGTCAGTGAACCGCACTAATTTTCAGACAAGTCAAGCCGGTAAATACAGCGTAGATGTGATGGTCGGTACCTGCGTACAGCAAACCGTGTCAGTGTTGGTAGATGTCGTCGACATACTGGGAGTGGCTGTCAACTACTCTGGTTCTGATATCATCTGTGCCGGTCAAACAAAATTGTATAGTGTTTTTCCCCAGCCCACGAATTTTAGTTATCAATGGTCCGAGCAATCGACAGGCGATATTGCAGGCGCAACAAATTCTACATTTAGTGCGACTTCGTCCGGGAAATATTTTGTGAAGCTGAAATCCACGGGGAATGCCTCCTGCGCCGCAATAACGTCACCCACAAAAAAAATTAGAATAGCGCAAATGCCCAACGTGAATTTTTCTGCGCCATCGACGGCTTGCGTCAACCAAACGATAAATTTTCCCGACAACTCTACGGTGGATGTAGATCCCGAAGATACCGAAGTGGATTATGGGTGGGACTTCGGCGACACTGGCGTCGGTTCAACCAAAGATGCAAGCCACGTCTTCGCGACCGCCCAATCGTTCAATGTAAGACATTCGGTGAGCTACAGAAACAAAAGTTGTTTGGCTTCAAAGACAGTAGCGATTCTTGTTCAAAGTGCACCCAATGTGGCGATTGCAAGCCCTTCTTCAATATATGGAATTTGCCCAGGCGATAGCCTTTTGCTTCAAGTACCTGGCACCTTCACTTCTTATTCTTGGAGCACGGGAAGCGCCGCGTCCTTCGTTTACGTGAAAGCAGGTGGGGTGATTTCCGTTGATGTGACAACGGCGAGCTGCAAAATCACTGCGACAAAATCAATAGCACAATTTGTTGCTCCCTCGGTGCTTGCTACAGTATACCGATCGCCGATAAGGACAGGAGACACCACCCGATTGGCAGCGACGGGCATTGCGACATTCTTATGGAAGCCAAATATCGGCGGCATTTTGTCGGACTCGCTTGTCGCCAACCCGATCGCTTCTCCTAAAGCAACCACCACTTTTATAGTGTCAGGTAAAGATGTCAATGGATGCCTTGGCTCAGCAAGCGTCGAGTTAATAGTAGTTCCAGACAAGGCCCTGAATGGCCTAAAAGCTTCTCAGTTTTTTTCACCTAATGCCGATGGCATAAATGACGTTTGGCTGGTCGAAAATGCTTCTTCATTGAATCAATGTGGAGTAGCAATTTATGACGAACGTGGCTTTAAAGTATTTGAAGCAAAACCTTACCTGAATAATTGGGACGGAACATCGACACAGGGAAAAGCACTACCAGCCGGAGTGTACTACTATGTGTTCAAGTGTGACGACTCCAGCGGTTATTCAGGTGGCAGCATAAACATCATTCGATAAATCATATGAAAAAGAACTGGTTAGCAGTTGGCGTTTTCGTCTTCTTAGCGACTGCAGTTTTTGGTCAGGCAACAGAGATCTGCAACAATGGAATTGATGACGATGGAGACGGGTTCATCGACTGCTTTGACGGCGATTGTGCAGGTAAGTCGGTATGCTCAGGTTTCTATTTGGGCAACGATGTGGTGTGCCAAGCTAAACCGTCAAAATTTCCTCAGTTTTCGATGAAGTTGAAATGGGGTTCCGACAATCAGACAACAAACCATTTGAATAGAACTTCCGTGGGCGACTTGAACCGTGACGGAATCCCCGAAGTATACGCGACCGAAATTGAAGGAGGAAAAATTTACAAACTTGATGGCAAGACGGGCAAAACACTGAAGTCTGTTTCACTGTCTGGAATAGATCGAGAGATTGTCATAGGCAACATAAACAATGACAATTGCGGACAAGTCTTTGTTTCCTCAGGCAATTACATCTTTGCCTACGATTGTAACTTGACGCTGCTTTGGAAAAGTACGCAATTGAATGGCGCACCCGCCCAATTTGGACTCGCCGACTTTGACAATGATGGGAAGATCGAGATTTACTGTCGGGATGAAATCGTTGATGCGCATACGGGTGTTCGAATCGTAAAGGGAACAAACACCGCAAGCGCGGTAGGCCAACCTATTGCCGTCGACATACTAAATAATGACAACCAACTCGAACTTATATCGGGTTGTAATATCTATACTGTCAATCTGGGAACAAGAGCCTTGAACAGCGGAAGCCTGACGCTTCAGAAGAGCGTCTCTAGTTTTTACATCCGACAAATTCAAAGCTCGACAAGTGTAGCCGATTACAACCTAGACGGTAATCTCGATGTGATTGCATCGGGCTCCGATGGTAAAGCAGATGACAATACCACATTGTTTTTTTGGGACGTCACCAACAATGTCGTAAAAAAATATATCGACAAGATTTCGGGTAACGTGTTCATTGCTGGATGTACCAACTCCTCCGGGAGTTATTATAAAAATGGCTGGCAAAATGGAACCGGACGTGTAAACATTGCCGACATTGATGGCGATGGGAAGTTGAATGCAACCTATGTGTCGGGAAAATATTTGTATGCACTCGACGAAAACTGGAGCCTCAAATGGCGTGTAGTGGTGAATGAGGAGACATCAGGATATACCGGATGCACCGTTTTTGATTTCAACGGAGATGGAGCAGCCGAAGTCGTCTATCGCGATGAACAATATTTATATATCATCAATGGCAAAGACGGATCGGTAAACACGAGCCAGCAGTGCATTGCTCGAACGAATGTGGAATACCCTGTGGTTGCCGACGTAGATGGTGATGGAACAACAGAATTGTGCGTGACTTGCGGCTTTGACGACAAATTGGCTTGGAGCAATTTCTGTAACCTTAGCTATTCAAAGAATTCACACGTGAGGGCGTTTCAATCGGCGGGTGTGCCGTGGGTGCCGTCGCGGAAGGCGTGGAATCAACATGGATATTTCAACGTCAACGTCAATGATGATTTAACTATTCCGAAAATCATGCAGAAGAGTTGGCTTGTTTGGTCAACGGGCAGTTGTACACAAGGGCCTAACCGCCCGTTGAATACTTTCCTCAACCAGACGCCTTACATGGACTCGAAGGGATGTCCCACTTATGCGTCGCCGGATTTGGTGAATGTGCAAACACTGCTCAAGGTCACTCAACCCACCTGCCCGGACACGGATTTCTTTATTCAAGTCGGCGTTCAAAACGTCGGTGATATTGCTATCAATGGTGATGTGCCAATCACATTTTACAACGGAGATCCAACGAAAGCAGGCGCGACAAAACTGAATACAGTGACAATACCTGTTAACCTACCAAAAAATCAGACGGCAACATTTACGGGCCTGAAGGTGACGGGCACTGGGGGGAACTTCAAGTTGTATATATCACTCAATGACGCCGGGACAAGTGTTCCAACACCTATTTCATTACCTAATTCGCCATTCGTTGAATGCAACTATGACAATGTCATCTCCGCTGACGTCAAGCCAAAGTCAGTGAGGATTACTGCTCTGAAAGTTTCCGACAACATTAAGTGCGTAGGGTCAACTGTACCGGATAATGGAGCAGCTAGAGCATACGTCCTAGTTTCCGGAGTTGAAAACACCACCGACTATAATTTCTATTGGTACAAAGGCGCCGTCAGCGGGGCACCCGTATATACAGGCTCGGCTTACTCAGGACTTGCTGCAGGAACTTATAGCGTGACGGCATTGCACAAAATAGCAAACTGTAATTCCGATACTGCTACGGTGACCATAGCGCAAACAAGTAATACCATCTCAGCGTCTATCGCGGTGGACCAACCGAATACAAGTTGCGCTACGCCCAACGGCCAGTTGCATGCCGTGGCGAGTGGAGGAGCACCGACCACCACCTACACTTATCAATGGTACGAAGGCAACGACATATTCACTAGTCCAGAAGTTGGCGTTGGAAGTGTAGCACAAAATTTAAAAGGAGGAAAGACGTATACCGTTTTAGTGACGGATAATACTTCGGGTTGTCAAGCGGTGGCTTCACGAGCAGTTCCGGATAATTCAGTTAACCCTACCGTAACGGCCACCGCAATAGATGCGTTTTGCGTTCCCACTAATTCAGGAAGCACGGCCGCCACTGTAGGAGGTTCAACCGGCGGATACACGTTTAATTGGTATAATGGCTCGACAGTAAAACCGACGGCTGATTTCACCGGTGCGAACTATAATTCTCTGACGGCGGGGTCATATACTGTGGTGGCAATTGACAATACTTCGGGTTGCAAATCCAGCGCTGTGACAACGACGGTTAATACTCCTCCGCCGTTCACCGTTACTGCCTCAGAGTTGACACAACAAACTTCATGCAACGTGGCCACACCAAACGGTTCGGCGACAGCATCCATTGGTGGTGTCACTGCCGGCTACACGTTTAGTTGGTTTAAAGGAATGAGTACCGCTCCTGCGAATGCGATCGCTGGGCCGACAAATCTAGCGGCAGGAACTTACACGACACAAGCGACTAACACCGTGACCGGTTGTACGGCAACGGGATCCGCCACAATAACGCAACTGCTTAAATATCCAACTTTGAGTTTGGCACCCACACCGAACTCAACCTGCGATCCGACAAAAGGAACAAGCCAATACAACGGCAGTGTTGTTGCGAGCGTAACTTATGATGGAGGCCCTGTGACTAGCCCAGCAGGACCAAACTATTCTTTTGTTTGGTACAACGGTGCTCTCACGACCGACCCTGTAATTGTTGGTGCATCGACAGGCACCATCGCGCAATTGAATGGAGGAAGTTATACGCTAGTGGTCACGAGGACAGACTTGGGGTGTGCGTCTACACCATCAACGGCGATCGTTAAGAATACACCATCGCTTCCAACCATTGCGACAAGTCAAACCGCATCCACGAATTGTGTGGTTGGCAAAGAAGACGGAGTTGCTGAAGTAACCACAGTGAACGGCGTTGCTGTTGGGTCTACTTCAAATTTTATCTATCAATGGTTTGTTGGATCGGGGACGGGATCGCCAATTGCAGGTGCAACCAATGCGAAGTTGCAGAACGTGCAAGGTGGTGCGGGCATGAACTACACGGTGCAAGTAACCGATAAGACGACAGGTTGCCAAAATACAGCTACCGTTCTTGTTGCTGATGCGAAAGTCAATCCGGCAATTACACTTTCAAAAACGGATAATTCAATTTGCAATCCATCGCTCACGTCACCGGCGGCAGTCTACACAGGAAGTATCACCACGAGCATCACCAACCAAGTGGGTGGGCTTTCTAACTATACATTCGCGTTCGCAGATCCGGGGGGGCTCACCGCCGGTGGTGGCCTGCCAGGAGCGCCGGCGGCAAATATCTGGAGTCAGCTGAATGGAGGAGCAACATCCTATACCGTTCAGGTAACTCAAACCTCTACGGGATGCGTGTCATCGCTATCAAGTATTGCCGTGTCGAACAACCCTGCTTCACTTACGATTACAACAGGCGCTATTGGTTCTACCAATTGCACGATGACTACAGCATTCGCAAACGGCAGTTCAAGTGTGACGCAAGTGAATGGCGCGCCGGCCGTAGCAACAGGTTTTGTCTATGCATGGACAGGGCCATCGGCACCAAGTTTTCCAGTTACCAACGCGGCAAATAATGCCAACACAAAAGACTTGATCAACGTGCAAGGTGGGGGCTCTTACAATTACACCGTCGTAGTGACGCGCAATGCGGATGGTTGTCAAGCCACGAAATCTGTCAACGTTCCCAACCTAAAAGTCAATCCCTCTATTACACTTTCAAAAGTTGATAATACGATTTGCAATAGCGCTCTGACAAGTCCCTCAGTTACTTATAATGGCAGTGTAACGGTATCCATTGGAAACATTCCCGCTGGGGGAAGCACTACTGATTATACTTATGCCTTTACACCCGTTGGGGGGGTGCAGGCAAGTGGAGCAACAGATAAGAAATATAGTCAACTCAATGGCGGCAACTATTCTGTCACCGTGAAGCAAACAGCTACCGGATGCAAATCCACGCAGAGCATCGCCGTTGCAAATTCGCCGGCCAGCTTGACGATCGTTACCAGTGCGACTGGATCTACCAACTGTAATTTGGCAACCGGCTTTGCAAATGGATTGGCAAGTGTCACTCAAATTGATGGAATCCCTGCCGTCGCGACAGGTTTTGTTTATTCATGGACAGGGCCTGCCGGCTTCTCTGTAAATAATGCAACCAACAATGCCAACACGAAAGACTTGATCAAAGTCCAAGGGGGAGTTGGTTACGACTATTCTTTGACAGTGATTCGCAACACCGATGGTTGTCAAGTAAGCAAAGCGGTGAATGTTCCCGACTCAAAAGTGAATCCACAACTTTCATTGACAAAAGTGGACAACACGATTTGCAACAGTGCATTGACTAACCCTGCCGTTGCATTTGGCGGCAGTGTCACCGTGGCAATAGGAAACATTCCTGCCGGGGGAAGCTCTACTGACTATACCTATGCATTTACGCCCGCGGTGGGGATCCAAACGGGTGGAGCAACAAACAAGAAGTATGATCAGCTTAATGGTGGTACCTATAATGTGACTGTAAATCAAATTGCAACCGGTTGTCAGTCCTCATCGAGCATAGATGTGGCCAATGCACCCGCTAGCATGACCATCGGAAGTAGTTCAACGGCATCAACCAGTTGTATTGCCGGTAAGGAAAACGGCTTGGCGCAAGTTACAACCGTCGATGGTGCGCCCGCGGTCGCATCAGGATTTGTCTATGCGTGGGTCGGCCCTGCTATTTTCCCGGTAACCAGTTTAGCGAACAATGCCAACACAAAAGATCTAGTTAACGTCCAGGGTGGTGCGGGGTTTGATTATACGGTCACCGTGATCCGCAACACGGACGGATGCCAGGTAACAAAGGCAGTCAATGTATCGGATGGCAAGACGCTTCCATCAGTAAGCCTTTCAAAAGTAGACAATACGATTTGTAACCTGACGCCAATAGGCACAGCAACAAATTACGGAGGGCAAGTAAATGCGGGTGCTGTCACTTATAATAGTGCGCCATATGCGTTAGCCAGTACCCTCACCTACAATTTCTTCAACAACGGAACAGGAACAGGAGTACCTGCACAATCTAATGCGTCAGTTAGTTATCTGAATTTGCAATCGGGTACGTACTCCGCAACTGTCACCATTGATGACTTAGGTTGCACATCGAATGCGACACCGATCGTTGTAAAAGATATTTTTTCTTATCCCACCGTCATAACCTTAATCAGCCCTTCGACGAACTGCGTCGCTGGAAAGGAGAACGGAGAAACCGATGTGACCAAAGTAGATGCATTTACTGTGGGAGTGGATCCTCAAGCATTGAGCAACTACGCGTATCAATGGTTTGACGGAAATACGGCCGATCCATTGAACAGTAAGGTGGGACAGACATCTACTAAGCTGGGAAGCACCACTCCTGGTCTTGGAATTCAAGGAGGGGCGTCAAGTGTATTTACCGTGCAGGTGACACGTAATTCAGACGGATGCCAGACGGATGCAACGACAACCATTACCAATGCTAAAGCAAATCCGAAAGTAAAACTCACGGTCACAAAAAATAATACAATTTGCGATGAGTCCGCCTTTACGCCTGATGGAAGCTTGCATGCGACAGTGACTTACAAAGGTATTACTCAGCCGTCTCCATTAGCTGCAAATTGGGTACTCAGTTGGGCCAGCGCAACCGATAATTTGGGTGCCCTCACGGCTGGAAGTTATCCTGTTTCTGTTATGGATACCAACACCGGTTGTACTTCTTCAACTGCAAGTGGTGTTATAATTAATCAGTTCGACTACCCAGTACCTTCCACTAGTGTGATTAGCAAGCAAACTTCCTGTGATCCTTTGCTCCCCAATGGTCAACTGCAAGGTTCTGCTACAGATGGGCCTGCAGGTTCTACCCTGAAGTATAACTGGTACCAGGGAATAGGCACTGGAGGCACTTCCGTGAATGCTGCCACTGGGCAGGCATCTGGGGCGCCTTTGTCGACGCCTGCTAATTTGGTCAGTGACAATTACACTTTCTCGATTTACAACGAAGTCACCGGTTGTGCAGCGACACAAACCATTTTCCTGCCACAGCAGCAGGCGCTGCCAACGTTCACGGGAGCAGTGACAGACGTAACAACGTGTGTACCGACCAATGGTGAACTCCAGATTACGTTAACGTCCATCACCAACAACAATAAATTCAGGATATATTACCTGAATGAAGTAAACAAAGCACACACGTCAGATCCTTCAATTATAAAGACGACGGCTACTGCCTTTTACGAGAACGATCCAACGAAGCTAGTTTATGATGGTATTTTGGTGGGGCATCAATTGGTGCCAGGTACCTATACCGTTTTAGTCCGTGATTCTATTTCACATTGTCAATCCAACCCGCAAACATTTACCGTAAAAGACAACACTAAAAAAACCGTCACTGCCTCATTGGTTGCGAGCGCTACATTTTGCAATTCCGGAACCGGAGGAAAATTGGACCTCACCGTTAACCCTGTTATTGGTCCCCCCGGGTATACTTACAAATGGTATGCTGGTGTTGCCACGAATTCGGGATTTAATTTCATGAACAACGCCGTACTTCCGACATTCGCAGGAGGCGTTCTCCAGACGTCTGAAGATTTGGATGGAACCACAGATCTCGTTCATACGGGAGTGACAAATGGCGTTTATTCTGTAGTAGTGACTGATCCCGTGGGCTGCGGAAAAGTTTTTTCCGACAACGTTCCATTTATCGGTGCACCTGATATCACGGTGACTCCAGTAAACTCAACAAAGTGTGACCCCGCCTTGTCGGATGCGAAAATTCAAATTTCTGTTGCTTCGAATGCGGGTGTAGTAGCGGGAACGAAATATGCGATGAGATTGATAACCACTCAAAACTCGGCAACCGGCACTTGGGTGAATGGCGAACGGACATACACTTTGGACGAAGATGGAGACACAAAGTTGGGAGCCACCGATCCATACTGCTTCGTGCTAGCCACTAATACACCGGCTTCCACGGCAACTGCAACGTTCACAGCAACCGCCCCATTTTTGACTGGGGGTACGGCCCAAGTTTTGTTGGGTGATTATGTGGTTCAAATCATTGACCAAACACTTGGCTCGGGATGTTCACTTGACAAGGTTGTCACCCTCGACATTGACCCGAAGCTTCCGGACGTAGCTGTTGTGAGTACTCCAAGTTCCGTTTGTACGGGCGGAGTTGGAGACGCAACGGTACAGCTTACTGTCTCCAAGGACGCCACTGACCCCACTACGCCAAACTATGGACTCACGGCCATTTCGCCAGCCAACATAAGTGGTCCCGCTTTCCCGCAAGCGCTAGCCACCGGGGTTCCTACCATGGTAACAGGTACTTTTAATGCGATAACTTATAAGTTCTCTATCGTGGATGCTGTGAGTGGCTGCAGTCTAGATCAAATCGTGAATGTTCCTGGCCAACCTGAAATTCCGACCATAGTTGCTGCGCCAACGGGTGACGCTTATTGTTCACCGGCAACCAATGGAAGTGCGTTGATAGCAACAGTCACTACGCCGAGCCCAAGCCTCTTTTCCGATTTTAAATTCGAATGGTACAAAGACAATGCCCTTGCTGCCTTAATCTATCAGGCGATAGGCAACGGAGCAGGTGCACCTGGCAACCAAGGGGAGTTAATCAATCAAACTCATGCCACTGCAGGTACACCTGGAAACTACTGGCCCATTGGTGCCATCGCCGGATTGGGTAATCCTTCAAGAACGTTTTTCGTCCGCGCGCAAAAGCAAGGTGGCAAAGGAGACCATTGTTATTCGCAGATTCAACAAGTCACAATAGCTGACACACACAGCACACCTGATCTAGTACTTTCTCCTTTCTCAGACACTTCTTGCTCAGGTACGGCGGAAGGTAGGATAGAGGTGACCGCAAGCACTACTTCTAGTGATGCCACCATTCAGAATTCCACCTATACCTATAGCTGGGCGCCCGATCCAAATACAGCCAGCCCTGTTGCCGGACAGAGCGGACCAGTTCCTTACAAAATTTTGGCTTTACCGACGAACACGTATACAGTAACCGGCCTCAATGAAACAAGCAAGTGTACTGTTCAACAGAATGCAACTGTTTTGAACACCAAATTTGACATTGAGATTACAAATAAATTAGTCACTGATCAGGTGAAATGTCCAATCGACGGTGAAATTGATGTGACAGAAATTAGCATCGACCGTTCGATTACAGGAGAGTCAACATTGGTGTACAACGGGGCCACACTTACGAATGAGTTTACCTACCAGTGGTTTAATGCAACCCCTGGCAATGCCGGTACATTCAACAGCGCGACACCAATCAATGACGCCGTGCCCACTCCGATTACCGTAGTATCACTGGTTGCCGGAAACGGTGTGCAACAAAATCAGGCGATGGGTACAGGAACCTACTATGTCATTGCGACAAGAAAGAATACAAATACAATCCCCGGCGCCGGCTGTTCCTCAAATCCTATTCGGGTTGACGTTGGTGATCAACGCGTATTTCCTACCGTCAGCTTCTCAACCGTGCCCAGCACCGCTTGCGATAACAACTTTGATGGTCAAATTACAGTGACCGCTACAACGGCCGGGTCACCAGGTGCAACTTATAATTTCCAATGGACGAATGATCCTGATGGTCTTGGTGGTGTGTTGTACAGTGCATCCAACTCAGCGACCAACAATACGGCCAGTCCTTTCACCACAAAGAATACTGACCTGATCGGTGCGCAGACGGCCGCCTTTGCAAATCCATACACCGTACGCGTGACCAATTTTACGACAGGCTGCTTCACAGATGCAAATACAGCCGTGATCAAGAAAACGATCCCGATGAGCATCACTGGAGTGACTCCCACAAACAGAGACCTTTGTTCGTCGCTAAACGGAAAAGGGCAAGTAAACGGCATCGCTGAAACACCAGGCCCTGGGAATGTAGCCAATTATACTTATTTATGGTCCACCGGTGCGTCCACTGGTCTCGGCGTGACCACGCTTGCTGGATTGGATTTCGGCACGTATACGGTTGTTGCGACGAAGAAGGCAGTACCCGTACCAATTGGCATTCCAGGAGTGAATGGCTCTGGATGTAGCACAGCTCCTGCTACTTTTGTCGTGCTCGACAAACGGGTCAACCCAACCGTGAGCTTTGCCACCGTTAGCAGCACTTCCTGCGATAATAATTTTGACGGACAAATCACCGTTACAGCAACCACTGCAAGTGGACCTGGAGCAGGATCGACATACAATTTCCAATGGCAAAATGACCCTGATGGACTCGGTGTCCTTTATAGTGCTTCAGATTCACCAACCGCTAATACAGCAAGCCCATTTACGACAAAGAATACAGACCTGATCGGACCAGAAACTGCCGTCTTTACCAACCCTTATACTGTGAAGGTCACCAACTTCGTCACTGGCTGTTCTACTACGGCCAATGCGCAAGTGACTCAGAAGACCCTACCGATGAGTATTACTGGTGTAACGCCAACTCATAGAGACTTATGCTCATCACTAAATGGTAAAGGTCAAGTCACCACCATTTCTGAAACGCCTGGTCCGGGCAACACTGCAAACTACAGTTACGCCTGGTCTACCGGAGCTTCTACAGGTCTCGGTGTTACCACGCTCAGCGGATTGGACTTCGGCACATATACTGTTGTTGCTACCAAAAAAGCTGTGCCGGGTCCCATCGGTACACCAGGTGTTAATGGCTCGAGCTGCAGCACGGCTCCAGCAACATTTGTCGTGCTAGACAAGCGCGTTGACCCGACGATAAGTTTTGCTACTGTAAGCAATACGTCGTGCGACAACAATTTTGATGGACAGATTACAGTAACTGCTACTACGGCCAGTGGACCTGGAGTAGGTGCTACCTACAACTTCCAGTGGCTAAGCGATCCTGATGGTGTTGGGGTTCTCTACAGTGCATCTGATTCACCTACGGCAAATACCGCAAGTCCATTCTCCACGAAGAACACGGACTTGATTGGGCCGCAGACAAATGTGTTCACCAATCCATACACCGTGAAGGTCACCAACTTTGTCACCGGTTGTTTCGCAATGAGCGATGTTGAGGTGACGCAGAAAAATATAACAATGAGTATATCAAGTGTGACCTCTACGGATGTCACGCTGTGCTCAAGTAACAACGGCTCAGGAACCGTGGTGACGATTGCAGAAACGCCAGGGCCTGGGCTGACAGGCAACTACACCTACACTTGGGATGACGATCCGCTAATGGCCAGTCCATTCGCTACCAACACAGTGCCGGCGGCAGGACTGACTCAAAATAACTTAGACGTGGGGACCTATTACGTAACGGCGAAAAAGAACGCCGTCGTTGCGCCGATAGCTACACCAGGGGTCAATGGATCGAGTTGTGTTACTGCTCCTGCTGCTTTTGTAGTGCTCGACAAACGAGTCAAGCCGACAGTGAGTTTCACATCCGTAGACAATAGTTCTTGCGACAATAATTTTGACGGACAAATTAAAGTGACGGCCACAACGGCTAGCGGCCCGGGTTCAGCAGTTGGTGTCGGATATAATTTTGTTTGGTCCAGTGATCCAGACGGGGTTGGTGCGTTGTACAGTGCTTCTAATTCACCAACGGTGAATACGCTCAGTCCGTTCTCCACTTTAAATACCGATAAGGTTGGACCTCAAACCTCTGTGTTCACCAACCCATACACAGTGCGTGTGACCAATTTCGCCACGGGATGCTTCAGAGATGCAAGCGTGCAAGTCAATCAAGGAGTAATTCCCATGAGAATCACGGGAGTGAATGCGCAGGATGTTACTCTTTGCTCGCCACTTACTCCCGATGGTGCGGGCACTATTACGGGGATGACCGAAACACCGGGTCCTGGTCTTACTGCCAATTATAAGTACACCTGGTCCATGAGCCCGACAATGCTTCCGACATTCGGAATCGTAGACGATCCTTTACTAACGAGAGGGTCACTCGCAGCAGGTCTTTACTATGTAACAGCCAAGAGAAATGCGGTGGTATCACCTCTTGTTCCAGGAGTAACCGGCTCGGGGTGTGTTACTGCACCCGCTGAATTTGAGGTGAAGGACGTACATGTCGACCCTACGGTTGCGGCAGCTGTGATCAACCCTGATGTAAACTGTGCCGGTGGAAGTGGAGCAGGTAAGATTGCGCTCAGCGAAGTGTCGCCGTTGAGCTACACTTTTTCGTGGTTTTCAGGTGATGATATCTCAGGGGCACCGGTGGCGAGCACAGGAGTAAATGGCGAGGTGATTCAGAATTTGCAGGAAGGTGATTACACGGTTCAAATGACAAGCAACATCACTAAATGCAAAACGATCAAGAGCTTCACCGTGCAAAACAATCCAACTATTGTGGCTTTTGATCCGAGCGGTTTCTCGGCTCCTGCGGTGGGTAGTTGCAACCTGGCCACTGGGCTGCCATTGAACGGTTCGGCAACGATAGCGACAATCCTTGAAAACAATGTCAGCCAGCCGATCACTAACTACACTTTTGTTTGGAAGGATGCGAGCGGCAGTGTGCTACAAAGTGGTTCGACAAATGTGTTGAACAATATTCCGATTGGCTCTTATTTTGTCACCGCTACAAGTAGTGCCAGCAATTGTGCGGTCGATCTTTCGTTTAAAATCGATGATCAAACCGTTGGTACGACCACGGTCACATTGGTTTCCTTCCAACAGCCGGAACGCTGTATTACGCCGCAATCCGGTTTGCTCTTGACCGTGCAGGGTGGAGGCAGTGGCGCCACTTTCTCCTATGAATGGTACCCCGGCGATCAGCGCACACCTTTTCCTCCGGGACCGACAGGCGTGCCGATTTCCAACTCAAGTAGCCTCAACAACATTAGCGTGCCGCCCGGACAGACTTCGGTCACTTACACCATCAAGACCATCAACAACTCCAACAACTGCTGGGCATTGGATGCTTACACTCTTCCATTGATCGTCAACCCAGTGGTCATTACCGCTTCAGCCACACCACTCACATTCTGCAGTTCAAACAATGGCGAAGTGTTTTCAACTATTGTGAATGATAACAAGTTCAAATACGATTTCTACTGGACGACCGGTGCAACACCAAAGGTTCCACCGGCTTCTGACTTCACGGGCAATCAAGTAACTAATCTTCCTGTTGGAACCTATACGGTCATTGCGGTTGATAAATCCGATACCGGTTGCGTGTCACCACCGTTTACTGTTGTCATTGACAATGAGCAGGCCATCCCCGTGGTGACTGCCAGGGTGCTTCAGGATTTAACGATCTGTGATCCTGCCAGACCTGATGGTTCAGCGTCAGCAGACGTCGCAGGTGATTTCATTCATTACACATTTGATTGGTTTGCCGGTGCTAGCACCAGTGGTACATCGTTTTATACCGGACCCGAAGTAGGGGGTCTTGCGGCTACCCAGTATTCAGTGCTGGCTAAGGATAAAACCACGGGATGTAGTTCCTCTGCCACAGTAACGGTGAAAGGGAATTTTGCATTGATACCTAATCCAACCGTTGTCGTTGTCTCCGATGTCACAAGTTGTGTGTCACCTGATGGCGAGCTTTCCGCTTCCGTCAATGGGGTTACTAAAGACTACATCTTCGATTGGGCGATAGGCACCAACGCACCTCCACCCGTCTCGTTCACTGGCGAGTATTATAAAAATCTTGACGAAGGGCAATACACCGTGGTAGCTACTAGCAAAATTACGGGTTGCAAATCCGGGCCGGCTACCGGGCCAATCGCAGTGAAACAAATATTCCCAGAGGTGGCGTTCCTGTTGCAAGATGCAAGTTGTCCGCCGCCGCCTAATTCGCCCATATCGGCCAATTATAAACCAAACGGTTTTATCACATTATTGGTGAACAATAATTTGCCGATTGAGACAATCACCTGGTATGCCGATCCTTCGTTGGTGGTGATGGGTGAGGGGCCCAACTTGCAAGAAGTAGGTGCCGGAAGCTATCGAGTGAAAGTGGTCACCACAAAAGGATGTGAAAAGGATTTCCCGGTGGTGTTGCCGGTAGAGATCACTGTGTATAACGGCATTTCATTCAGGGCAGATGGCATGAACGATTACTTCCATATCGGCTGCATCGATAACTTTGATAGAAATCACGTGGAGATTTTCAACCGAGCAGGCACCAAAGTGTATGAAGCAGATGGGTATAACAACTCCAACATCAAGTTCGATGGAAAATCGAATCAGGGAATTAGTTTGATGGGAACAAACTTGCCGACAGGAACTTACTTTTATGTAATCACTAAAGGCGACGGTTCAAAACGACTGGCCGGTTATCTTGAATTGGTTGAGTAATATGAAAAAGAGTTTACTCGTTTGCTTGCTTTTGGTGTTCTCATTTGCTTGTGAAGCACAACTGTATCCTGTTTTCACGCAGTACTACTTCAATGAACTCATGATTAACCCAGCATTCGCCGGAGCTCATGTGCAATTGAGTGCTACGTCCACATATCGAAATCAGTGGATCAATTTTCCTGGGGCGCCAAAGACTTTCTCATTCACTGCTCACAGTTCGTTTGCCCGGGCAAAAATCGGACTTGGTTTCATGGTCAACGAAGACAGGATCGGGAGTTATGCCAACCAAGACGTAACGATCAGTGGTTCTTATAAAATACGGTTTCCAAATTCCACGCTCTCATTTGGACTGCAAGGCATGCTGTATTTTTTGAAGGCCGACTTTAGCTCCTTGAATTTGGTGTCGCCTTATCCATCTGATCCCCAGTTTGCTCCATACAATCAGTTTAAGCCCAACATTGGCACAGGAGTATATTATCACAAGAAGAACTTTTTCGTTGGATTTTCTGTGCCGTCGTTGATCACAAGTACATTCACCGCAAACGACGCAGTGGCTTCACAGTTGAGGCAGCCGAGAAACTATTTTCTTCGATCGGGTTTTATAAGTAACCTCGCCCTTAGCGGCAAAGTCAAAATCAATCCTTCCATCCTGATACGAGCGGAGGAGGGGCAGCCCCTGTCGATGGACTTGAATGCGTCCGTCATTTTCTATGATGTGTTTAGCTCGGGCTTGTCGCTGAGGAGCGGTGACTCGGTGATCGCCTTCTTCAGTTTGCAATTGCTGGAGAATTTGTACTTCAACTACTCCTTTGATTTTACAACGTCTCATTTGGCGCCCTTCTCAAGTGGCACACAAGAATTCATGCTGAATTACCGTGTCAAAGTTACGAAAGGCCAACGCGAACTTCGTTGTCCTTCTTACCACAGCTATAGAGAAGATTAACGGACAATCGTGAGGGAGGAATATTTTTTCGAATGGTGATTAAACCATTACTGGCTTTGATGGTCAGACCACAATTCTCGGCTTTCCAGAGCGCTTGAAAATCGAGTTTTCAATTTTGAACAAAGGATTCTTTTACCATGGTAAGTTCTTTTTCTGAACAAAAATCACGTCTATCCGTTTCCACGATCGGTTTGCCTTTATAGGCTATTTAACGTAGTTTCGCGGCCGCTAATGATAAAGATTTTGGCATATCGTTTTACCCTGTTCATTCTGCTTTTTAGCGGTCTGGGGCAGCTTTCTGCCAATATTTATTTCATGGCGGAGGGGGAGCCCGCTTCCGCCTGTTTCAAGGAAAGTGACCAAATCACAAGCTTTGTTTCCTTTAGCAAAGAGAAACAAGAAGATCGACTGACTATGCTCCTTTTTGAAAATGAGGAGAAGGAAGACGATGAGTTGGTCCCGTTCAAGAAGCATTTAGAAATAGCCAACTGCACGACATCGCTTTTGTTCACTCCGACCTTTGAGTGTTTTGTCAACTTCCCTAAGAAAGTTTACTCCTTTAACGGAGATTTATCCTACACTTCTACCTGCCGGTATCTTTCTCTGCAGGTTTTCCGAATCTGACTTCCTTTCGTTGGCGGCGTAGACCTGCCTCTGCTCGGTCAATAGTTTGCCGCCCTGCGTTCGTTGAGTTTAGCTTTGATAGACGGACATCGTGGATTAAAAATTTCAGTCAACCCAAGACTTAGTCGTTTTAAAAATTATGAAAAGAGTTCTAATGATCGTAAGCTTTATAGCCACACTGTGGCTCACGAGCTGTTCGTCAAAAAAAGAAGAAAAAGAAGAGTCCTTTAAATTTTCCGTGACCAGTCCGCTGCGAAGGGACACCACAGTCACCCGGGCATATGTTTGTCAAATACGTGCGATACAGCATATCGAACTAAGAGCGCTTGAAAAAGGCTACCTCCAGAACATTTTTGTTGATGAGGGTAAGTTCATCAAGCAAGGCCAGATGATGTTTCAAATTATGCCACTGCTTTATAAAGCGGAGCTTCAGAAAGCCGAAGCCGAAGCAAAATTTGCCGAAATCGAATACTTGAATACAAAATCGCTGGCCGACAGCAATGTGGTCTCTCAAAATGAATTGGCATTGGCCAAAGCCAAATTCGACAAAGCAAAAGCGGAAATGTCCTTGGCCCAAGTACACTTGGGATTCACCGAGATCAAAGCTCCATTCAATGGCATCATGGACCGCTTTTATGTTCGATTGGGAAGTTTGGTGAACGAGGGCGATTTGGTCAGCACGCTGTCCGACAATAGTGAGATGTGGGTTTACTTTAACGTGCCCGAAGCAGAATACCTTAATTACAAAACCAATCTGAAAAAAGACAGCTTGATGAAGGTCAAACTGTTGATGGCGAACAACGAAATCTTCGAATACAATGGGTTTGTAAGGACGATAGAAGCCGACTTCAACAATGAAACGGGAAACATCGCTTTCAGAGCTACTTTTCCTAACCCAAAGGGCTTGTTAAGGCACGGTGAGACCGGCAACGTACTTGCTACTGCGGTGATGAAAAACGCTTTGATCATTCCGCAGAAGTGCACTTTTGAAGTACTCGAAAAGAAATATGTCTTTACCGTCGACAAAGACAATATGATTCACCAAAAGGAGATCACCATAAGCGCAGAGATGCCCGACTTGTATGTGATCGCCTCTGGAATAACGGAGCATGACAGGATCATGTTGGAAGGGATACGTAAAGTGAGGGACAACGAGAAGATCGCTGAGTATCAGTATGAAGATCCCAAGACGGTTCTGCCGCACTTGAAAGTATATGTTGAATAAGCTCCATCTTTAAAAGAATAAGAAATGTTTAATGCTTTTTTAAAGAGGCCCGTACTTGCCATTGTACTATCGCTGGTGATCATTTTCATGGGCGTGCTGGCAATTAATACGCTGCCCACATCGCAGTTCCCATCCATTGCACCTCCCGTAGTAATGGTTTCTGCTTCTTATCCTGGTGCTAGTGCGAAGACGTTGACAGAATCGGTTATCATTCCAATCGAACAAGCGATCAACGGAGCCTGGGGCATGAGATACATGACCTCAGATGCGACCAGTGCAGGTGAAGCAAACGTGCAGGTGATTTTTGAGCCCGGTACTGACATTAACCAGGCACTCGTACAAGTTTCCAACCGTGTAGAACAGGTAAGAAACAGGTTACCCATATTGGTGCAACGTGAGGGTGTAATTATTACGCCCGTGATTCCAAGTATGTTGATGTATGTCAACCTGTATAGTACCGACAAGAATGCGAACATGAAATTCTTGTTCAACTATGCGGGGGTGACGATGATTCCCGAAATTCAGCGGATCAATGGTATCGGTCAAGCGAGGATTCTCGGTAGCCGCCAGTATGCCATGCGTATCTGGCTGAACCCCGAGCGGATGCGCGCCTACAACGTGTCGCCCGATGAGGTGATGGAAGCCATGGGCGATCAAAGTATCATCGGTAAACCAGGACGTATCGGTAGGGGTGACAGTAAGCGTGCGGAAGCTCTCGAGTATGTGTTGGCCTACTCGGATCGTTTCAGTGATCCGAAGCAATATGAAAATATCATCATCAAGGCCAATGCAAAAGGAGAATTGTTAAGACTGAAAGACATTGCCAAAGTGGTGCTCGGAAGCGAGTACTATGATATTTATTCAAACATCAATGGCTATCCGTCGGCGGCGATCGTGTTGAAGCAAACGTATGGCAGTAATGCCAGTGCAGTTATTAGTAGTGTGAAAAAGAAACTGGAAGAACTGAAAAAAGACTTTCCTCCGGGAATGACCTATGAAATCAGTTATGACGTTTCCAACTTCCTCGATGCATCCACGGAAAACGTAATCCACACTTTGCGAGATGCGTTCATTTTAGTGGCTCTTGTAGTGTTTATCTTCTTGGGCGATTGGCGATCTACATTGATCCCCACACTGGCGGTGCCAATTTCTCTTATCGGTGCTTTCATTTTCATGCAGCTTTTCGGACTGACGATTAACATGATTACTTTGTTTGCGATCGTGTTGGCCATTGGTATTGTGGTGGATGATGCGATTGTGGTGGTAGAAGCCGTGCACGCCAAGATGGATTCAGATCACGTTTCTCCATATCAAGCCGTGAAGAAAGTATTGGGTGAAATCAGCGGTGCGGTGATCGCGATTACGTTGTTGATGACGGCCGTGTTTGTGCCCATCGCTTTCATGTCAGGTCCGGTGGGTGTGTTTTACCGCCAGTTTTCCATAACGATGGCTAGCTCGATTGTTCTTTCAGGCCTTGTGGCCCTTACACTCACGCCGGTGTTGTGTGCGATGATATTAAAGCAGCACCATGGCCACGCTAGGAAGAGAAATCTATTCACGAAGTTTATCGACAGCTTTAACAGGGGATTTGAAAAGTTCACGGACAAATACGTTTGGGTGCTTCATCGCATCGCCCACAGAAGATGGGTGACAGTAGGACTCTGGATCGCGTTCAGTGCGGGTATCATTGCCATCGCAAGTAACCTGCCTGCCGGTTTTATCCCAGCGGAAGATCAGGGGATGATTTATGCGATTGTTCAAACGCCTCCCGGATCGACGCTCGAAAGAACAAACGATATCTCCATTCAGTTGCAAAAGCTCCTCGAAAAAGTAGAGGGCATTCAATCGGTTTCTTCGATTGCGGGTTATGAAGTACTTACCGAAGGTCGCGGATCGAACGCAGCTACTTGCTTGATCAACTTGAAGCCGTGGTCTGAACGACACCACACCGTGTCGGAAATTACTATGGAGTTGGAAGAAGTCGCAAAGGCGTTGCCCGGAGCCACTATCGAATTCTTCGATCCTCCGGCCGTGCCTGGATTTGGTGCAGCCGGCGGTTTTGCCTTGCAGATGCTGGATAAAAATCCCGACGGTACCTATGAAGATCTTGAACGAGTGAAGAACGAATTCATGGACGCCCTTGAGAAGCGTAAGGAGCTGACTGGTTTGTTCACCTTCTTCAGTTCTAACTATCCGCAATATGAAATTGAAATAGACAATCAGCTCGCCATGCAGAAAGGAGTTTCCATTGGTAATGCGATGAACACCCTTTCCATTTTCGTGGGTAGTACGTACGAGCTTGGTTTTATCAAATACCAACGCTTCTTCAAGGTGTTTGTGCAAGCCGCCCCGGAATTCAGACAACTTCCACAAGATGTATTGAATCTTTGGGTAAAGAATGATCGCGACGAGATGGTGCCTTTCTCCGCCTTCATGAAAATCAAAAAGAAACAAGGAGCTAACGAAATCAACAGATACAACATGTATAACACGGCTGCCATTCGAGGTGGCCCCGCGACCGGGTATAGCTCAGGTGAAGCCATTGCTGCCGTAAAAGAAGTGGCGGCGAAAGTTTTGCCTCGTGGATATGATATCGACTGGGCAGCTCTATCGTACGACGAAGTAAGACGCGGAAACGAAGCGATTTACATCTTCCTTATCGTGTTGGGCTTCGTGTATTTGGTGCTCGCCGCGCAATATGAAAGTTTCATCATTCCACTCGCCGTCGTGCTTTCATTGCCTGCGGGTGTGTTTGGATCGTTTGTGTTTATTAAATCAATGGGTCTTGCGAATGACATTTACGCGCAAGTGGGCTTGATTATGCTCGTGGGTCTGTTGGGTAAAAACGCGGTCTTGATCGTGGAATTTGCGGTGCAGAAAAACAGGCAAGGAGCAACCATCCTTGAAGCCGCCATTGAAGGAGCCCGAGTACGTTTCCGCCCGATCTTGATGACTTCGTTTGCTTTTATTGCGGGCTTGATTCCGCTGGTAATCGCTCACGGTGCAGGTGCTATAGGTAATCGCACCATTGGATCATCCGCCCTTGGTGGTATGCTTTTCGGAACAGCGTTTGGAGTAATCATCGTGCCAGGTCTCTATTACATCTTCGGCAAATTAGCGGAAGGTAGAAAATTGATCAGGGATGAAGACGACGAATCGTTGACCGAAGACTTGGTCCATAAAGTAGATAATTTCCCCCAAATCAAAGAAAGCGAAGACCATGCGCATGAATAGAATAAAGAAGTACATAGCCATAAGCAGTTTTGCATTATTATTTGCTGCTTGCGCAGTGCCTTCCGTCACATCGAAAAAAGAGAATACCAATACTCCGCCTAGTTATCGTGATTCGCAAGACACGCTCAACTCTGCGAAGATCAAGTGGAAGGACTTTTTCTCTGATCCCTATTTGGTATCACTCATCGATACTGCATTGAGAAGGAATCAGGAGCTGAACATTATTTTACAGGAGATCAATATTGCGAACAACGAAGTGCGTGCCAGGAAAGGGGCGTACTTGCCGTTTGTGAATTTGGGGGGTGGTGTTGGTGTCGAAAAGGTGGGAAAGTACACCCGATACGGAGCCGTGGATGAAGTGACTCCTTTGGATGGAAAACCAATTCCACAGAATCTGCCCGACTATTTAGTGGCTGCCAACCTTTCGTGGGAAGTGGATATCTGGAAGAAACTGCGCAACGCACGAAAGTCGGCAGTGTTCAGTTATCTCGCCACTACGGCCGGCAAGAATTTTATGGTGACCAACTTGGTAGCCGAAATTGCCAATTCTTTTTATGAACTGATGGCGTTGGATAACCAGTTGTTCATCATCAAACAGAACCTGGAGATTCAGACGAATGCGCTCGAGATTGTGAAGCTCGAAAAGAAGGCAGCGAAAGTGACAGAGTTGGCCGTGCGCAGGTTTGAAGCTGAGGTGTTGAAAAACCAAAGCCGTATTCCTCGCATTCAGCAGGCCATCATTGAAACGGAGAACCACATCAATTTCTTGATCGGACGATTTCCTCAGCCGATACAAAGAAATTCGTGGACGTTCATCGACTTGGTGCCCGATTCGATCCATGCCGGCGTTCCATCTCAACTGCTGATGAACAGGCCTGATGTGAAGCAAGCCGAACTGGATTTGGCGGCTGCCAAGTTGGATGTGAAAGTAGCCAGAACGTATTTTTATCCGACGTTGAATATCACCGGCGCAATCGGGTTTGAGGCTTTTAATCCGGCGTACCTCGTAAGTAAACCCGAGTCGATGATGTACAATATTGGCGCTGGCCTTTTTGGTCCACTGATCAATCGAAATGCAATTAAGGCAACCTACTACAGTGCCAACGCACGTCAGATTCAAGCGGCTTTCAATTACGAACGCACGATCCTGACTGCGTACATTGAAGTAGCCAATCAGCTTTCGAATATCAGCAATTTGAAGAAGAGCTATGACATGAGGTCGAAGCAGGTCGAAACATTGACACGGTCGATTGACTTCTCTACCAGCCTCTTCAAATCGGCAAGAGCAGACTACATGGAAGTATTATTGACACAGCGCGACGCACTTGATTCAAAATTTGAACTGATCGAAACTAAGAAAATGCAGATGAACGCGATGGTAAATATTTACCGCGCGCTAGGGGGTGGATGGAATTAATGTGGAGCGAACACGCATTAAATATTCTGCTCTTTGATTTAAAATGCCCCGAGAGATTGGGGCATTTGCTTTTTAAAGAATGTTATTTTTGTACCTAACCTTTCTTATGCCATGACCGAACGAGAACTTATCAAATTGGAAGCCACGATCCGAAAAAAAATGGACGACATCGCCAATAAACGCGTGAATTTGAAAGATTCAGGAATTGGAGGTCTGATGGTCATGCTTAAGAAAGTGGATGAGGCATCGTATGAGAAGATCATGCCCGAGTATAAAAGGATGGTGGCGGGTAACAAGTAAGCTTGCTGTTTCATCTATGCGTGCTACTGCAATTGCCATTATTGGCAGCATATTCGTAGGGCAGGGATATTCTCAAAGAATGATTTCCAGTCTATACTTCATCGGCGATGCAGGAAAAACCACTATTGCCAACAACGGCGTGCCTGAGTTACTCCGCAGAAATTTTATTAAAGCGACACCTTCTTCGTTCGTGTTTCTTGGAGATAATATTTATCCCGAAGGCATGCCTCCGGTTGGAAATCCTGGTCGAGCAAAAGCCGAAAACATCATCCATGCGCAGCTCGAAATGGTAAAAGAATTTCGATCTCCGGTTTACTTTATTCCCGGCAATCATGATTGGAAGAAAGGTAGTCGTAGAGGATTGGACTATGTTCGTGGCGAGCAGCGATATGTAGATTCCCTTCGTAATCCTCTAGTGAATTACTTGCCGAAGGAGGGATGCCCTGGACCGAGTGAAGTGCAACTTAGCGGCGATGTGGTGTTGATTATCATTGACTCTCAGTGGTTTCTTCAACAGGCTTATGATTCAACCGGAAATCGTAACTCATGCAGTTGCAAACGCCTTGAGGACGTTCTCATTGCGGTGCAGGAACTGATGAAAAAAAATGCAGGGAAACGAATCATTCTTGCCGCCCATCATCCGATTTATAGCTACGGTGAACACGGAGGTGTTTTCAGTTGGCGGGCTCACGTATTTCCGTTGACCGATATAAACCCAAGACTTTATCTTCCTTTGCCTATTGTCGGGTCGCTTTATCCGCTGTACCGTAAATGGATTGGCGACCCACAAGACCTCGCCAATCCATTAAACCAGCGATACCGTGTGGCCATTGAACAGCTTCTCAAAAAATATCCAAAAACCCTATTTGTCAGTGGTCATGAGCATGCGTTGGAGTATGTCGTTAAAGATGGGGTTAGTTACATGGTTAGTGGATCAGCCGTCAATTCCTCATATGTCAAGAGAAAAAAATATGCTTCTTATGCGTCTTCCAAAAATGGCTTTGCAAGGATTGACGTATTTGAAGACACGAGCCTGAGCATTTCCTATTTCGAGGTAGGAAAAAATGATGTTGCATTTAGAGTACATCTTCCTCCTTTGTCCGAATACTAGCGAAAGGCAATGCACAACTCCCACAGCATCTGCTCGCTTTATCAGCCTACAGTGAGTACGTAAAGTTTTTCATAGATTTAATACCAAATCGTATTGCCTCTATGAAACTGATATTTTCTCTTTTCATCCTGGTTGTTTGCGCGTGGCAAGTGCAGGGTCAAACCACGACAATAGGCAACAAAGAATCTCTATTGCCCCCCAATTGGACCGTCTTTAAAGAAGCAAAAGGGGATCTAAACAAAGATGGTCTAGACGATTTAGCGATTATTGTTGAAAGTTCCGTAGCTAACGAAGACGGAGAAAAACCTAGAGCGTTGCGCATCCTTCTAAAAAACAATAAGGTTGATAATACATATACGCTCGAGGGCCGTTCCGATAAGGTGATTTATGGCGCGGAATCCGGTGGAATGCTGGGTGATCCCTTCGCAGGCATGGAGATAAAAAACAATGTGTTGGAGATCGATTTTTATGGTGGAGCGCGTGAGAAGTGGGCTACTACTCACCGCTATTGGTACCGAGCCAACGACAGGGCGTTTTATGTGATTGGCGCCACTTTCAGCAACATCTCTGATGAAACCACTGAGACGTTCGACTACAATTTATTCACCGGAAATATTGTCGTTACCAAGGAAGACAGCAACAAAGTCAACAAAAAAGTCACCAACCTGATGCACAAGATTGTGTTGCCAGACCTCGCGATGTTTGACCCTGAGGGAGTGTGGGCGATACTTATGCCGCAGTATCGCATCAAGACATCTTCGTGTATACTACAAGATGTTAGAAACACGGATTGCATACACGTGATCTTTGACTGCGGCGACTTCGGCAACGCCCTGCCTTACCTCGATGAAGCCTCTGACGCGATGTGGCGTGACTTGATTTCTGAAGATGAGCCCGGTGAGATGAAAGTAAACCCCAAATACAAAGGCAAAACGTTTGAGATTACGTACGCGGAAAATACAGGAGCTAGTTGTCCGCCAGAAAGCAAAGCAAAATACCAACTCGTTACCGGCTTTAAGCTAAAGAATTGAGAACGAGGCTTGGGGTGGGAGAGCGTGGAAACGGGAAAGACGGCCGGTGCCTGATGGTTTTAGAAGGTTAAACTTCTTTCTCTTTCATGTCATTCACAGTGCTTTGAAAGGGCGCTATTCAACACCGATCCGCTCAATTTTTCAACGCCCTGTCATTTTCCTTTTTGAGGAACTCTGCCGACGCAAACGACTCTGCTTCTTTTTGCAGGATGGCAGCATCAGGGAGGACTTCCAACGGAACATTCCACGTGTGCGAAGGTTCGTTGTAGGCGATGTTGGATTCTCGGCTGTAGCAAGAGATCACCGACCACCGGGAATTCTCTGAAAGATTTGCTTCTGAACGATGGAGCAAATTGCTATGGAAGAACAATGCATCGCCCGGTTTCAACTCACAATAAACAAGATCCATCGTCTTCAAAGCGTTTTCTACCATCGTCATATCCGCACCAACTTGCTCACCTGCATATCCGTGATTCACTCTTCCCATCTGGTGCGACCCGCGAATCACTTGCAAGCATCCGTTGGCTTTGTTGGCTGCCGTCAACGCCACCATCACGCTGATCAATTGATCAGGGAACATAAATTGGTTTTTATACCAGTAACCATAATCTTGATGCCACTCCCAAGCACCACCTACGCGCGGCTCCTTTTGCATAAGTTTGGAGTGATAGTGGCAGACACCGCCGTCACCGTCTGTCAACTGCTTCACTCGATTGACCATCCGTTCGCTACGTGTCAGGTAGCCGAACGGGTTGTTTCCCGGCGTATACCACAAAGACAATTTTGTTTTCTTACCTGTTTGATCGTCGAGGTCAAAGGAGTTTTTGCGAAGAACAGCATCCTGTTCCGCGATGGCCATCAACTTCTTGACTTCAGGCGCTGAGCAGAAGTCACTCACGAAAAGGTAGCCGTCACGCTTGTATTGGCTTATCTCCAAATCGGTGAACATGGGTTTCATTTTTTCAAAATTTTCCGATCACGAAGATACCGATTCTTTGTCAGGAAACTGAGGCTTCCGGGGTACATTCCGCTCCGGTGATTCTTCTTCGGAACTGCCGACACAATTTCATGATATAATAACTTAATCTTTATGCAGGTGGTGCACTATAATCAATAAAGTTTCCGCAACTTGCACATGAATTAATCTCGCCGAAGCTGTCGGCATTTACTTATAAATGATTTTCCGTAAAAAACTCGTCTCAGTTGGTTTTATTCGAGGTTTATATGGAATTATCGAAAGTAAGCAGAGGGGAGTTGCCTCACCTTTGACGTACGATGTCACACCCATTACTTTAACAAAAATGAATCCTGAGGTTTATCGGGGTATTTCTTTCGTTCGCCTTTCAAGTTTGCCAATAGATCAAAACCGGATAATTTCTAAAACAAAGATCCGGAAAATCAATATTCAAACAGAGTCGTCTGTGTTAACGGATTGTGTGCAATACCTCGACTATGAAAAATGGTTTGACTCCATGAGGACCTCTCAAAATCTGACGAGCACAAGTCTTTTGGAATGACGGCGCTTTGAAGTTTTATTACTAGAAACAATTTACCGCCAGTTAACGAAACTGATCTTTTATTTTCGACAATTCATCGGAAATGGAAAGGGGCATCAAAGGGGTGTAATTACCTTTCGGAAGATTAAAGCCAACTATAGACAAGATTATCCCCCAGGGTCCAGGACTTTGGGGGATTTTCTTTTATCCACCTTCGGAAAAACAGCGCCCAAAATCCAGATCAAACGATCCGATGAACCAACGGAAGTGTTACAGTAAACGTGGTGCTTGTGCCCGGGATCGATTCGACTGCGATGGTGCCATTCAAGGCGATGACTGCTTTTTGGACGATGTACAATCCAAGGCCATGACCCTTAGAGTATTCAGTGCCTTTGAAGAACATATCAAAAACGCGCGGTTGTATCGAATCACTTATACCGATACCATTGTCCTCGACTTGAATAAGTACTTCGCCGCCGGTATGATCTGCCCTCATTCTTATCCTCGGTTTGATCTCGGTCAAACTGCTGTAGAAGATGGCATTCTCGATCATATTGTTAATGATCGTCTTGACCAACCCAGGGTAAGACTCAATCACCATGTTGCCATTGAATTGAGTTGCAAAATCCACCTGTTTTCCTTCGATATCATTTTTCATTGATTCGCGAACGGCTTCTATCGATTCGGAAATCGAGACGGGTGACAGGTCCGTGGGATGGTTGATTTCGCTGATGGTGCTTAGCTTTTTCAGTAACCTATCCATCGAAGTAGTTGTTTCAGAAATGCGTTTTACAAATTCCCTGATCTCTCCCTGCACCATCTTGTTTGCAATGTTGCAAAGCCCCATGATCGATCGTACGGGTGTACGCATATCATGTGAAGCACGATATAGGAACGTGTCTAGCTCTTTGACGGCGGACTCCAGCAGCTGCGTGCGCTCGAACACCAAGCCCTCCAAGTTTTCATTGATGCGATTGATTTCCGCATTGGCGGTTTCCAGTTCTCTTTTCTGCTTTCTCAGCGCCGTGCTGAAATAAATCAACAAAATAATGAAAGCACCAAATACGATAACAATACCAGAAATAAGGATCAGTCGTTGACGAAAAGCCTGCCGATCATCCAATCGTTGCTGCTCGCTAACCGAAAGCTTTTCTTCAAGTAACTGTACATCAAAGAAGCGTTCTTTAATCGCGTTGATCAACGTTCGATAATCACCCTGATTTTTATAGAACCGACTTTCGTTTTCGATAAGCAAACGCTCTAGTAAGGCGAGATCGGAAAGGATACTTTGTCTTTTTGCCTCGTCCAGGTGAGAAACTCCATTCAAGAGCTTGTTGTTTACAACGCTGATTTTCTGATCGAATTCGGCGCGCTGGCTCGTCAACGTTTGGCTTTCAAGCCGCACTTGTGCCAATAGGTTTTTAACGTCTTGGTCAATAAAAGTGGAGTCGGTTATTTTTCCTATGAAAACTCGCAGCCCCGTCCGCTTTTCTGTCGAGCTGTGAAGATTTGCCACCAGCTCGTTGAATTTGTTGTCGATGCGTCTTAGTTCGTTCGGTGTCATTTTGCTACGGTCGTAATTTTTGAAGACCGCATAAAAGACAGTCAGCGATTGCACCGAGTCGAGATTAGCCAGATCAAAATTTCGAAATTGAATCCGGTCGGGTACTTGTTTCTTGACAATTTCCGTTGGTTTTTGAATCGGGGCAACAATGCGCGAAACGGTTAGGGTGCTTTCTGAGGGAGCTGCCTGTAAATTGCCGATGGTATAGCCCTCGATGGAGAATTGAATTGCCGTGGGCGGCTTTTCATCTAGTGCGAGTGGAAGATCCAAACGGCCCGCACGATCAGTAATTGCTGTCTCTGTCTTCCGTCCGATGTACGTAACTTTCAGGTTAGGTAGAGCCACATTGTTCTCGTCTCGAACCAACACGTGAACGATGCGATAACTTTTATTCCGCACAATCACCTCCAGCGTACTTTTATTGTAATTCCACGAGGCTGCTTCCAGTTGGTCGTTTCTAATAAGAATATTTTTAATTGGCAGGTCGGCAGCGGTCAATTCGGTGAATGCAACTCCCTTGGCTCCCATATTGACGTAATCTTTTCCGTTGATAGATACCTCTATGTTGCGGTAAGGTTGCAGTTTCTGATCAAAGGTTTTTACCTGTACTGATATTCTGTCTTGCGCCCAACTTTGCGCGACCACCATGAACAGGACAATAAAGATATTGCCATGCGTGGTCTTCACTTTTGAATTTCTCATCGATAACATCAGTTCTCGTATTTTACTTGAATGCATCTTTTACGATCACGATCTCGTGGTTGGTCTGATCTCGCCGGTGTTTGGGTATCTCAAGGCTTACTACGTGCTCTTCATTGTTAGGCCCGATTACTCGTAGTCGATATTTACTAAAATAGGGGATGACCAAACTGAATTTTCCTTCGTCGGAGGTCACGGCTTCTTGAACAACAATATCCCTGACATTATCAACGAGATAGTAACGGGCACGTGCGAAAGGTTTAGGGTCCGACGAATTTGCTAAACTGAATTCCTTGTACCGAATGGTTCCATGGAGCTTCAGGGGATAAGTCTGTAAGTCTATGTCGACTTCATACAAGTCATCGTCAAATCCGCCGTTCTTTCTATTGGATGAAAAATAGCCATGCGCATCCAGTGAATCCAGGTTGATCCCAAAATCATCTGAAGCGCTGTTGATCGGATACCCTACATTCTCTACATCGCTGGCTTTACCATCTGCGAGCGTGGCTTTGAATATATCCAATCCGCCCAACCCAGGATGACCACTGGAAGAAAAATAAAGTGTTCTATTGTTGTGGAAATGGGGAGCCACTTCATCGAAAGCAGTATTGATGGTTTCACCTAAGTTTTCTGGCGTGGACCACGCGCCATTTTTTAGATAGCACCTGTAAATATCTTTTCCTCCTTTGCCTCCAGGCATATCTGATGAGAAATAAAGCGTAATCCCATCATCACTCATCGACGGGTCGGTGATCGAATAGTCATTGCTGTTAAAAGGAAATGTTCCTGTTTTCTTCCAATGGTTGTCGTGGCCTTCTGCAAAGAAAAGCTGAAGAGTTCGTTCATTAGTGAGGCTAGTGGTTTCGCCAGAAGACACGAAGACCACTTTGCGACCGTGATCATAGAAACTCATTGGCCCGGCATGAAATCCGGAGAACAGGGATTTTGCGAACAGCATAGGCTTGCGGTAACGTGGCAACGTATTGCTTGAACTGTCAAGGTAGTAGGCTGCATAATAGGCACTGTAGAAAGGGCGCTTCACGGCCGCATCAATATGCTCCACGATCTTTATTTGTTTTCGATTGGAGACAAACACGATGCCCCGACGGAAGGGAACAGCGCCGAATTCGCCGCTGGGGGTATTAAGCGCTATCGATCTAACGGCATAGTGCAATGAGTCTTCATAGAGGTACATCATGTTATTGAGCCTCCATATTTTCTGTGCGACCAACTGGTCGGCAGGCGACCTTTTCAAGCAAAGTTGATAGCAAGAAATTGCTTTCTTGTATAAGTCCGCACTCATTAATGACTCGGCCAGGTAGTACAGGTCCTCTGAGGAAAGGTCATAGGAGTTGATTCGCGAATATGCTCGAATCGCTTTCTTGTAGTCTTTTGAGAAATAGGCACATCTCGCGATTTTTAGGGGCCAGACGGTTGAAGTAGAATCTTTGTCATATAGCTTTGAATAAATCATCAAAGCTGCCGTATAATTCTTTTCGGTATAAAATTCGTCGGCTTGCCTTGTTTGTCTCTTCAAGATTGAGAAAATAGTTTCTTGCGCTCCAGCCGATGTTGCCAAACTTGTGAAGAAAACCAGAATCAATGCCTGTTTCATCATCGCGGAGATCTTACATTCTTTTTGAAAAAGGTGAACAGGTATTGCAGCATCAACTCATGCGAACCACCGGCATTCATTGCTGTTCCCGTTTTGATCGGGTAATCGTAGGCATACCCGATCTGAAGTTGTTGAGAGACCTGCGCTTTGAATAGGAAATCGGCAGATTCGTTTTTACGATAAGATAACCCCATGGTCACTGCCCCTCGATAAACCCAATTCGCATTTATGTCAAATGACAATGGTACCCCATTTAAATACTTGATCAGAAAACTTGGCTCAAACGCGATGTCTTGATTCACCGTAAGCCGGTAGCGGGTGAACAAAAAGAAATTGGAAGTGTTTAAGTGAACGGAAAGGGTGTCGTTGACATGGAATTTTTGACGTAGCATTTCCGGAATAGAAAAGCCGACTTGTAGACGCGGGTTGCGATAATAGACGCCTGCGGCCATATCCAAAAATAACTGCTTTGTGACTAGGTTGAAGAGGTAAGGATCGGTGCTGTTGCTTGTGGTAAGGGAAGCATAGTCCGAACGAAGGCTCTTGATTCCGGTTTGATATCCCATCGACAAATACGATTCTTCTCCCACGCGAACATGATAAGCGTAACAAACACTTGCGTCCACCTCGCGATGGACGCCAACCTGATCATTGACAAGTGTAAAGCCTAAACCGAATTGTTTTTTTTTCAGCAACGTATGAGCCGACAGTGTCTGCGTTTTAGGAGCACCGTCAATACCTGTCCATTGATCTCTACTTATCAAAGTGACGTTTAGTTTTTCATCTACACCTGCGTAAGCGGGGTTAATTACCAACCCATTAAACATGTACTGTGTGAATTGTACTCGCTGCTGAGCCAGACCGCTTGTTGCAAAAAGTAAAAAGAGCCCCATTGCGCTATGGTTTTTCCAGATCCTCATCGCACTAATTCAACAAAGCCCTTCTTGACTACTTTTTTTCCATGTAACAAAACTGAAACCGTATAAAAGTAAGTTCCTGATGGCACTTGTTTACCGTTGGTACTTGAACCATCCCAGGCTACTGATTGGTTGTTGTATCCCGACGCGGAATAGATCAGACCTCCCCAGCGATCGACAATCACCACCTGATTTTCGGGAAACAGGTCGAGGCTCAACACGTTTAGCTTATCATTGATTCCATCTCCATTTGGAGTGATCAGTTGATCCACCTTAAAAGCGACATCCCTATAGTTGACAGTCACATTAAATGAACATGACGCGGTGGCCTCATCAGTGCGTGTAGCTGTGTACGTTACCCTTGTGGTACCTACCGCAAATTCACTACCGGGTGCGTTTGTCGTAGTAACCGTAAGCGTACCGCAACCAACAACGGACGTAGTCGGCTCTCGCCATGACACTTTCATCCCGCTGGGTTCATCGGCGTCAACAGTAGTATCAGATGGGCAATTTGAAAATTGTGGTGGATTGTTGTCGGTGACGATTACGTTGAACGAGCACACGCTTTTATTACCCGCTATGTCGGTCGCTGAATAGGTGACCAAAGATGTCCCGAAATTGAAGGTTTCTCCCGGAGTATGGTTGGATGTTACAGTAGTAGTGCTGCAATTGTCGGTTGCCGTCGGGGCATTCCAACTTGCGATAGCGGTACACGAAGATCCGGCGGTGACCGTTATGTCACTGGGGCAAGTTTTGAAAACAGGTGCTGTCTGATCTTTGACGACAACAGTAAAACTACAGTTTGAAGTATTACCTGCATCATCTTTAGCCGTGTAGCTAACAGTGGTAGTTCCTAATGGAAACGATGAACCTGACGCATATGTGCTCGATACCGTTGGAGTGGCATCTGCATTGTCGGTGACAGTAACATTCCATGACGCAATGGCCCGGCAATTGCTACCTGCATTTAACGTCAAGTTGGTGCATCCTGTTATCTGCGGGGGGTTTGTGTCTTTCACTGTAACATTAAAAGAGCAGCTTGACGTGTTTCCTGCCACGTCTTTCGCCTGAATTGTTACTAGTGTTGTCCCCACATTAAACGCAGAACCTGAACTCGCCGAGCTGGTGATGATCGGGTTGGGATCACAGTTATCCGTAGCTTTTACCGTCCAGTTGGCGATTGCCTTGCCATTGCTTCCCGCGGTAAGGACAATGTCGGAACACCCCGTGATTACCGGAGGGACATTCTCAATGACAGTCACCTTAAAACTACAGGTTGCTGAATTGCCTACCGCGTCTGATGCGTTGTAGACAACCGAAGTGACGCCGACCGGAAAAGATTCGCCGGGGTTATGATTTGAAGTAAGCGATGAACTTGAGCAATTGTCTGACGAGGTGGGGGGTGTCCAACTAACCATCGCTGTGCATGATGAAGCACCCGCTGACACGCTGATGTTCGATGGACAACCAGAAATAACAGGAGCAGTGGCGTCCTTTAAAGTAATGGTAAACGAGCAAGTAGTGGTATTGCCAGCAGCATCCTTGGCCGTTAGAGTGACAAGTTGCGTAGTGTTATGCCCACTTAATATTGTCCCTGCAATAGGAGACTGTGTCACGGTTACGCCGCTACAGTTGTCGGAGACAGACGCCGAGTAAGTGGGTATCGTGTATTTGCATGAAGCGTTGAGAGACACGTTGGCGCTTGTTGGGCACGAAGCGATTGACGGCGCGGTGTCGTCTTTTAACGTGATCGTGAATGAGCATGTACTCGTATTGCCTGCTGCATCTTTCGCCGTCAGGGTAACAAGTTGGCTCGTGTTGTGCCCGCTGAGCACAGTGCCCGCTGCTGGTGATTGCGTCAACGTGGCGCCACTGCAATTGTCAGTGACCGTCGCCGTGTAGGCAGGGAGATGGTACTTGCATGAAGTGTCAAGCGACACATTCGCATTGGTTGGGCACGACGTTATCAATGGGGCGGTGACATCTTTTAAGGTGATGGTAAACGAACATGTACTAGTATTGCCAACGCCATCAGTAGCCGTAAGCGTGACAAGTTGCTTGGTGTTGTGTCCTGCGAGCACCGTGCCTGCAACAGGGGATTGCGTCAATGTTGCGCCGCTGCAGTTGTCGGTGACAGTTGCCGCGTAGGTAGGGATCGTATAACTGCAGGTAGCATCTATGGAAACCGTACTGTTTGACGGGCAGGAGGTTATCGATGGGCCTGTGTTGTCTTTCAAAGTAATGGTGAACGAGCAGGTGCTGGTGTTTCCTGCCGCATCCGTCGCAGTGAGTGTGATGAGTTGAGTCGTGTTGTGTCCACTAAGTACTGTACCGGCCGTGGGTGATTGTGTGAGCGTGGCGCCACTGCAATTGTCAGTGATACTCGCTGAATAATTTGGTATCGTGTATTTACACGACGTATCGAGTGACACATTGGTATTGGTTGCACAGGATGCGATCGACGGTGCGGTGTCGTCGTTTAACGTGATCGTGAATGAGCATGTACTCGTATTTCCCGCCGCATCTTTCGCGGTAAGGGTGACAAGCTGGGAAGTGTTGTGGCCGCTGAGTACGGTGCCCGCCGCCGGAAATTGCGTCAACGTCACGCCACTGCAATTTTCAGTGACTGTTGCCGTGTAGGTAGGTACGATGTAGTTGCACGACGTACCCAGTGATACATTGGCACTGCTCGGGCAGGATGTTATTAATGGGGCTGTGACATCTTTTAAGGTAATGGTAAACGAGCATGTACTCGTGTTGCCAACGCCATCAGTAGCCGTGAGCGTGACGAGCTGTGTGGTGTTGTGCCCACTGAGCACTGTACCTGCGGCCGGGGATTGCGTCAATGTTGCGCCGCTGCAATTGTCGGTCACTGTTGCCGTGTAAGTAGGGATCGTGTAACTGCAGGTAGCATCTAGTGACACATCGGCATTTGTGGGGCAGGAGGTGATCGATGGGCCAGCGTCGTCTTTTAAAGTAATAGTGAACGAGCACGTACTCGTGTTTCCGGCCGCATCGGTGGCAGTGAGTGTGATGAGTTGTGTGGTGTTGTGTCCAGTCAATATTGTACCCGCTGTCGGTGACTGGGTTAATGTCGCACCACTGCAATTGTCAGTAACCGTTGCGGTATAAGTCGGTATAATATAGTTGCATGAAGCATCAAGAGATACATTTCCGCCCGACGGACAGGAGGTAATTGAAGGGGCGGTGTCGTCCTTTAGTGTAACAGTGAAAGAACAAGAACTGGTGTTACCCGCAGCATCGGTGGCCGTGAGCGTAACAAGTTGGGATGTGTTATTTCCACTGAGCACAGTGCCGGCGGCCGGAGTTTGCGTCAGTGTTGTACCACTGCAGTTGTCCGTGACAGTGGCTGTGTATGCTGGGATCGTGTACTGACACGTCGCGTCAAGAGATACGTTCGTGCTCGTAGGACAGGAGGTAATAAAGGGAGCGATGTCGTCGATGACCTTAACATTGAAGCTACAAGTCGATGAATTGTTGTGTTGATCTTTGGCCGTATAGGTCACCAAGGTCGTGCCTATGGGAAACGAATCGCCTGGATTTTTTGTGCTTGTCAAATCAACCGTTCCACAGTTATCGGTGGCAACGGGCGGTGTCCATGAAACATCAGCGGTGCAAGCACCCCCGGCTGTTGACACTTGAACATCTGCGGGGCAAGCAGTAGTAAAAGTAGGAGCCACGTGATCATCGTCTGCGGCGGCGCAACATACGGGTCCCGAAGTCTTATCAGTGCTGCTTAAAATCTCGAAGTAGGTATACACTGTTCCCGGTGTTACGGGATCCGTGCAGTCAGTGGCCAAGGTTTCGCTAAACAACAAAGTGCCTACCACGGTAACTGAGTTCCCTACAAACAATTGATCAACACCGGCACTACTATGTACGGTAATGGTCGCTCCACTCAGAACAGTCCCCGTATAAATGATACCACCTCCATCGTTCACCGTTAGGGTAACTCCCAAGCCAGTATATTGGATTGTCAAGCTGGTCAATCCGCCCGTACAAGGACCACACGAACCTGCTGCAGGGCATGCGCATCCGGTTTGCCCGAAAGAATTCGTGGCGTTAAGCATCAAGACGAAATAAAACGCAACAGTTCCAAAAACATTGGAGCCATTCGTGGATATGCGAGGGTTCATGCGCAGAGCCAGCCAGCTTTTGTTGATAGACTTTCAAAGGGAAAACTATCAGGCTAATGAAAAATACTAAATGATAGTGCCAAGTGCGTATGACGATCGGTCTGTGTGCCGTACAACGAGCACGAGTGGTAGAATTAACCCACGAACAGATATTGCCTTGGGTTCATATATTATTCTACAGCCTGTAATTAGCGATGTCCTATAGCCAATCTGCCAACCATTTTCAACTAAGGTTCCATTCCATTTCCGCTCAGCTATTGTTGCGACAACGGACACCCGATCGATCTAGCCCTTGTATTGGCATACTTTTTTTGGCTTTATAAACCGCAAATAATCATTTATCAACAAACGGCCGAAAAATTGGCATGATTATTCCTACATTTAGGAAATAAGTTTTTTCAGATGAAGAAATACCAGCTCGGCGAGTTTGAGGAAATCGTGATCCTGACGATTGGCATCTTGTTCAAAGACGCATACGGCGTCGCCATCAAAGATGAAATTGAGTCAAGACTTTCGCGCAACGTAAGCATGGGTGCACTCCACACAGCACTGGTTCGACTAGAAGACAAGGGATACATCAAATCTTCTCCGGGAGAGTCCACCGAAGATAGGATGGGGCGTCCTCGGCGATACTACCAGATCACCGCGCTGGGGAAAAAAGCAATGGAATATTCAAAAGACACAAGGAATCAACTCTGGAGTGCCATTCCGAAAGTAGCGTTGGAATTGAAAATAGTTAGTCGCGGGGTATGAGTTGCGCGTTGCGAGCTACGCCAGATGATCCAGTAGTTGGGAAATCGAAGACAAATGGACAATGAACAACGATGACTTGATAATGATATAATGTGAAAGAAAACAAACACCTTCCCCCCAAGCTCGCTTGGAAATTCTTCCGCTGGTACTGCCATCCGAAGTTGATCGATCATATTGAAGGTGATTTGCTGGAGGTGTATCAACGGAGGATCGACACGATCGGAAAACGAAAGGCGGATTGGAAATTCATTGGCGACGTCATTTTTCTTTTTCGAAAGGGGATTATTAAACCAAGTGAAGGCCACAGGAATTTAAATGCCTACGGTATGTACAAAAGCTATTTGAAAATTGGATGGCGAACGATGTTGAGAAACAAAGGGTATTCGTTCATCAACATTACAGGGTTGGCATTGGGTATGGCTACAGCGATGCTCATCGGTCTCTGGATTTACGACGAAGCATCCGCGAATAAGCATCACAAGAACTTCAGTTCACTTTATAGGGTCATCATGCACCGGACGTCCGATGGGCGTCGATGGACCAATTGGGGCGTGCCCTATGGTTTGGGCGAGGAGCTTGAAAGTAAATTTCCCGACTTCAAAGGTGTGGCGATGTGCGATTGGGGCGGACGATATACATTGGCCAACGGTGAGAATATTATCAATCGTGGTGGTCATTATATCGGTGAAGAAGCCATTCGCATGTTCTCTTTTCTCATTTTGAGTGGAGACAAGAATCCATTGCATGATCCTTATTCCATCGTTCTCACGGAAGAAACCGCTCAAGCTCTGTTCGGGCATGTAAACCCCATCGGTAAAGTAGTACGGATGAACAATGCCTACGACTTGAAAGTGACTGCCATTGTTTCCAAGCAACCTAAGAATGCGACTCTGCAATTTGACATACTCCTTCCCTGGGCACTACAGGAGCGAGTTAATCCTGGCATTGTGCAATACAAGACGAACTGGGGAAATAGCTCTTGGCAAACATTTGTTCAGCTGCATGAACAAGCAAACGCTGAAGGTGTCGACAAAAAAATAAGGAATGTCGTGCTGAATCACTTCTTGAATGATGCCCTGGTTGCAACCTCGATCAAACCACAGCTTGCTATTTTCCCGATGGCTAAATGGAGACTGTATTCTGACTTTGAAAATGGAATAAACACGGGTGGGTTCATCAAGTATGTGAGGATGTTCGGCATCCTCGGGTTTGTAGTGTTATTGATTGCAGCTATCAACTTCATGAACTTAAGCACGGCCCGATCGCAAAAGCGTGCAAAGGAAATTGGAGTTCGCAAAGTGATTGGGTCGGGTCGTAGCGAGCTTATCAATCAATTCATGAGTGAGTCGGTCTTGACTTCACTCTTTGCTTTTCTGTTTGCACTCATTATGGCCGGCCTCGCACTCCCATTTTTCAATGAGCTCAGTGGTAAAGAGATGAGCTTGCAGTTGACTGATCCGTGGTTTTGGGGTATCATGCTTACGTTCACTTTATTCACCGGAATTGTCGCCGGCAGCTATCCGGCTCTTTATTTGTCGTCTTTTAACGCGATCGGTGTTATCAAAAACAACTTGTTGAAAAACAGCAGTGGGTCATTGCCGCGCAAGATCCTTGTGGTGGTTCAGTTTGCTTGCTCGCTCGTGCTCATGATCGGCACCATTGTTATTTACTTACAGATCCAACACGGCAAAAACAGGCCTATTGGTTTTGAAAAAAGTGGGTTGATATCCACCGGCTACTCCAATGATTTGAAACGAAACTTCGATGCACTGGAAAATGAATTGATTGCGTCGAGAGCTGCGGTTTCGATTTGCAAAAGCAATGCCATCCCAACGGAGATATGGGCCGTGCAAAGCGGGTGGGAGTGGCAGGGCAGCGTCCCCACGGATAAGATGACAGGATTTTCTACCATTGCCACCGAATATGATTTCGTGAAAACACTGGGCATTAAGATGGTGGAAGGAAGAGACTTCTCGAAAGACTTTTCCAGTGATTCCAGCGCGCTCATCATGAATCAGGCTGCCGTAAAACGACTGGGCTTCAAGAGTGCCATCGGTCAGGTGGTGAAATGGAATGGCAAACCGAGGACAGTGGTAGGAGTAGTTCCGGATATGCAAATGGGATCTCCCTTTGGCACTGTGGACCCTCTGATGATCGTCTTTTATAAAGACTGGGTAAACCGCCTGTGTGTGCGAGTCAACCCGACGTCGCCTATCCAAGAAGCGTTGAGCAGCATAAAATCCATTTTCAACAAATACAATCCCGGAGTTCCCTTTGAATATGAATTTGCCGATGATCAATATGCCAACAAATTCAACTACGAGGAATTGGTCGGCCGCCTTTCACTGGTTTTAACTGGACTCGCGGTTCTAATTTCTTGCCTCGGGCTGTTCGGTCTTTCTTCCTTCATGGCTGAGCAACGCACCCAGGAGATTGGCGTAAGGAAGGTAATGGGCGCATCTGTTTTTACCCTATGGAAAATGTTGACGACGAGTTTTGTTTCCCTTGTTATCATTTCCATTCTCATCGCAATACCGATCTCCTACTACGTCATGTTTAACTGGCTGCAGGGCTATCAATATAGAGTGGGGATGGCGTGGTGGATTTTTGTGGCCGCGGGATTTGGAGCAATAACGATCACTTTGATTACCGTGAGCTATCAGTCGATCAAAGCGGCATCGGTGAATCCAGTAACAAGTCTCCGTTCAGAATGAAACTCGTCCGTTGTTCGTTTTTCGTTTTCATAGCCCATGTATTCCGAGCAACGACAAATGGACAATGATAATTTGATAATAACATAATGTGAAAGAAAGCAAACACCTTCCCCCCAAGTTCGCAAGGAAATTCTTCCGCTGGTACTGCCATCCAAAGTTGGTAGGTCATATCGAAGGGGATTTACTTGAGGTATATCAGCGGAGAATCAAGGAGATGGGAAAGCGAAGGGCGGATTGGAAATTCATTTTTGACGTGCTCCTTCTTTTCCGGACAGGAATCGTCAAACCCACAGGAGGATATAAAAACTTAAACACATTCGGTATGTACAAAAGTTATCTCACGATCAGCTGGCGAAGTCTTTTAAAGAACAAAGGCTATTCGATTATCAATATTGGAGGGCTCGGCTTGGGAATGGCGGTAACCATCCTTATCGGCCTCTGGGTATTCGATGAAGTTTCGTTCAACAGGTATCACGCGAACTATGATCGCATTGCTCAGATTCGGATGCGCAGCACCGATCCCAACACAGGTATAAGTCGAGGAACCGAGTCAATGCAGTTTCCATTGGCAGCTGCTCTTCGCGCGAATTACGGTCAACACTTTAAACATATTTTGTTGTCCTTCTGGAGTGGCGAGTACACGCTCTCGATCGGTGATCAGAAATTAATGAAAACCGGAAAATGGATTGAACCTGGCGTGATCGACATGTTCTCACTGAAAATGATCAAAGGATCCGTAAACTCATTGAAAGATCCTCATTCCATCATCCTTTCACAATCTACCGCCCTTGCTCTTTTTGGGAGCCAAGATCCCATCAACAAGGCAATGAAGATTGACAATGAAGTGGACGCGATTGTAACGGGCGTATTTGAAGATTTGCCCAACAATACACAGTTTGGAAACTTACAATTCATTTCCCCATGGGCATTACTGCTTCAACTTCGCCCGTGGATCAAAGCGTGCGAGAATAATTGGGGCAATAACTCATTCACTGTTTTCGTAGAACTTGAAAAATCGACATCGCTCGAGGCTGCCGGTGCTGCTATCAGAGACTTTTGGCTTACGAACACACCGACAGGTTTTGAAGCAGATGTGAAGAAATACAAACCGGAGCTGTTGCTTTACCCTATGAAGCAGTGGCATTTGTATTCTGAGTTTAAGGATGGGTTACCCAACAGTGGACGAATTACTTATGTGTGGCTCTTTGGTGTCATTGGCTTTTTTGTTCTTCTACTCGCGTGCATCAACTTCATGAACCTGACTACCGCACGCTCCGAGAAAAGAGCCAAAGAGGTAGGGATACGCAAGGCCATCGGGTCGAGAAAGAAACAGTTGGTCGACCAGTTCTTGACAGAATGTTTTTTGATGGTATCTATCGCGCTCTTTTTTGCTTTGGCGATGGTCACGTGGGCTCTTCCATTGTTCAATGAGTTGGCAGATAAGAAAATGCAATCACCATTCGGAAACCCCTATTTCTGGTTGGCTTGCGCTATGTTTGCTTTGGTAACTGGATTGCTGGCTGGATCCTATCCCTCCTTTTATTTGTCTTCGTTTCAGCCGGCGGCTGTTTTAAAAGGTACGCCACACCGGTCAGGTGCAGGATCTTTTTCACGAAAGGCACTAGTCGTTGTCCAGTTTGTCGTGTCTGTGGTGTTGATCTGTGGTACCATCGTAGTGTACCAGCAGATACAGCACGCATCCAATCGCCCGGTGGGTTATGATCGCGAAGGGATAATCACCGTGCCGATGAATGACCCCAACTACCGCAAAAAAGAATGGGTGTTAAAGAATGAGTTGTTGGCCACCGGTGTGGTGACACAAGTTTCATTTTCATCGAGCCCCCTCACGTCGGTATGGAACAATTGGGGAGGGTTCACCTGGACAGGAAAAGATCCCGAGCTGGCTTCTGATTTTGAGATCACGCACATCAGTCACGATTTTGGAAAGGTCGCTCAATGGGCGCTCCTTGATGGCCGCGATTATTCCGAACAGCTTGTTTCAGATTCCGCAGCGGTGATTATTAATGAGGCTGCCGCAAAATATATGAACTTAAAACACCCGGTTGGAGAGTATGTTAAAAATGGAAATCACCGGTGGTTGATTATAGGAGTAATCAAAGACATGATCATGAGTTCGCCTTATGAACCCGTAAAGCGGGGATTCTTCCTTTTAGATTTTAAGGGCGAACAATCGGCGATGTGTAACTTGAGGATCACGCCTACAGTGAGTGCACATGACGCACTACCCAAAGTGGCAGCTGCATTTAGGAAGGTGGTTCCATCCGCCATCTTCGATTATAAATTCGTTGACAAGCAATATGAAAATAAGTTTGCGGCAGAAGTTCGTATTGGTAAACTTGCTTCCGTGTTTGCGGCGCTGGCTATATTTATCTCGTGTCTCGGGTTGTTTGGGTTGGCTTCATTTGTAGCTGAGCAACGTACCAAGGAGATAGGCATCCGCAAAGTGATGGGTGCGTCCTTATTTCAATTGTGGAAGCTGCTTTCTAAAGACTTTGTTGCACTCGTGATGATATCTATTGTCATCGCCATTCCCATCGCGTATTTCCTGATGGACAGCTGGCTAGAAAACTACAAATATCAGGTAACAATCAGCTGGTGGGTATTTGCCCTATCAGGACTAGGCGCACTGCTCATCACATTGTCGACGGTGAGTTATCAATCGATCAAAACAGCAATGGAGAATCCGGTGAAGAATCTCAGGTCAGAGTAGTCGATGATCGTTGTTGGTTGTTCGTTATCCGTTTCTCGATTCTTGTATTTACGAACAACGAGGAACGAACAACCAGCAACGAAAAAAACTACCATCTCTTATTGAAACCACCACCGCCACTGCGGTCTCCATATCCACCGCCGCGGTTTCCGCCACCTCTCGGTGCATCAGTCTTGGGGCGAGCTTCGCTTACTGCAAGCTCTTTTCCCATAAAGCTATATCCATTGAGTTCAGTGATGGCTTGTTTCGCTGCACTGTCATCCGACATTTCAACGAAACCGAATCCACGACTGCGGTTCGTTACTTTGTCCATGATGATTTTTGCCGATGATACTTCACCGTGCTGCTCGAATAACTCTCTCAACTCGCCTTCTGATGCTTTGAAGGGGATGTTTGCTACATAAATGTTCATAAATGATAATTAATAAAAATGTTTTAACACGCTTAACGATCAGATGGGCGAATAAATATGTGAATTGGCTGGGATTGACGCGAGCGGCATCTACAAACTATTGAGCAACTGATTTAAAGAACGTAGCACAAAGATAGTTAACTTTGTGTATTCGTAATCATGGTATTGAACGAATAAAGACCACGTTCGACGCACTAAATCTAATTCTGTACAAAACACAACCACTAATGGCCGAAACATTCAATAAGAAGGAGAAAGAGAAGAAAAGACAGCAAAAAAGGAAGGAAAAGGAGGAGCGCAAGGCCGAAAGAAAGGCAAATGCGAAAACAGGCCAATCTTTGGAGGATATGATGGCCTACGTAGACGAAAACGGCAATATTTCATCAAAACCACCCGATCCCACCAAAAAACTCGTGTTCAACGAGAATGATATCATACTCGGGTCCAGAAACATTGAAGGCATGCAGGTAAACCCGATCCGAAAGGGGAGAGTCACTTTTTTCAATGCATCCAAAGGGTATGGGTTCATCAAAGACCTTAAAACTCAAGAAAGCATCTTCGTACATGCCAACGCCCTGACCATTACCATCAAAGAAAACGACACTGTCACTTTTGAGGCCGTTAATGGTTTCAAAGGGCTGAGTGCAGTGAATGTATCGATGGCGTAGCTCTTACCTAAAGTGATATAGTTTCGAGCTTCAAGTCTTCAAAGGCGGGTAGCTCGTAGCTCACCACTCGAAACACACCCCGTCAACTAACCATCTTCTTAAAGGTACGATGCCAACAGCTTGTTTTTCGAGCTATTGCGCAGTTTTCGGATAGCTTTCTCTTTGATTTGTCGTACTCGCTCGCGGGTCAGTTCGAATTTGTCGCCGATCTCTTCCAGTGTCAGGGGTTTTGAACCATTTAACCCGAAATAAGACGACACTACATCTGCTTCCCGCAACGTGAGTCTCGACATTGACCTGGCGATCTCCTGCTTTAATGAGTTGAAGACTAAATCTTGGTCGGGCGCATCACCGGATTTGTCACTAAGCGTGTCGAGCAAGGAGTTGTCTTCGCCATCCCGCAGAGGAGCGTCCATCGAAATTGCACGCCCTGATGATTGTCGGTTGAGTTCTATTTCGCTTACGGTCATCTCGAGCGCGTTGGCCAATTCTTCGGCCGAAGGTTCACGTTCAAATTTTTGTTCGAGGGTAGCGGTTGCTTTGGCCATCTTGGTCAATGCCGACACCCGGTTAAGCGGCAATCTCACGGTCCTGGATTGCTCTGCCAGTGCTTGCATGATCGCCTGGCGAATCCACCATACTGCATAGGAGATGAACTTGAAGCCGCGTTTCTCATCGAAACGGGAAGCGGCACGGATCAGACCAACATTACCTTCGTTGATCAAGTCTCCCAGGGTCATCCCATGATTTTGATATTGCTTGGCCACCGACACCACGAACCTTAAGTTTGCTTTCGCCAATTTTTGAAGGGCCATTTGATCACCGTCTCTGATCCGTTGGGCCAGTTCTACCTCCTGGTCCACGGTAATCATATCCAATTTCGAGATTTCAGTTAAATACTTATCGAGCGATTGTTGCTCGCGGTTGGTGATTTGCTTACTTATTTTTAATTGCCTCATCGATTCAGGTTCTAGCTTTTAGTTTCGAGTTTCAGGCTTCGAGCTTTTTTGGTGTTTGAAAGACTCATTACTCGCAACTCATAGCTGGCAACTTACTCCCCAAGCTAACAAGCCCCCATTTTATGTAAATACCTCACGTGAGAAGCCATCGCAGAAAACATTGTTCCGTATTCATGATAGGCGATCTCAAAGTCGTGGCAGGTCTCCTTCACCAGCTTGCTGATAGCGGAGTAATGAATATGACTTACCTTAGGAAAGAGGTGGTGCTCGATTTGAAAGTTGAGGCCACCGAGCAGCCATGACAATGCTTTGTTTGACGTATCGAAGTTGGCAGTGGTGCTGACCTGATGGACTGCCCAGTCGCCGACCACTTTCTTTTCGCAAGGGAAATGATTGATCTCAACAACATGTGCGAGCTGGAACACCAGGCTGATGAAAAGACCACAGACAAAAGTCATTACCAGAAAGCCGATCATTGCCTTCAGCCATCCCACAAAGAAAATGGGAACAACGATAAGCAACGTCACGTACATGATTTTTGTGATCCAGAAGATCAAGTGCTCTTTGATCGACAGCGTCATGGGCTTCATATGTGGTGCTATTCGATTGGTGAAATACTTGACAAAGTCTTCATAAAATACCCACACCACATACGAGATGCCATACAACACCACAAAATAGATATGCTGAAAACGATGCGCTTTCAGCAGACGCTGGTTGGGGTGAAGGCGCATGAAAGGCTCGACGTTGATATCGGAGTCAAGCCCATCGATGCTGGTGAACGTGTGGTGGTTTACGTTGTGTTTTACTTTCCAGAAATAGATATTGCCTCCCAATATGTTAAGAACATACCCGGCGGCAGAATTGATCCATTTGTTGTGAGAAAAACTTTGGTGACCACCTTCGTGCATCACGTTAAAACCCAGAGCGGCAAAGTTTACGCCCAGCAAGGCAGCCAGCACCAGGGCCAACCACCAGGGTGGAGTAAAGAAAACCAAAACGACATAGAGCGACACTGCCGTCAAGATCTGAAAAATGCTTTTCAGAAGAAGACGGTATTCACCCGCTCGTGATAGCTTGTTGTTTTCAAAGTAGGCGTCTACCTTGTCTTTCAAGGTTTTAAAAAACAAGGTCGAATCCATCCTCGCTACTTCACCCGCTGTGCTGCTCATTGACGTTTGTTATAATTGTAAATGACGACCTTCTATCACAGATTACAAATTCATATTACAGATTACAGGACGGTCAGATCTTCCATGTAATCTTTTGATCTGTAATCTGTAATATAAAACCTTACTTCACCAACTGCACACGTACGGCGTTGATTCCTTTTTTGCCGCGTTCTGTTTCAAACTGAACAGTGTCGTTGTCCTTGATCTTGTCTACAAGACCTGATTCGTGCACAAACACATCGGCGGTGCCATCGGTGGGGGTGATAAATCCAAACCCTTTGGTTTGGTTGAAGAATTTTACTTTTCCTTCTTTCATAATTGACAAACTTTGATTGTTATTAATTTATTGTGAGTCCTTAGTTAGTTGACGAACGTGAATGCCTTTCCACCTTTGCCGGCTCTGCCAGTGCGGCCGATGCGGTGAATGTAGCTATCAAAATCGCGCGGCTGTTGGTAGTTGATCACGTGAGTGACCTCGGAGATATCCAGACCTCTAGCGGCCACGTCAGTAGCCACCAACACTTTGATTCTGCCCGACTTAAAGTCGTTCAGCGCTTTCAGCCGGTAGTTCTGTGATTTGTTTCCATGAATCTCATCTACCTGCACGCCCGATTGGTGGAGCTTTTGTGTGACTGTCTTTACATTGCGCTTGGTATCGGCAAATACAATTACCTTCTGAAAAGATGGTTCCTTCACCATTTTCAGCAGCACACCCATTTTCGATTCGCCGGGTCCTACGCGTACGATTTCCTGGTCGATGTGGTCGCCGGTGGTCTTGCCATTGCTTACCCTGACTTCCACGGGTTGGTGGAGCAGTTTGTTGATCAGCGCACGCTGGCTTTTTTCTTCTGTTGCTGAAAACAGAAGTGTTTGCTTGCGGTTGTTCATTGCTTTCACGAGGTACTCGATGTCGCGAGAGAAGCCCATGTCGAGCAGACGGTCAAATTCGTCGAGGATGAGAGTGCTGAAATTGCCCATGCGCAAAGCACCTTGTTTGGATAGGTCGACCAGGCGGCCGGGAGTTCCTATCACCAAATGCACTGGCTGACGCGTCAACCCGATGTCTCTGCCTACACTTGTGCCACCGATGAAGCAGTGGCTACGCATGTTCAACCCTTTGACGATGGTGTTGTACTCTTGCTCTACTTGCACCGCCAGTTCACGTGTAGGTACTACTACCAACACCTGGTAGGCCGCTTTGGTGCCAATCAGGTTGTTCACTATGGGGATCAAGAAAGCGCCGGTTTTGCCGGTGCCCGTTTGTGCAATGCCCAATAAATCGTTGTTGGCCAATAGGGCCTCCAGCGTACGGTCTTGAATTTCCGTAGGGCGGGCGTAGCCTTTGGCTAAGAGATTGCTCTTGATTTTATCATTGATCGGTAAGTCGTTGATGGTTCGTTCCGACACATATTTCGTCTCGGCGACAGGCGCTGCTTTCTTTACGAAGAGGGTAGGGTCCAGTGTGCTTTCGGCTTGGTTGCCTCTACCTCGGTGAGATGGCCTTGCGGGCCTGGAGTTTCCAGCGGATCTGTTGTGCCCGCTAGGTCTTTGATTGTTGTTTCCTTTTCCGGAAAACTTCTTTTTGAAAAAATTCATTCTATGTTTTTAAATAATACTACACTGCGAGCGGAATTTGATCTCCCTTTCCGTGGAAGGAAATCAGCCGCACTCAGTACTTTTTGATTTTCAGCTAAACGATTGGTACAGTAAGGAGCCCTTGGGAGACGATACAGGGCCTGCTAGAACGGATGCTTTATGCTAAAAATTTCTGCAAGATAGCAAAATTATTGAGAATAAGCTAGTAGGGCCGTTATCCTTTGACCAGAGTTCACGTTCTAGCCTGGATTTTAGTACTTTTCAATCTCAGTGGAAGTGCATTTTCACATACCCCAGCAAACCGAAGGTGGCATTCGTGCCGTTTTTCAGACGCATGGCTTCCCACAGTTCACCAATGAAACCATCCTTCCCAAGGGAAATACCGAGATCATCTTCGACCTGAGCGAAGTCGGCCTGATTCGTGCGGCGATGGGCGGAGGGGTGCCCACTACACTTCCCCGATGTTTTATCATCAGTTATGGAAGAGTGCCTATTCATATCCAGTTGCCGCGGCAGCAAACGTACTTTGGATTGGTACTTGACCCTGTTGTTATTTATAGCCTCTTAGGTGCGCCTGCGGGCGAGTTTGCCAATCAATGGGTGGACCTCACGCTGGTAGATAAGTCCTATCATGAAGTGTGGGAGCGGCTCGCAGCGGAAGAAACGTTTTCGGCGCGTGTTGCTTTGATCACCAAATGGATGAAAGCAAAAACAAAACCCCTTCAGGCGCAAGATCACCTGCTCAACGAATTTCTTTGCAACCATCTAAGCAAACCAGTATCGGTTACGGAAGTGGCGGATAGGCTCTGTTACTCTCCCCGTCACCTTTCACGAAAGCTAAAATCGATTACGGGCTTGAATACCGAAGAGGTGCTTCTGTATAAGAAATACCTTCGCTCGGTTCATTTCATCCACCACACCCAGATGCCGTTGACAAGGGTAGGGCATGAAAGCTTTTTCACCGATCAATCGCACTTCATCAAGGCGTTTAAGCTATTCTCCGACATGACCCCCGGCGAATATGGTTCTCTCAAGGGGGGAGGACCTCCCCACCACATTTTTCATAATGTCCGATAAATACAATTTGGCTGTTTCGGGGCGCTCTACTTTTACTTAAAACAAAAGAAAACGTATGATTCAGAAAATTGTATTGTTCATGTCCATTTTGGTGGCCAGTGGTATCCTTGCCGCCAATGTTTATACGTCTTTGGTAGACGCAAAGTCGTGGGGCTCCAATATCCCGGAGTCGCTGCAGACAACGAGGGCGTATTTTAAAGTGGTGACCCCCGCCCGATTTTTCAGGATAGTGTCACCCCTCAATCAAGTGCTGGCCGTGCTTGCGCTTATTTTGTTTTGGAAGGCTGCTCCGTCTGCCCGAGGGTTCTTGGCAACGGCCTTGGGGTGCTATGTGCTGACTGATGTGTTTACGTTTGCTTACTTCTACCCGCGCAACGACATCATGTTTGTGACCGGAACCGATCCATCGCTCATGTCAAAAGCATGGTCCGAGTGGAATGCCATGAACTGGGTTCGCTCCCTGGTCATCTTCGTAGGCGTATGCGCTTCGTTTTTCTCGCTGGACAGAATTTATTCTTCCTGAGAAATACTGATGACGATGGTGCAAGGCGAATTTCAATGGCCGGACATTTCAATCGGACAGGACTAAATTGGTTGGGCCAACCAATAATGTACTTCTACACCATGACATCTTGAGTGACGACTAACTAAAATTTACATAAGATTCGGTCCCGTACCGGACCTATGAGGCGATCGTCAACAGAAAGGTGCAGAAAATAACAAGGCTGAAGAGCAGGTGACGTTTTACTGAAAGACAAGTAGAAGGTGGAATCCTTGCGTCCATTTTGAAATCACTTTTGCAATTTCAAAACCTTGGACCTACTAGGATCTAGAGCTTCTAATGATTGCTTTAGTTTCAAATCGAGATCTTAAGTAAAGCCATGATAGAAAATTCAAAAGCCCAAACTCAGGCTCACCTGGTAAGATTTCATATTTGGCAACGTACAATTGTCAATACCTCGGTCCCATGAAGAATATAATTGACCTGAATTAATTTCGGGATCCATCCCAGAATAATTGGTGACCGTTAAAAGATTTCTACCTGCAAGTTCTAACTGAACTTTACGCAAAGCCGAGACAGCAACTAGGTGAGTCAAATCAAATTTGAGCGAAATATTTCTCAACCGCACGAAAGAGGCGTCTTCATAAAAATAGTCTGACTTTGGAGTTCCTTCCCCCGATATCGTAAACACCCCGATAGAATGCAGTCCATGGTTCAGCAGAGTTATTGATAAAAATTGGTTTTTGGTGTTTCAAATGTGACAAAGGAAGGATAGCTTTCAACTGCTTTTTCCAAAGCCTCGATGGCATTTTCAAAAACTGCTTTATCAATTCCGCTCGGGTATTGTCTGCTCATTGTCCTAGCTCAGATCCAATCAGGCCTCCCAATTTAACCAATAAAGTAGGGGAACATTTTAATGGAACCAATAGAACATTTCTAAGGAACCGAACCACTACTGGTTGGGTCCATTAATAATGTACCTCGACACCATTGTATGTAGTGTCACACTTTTCTTTGTTTCTGATATCGCTATTCCCAATTTTTAGTAAAAATCAGCTTCAACTTGATGGGCTCATTAAAAATGTGTCTTTTGCCTTTTTCGGCCGATCATAGAAAATTAAAATGTGCTTTTTGCTTTTCATAACGCGCGCTGATTTCCAAAGATTTTGACATTTTTATCCTGACTTCTCATTGACGCAATTCTACAGGAAATCCCGAATTTTATCCCGAATATTCGGGATAATTTTTTACTTCAATTGATTTGAAAAAGTGGGAGTGACGTTCAATAAATTTTTCCCGGTCTTGGTGCTTTGCGTTTCCAGTTTGAATATTTGGCTGTGCCAAAACCTCGTCCCGAAACCTGACTTTGAGTGTGGCACAGACGTTTGTGCCTTTAGTGATGATCCAAACATGACGGGGACTTACTTTTGTAAATGGTGGTCACCGACTAGAGCTTGTCCCGATATGTTCTCTACTGCTCTTGGTTCAAATTGCTTTTCGAGCCAACCGGAGGGTATTGGATTATCTGATCAACCGGGGACACAAATGCCTCATTCTGGAAAGAGGTTTGCCGGTATCTTCACTTATGGTAACACCACGAAAGTTCCTTCCGAATACAGGGAATACATCTCCACTCAGCTTTTGCAACCCTTGGTCGTGGGTAAGTATTATCGAGCCTCCATGTATGTCTCTTGTTCCAGTCGCATGGCTTACGCCGCCAATAACTTAGGCTTTTGTTTTACCATTGGAGAAATTCTGGGCCGTGGGACCAACCAAGCGCTCTCTTCTTTTCAACCACAAGTTGTGTCAAAGGAAATAATTGGGTCCGCCGAGTGGGTGCGCGTATGTGGAGTATTTAAAGCCACCGAAGCAGCCAATGTGATCACAATCGGAAATTTTTCGATTGACGCAATGACCTCGGCAATTAGTCTACGAGGTCCCTTTGATGACAGCTACTACTCAAGTGCCTTTTATTTTGTTGATGACGTGTCAGTGGAGCAAGTCGTGTGCTTATTGCGATTTAAATGCCATTTCTTGGTTGGGTCATTGAATAATGTATCTCGACTCCATTATTTTTCGTGCTAGACAGTTCTTCTTTTTAATACGACCATCGCAGTTTTTTTACCAATTGAGTGGTTCAATCAATGGACAACTAAAAACGTACTTTCTCTCCCTTTTCGGCTGATTTCTAAAAATCAAAATGTGCTTGCCTATTTTCAGAAAGCACACTGATCTCCAAAGATTTTGACATTTTCATGCCGGCTTTCTAAGACTAGACTTTTGCAAAAAATCCCGAATTTTATCCCGAATATTCGGGATAATTCATCAGTTCAAATTGAGTTAAAATGAGGCGGGTGACCTTCTTAAAATTTTTTCTGATTTTGGTTTTTGGTAGTTCAGGGTTCATCAAGCTAATGGGGCAAAACCTAGTTCCCAATCCAGATTTTGAATGCGGTGTAGATGAATGTGCATTCAGCGATGACCCCAACATGACGGCAAAATATTTTTGTCAATGGTGGGCGCCCAGCCTAGGCTGTCCTGATATGTTCACCACTAGCTTAGGCTCGAATTGTTTTTCGGGTCAGCCGGAGAGTGGCTTGGTAGACGAACAACCCGGAACTCAAATGCCCCATTCTGGAAAAAGGTTCGCTGGGATTTTCACTTATGGAAATACAACTGCGGGAGCCTACGACAACTACAGGGAATATATTTCAACGACACTCTTGCAGCCATTGGTTGTTGGCAAATACTATAGGGCATCGATGTACGTAGCTTGCTCCAACCGCATGGTATATGCAGCAAATAATCTGGGCATTTGTTTCACTGTTGGTGGAATTCTAAACCGTGCAACAAACCAAGTACTTACTTCCTATCAGCCACAGGTGGTGTCGAACGATGTCATTACGGCAACGCAATGGGTACGAATATGTGGAGTGTTTATGGCAACCTCACCCGCCAATGTGATAATGATCGGAAATTTTTCAGGCAATTCTGTGACCTCGGCCATTAATCGCACGGGTGGCGCCGCGGACTCTCACTATTATAACGCTTTCTATTTTATCGATGATGTCGCAGTAGAACAAGTGGACGGCCCTGATGGCAATTCTGTGTCAGTTTCAGGGAGCGATCGAGTCTGCAAAGGAGATTCAACTTCGCTCAGCGTAAGTCAGAACTTTGATTTAATAAAGTGGTCCACATGGCCCGACACTTCCAACATAATCTCTACTAGAAGCGTTTTGCGTACAATGCTTCAAAAGACGACGACTATTCTTGTCTCTGGGAAAACATGCGGAACTTATGCCCATGATACATTAACCATTACCGTGGACCCAATACCCAAAATAACTCTTGGTAGGGACACCACTCTTTGTCAAGGAAGTCAACTTACGCTTGATCCAGGCAGGAACTACTCAACTTATCTTTGGCAAGATCAGTCTGTTGGACAAACGGATGTCGCCAATAGTCCAGGCCATTATCGTGTCACGGTGACCAACAGTTTTGGATGTTCTGGCAACGCAGCGATCAACGTATCATTTCTCTCGCCACCTTCAGTTGACCTGGGAAAAGACGTTTTTGCGTGCACTACCTTTCCAAAATTTAGTGCCACAAATCAGGGTTCAACCTATTCATGGTCTTCAGGGTCCGTCGATTCGATTTATTACCCTGTGTCCGCGGGCAGATATTGGGTGACAGTAAAGAATCAGTGTGGCGTAGCTTCAGATACAGTAACTATTAAAACACCGGAGGGGATTTTTTACAACAATGTGGTCACATTAAATGGCGACGGAAAGAATGAAACTTTTAAGGTGACTGGTTTGACAGACGATACCTTGGGAAACGTTAAAATATTTAATCGCTGGGGCGACGTGATATTTTCTGGATTTCCTTATAGGAACAACTGGCCGCTGAGCGCCGGATTACCTGCGGATACATATTACTTTTTTGTAGCCATACCTGGATGCCCCCAGACTTACAAGGGATGGGTTGAGGTTCTGAAATGACTCAACAAGATGACTGAATCTGCTTTTCATAACAACCTGGAAGAAGAGCTAAAACAAATTAGGAATCTTCATTGCTGGTAAATTTCATCGACCCGACGAGACAAATCTGCATACCCCTTTTCATCCAGAAACGAAATATTAAAATACAATACCCCTTCATCCGTTTCTTTTTCGTCAAGAATACTATTGTCGTTTTTGATTTGATTATAGGAAATCAAAAACTCATTTGAAGTCGATTCTACATAGGCATCCCATGATTCGTATTCTCCTTTCTCATGAATCTCAAAATTGAACCAATAGAGTTCATTTACATTGCCCGCTTTGTTAACAAGCCAGGCGTTGCCGTCAATGATTGCCAAGTTATTTTGGCTGAACAATTTAACTGCATTCGGTACGTCATCAGCTTTCCACGCATACTCACCGTTTTTAGCACGGAAAGCAAAGCTCAAAGGATCCTTCATAGTTAAGAATTCTACATTATAAGGACAGGTTCAAGTATTGAAGAAGATCGCAATGGCAACGATGCCTGGCAACATATGCGGCATTTCCCCCTTCGTACAACTTGAAATTCTTTCCTTACACTTCGTCTGCAAAGGAGCAGCATTCATGGCGATTATAACGAACAAGGTTAGCTCAATTTTTTCTCATGACTACTTCAGCCTTTGAAGTACCGTAAGGGATTTCTCCGAGTCAAAATAAATGGAAATGGAGTTTGTTTTGTATTCTTTGACGTGAACGTTCAGCGTTGATTTGGGTTCATGGAATAGATCGTTGTTGTCAAGTGACTTTCTATTCTTCAATGTAATGGTATTTTTTGTAGAGTCGTATGACCATACGCCGTCCTCCGTGACGGGGAGTTTGGGGTCTAAGCCATAACACACATTGAGTATCTTGTAGTTGGCCTTTTCAAAGTGAATTTGGTAGGGGCATTCAATTGGACTTTTTCCATTAATACTTTTTTCACTCCATTTACCGTAAAGTTTCTCAGCTTTCTTTTGCGATAGGACTACTGTAGACATTGACAAAGCCAGAGCGAACAAAATGACTGTTTTCATCTTTTATTTATTATTTATGGTCATGGAAAGAAATAAGGTGTCGGATTAATCCATCTACCTCCGGCCCTCAATTGCACGTGTACGTGAGGTGTTATACCGCTTGGGTAGCCAAGGTTACTTAAGTTAGCTGCTGTACCAATTACTGAACCAGCACGTACTTGATATGCAACACCATAAGCCAAGCCCGCGGGCTTATTCACATACAATATCCTTATTTTTTTGACCCTCAAATTTGGTGCACGATCAATATCCAATCCGCTGTGATCTTGGAAGTATGTTATAGTTCCATCCTCGGGCGCAATTATGTCTTGACCGACGGTGGTGGTTATGTCAATACCCAAATGAGTTCTAGTTCCGCCATCTCTGGGAGCACCGTATGCACCTGAACCGAACCCGTCTTGTTCTCTAATGGTTCCACCGCTTGGGTTTAGCATTAAGTCAGTTGGAGGCCCCTGTATATTAATGCTTGCGGGTGGGGGTTGTATCGCTTTTTCTATCAACGGTCTTATAAAGGAAGGATTAATCAAACCTACTTTAGCTGGCGGAACCACATTCGAAGTTCCTGATCCAGACATCGATCTTCCTCCTCCTTTGAGCTTTCCATATCTACGAAGTCCAGGCACTTCTAATCCAAAATTATCATCATAAATTTTTCCACCTAGCGCACCTAATCCAATTCCTCCCGCGGTGTAGTAATACCAGTGATCAGGATCGACTATCAAACCCATTGCTGTTCCTAATGCTCCGCCAATAATCATGCCTGAAGCAACCGCACCAAGACCAAAGATTCCTCCATTTGGGTCGACACCGTTCGCCGGGTTGTTCCCCATGCCAACATAAGGAGAACTGAACTGCCCATAAGGATCAGGCGAGAGCCACCTTCCAAATCTAGGATCATACAGTCTAAGTTGGAATGTATTCGTCTTAGTAAGCGAGTCAAACTCGGAGTAGCGCCCCTGATACCCATAACGATAACGCTCTTGCGAAATCTGCCTTTCGTTGATGGTCATCCCAAACGGATAATAGTCACCACCAGCCACTATTGTCGAATGGGTCTGCGTCACTTGAAAGTCATCGAAGTAGACGTCCACGGGCGTGTCATTCTCGTTGCTGATGTAGATGTACATGTAGCCTGGCTCGGTAATGCTGATTGTCGGCGAAACCATCAATTCATGCGCCACATTTTGTCCATCTTCCTTTGGGGCGCTGCTAAGTCTTGTATACCCTCCGTTGGTCAACACAAAATTCCGGTCAAAAATCAACCATGTTAAAAAAGCCTTGGGGCCACCTGTGCTTCCGGTTTTGTCCACCAAATTCGGAAAAGGAAACGAGGCATCGCTCTGATTGTAGTTTGTTCCGTCCACTACTACGCCAGCGGTATGTGCTGCAATCTGCCCCATTAGGGTATTTAACGCCGCTGTCCAATTGGCGCTGTTAGTGTCAACGTATTTTGCATATACTTTTGCGGTGATTGTATCGCCTGGGTTGACCGCGATCGATCGTGCCAATCCATATTTTTCATTGGCGCTCCCACTGAGACGTTGCGAATAGCTGCCTCCTGATGTATGGTTGAACAAAGTTGCATTGATCTTCCGCGCGTCGTCTGTCCTCAAAAACTGACTTTGCTCAAGATTTGCATTGGCGATCTCATAATTGGCAGTGACCAAATCCATCGTACGCGGACCTATCACAGCACGCACATTGCCCAGATGGTCATTCACCTCATAGAAATATCTCTTCACTCCGCTTTTCGGTTTCATCATCCCGATACGGCCAGATCCGTAGATCGGCTGCTCGACCAATGCCACCGCATTTCCTCCATTCTGCTCGTACGTGGCGAGAATGTTTCCGCTCGCGTCGTATACGTAGTAAGTAGTTCTCGTACCCGTTCCAACTGTACTTGGCAGCGGCGTTACTTTCTTCACAAGATCACCGCGGTCGTCATAGAAATATTGCTCCTGCACATTATTGTTTCCATCGCGTACTTCCTTGGTGAGACCGTAGGCGTTGTAGCCCACGATCATCGTGTTGCTGCCCTCGGTCTGTTGCGTCATTTGTCCGATGGTGTTGTATAGATAGTTTACCGTGGTATTTCCGGTGATTGACGCCAACTGGTTTTTGTTCGCGGTGTAGTTATATGTATAATTTCCAATCACCGTGCCCGCTTTGTTGTTACGGCTCAGTGACGAGATATTTCCGTTGTTATCATATCCACCAACAGCTTCTTTGTACTGTAGTGAAGGAGACGCGGTGAAAGAATAACTTCCAGCCACACCTGTCACCGAGCCAAAATTCGCGGCACTGAACCTGTTCTGGTTGTCATAATTAAATGCGTAGGCAACTTGTGCCTGATTACCTGCCTGGGTATGCCAACGTTGTGATTTGATTAGGCCACCGAACTGATCAGTTGTACCTGATGGGTTCAAATTTCCAAACGTGTTAAGGTTGGCGCCAGTGTAGTCGTTGCTATAATAATCCAGGGCCATGCCAAACGCGTCCCGCAAAAATCCAGAGTGAACTCCACTGAACCCATCGGTCCCTGGGTCTTGCAAAGGATCAGGGTGGTTAATTGCCTTCAGTGAACCGTCTACGTTGTACACATAATCGATACCCTGCTGGTTAGTGCCCAGTTCCACGCGTTTGATTGGGCCATGCAAGTAGTAGTAGTAATTCGCTCGTGTTGTTTTGGTTACACTATCCAAGCTAGTGGAAACATTAACCAGCTTGCTGTCGGCATCGTACGTGTAATGGTGATAAAATGCATCACTTTGCTTTTTTTGGTAAGCGACTCTCAAAACATTGCCGAGGAAGTCGTAGGTGTAGTCAATCGTCTTGCTTCCAAGGCCAGCGATATTTTGTACGGTCCATTCCACTTGACCAAACTCGTCATAGCTGTACCAGGTGGTTGCATTTGCATTTTTGGTGCGCACAATTTGACCGACCAAATTATTTTGCTTTTTGTGTATGCCATCAGAAACAAAGTTGTCTGCAGGAGGGAAGGTTGTAGGATAATCGTAGTCGATAAACGTGGTATCGCTATATCTGTCAGCGGTGGAATTATGTCCTCTTCTCGTTACACTTGCGTAGCCAACATTATCGATAAGGTTTAATATGGAGTTCGGATCTTTGGATGCTACATCAACCGAGTCGAAGGCGAAGTCACCAGTAGAAGCGAATTTATATTCACCTGACTCAATCATCCTTCCAAGATAATCGTAATTGGTATAAGAGAATCTTTTGTGGTTCGGATCGGCGGTTCGTTGTTCATTGTTTTGAGAGAAGCGGATTTTCCCGTCGGTACTGTAAACAAAAAGCGAAACTCCGCCATCAGGCGATTTGCTGGATATTAGGCGTCCGAATTGGTCATACTTGTAAGTGGTTAGGAATTTTGGTTTAATGGTGCTGCCAATAACGACGCCGTTCGGATCGACAGAGGCAACCAACTGGCCAATGTCATTGTAAAAGTTGTAGTTCCATGTCGTGTTATCATACACTGCTGTCTGATTGGGAGGCGTTCCGCTTACGGATGTCACCAAGGCCGAGGCAATCGCATTCCCGCCTGCATCAACAAAAGAGGCGGTCATCTTTCCGTCTGGATCGGTAGTAATGATTTTGTAACCTATCAACGGAGTTTGCTTCTGTAACATAGCATTATCGATGTTGAACTGGAAACTGCCCGTTGGATTTCTCCATTGAAGCCCGAGTTGAATCATGTTGACACCTGCAGGCACTGTAAAGGTCATTGTAACTTGAACGGGAAGCCCCCCTGACATGGGAAGAGCAGGTCCCCATGCGATGTCGTTGCCAGCACCATCGGTCACGTGCAACTGCGGGATTCCAACATCCGATTTGCTGGCCATAACCTGAAAGTTGTACGTCGCTCCAGGCGAAACTAAAATTGTTCCATTGATTGGATAGACACCAGGATTACCAGATGTAGTCGTACAGGAGAAGTTCCGATAACTTGTTTTTGTTGCGCCACCGTAAGCGGGGAATTGGGGGGTGTAAATGTTTGAGGGTATATTATATATCGTGGTGGCCGCAGTCTGATACGGCGTGCTTGTGTTGAAATAAGGTCGAAGGTTATAATACGTGCTCAACTCATCCAATGTAATAAGTGAACGCGCTGTTTGTGTTTCGTGCCCACCTCCCGTCTTGTATGCATCACCTGGGCCAGTTCCTTTTGAAGTCGCTGGATCGGGACCAGGCGGCGTATATGTTCTTGCATAGGGATAGTTTGTTGTGGGCGTGTTCGGCTCCATGGTATTGGCACTTGAGTAATACCATCCCAGCGTACCCTGACCGTTGTTCGCAACTGGATTAGGGTTGTTCACTTCTCCAGCAAGATTGTTTCCAGTGATAGGTTGATCAAAATCAGTCCACGAATACTTTTGATTTGTGGTGCTCGTTGCAAATCTATACCTGTACACAAAACTGCTGCTATTGATCGGGGCTGGCAGCGTGGTGAGCGTCTGCTTTCCAAGTTTATCGTAAATGCTTTCAGTTGCAAATACTTGATTGTTCGCCAGCGACATCGCTTGTGACTGAATGGGCGTACCAAAACCATCTGTGTAGGTTCTATTATCTGATGTGATTGATCCGTTCGTGTCAGTCGAACTGCTGTAAGAGTGGGTAATAGTCTCCTGCCAGTTGATGTATTGGTCGCAGTTCGACAATACAGTCAGCGAGTATGGCACGGATGAACTTTCGCAACCATTGCCATCCACATTGGTCACATTGTAGGTATAGGTACCAACATTAAGGTTGACAGGATAATAAGTATTGGCGTAGTACAAAAAGGCATTTGTCGAGCTATACCATTTTGCAGTTCCCACTGAAGGTACCGCCGTGAGGGACATAACATCCCATTCGCAAAATTGAGGACCAGGTGATGGCTGAGCTTGAGGCGGAGTGGGGATATCCACCGAAACATTCAACGAACTGGGGGTGCCGCTCCAACAACCAATCGTACTACGACTTGCGAGATAGTACGTTACGCTTCCATTCGTCGAAGCAGAGTAGGTTGCTGATGTGGCATTGGGTGAAGTATAATCCTGGCCAGATGCATTGGTCCCTTGCCAATACCAGCCAATGCCAACAGGAGGTGCACCAGAATATGACAAGGTCTTCGCCCCACAAAGATTAGTGGTAGCTGTGATCACGTTTGAGCCTGGTGCCGAAGGAATTGGATTCATTGTGACGGGCACCGATGTCGCTGTACTCCAACATCCCGACGAGGTGTTCTGCGCTGTGATATAGTAATTATTAGTTCCTCCAGCCGAAACAGAGTAGGTACTCGAGGTTGCAGTTGGAGAAGAATTATCTTGCCCTGAGGCATTCGTTCCTTCCCAATACCAGGCCACACCAGACGGAGGGCTGCCGTTATAGGACAAAGTTACAGGGCCACAAGTGTTGGTAGTTTTAACCGGTACCGACGGGTTTGCGGGGATGGGGTTGAAAACAACATCCAGGTAACCGCTGCCAAGGCTCCAACATCCATAGTTATTTTTTGCATTTATGTAGTATCTGCCACTCGCGCTTAAATTATAAGTAGCAGATGTTGCCGTTGGTGAAGTATCGGCACCATTTGAATTTGTCCCCTGCCAATACCAGGTCGTACCGCTTGGCGGTGTACCTCCATACGACAGCGTCTTTATTCCACATGTGTTGCTAGAGGCAACGGGGTTAACTGGTGTCGTAGCATTGGGGTTCATCGTGACGGATATCGGCGTCGCCGGACTCCAACATCCAGTGGAAGTATTCCGTGCGGCTATGTAGTAGGAGTTGGTTCCGGTATTTGAAGCGGGATAGGTACTGGAAGTTGCCTGAACAGATGTATTGTCTTGCCCCGAGACATTCGTTCCTTGCCAGTACCACCCGATACCCGATGGAGGGGTGCCGTTATACGACAAGGTTACCGGTCCGCAGGTGTTGCCAGCACTTATCGGCACTGCTGGACTAGATGGTATATCGTTAATACCAACACTTGCTACCTGACTTGAACTCCAGCACCCGTTGCTCAAAGCCCTTAAGAAATAAGGACCTCCAACGGTTACGGTATAAGTAGC
>DATJJP010000096.1:0-19934 GCA_035492075.1 Cyclobacteriaceae bacterium | reverse complement strand
GTGAGTTACCAATCGGTAAAGGCGGCTTTGGCAAATCCAGTCAGAAGCCTCCGTTCGGAGTAGGATTGGGGATCAGGTGTGAGGCGCCGTGGCGAGTAGTAGGCACTGAGCTCAGTAAGTTGCAAGACAGATTACACCGAAAGGGGAGTGGCCCTTCTATGTCCCGGTTTCCGTCAGGGCCGAGGCCATTCTAAAATCAGCATACTTGCGGGAACTTGCCGCAACACCGCTTCCCTCGGAAGATTGGTTGAAACCGTTGAGCATCAAAAACTTGTTTTAGAGATTAGGACAGAACGCACGAACTCCCGTGAACTTTCACACTTTAATAATCCTGTTTGACTAGGTTGGCACTTGGATAATCGGTACTTTTATAAAACATTCAGCAAAAACTAAGACCTACTAGCTGGCCACTTCTCTAAATCTTTTTTATCCGATCCCCACTAACCTGACCTCCTTTTTGGCTGACAATCTTGGATGCTGTTTTCAGACGCTGATTTCCATTGCGCAATGAAGAAATGTGACGACCTATTTATTGATCGCGTCTTGCAACCTCCATCCTATGGGTGGGCCGACAAGAACGGCGACTTGATTGCCCCGGCTCCCAAGCAATTATGGAGAGAAGCCTTTTCGCGAGTGAATATATTCCAGTCAAAAAGGAATTGGATTCCCTTTGTTAACTGGTTTCTCGCATTATGCCTGATTCCGTTTTTCTGTTTTTTCCTTTTGTATTATATCAGTTGGCCTCTGGTATTGGCCACGGCGATTTATGGGATGATTGTGATGAGCACTCACGGGACGATCTGGTTTCACCGTTACTGCACTCATCGCGCGTACACATTTAGCCATCCGTTATGGCGTTTTATTACGCAGAATTTAGTTTTGCGCACTTTTGCAGAAGAGGTGTACGTAGTCTCACATCATGTTCATCATTTGAAATCCGATGAACCGGGTGACCCGTATAACTCTCACGCGGGCATCATGTACTGTATGCTTTCCGATGTCAACCACCAGGCGATCGCTAAAGATATGGATGAAGTGAATTATAGGAAAGCAAGCCACTTTCTTAGCCATACCGGAGTTTGGATAAACTCTTATTCAACGTATTTGAAATGGGGATCCATCGCGTCTCCACTGTACGTCATTGGCCTTTGGATCGTGAATTGGGCATTCTGGTACGGAATATTCTTTCTTGTCGGTGGCCATGCGTTGGCATGTGCGCTTTTCACGGGCGCCATGTTTTGGTATGTGCTGGTGAGAGCTTTCAATTACACAGGGCACGGTGGCGGCAAGGTGAAACACAAAGAAGGAGTTGATTTTGACCGCAGCAATCTGTCCATCAATCAGAATCGCCCTGGATTCTTTTCAGGTGAGTGGCATAACAACCATCATTTGTACCCGCAAAGCGCGCGGGCAGGATTCTTGCCTTACCAACTTGACTTGGCATGGATTTACATTTATTGCATGCATAAGCTTGGGGCTGTTTCAAAGTATACAGACTCGAAGAAACAGTTTCTTCAACGCTTCGGCTTCTAAGCACTTTTCGAATCCGTGTTCGGGATTTCCTACTGGGCTGTCCCTTTGCGTGAGACATGAAATACAAAGTGCCTATCCAACGAAAACTCAAATTGGAATTCAGCCAAGAGCTCGTTCCCTTTTCTTGACATGTTTAAAACACTCAGCAATTCCTGGGCGGCCTTGGATTCTTTAATATTGTTCAATGCTTTTCCTGCGAAAACACTCAATTCAAATGAATACGTTTTTTCCTTTGAGTTTGCAGCCTTAAACTCATGATCGAAAAGGCGGTATTTCTGTGGGCTTACTTCAGAAGCGAGCATCAATTGAATAATCACGGGGCGATACTTGCTCCACAAGGAGAAGTAGACAGAATTTGGTAGCATACTGAAAAATCTTGTTGTCATATCTTGTCCATTACCGATAAGTGTCCCTTCAATTGGAAAAATCTAGAGGGAGGTAACGTTCTTGACGAAGAAAATCGCCTCTGCGCGATTCAAAGAATTGATTCTTAAAGATACACAAAAGAAATGAGCAGTAAGAGAAAAGGGCCAAAATCCTTCACCCGGTTTTTTCCCATGTTCCAACGTCAAGCGAGGATGTGAAACTGACGACAAACATTTTACCACCATAATAAGTGGAACTCTCAAGCGAGGGAGTGATCGGACTAATTTCGTTTTGGCTGTCAGTCCATCACAATCACCTCTACGCGTGAATTTCTGCGCGCGAAGGGGCTATTCGCGCGGTATAATGGTTTGTCGCCTCCCCACCCACATGTCGCAATCCGTGCACTCTCAATACCTTGATCTATCAACCATGATTTTATCACTTCCGCTCGCTCCGCAGACAACTCCTTAGCCGACCCCTGTTTCGTGCGTTTATCTGCTGCCAAGCCAAAATAATTCTTCGAAGGCCCGATCGTGATAATTTCACCTTTCACGTCGCCATTGGTATGTCCTTCCAGTCGAATCTTCATCTGCGGATTTTCTTTCAACATATCCAGCAGCTCGTTGAGTTGACTTTTGCTGCTCGGAACCATGATCGCGGCATCGCCAAGAAAATAGACACCGGAAAGCGTGGTCTGTGATCCTGATTTTATTCTCTCCAGCTCAAAGGTCAACATAAAGAAATTGCCGAAGAGTGTTACATTCGGTTTCAGGGTGTCGCGCTCAGTTTCCTTGTAATTCATGTGCTGCATCGCGTCGCCGAACCCAAAAGCTGAGACCAACAAAATAATGTCCCCTGATTTTGTTTTTGGATCTTGTATCGTGTAATAGGAATTCGCCTTCACATTACCCAGCAATTCTTTGTTTTCCTTGTCGATGACCTTCACTATACCGTTGAGGATTTTTTTTGAACTCTTATGCACTACTGAAATAAAAATGGGAGTGTTGCCGAGATGCTGCGGTTTGGTTACTGGTCGTGGCGTGGGGTTTGGAATATATTCAGTAACCGCCGACGGTATTTTCGGTTCCGTTTCTTCGACCCCTGCCGCTATGGAGGTGTCGTCGCTAGTGTCTCTCGTATCTCTTTCTTTTGGTCCCGTTCCGTCATTGATTCTTAGCACCAACGCCGTTGGAAATTTTTCTTTTGAATGCGCCGCTTGCAAGGCTTGCTGCGCGTATGTGCTGTTACTAATTAATGCCACTAGCAACACGCTACTTTTGACGTTGTAAAAAATATTCATGTTGTGGAGTGATGTTTCTGTGTTATTAAATCAGTTATTAAAATGACCAGTTGCATTGTCGAAATATGACAACGCTGCTTTCTTTCTGCAATACACGAAACTGCGATAGATGTGTAACGATTCGAACTACATATGGTCCTGTGACTTTGTAGAACGCAGGATGTTTCACCAGGGTAATTGAAGGCCGCGATTTCACTTAGCGGGAATCGTAACAAATGGGTGAGTAAGCAAAGTGCTGAAATTCATGGCGACGGCATGGGAGGAAAGCACGGAAGCAGTGATCAGTTTTTCAGTTGGCTCCATGAGGATGACTTTGTTGGGATTGTTAAGTTTCTCATCACGAGTGAAAGGACAATCGGGGTTTACAACGTTACTTCGCCTTCACCGATTCCAAATAAATCCATGATGAAATCGATTAGAGAAGCCATGAATATTCCCTTTGGATTATCTCAACCAAAATGGTTACTCGAATTTGGCGCGCTACTAATTGGAACGGAAACAGAATTGATTCTAAAAAGTCGCAGGGTCGTACCTGTCAGGCTGTTACAGCAAGGCTATACATTTAGGTTTGAAAACATCAAGTTGGCTCTCCATGACCTCTTGAGCTGATCGAAATAATTCGTAAGCGGCCTAATTTCTGTTCAAGATGAAGTCTTTCGGGATTGCACCAAAGGGCGGAGGCTATAAAAAATTCACGAAAACATTTTGAGAAAGCGAAGAGTCGCATATATTTGCAACTGATCAGTTGCAAATATAATAAATGGATCAATTATGAATAAAATATCCAAAGGCTCTTATTTCTTTGAATGCGCTTTCGTTATGGCTGTGCTTTTTTGTACGGCACTTCAAGCGTTTGCGCAACAGACTAAACCGAAGGAAAGCGGCTACGCAACTACTAACGGCGTTAGAGTTTATTACGAAGTGCATGGTGATGGTAAACCTATCATTTTACTGCACGGTGCCTTTTACACCATTGAATTGAACTGGGCAGAATTGATACCTGAACTGTCAAAAACAAGAAAAGTAATTGCCATTGAATTTCAAGGGCATGGCCACACGCCCTATTCCGACAGAAAATTGGATATCGTTACGTTGGCAAAAGATGTGGAAGGAGTAATGAATTACTTAAAAATTGACAGTGCGGATGTGGCAGGATATAGCATGGGAGGTTCTATCGCATACCAGTTTGCTATACAAAGCCCTAAGCGTTTAAGAAAATTGGTAATCATTTCTTCCACTTACAAAACGGATGGCTGGTTGCCCATCGTGAACACCGCGTTTAAAGATTTTAAACCTGAATTGTTTGATAATACGCCAATAAAAACAGCCTACGACGCCGTAGCACCTGATAAAACCAAATGGACAAAGTTTTTACAACAGATGTTTGATTTTGCGAAAGTACCATTTGACTGCGGAGATTCAAATATTGCGAAAATTACCTCGCCCGTATTGATAATTTCAGGCGACAACGATGGTACAAATAAAGTTGAATTGATGAAAACGTATCAATTACTTGGCGGAGGTGTTTCTGATTTAAGCCCAATGCCAAAATCGCATTTAGCGATTGTTCCGGCGCAAGGGCACGTGAGCCTCATGATGCAAACAAAAACAATTCTGAGTTACGTAAACGCGTTTCTAAATTAATAGGAAATCCCTGTGGTTGAAGATTTCCGTCTTCATTGATGGATAAAAGCAATTGTCCTAAAGATTGCCCTTCTTTAAAGACGTGATTGAACTCTTAATTTCTTCTAGATCAACAGGATGACAATTGGCATAAAAATCTTTCTCGCTTAGCCAGCCCATTTGCATGTGAACAAATACGAGGTCATTCACTTCGGCAGCAATTTCTGTAGCAGCGAGCGGCTCGACTACCGGTATTGCTGCAATCATGTGCAGTGGGCTTTGATTTTTAATGACTTTCAAGCCCGCCAATAAACTGTGAGACGTCGACAGCACGTCACCTACGGGGATAACCGTCTTGTATTTAAACGAAGGCCGCGGCTTGCTACCGTAAATAAGCCGATAGTCATTTTCTATCTCTCTCTTGAGATTGGCTACTTGCCGCATCATGTAGTCTTGTGGAACAGTATGACTATGTTCATCCAATAGCACCAATCCATCACTTATCGACCCGATCGTTTTCTCGGGGTGGGCAGGATCTTTCACCGGGCGACATAACACGACTTCGAAAACCAAATTCAGTTCATTCGCCAATGACGAACCAACTGCCGCACCTTCAGAGCCAACGCCAACGACAACCGCATCGGTATTTTTATAATTAACCACTTTATTGGCGAGAAGATGCGCTGCGTGTGCCCTGTCTTTCAATAATTTTTCGGCCGTTAATATCATGGCTTGATGCTTAAATTAAGTGAGAGAATTTTTCGACGATGTTGTTCATCGCCGAGATTTCTTTGACTACATGCTGCGAGGGTTGATTCTTCTCGAGGGGTTTTTGGGCTTTCAGGATTTTATGTTCCAGGTCAGCGATGGCATTCATGTAATTCATGAAGGCTTCGTAGGGAGATGAATAGTGACTGAAATATTCATGAACCTTTCCGTCGTCGTGCTTTTTGGTTGACATATAATAAAAATGATCACTGGTTTGCAAGTGTCGCCAAGTATTGAGCAGGGAGGGGCGGCCTGTGTCGATCACATCCTTTTTTAGTTTATTCATCGAACGGAAAGCATCGCGCTGCATATCATTGCCAAGCCATGCCGACAGATTCCGTTCGCGATCGGCCCAAGAGATGTGTGTAGGTACAGAGATGCATTCTTCGGTAGCCAGGCGTTGGATGGCCTCCGAAGCTGTGACCATTTCTATTTTCTTGTGCCTCGCTATTGCCGTCAGTAAATCATCGAGAAATCTTAGTACTCCCGTTTCTGATTTTTGATGTTCTCCAAAAGTTTCATAATCCATTCCCAGATTGATCAGTTGATCGTGCGATGGGTACTGCTCTATCCAGTACAAGAATTTGCTCACCGTCAAAGGGTGTTCTTCCCATGACATGTCGGAAAAGCGAAACGCGATGTCATCACTCAGCCGGTAGTTCCGAAGCAAGAGTTTTAGGTCTCCAGCATACGGGTGCGCGTACAATCTGTTCGGGCTTCTTTGGCGAAGTATTTTTTGGATGCCGTCCAGGTACACACCTTTGAATCCAAGTTGCTGGACCAGTTCGCCTAAGTGGTCGGAATAAATCAATTCCGTATTCCGAAATACAGTTGGTTTTACCCCGAACAGTCTTTCAATGGCATCTGAATGTTTGGTGACCTGGTCCGCAAATTCCAGAGGGTCTACTAGCGAGCACAAGGAATGATAATAGGTTTCCCCTAAAAATTCGACTGACTTGGTAGATGCCAGCATGCGAAAACTTTCCAATACAGCAGGACAAAACTTCTCTAACTGTTCCAAGGCACTACCCGAAATGGAAAAAGTAATCCGTACCTGTGGATACCGTTGAATTAGTTTTAACAACAACAGGTTGGCCGGCCAGTAACATCTTCTGGCTACCTCGCAAATAATTCTTTCGTTCAGTGCATCATCGAAATATGTTTCATTTTTTCCAATGTCAAAGAAGCTCAAACCGCGAAGGCGCCTTGGCTGATGCACCTGAAAGTACAAATTCAACGAACGCATCGGGTTAATTCTTTGAAGCGAGCTCATGATAGAGGTGGTTAATTTTTATAGCTGCAGTTTCCCAGGTTATCTGCTTTAATGATTGCTTACTATTTTTTCTTAAAGTATTCGACAGGCTCGGACGACGGAGTACATGAAGCATCGCATTGGCCAACCGATCGACTTCCCAAAAGTTGACTGCGATGGCATGGGGCATAACTTCGGCAACTCCCGATTGCTTGGAGATAATCACGGGAACACCCGACTGGATAGCTTCCAGCGAAGCAAGGCCGAACGGCTCAGACACTGAGGGCATAACGTATAGATCGCTCATTGACCAGATTTTATCTACTTGCGAACCCTTCAGGAAGCCCGTGAAATGGAATCGAGAAGAGAGACGGAGCTGTGCCACACGCTCAATCACTGCGGGCAATAAATCACCCGACCCGGCCATGACAAAATGTACATCAGGTAAATGCAACAACACTTTGCGTGCGGCTTCAACAAAATAGTGTGGCCCTTTCTGGTAGGTTATCCTTCCTAAAAACGAAACTATCTTTTTGCCCAATCGGGGTGCGCTCACCGCCGCCTGTTTTTTTTTGGCGACGATCCCATTGTGAACCACACTTATTTTTTCTTGGGGTATGCCATATCTCGAAACCAGAATGCGTTTGGTCCTGTCGCTCACGGCGACAATACGATCAGCTTTTTCGAAACCTTCGCGCTCAATAGCATATACCTGCGGATCTATTTGAGCAGCCCTGTCAAACTCTGTTGCGTGAACGTGCATGACTAAAGGCTTGCCACTGACTTCTTTGGCTTTAATTCCAGCCTGATAGGTGAGCCAATCATGCGCGTGGATCACATCAAATGAATGATGTTTGGCCAATGCCACGGCCACCTCGCTGTAACTTATCACTTCTTCCAACAACTGCGAACCATACGTTCCCGAAAACTTATACTTTTTTGCTTTTCCGATTTCCTGGGTTGCGGATTGGATTTCATAACTCCAATTTTCAATAGCATATAATTGGCTCTGAGAACCAAATGTGTAAGGTTTTATACCAGAAGGAACGCCGATTACTTCAAGGCGCGCGGGTGTGTCGATGTGTGCATTAAGATTAGTGAGTACCATTTTGTCGGGTTCGGAAATAAGAATCTCACTGGCGTCAATCAGGTTCATTTCCTCGTCTCCAAAAGCGCGCGGCACAACAAAAAGAATTTGCGTGCCCCTGTTGACGAGCGCTTTGGTAAGGCCATAGCAAGCCGTGCCCAGACCTCCGGAAATATGAGGTGGGAACTCCCACCCGAACATTAAAACCTTCATTTTTTTAATTCACTTTTTGAACAAGAGGAGACAATTGTAAAAAGGTTTGGGTTTGGTGAACAATGATCGATCTGAAAAAAAAATATGACGCACATCATCAAATGACCAATTAACAGCGTTTTTACATATGCCTTGGCGCTTTTTTCAGTGCGCAATTATTGTGGATTCCGTTGCCATTTTTGGAAATAAATATCATGCTATTAGTCCCTGGCGCAAAAAAAAGATATTGAACGAGACACCACATCTTCTTCTGACAGCAAGATTTTTTTTCCAACGGGGATGAGTTGAGCATTAGAAAACTTACTGAACTGGGAAAAATTTTACACACTCTTTTTGGCGAGTTCGTTTTTAACTCACGTAATGGGGGAATGGATTTTTCATGGACAGTTCAACCAAAGGGTTCATGGCTTGATGCAATGCGGCCCATGGTGCTAGCAAGTGAAACATAATTTTATCCTCGTATTCTTAAACGTAATGGCGTTCAGCGCATATAGTCAAACGAGTTTTGTTGCATCCATTCCCAACGACACCCGCATGGATCTTGTCAGGGCCAGCATTTCACTTTCCGAATGGCACGAAATATCCTTTTGGGCACAATACAAAGACTACCTAGGCAAGACCCAGGGCGTGTCTTCACAAACATATAGTGCCATTCAGAAATTGGCGCAGACTGAGAAAGGGGGTGATGAGCAAAAGGCATTTGAGAATGGGTGCGAAATAATAGCCTGTCGTTTCAACGAACTGATTGTCAAACATCAATACTTCAATCAGATCAGTCACGACCACAACGGCATCATAGGTTTCCAGTTCTTACAAGCGGAAGCAATGCTCGACTTGATTGAGAGTGCTCGAATATATGATCAGTCGTCATTGCGAAATTTTCGATTCTTGCACAATGCGTTTTCAGCTGACAAATTAAAACAGGCCAAGTATAATATGATCACGAACGCTTTGTCGCTTTCTCCAAAAGAGGCCGACACCTTTTTTCAGGTCTATTTCCGTTATGAGCAAGAGTGCGACTACTTGATGGGTGAGACATACGATTTGTTTGAATTGTTTTCTGTGGACGCAGCCGACCTCACGCCCTTGGTATCAAAGAATCACGGGTATAATCTGCTTTCACTCATGAAGAGAGAAATCAAATTAAAGGAGAAGTATTTTAGCGAAATGAATTCCGCAGTTGGTTCTTCGCTCGCCGCTCGCTTTCTCGCCTGGGAGGATTATTACTCTATCACTTGCAAAATGCTACATCAAAATCAGTAGTCAAAATCTTTTTCAAACCCAGAATTCACATCATAATTTACAGATTATGCTACTGCGCGAACATTGATTGCAGTCCATCCTTGATCTCCCCGCTTGTTAGTGCGTAACCAGAATAGTTGGCTCTGGTTTCTACGTTGACAAAACGCCAATGCTAAGTGTACAGAACCATGTTTGTTCTTCCAGAGTAGGAAAGACGGTTGTTTCTGACTGCTTCGTGCATATTTTTTATGAGCCCTTTGGTACAGATTGATGAGTTATAAACCATCCAATGCCTGACCGTGCTGACTATGCTGTCAGTTCTTCTCCAAAATTTTTTTGACTATCTGGGAGTAATAGCTACCATAAAACGGCCCCACCCAGTTCATCGCCATCACTTCTTCTTGTTCCGAATGGAAATAATGATCATCGTAAGTGATGTAACCCACATACTCTCCATTAAAACTGGTGATGAACAATTTCTCCTGCTTTGCGTCAGCAATTTTTCCAAGGCCATCGCGGGTAAAGATTTCTCCCGAAAAATCACAGGGAGTACCTAGCATGATCACCTGCCCAATTTTCAAATAGTTGATGTCTCCTTTCAGTCTTGTGAAAAGGCTTCGAAACGCCCAGTCTCTTACTTTGAATTTTTGCAGTACATGCAATTGTGAAGGCCCGTATTCGATCGGAAAAACAGCGGTCGAGATTTCCGAGCCCTCCAGCTTACTGCCGCTTGAAGTTTCTATTTTTCGAAAAAGTCGGGCAGCAAGTGTATCGCACATCACAAACTCCCGTTCCTCCATCCACTTCACCCGATGGCTGCCCACCATCCCCGCACCAAACATCGCGAAGTTGTATCCGTTACTCTCTGCTTTTTTTATCAATGCATTTGGGTAATCGCCCGAAAGCTCAAGACTGAGATGACTGATGTTGGTGGGGTGCGCGCTATAGCTTGCCAACAGCCCTTTCGTCCCGTCGTCGCGAGTGATTTTAAACCCGCGGACGAAACCATCCACAGCTCCCTTTTCCGAATCAATTCTATTCTCCACATATTCACTCGCATCGGATTCAAAATAAGCGATCGAAGAGGGCTTCATGTTGTTTGAACTTGCATCGATTGACGAAACGATCCTTTCGGCCAAACCATCAACCCAGGCTTCGTTGTAGTGGCCCAAGATGAGATTCCCGACCACGCTGTCATTCCACCCGCCCAAACTGCTGTGGGCATGGGTAGCGGTAAAATAGAGGAAGCGATTTTGTGAGGCGGCTTTTGCCACAATTTTGGTCTTCAGAGCAGGGGGGAAGAGAAGCAAATCGGCGCTAACGATAAAACACTGAACACTGCCATTGTCAATGCCCAGCACGCGCACGTATACTGAATCGTGTACTTTTTCAAAATGGTCACGTGGCGCGTAGCCCGCCATGGGCATCGGCCCTGGTGGAGTAATGTTGATCGCAACCCAACTTGTTTTTAACGGCGATTTCCCGTCACTGTGAATGGGTTGGATCTCCGTTAACTGTTTTATCGTATTCTTATAGAATGGCTGTTCCTGCAAGGGCGTGTCGTCAACGGGACCAATCAAAGAAACTACGATGACGGCCAGCGTTAAGAAAATCCACAGAAGCCAGCGAAGAATTTTTTTCAACGACAATTGATTAACGGCACCAGATCAACAAATAAGATGCCAAAACGATCATTTGCATATAGAGGTTTTTACCTTTTCATCAACGGGGAAGTTGAGGCTTTGGGCTTTCTTTAAATCTTCACATCCGTCTTTCAGATTTCCATTTCGCTGGTGCGCAATTGCTCGGGAAAAGTACGCCAGCCCAAATTCGGGTTTAAGCGTACAGGCGATCGTAAAATCTTCAACGGCCTCTTTTGCGCGTTTGAGTTCGAGCATCAAATTTCCTCGGCAAATCCAGATCTTTTCGTTGTCATCTTTCAGCTTGATCGACTGCGTGAAGTCAGTAAGTGCGCCATTGAGGTCCTTTTGTTTTTGTTTCAACAAACCGCGCCTCATCCAAACCTCTGGATTGGTGTTGTCGAAATGAATGGAGGTGCTGTAGTCGGCAATGGCTTTTGCGATGTCACCCTGGGCAGTATAATTTATTCCTCGCGCCGTGAAGTAGAGGGCGTTCTGAGGGCTGCGTTCAATCGCTTCAGTCAATAATCTTTCAACCTCCTTCAAGTTTCCTTTCTTGGCAGATAGCACCGCCAGATTGTGGCGCGCCAAGCTGGTTTCAGGGTTCAGAGCAAGCGCTTTTTCGTAATCTTGAGTGGCACGCAGGGTATCCTTCATTTCTTGAAACGCATATCCGCGATTGATGTAGAACTCTGGATTTTTTTGGTCGAGGCGGATGGCTGAGTCCATGTATTTCACCGCACGATCAAAGTTTTTCATTTTCGTGTCAACTAACCCCAGGTAGTTAAGTACCGAAGAGGTCATGTTGCTTTGAGTCGTCACAATGGGGTTCCCACTTTCTCGATCAGTGGCAAAAAAAACAGAACGTGTTTCGCCGGCGGGCGATTGCAAAAGCTTCAAGAAGTCTTCCCGTGCCATCGCCCATTGCGCGTACTGATAGCGCAACATCGCTCGAGAGAAGAGGGCTTCGGTATTCTGCGGCTTTGATTCCAGATAGATATTAAAATCAGTCAACGCTCCCTTTGAATCTCCCATGCTTTCTCGAATTTGTGCACGGTAATAATAGGCTTCCATATAATAAGGATCCAGGCGAAGGCATTCGTTGAAATGTGCGAGGGCTGTTTTGTACGACTGAACATCCATCGCCTCTTCGCCTTTTTGAAAAAAATAGGCTGCCGTTTTCTTTTGCCCTTGAGGAAAACAAACGAGGGGAAAAGTGATCAAAATAAACGCAGCGGATCGAAGCAGGCGCATGCAGTAAATTTATAAATTTTATCGCGCGTCAGCCACAAATAATTTTTTCCGGCCTCGGATTTGCAACTACTTTTGCACTTGCCATGAAAAAAATTGACAAACTGATCCTGTCCTCCTTTATCGGGCCGTTTGTGCTGACGTTCCTGGTCGTTGTATTCATTCTGCTATTGCAGAACATGCTCAAATACTTTGACGACATCATTGGCAAAGACTTGGGCTGGGATGTGTTGGCCACACTGTTGTTTTATTTTGGCGTGTCCATGACGCCTCTCGCGTTGCCCTTGGCCGTTCTTCTCTCCTCGTTGATTACTTATGGGAATCTTGGAGAGCATTTTGAACTTACGGCCGTGAAAAGCCTTGGCATTTCTCTCGTGAGAAGCCTCGCACCAATTTTTGTGTTCACGCTAGGCATCACTTACGTCGCATTTCTGGCCAACAACTACATGGTACCGAAGGCGGCGCTCGAAACGTACAGTCTGCTTTATGACATCAAACAAAAAAAGCCAGGCCTTGACTTACGTGAAGGAGCTTTTTATAGCGGGATTCCCGATATCAGCATAAAAGTCTCAAAGAAATATCCCGACGGAATAACGCTAAAGGATGTGGTCATCTATGATCATCGCGGTCGCAACGGCAACAAAGAGGTGACCATGGCCGATTCGGGGAAGATGTACACCATTTTCAATGAGCAGTATCTGAAACTGGAGCTCTTTAGGGGATACAATTATAATGAAGGGCAGAGTCAAGACCTGACCACTAACACGAATGAAGAAACCTACAGTAGGTCAAAATTCGACAAGAGTGAAATTGTGTTCGACCTTTCGTCGTTCGGCTTGATCCGAACAGACAAGCGGTGGTTTGCGAGCAACCGCATCATGCGCAACCTCTCAGAATTGGAGTTGGACATGGATTCGGTGGGCAAAGAAGTCAATTCACAAAAACTCAACCTTTTCAATTTCCAGCCCTCATTTTTCGGCTACCACTTCAAGCGAGACTCGATCGCTATGCCCGCCTATTTGAAAAAGTTTTCTCGGGATAAAGATTCGTTGACGCGAGCGAAGAACAAAGACACCGTTGTGCATGCACCGCAGACTCCGCCACCTTCCGCCGGTGGCAGCGTATACTACCATCCAAAGGTCAACCTACCGAAGTCGGTAACGCCAAGGGACGTTAAAATGGCTGATAGCATTTATCAACGCCCCCAACCAATCGCTGAAATTTCGGCCGCCTTGAATAAAGCCCGTATTGTCAAAAATCAACTGGCCAACCACAATTCAAACACGGATACCTACCGGCACGAATACAGGGTATATGAAATTCAATGGCACAAGATTTTGGCTAACTCGGTGGCATGCATTGCCATGTTCTTGATCGGGGCGCCCCTTGGCGCGATCATAAAAAAGGGCGGGCTCGGAATGCCAGTACTTGCTTCCATCTTATTCTTCATTCTGTTTTATGTGCTCAATATTACAGGAGACAAGTGGGCCCTGGCAGAAGCAGTTCCGATGGTTGTTGGTACCTGGATGTCTAATATGGTCTTGTTCAGTATCGGATTGGTTTTCCTCAGGCAGGCACGTGCCGACGCACGGCTTTTTGACGCCGACTTCTACAATGTGGTCTTTGATCGATTAAAACAACGTTGGCTGGCCGTGAGGGCCAAAAAGGCGGAAGCAATCTAGGTTTGGAGATTTTGCGCTTTTATTCTACTTTTGCGCGGTAAAAATAGGATAAAAGCAAAAATCTAAGCAGATGTACTTAAACGTAGCAGTAAAACAGGACCTGTTCAGCAAGCATGGGTTTGCTAAAAAGAAGGTAGACACAGGTTCACCGGAATCACAGATTGCTCTTTTCACCCACCGTATCAATCATTTGACTGGCCACTTAAAAGAGCATAAAAAGGACTTCGCAACGCAGCAAGGGTTGCTGAAATTGGTAGGTAAACGCAAAAAACTGTTGAACTACCTCCAAGCCAATAACATTCAGCGCTACCGCGCAATCTTGGCAGAACTCGACCTTAGAAAATAATTTAATCAATAGCAAAACAGGGAACCCAGACGGGTTCCCTTTTCGCTTTTTTACTCTTGTCAGAACCCGGCTTTTTCTACTGAAAGGACAGCTTGGCATTTTGACGTCAAACAAATATTAAAAATGACACCTACTATTATTTCAAAATCATCCAAGCTCCCTGACGGTCGTGAGATCACTATCGAAACCGGCAAACTGGCGCGCCAGGCAGATGGCTCCGTAGTGCTAAGAATGGGGAACACGATGTTGCTTGCCACCGTCGTTGGGGCCGTGGAACATAAACCGGGAACGGACTTTCTTCCGCTCTCTGTTGATTATCAAGAAAAATTTGCAGCCACAGGAAAAATTCCCGGTGGCTTTCTGAAACGAGAGAGCAAACTATCGGATTATGAAGTGTTGATTAGCCGCCTCGTCGACCGCGCTATCCGCCCACTTTTCCCGGATGACTATCACGCGGAAACCCAAGTAAATATCCAGTTGATCTCCGGCGACCACAACGCCTTGCCTGATGCTTTGGCGGCCTTTGCGGCGTCGGCGGCGCTTTCCGTTTCTGATATTCCTTTTCAAGGCCCGATTTCAGAGGTGCGTGTTGTACGTGTTGATGGTCAATATGTTATCAATCCCACATTAGAGCAAAAAGAGAAGGCTGATTTGGACTTTATTGTTGCCGCATCCATCGATAATATTTTGATGGTGGAGGGCGAATCAAAAGAAATCAGCGAAACAGACATGCTCGAGGCGTTGAAGTTGGCACATGCCGCGATCAAGACGCAATGTGAACTTCAAATCGAATTGACCAAAGCGGTCAACAAAACAGAGAAGCGCAAGTACGAACACGAATTGAAAGACGAAGCTCTTCGCGATGAGTTGTACAAAACCTTGTACGACAAAGTGTATGAAGTGGCAAAGAAGCAACTGAAGAGTAAACACGACCGCTCTGAACTGTTCTCGAAAATCATCGACGATTACAAAGCGGCCCTTCCCGAGGACACCGCCCCTGAGCGCCTTGACCTCGTAAAAAAATACTACAAGGAAATTCAAAAGAAAGCGTGCCGCAATTTGGCCATTAATGAAAAGGTGAGATTGGATGGTCGCAAGACCAACGAAATCCGCCCGATCTGGACGGAAGTAGATTATCTTCCTTCAGCCCATGGATCAGCGATTTTTACACGCGGCGAAACCCAGTCATTGACCACCGCAACTCTTGGAACAAAACTTGATGAGCAATTGATTGATGGCGCGATGTTCGACGGTACCAATAAATTCATTTTGCATTACAACTTTCCTGGTTTTTCAACCGGCGAAGTAAAACCTAATCGCGGTCCTGGCCGCAGAGAAGTGGGTCACGGCAACTTGGCGATGCGCGCATTAAAGCAAGTACTCCCCAACATGGCGGAAAGCCCTTACACCATACGCCTGGTATCCGATATTCTTGAGTCGAATGGTTCGTCTTCCATGGCAACGGTTTGTGCGGGTTCGCTGGCGTTGATGGATGCAGGTATTCAAATCAAAGGCCCGGTGTCAGGAATCGCCATGGGGATGCTCTCCGATAGCAGCACAGGAAAATATGTGATCTTGTCCGACATCCTCGGTGATGAAGATCACCTGGGAGATATGGACTTCAAAGTGACCGGTACAGAAAAAGGTATTACGGCTTGCCAGATGGACTTGAAAGTAGATGGCTTGACGTACGAAGTATTGGCTGAAGCATTGAATCAAGCGAAAGAAGGACGGGCGCATATTCTAAATGAAATGAAGAAGACGCTGGCCCAGCCCAAGCCTGACTTCAAGCCGCATGCCCCTCGCGCCGTAACCATCACTATCGACAAAGACCTGATCGGAGCGGTAATAGGACCCGGTGGTAAAGTTGTACAAGACATACAGAAGACAACCGGCGCCACGGTGGTGATAGAGGAAGTTGGCAATAAAGGATTGGTCAACATCTTCGCAACGGATCAAACCATTATGGACGCAGCGGTAAGACGCGTAAAGGCCATCGTAGCGGTTCCGGAAGTAGGCGAGGTGTACGAAGGGAAAGTGAAATCGATTATGCCTTTTGGCGCATTCGTAGAGTTCATGCCTGGAAAAGACGGCTTGCTCCACATCTCCGAAATCAAATGGGAGCGTCTTGAAAATATGGAGGGCGTATTGGAAGTAGGTGAAGAAGTGAAAGTGAAATTGATAGAGATCGATAAGAAAACAGGCAAATTCAGGCTTTCAAGAAAAGTATTGCTGCCCAAACCTCCCAAAAAGGAAGAGGCACCAACCCCTCAATCTTGAGCGGAATCGCTTTTTTGAAGCTATTACTTGAATTTTTCTGGAACTTATTTATAAATTTCACGTGTTTGATTAAACGACCGCTAAAATCAGATGAGACAGCTTAAGATCAGTAAACAGATTACCAACCGCGAGAGCCAATCTCTTGATAAATACCTTCAGGAGATTGGGAAAGTCGATCTTCTTACTCCGGATGAGGAAGTAGAATTGGCAAAGCGGATCAAAGAGGGAGATCAAATTGCATTGGAGAAATTGACCAAAGCCAATTTGCGTTTCGTCGTGTCTGTGGCTAAGCAATATCAAAACCAAGGATTGTCGCTGGGAGACTTGATCAACGAAGGGAACCTTGGTTTGATTAAAGCAGCTCAGCGTTTTGACGAAACCCGTGGTTTCAAATTCATTTCCTATGCCGTATGGTGGATTCGCCAGTCAATTCTACAAGCATTGGCCGAGCAGTCTCGCATCGTGCGTTTGCCATTGAACCGCGTAGGTTCACTAAACAAGATTTCAAAAACGTTCTCTGAACTTGAACAGAAATACGAGCGTGAACCTTCGCCTGAAGAACTGGCAGAAGTATTGGAAGTAACCACCGCCGAGGTAGTTGATACCATGAAGATTTCCGGTCGTCACGTATCGATGGATGCACCATTTGTGCAAGGCGAAGAAAACAGTTTGCTGGACGTGCTCGAGAACGACAGCGAAGAAACACCGGATTCCGGTTTGATTACCGATTCACTTCGCAGAGAAGTTCAACGCGCCCTCTCAACACTGACGCAACGCGAAGCAGACGTGATTACTCTTTATTTTGGCTTGAACGGCGAGCACGCGCTGACCTTGGAAGAAATCGGGGAGAAATTCAGCCTGACTCGTGAACGCGTACGTCAGATCAAGGAAAAGGCGATCCGTAGACTCCGTCACACGAGCCGAAGCAAGGCCCTGAAACCTTACTTGGGTTAAAAGTGTTACAATATTGAAGGAAATTTAAGGTCTCTTCCATGGGACCTTTTTTTATCACAATTGATTTGTTATGAGCAAAATTGAAAAAGAGAAGGTTTTGATCATCGGTTCTGGTCCTGCCGGCTATACGGCAGCGATTTATGCAGCGCGGGCAGGCCTTACACCTGTGCTGTACACGGGAGGGCAACCTGGCGGTCAGTTAACCACAACAAACGACGTGGAGAATTTCCCGGGATATCCCGAGGGCATCAATGGTCCGCAAATGATGGTGGACCTTCAAAAGCAAGCCGAAAGATTTGGAACAAGACTTAACTACGGCCTTGTAACGGCTGTGGATTTCTCTTCTTATCCGTTGAAGGTGACGGTGGACGAAAATAAAGTGATTGAGGCCGAATCGGTGATTGTGGCCACGGGCGCGTCCGCCAAATATCTCGGCATTCCGTCGGAGCATACCTATGCCAATCGCGGGGTATCAGCTTGCGCCGTGTGCGACGGTTATTTCTATCGCGGCAAAGAAGTAGCTGTCGTGGGTGCAGGTGATTCAGCTGCTGAAGAGTCTACCTACTTGGCAAAACTTTGTTCCAAAGTGCATTTGATTGTGCGCAGAAACGAAATGCGAGCCTCGAAGATCATGCAAGAGCGCGTGAAGAATACGCCAAACATTGAAATCCACTGGAACTCCGAAACAGACGAAGTACTCGGTGATGACAGTGGCGTAAACGCTGTGCGGATAAAAAATACAACGGATGGAAGCAAAAAGGTGGTTCCGATTCAAGGGTTTTTCTTGGCGATCGGGCACAAACCAAATACTGACATTTTCAAGGGGCAGTTGGACATGGATGAAGCGGGCTATGTGAAAGTTGAGCCAGGTACAACTAAGACCAATGTGGAAGGAGTTTTCGCGGTAGGCGACGTGGCAGATCGTGTTTATCGTCAAGCAATCACTGCAGCGGGCACAGGGTGCATGGGCGCACTTGATGCCGAGAAATTCCTGCAGGCAAAAGAACTCGAAGTAGCTCATTCGTAATCCATGAAACTAGACATCCTTGTTTTGGCAGCTCATCCCGACGATGCGGAGATCAGTTGCGGTGGAACGATCGCTAAACACATTGCCAATGGAAAGAAGGTGGGCGTTGTAGATCTGACTCGCGGTGAACTCGGCACACGAGGGACCGCTCAAATCCGCGATCAAGAAGCAGGCGCCTCGTCGAAAGTCTTAGGTTTATCGGTTCGTGAAAATTTAGGTCTACGCGATGGATTCTTTCAGAATTCGGAAGTGGATCAGCTAAAAGTCGTTGCCGCTATTCGAAAATACCAACCTGAAATTGTTTTGACCAACGCAGTTCACGATCGGCATCCAGACCATGGTCGTGCTTCTGAACTCGTTTATCAATCCACTTTTCTTTCTGGGTTGGTCAAGGTAGAAACTTCCGTTGAAGGCAAGCTGCAATCACCCTGGCGACCTAAGGCGGTATATCATTTCATCCAAAGTTTGTACATCCAACCCGATTTTGTTGTCGATGTTTCTGATTTCTGGGAGAAAAAGATGGAAGCACTGCGCGCGTTTAAATCACAGTTCTACGATCCCAATAGTAAGGAGCCGGAAACATTTATTTCAAATCCCGGCTTTATGAAGTTGATCGATTCGCGCGGTCAAGAGCTGGGTTATACGATAGGTGTAAAATACGGGGAAGGGTTCACCGTGCGTAGACACGTAGGCGTTGATGACCTATTTCATTTAAAATAGCTCAGGGTGCAAGTCGATGCACCTGCCATTGGCCATCCACTTTGTAAAAGACAATCCGATCGTGCAAACGATTGGGCCTTCCTTGCCAAAATTCGATTTCACTCGGGTCTACTTCATAGCCTCCCCATTGGTTTGGCTTAGGCAACTTGTCTATGCCATCGAATTTTTTTTGCAATTCTTTCACACGCGCATCCAAGATGGCTCGCCCCGAAATGACAGCGCTTTGTGGTGACGCCCACGCGCCAATTTGACTCTCGCGCGGCCTGCTTTGAAAATATTTTTCTGAAGCGCTTTCCTCCACTCGGGAAGCGGCACCTTCAATGCGTACTTGCCTTTCCAGTTCGGGCCAAAAAAAGGTGAGGGCGCAGGCGGGATTGTTGTCTAACTCTTTTCCTTTAGCGCTCTGGTAATTAGAGAAGAAAATAAACTTCCCATCTTCAAGCCCTTTTAGCAAAACAATTCTCCCGGAAGGCCGCCCGTCTTCAGACACCGTAGAAAGAGTGAATGCATTTGGCTCATCTACTTCCGATTTCAAAGCGTCATCAAACCATCGTGCAAATTGGGTGAGCGGGTTTTTGTCTACAGATGTAATATCCAGAGATGACTTGGAATAATCTGTTCTGATATCGGCAATCGATTTCATTAATGTT
>DATJJP010000095.1:0-78617 GCA_035492075.1 Cyclobacteriaceae bacterium | reverse complement strand
TTCATGGATTCAATGGTCTTTGATGTATTCAGTTGGAAGTTGCTGAAAGGAAATCCAAAGACCGCCCTCGCCAAACCCTTCAGCATCGTGCTCACAGAGTCTACAGCAAAAAAATATTTCGGCAGCGAAGACCCGATTGGCAAGACACTCAAAGGAACCGATTCACCTGGCAGAGCCAGAGCGGGTGATTACTTGGTGACGGGTGTAATGCAAGACGTGCCTGCGAATTCCCATTTCCGATTTGATATGCTGCTTTCACTGAGCACTTTCAGAATATCCGTTCCGAATGTATTTCCCGAATGGGGCTATGTGGATTTTTATACCTACTTCTTGGTCAAGGAACATTTTGATCGCGCCAACTTTGAGGCAAAAATTCCTGCCTTCCTTGCGCGCTACATGAAAAACCAGGAAAGCAAATACAACATTGTGCTCGAGCCGCTCAATGAGATGTATCTCGGAACGGTAGCTCAACGGCAGCCCGGGGAAACTGGAAGTATCTCGAACCTCTACATCTTTTCGGTCATCGGACTATTCGTGCTTGTCATCGCCATTATCAATTTCATGAACTTGTCGACCGCTCGGTCGATGGAACGCAGCAAAGAAGTGGGCATCCGCAAATCGGTGGGTGCCGCGCGAACAAGTTTGATATCACAGTTCCTGAGTGAGTCTCTTATCATCGTATTCCTTTCCGTGGTTTTAGCGTTGGTAATCGTGACGCTCGCCTTACCACTAATGACAAACCTAACCGGTAGAGCGATTGATCTACGAAGTTTAATAACGGTTTCAAACATGGCACTGCTCACCGCGGTCACGTTGCTGATTGGCATTCTCGCAGGTTCGTATCCTTCTTTCATATTGTCGTCGTTTAATGCCGCCACCGTCTTGAAAGGCATGAGCAGGTCGAGTAAGATGGGCGTGACTCTTCGAAAGGGGCTTGTCATTTTTCAATTCAGCCTTTCCATTTCGCTCATTGCCGGAACCATGATTGTTTTTTTTCAAATGAACCATATCCTGAACAAGGACCTGGGTTTTGATAGGGAACAAATGTTAATCCTTGACTACAACTATGATGAAACTGTCAATCGAAAGCGCGAGGTACTGAAGACGGAGATGGAGTCCAACCCTAATGTATTGTCCTCGGCCTTTTCACGCAGCTTACCAGGAAGTTATTTCCCGAATGCCCATACCGAGATCATTGCACCGGAAGGATCGATGGTAGGAAACGGACAACCGATCTTCCAAGTAGGAATCGATTTCATCAATCATTATGGATTGAAACTGGCAGCGGGCCGTTCCTACTCTCGCGACCATCCATCTGACACGATAGGAGGGCTGGTGCTCAACGAAGCGGCGGCACGACAATTCGGTTATGCCAACCCCGCCGACATTATTGGAAAAAAATACAAACAGTGGGGGCGTGAAGGAGAAATCATTGGCGTAGTGAAGGACTTCAACTTCATTTCATTGCACCATAACATTGAGCCTTTGACGCTGCCGTTGGAGCCGTTTGCTTGCCGCTATATGTCATTGAAGATTAAATCCACCAACCTTGCTGCAACGATCGAGCAAATACACAAAACTTGGACGCACCTCGCACCCCATCGCCCCTTCCTTTACAGTTTCTTGAATGAAGATTTTGACAAGCAATATGAGAAGGACTTCAATTTCAAAAACTTGTTCTCCGTGTTTTCGTCGCTGGCTATTTTCATTGCCTGTCTTGGGCTACTGGGCCTTGCTACTTATACCACGGAAGTACGTACCAAGGAGATCGGTATCCGCAAAGTACTGGGTGCGAGCGTCAACAGCATCGCCGCACTGTTGTCAAAGGATTTTGTCATTCTTATTGTGGTGGCAATGCTCATCGCTACGCCCGTGGCTTGGTATACGATGAATCGTTGGTTGGAGGGTTTTGCCTACCGCATAGACATTCAATTCTGGGTCTTTATTCTCGCCGGTGTTGTCGCCATTGCGGTAGCTGCACTGACGATCAGCTTTCAGGCGATCAAAGCGGCTCGAGGAAACCCGGTCAATTCATTGAGGAGTGAGTAGCCTTGGTTCATCAACTCACTTTTCATTCTGAGCTTCGAATCCGTAGCGTATGGCATCTTCAAGGACGTCCAGGTTTATGGCTTTTATCGTTTTGAACTTGATGCAATACCCCGTCACGCTCGCCTTGCCTATTTTTTTGCCGTACGTTTTGGCCAAGTAGGTTTTATCTTCCAGCCCAAGGATGTAGACAGAGATCCCAGCGGTGTTGGCGCTGATGCCGATTTGAAAGAACTCTCTCGTTTTTCCGTCTTTATATTTTATCGTGTACGATCCATATCCAACGTTAGGATTGCTCACCGTCTTACCGTTGCTGTTCTTGCCATCGTCAAACCACAATTTGCACCTCGGCGATACTTGAAGGGTGAGTTTATGCAGCTCTTGCAGTTCACCTCGCTTGGGTTCAGGTTGGCTGGTGATGTATTTTTTGATTTGGTCCTTGGTGGTCATGTAAATGAAATTACGGGTTGCTGTTTCCTATGCTGGCCTTGCATGTCTTGGCTGATACACGCCGAGTTTGCCGCTGCCGGGCAGGGTAAGTTGCACCAATTGCCCCCACCCGCGATCCTGGATTTTGCTGCACTCGATTTTGTGTTCCGACATCTTTTCAACGAACCTGTAGACGTCGTCGCACGTCAAATAGATTTCGTGGTGATCGTTGTCTGAAGAAGGATGCACGGCCAACTCAGCCGGTGGGAGACCAAAGATGAGCCAGCCATCGCCCACAGCCACGTGTGTTAATTTCAAGATGTCACGAAAAAAAACCTTGTCGGCTTCTGCATTTTTGGAATGGATAATGAGGTGAACACCGGAAGTCATATTGTATTTGATTTTGATTTTGTGAAGTTAGAAACTTGGGCATTATCTTTTTTAGCTACAAAAGATTCGGTAGTTGGAACGTGCCTTAAATGCCTTGGGAAGCTCTCCGTCCTCCAAAACTCAAAAACGCCTCCATGTTCATCAATCACTCTTGCTATACCCTTGATTTTGACGTGGCTTAGGCCCTTTGGAACAAAATTTGTACCTTTGCGGTTGCATATCAAAAACGGCCTAAAAAGGCATAAAAACAATAAAATTATGGGAAGACCTCCAATTTTACCGAAGAAGAAGAAAGACGGTTGGTACATTGAGGTGCGCAACAAAGGCGCAAAATCCGGCCTTATTCTTATCCGCGACAGCTATGAAGCTATGATGCAGGCGCAACGTCAGTATCAGACGACGAAAGATTGCATCCTTTTAGGTGAACACCGCAACGGAAAGAGAGTAGAAGACAGCATGAAGAAAGAGAAGGCGGCCAAGGCGAAGAAAGAAAAAGCGTAAACGTTCCAAAATCAATCAGAGGTCCTTCTGAAGACGATTTCTTTAGAAGGATCTTTTTTTTGTCCTTAATGAAAGCTTTCAAAATCACTCACGGATCTTTCTGAAGAAGGAATCGATCAGATCTTTGGAAGGATCTTTTTTTATGCCCTTAATAATCTCTGTTTTGGGATGAAGCAAAGGCGTGCTCACCAGCGAAAATCCGCGCTGCACATCGTCAGCACCATAAACCAACTTTTGAAGTTGCACCCAGTGCAATGCTCCGGCACACATCACACACGGTTCCAGCGTAACATAAAGCGTACACTCACTCAAATATTTTGAACCCAGTCCGTGAGACGCCGCAGTGACGGCGAGCATCTCGGCATGTGCAGTGGCATCGGTGAGTTGCTCGGTTTGGTTGTGCGCCCGTGCAATGACTTTGTTTTGGCAAACCACTACGGCACCCACAGGCACCTCGCCCGCGTCAAAGGCCTTGCGTGCTTCTTTCAAAGCTTCGGTCATGAAGTAGTCATGGGAGGTGAAATCCATGCAGGATGCTAGGTACTGATTCTGGTTTTTGTAGAGTGCGAGTTACGATTTTTTTGGTGGTTACGCTACGAGCTACGCCTGATGAGAGGTGGGTAGAATACGGCTCGCGGCTCGCAGCTAGGAGCTTGAGACTTCGACCATGCCAGCAGCTAATTTTTACCCATCAAATACTTTTTCGGGGTCATCCCGAATTTCTTTTTGAACGCAGCGATGAAGTGGCTGGGGTTGGTGTAGCCAAGCTGATAGGCAACCTCGTTGACTTGATACTTCATGGTGTCGAGGAGGATGCGGGCATGATCGAGTTTATGATCGAGCAAGTAGCCGAATACACTGTTTCCATAAATTTCTTTGAAGCCCGCTTTGAGTTGATATTCGTTGAGGCCGGCAAACTTGGCAAGCTCTTTTAAACTCGGGGGTGCTTCCTGATTTTTAAGTAGATGCTCTTTCGCGTGTTTGATTTTCCGCACGGTTTCTTGGTCGTTGAGGAACGGGCAGTTTTCCGTGTTGGGTTTGCGTTCGGAGAAATACAGGCTCAAAATTTCATAGGCCTTGCCCTGATAAAAGAGGCGAGAGGCATTTTCACTCAATTGCGTGGTGAAAAGCTGGTTGAGCACAACGAGGAGGTGCGGAGGAATTTCTCGCTCATCATAAAATTTCTGATTGACACCCTCCCCTTTCAAAAACGGCAGCGCCTCATGTACGAAGAGTTTGTGCATACTTTCCAACGAGATGGTCATCATGGCCATGCGTGTGTGCGGGGCAAGTTGGACTTGGCAACTTAAGTTCTTTTCAGGGTTGTAGAAAAAATAATTTTTGTGCTTTGTAATCTCGCGGCTGTAATGAGGCCCAAAAGCAAACACCGCACTTCCTTCAATGCAGAAGTAAAAATGAATCATGCTCTTGATGAGCGTACTGTCGAGGGCTTCCGTTTTTTTGGAAGTGTTTTCGCAAATAGAGAGCGTATGATCGTCTTTTTCGAAGAGAAGCTGAATCGTTCCTTCGGGATGACTTTTTGTGGCCGGATTTTCGATGATGGAATGCATATGGTTTTTACACTTCTTCTAAAACACCCTTCCCAATATTTTTCGGTTCGCACCACAGATGTCGGTAGCTCGATTCACCGTTATTGAAATAAGCCGCAAAAGTTTCTACCCATTTGATATTCGTATTCATGCATGGGATAAACGTGAATGATTCTCCGCCTGCCGCGAGGAAGCTCTCTTTTCCTCGAATAGCGATCTCTTCCAAGGTTTCAAGACAGTCAGCCACAAATGCGGGGCAAACAACCAGGAGATTTTTTATTCCCTGACCCGGAAATTTCGTCAACTGCTCATCGGTAAATGGCTTTATCCATTCATCACCGCCCAGTCGAGACTGAAAAGAATAACTGAATTTGTGGGCGGGAATTTTTAATTGCGAAGCCACCAGTTTTGTGGTTTGTACAGTTTGATGCTTGTAACAGAAATTCCAGGCATCGGATTTCACCTCGCAGCAATCATCAACTAGGTAACAATGTTTTTTTGTTGGGTCGGATTTCTTCAAGTGTCTAACGGGCAACCCGTGATAACTGAACAACAAATGATCGAAAGGTTTTTCAATGAAGGGAGCAATCGATCCACTCAACGAATTGATGTATTCCGTCTCGTCGTAAAAAGGCTGAAGGATTTTGAATTTTAGATCAGGTCGTAGACGCTTGATTTTTTCGATCACATATAAATACGCCGTTTCGTAGGACGACATGGCATAATGCGGATATAAAGGAGCAATGAAAATCTCGTCGAGGCGTTGCTCGAGCTTTTCCAACTCAAGCAAGGCGGCCTCAGGGGTGGGATTTCCATAACGCATCGCCACCGCCGTGTGTGCATCCACCAGCGGCAGTAATGCATTCCTGAAATTTTCGGTGATGACCTTAAGCGGAGCCCCTTGGGCTGTCCAAACGGTTTGGTATGCGTGGGCCGACTTCTTAGGCCTAAACGGAAGAATAAATCCCTCCACGATCATTTTTCTAACTAAATAGGGAGCATCGATAACCCGTTCATCAGACAGGAATTGACGCAAGTATCTGCGCACATCGGCGACTTGAAAACTGTCTGGGGAGCCCAGATTGACCAAAATCAGGAAACGCTTATTCATAGGAGCGCCAAATTTAATCCCCAAAGGCTGTTTTTTATATCAACGAACCTCCAATTCCGGTATTTTTTTTCCGAATCATGGTATTTTATCAAATTTTCGCATGTCATCTTTGCCGTCCAAGGGTATTTTGATGCAAGGTATAAATCACGGATTTACCAAAAAGTTCTACGCCATCGGCGTCAATTTTCACAAAACGGACACGCAGCAGCGGAGTAAATACTCTATTACCAAAGCTCGGATTGAAGAGACCTATCAGCAATCTTCACCTTGTTTAGAACACTACCTCATATTGTCTACTTGCAATCGCACGGAGATCTACGGGTTTGCCCCTTGCGAATATGTGATCCTCGCGTTTTTGAAATCGTTGAGCGGTGCAACGCAAGAGGAAATCGTTGCACATACCTTTATTAAAGAGGGCGACGATGCAATCAAGCATTTGCTTACCGTAGCATCAGGTCTGGATTCACAGATCCCCGGCGACTATGAAATCATCGGACAGATTCGAAACGCATTTCAGCTTTCAAAGAACCTGGGCCGCTCGAATGGATACATTGAGAAAGTGGTGAACCAAGCTGTTCTTGTTTCGAAGACTATAAAAAATACAACTGCATTTTCTGATGGCACAGTATCAGTTTCCTATGCGGTCGTGCAGCAAGTGAAGGAAGTGATGGCAAGGACGGGCCTGAAAAAGATTTGTGTCGTTGGTCTGGGCAAAATGGGGCACAACACGCTGAAGTACCTGCGACAGCACGCACCCGATGCCGAGATCACCTTGGTCAATCGCGATGAGAAGAAACTGGACGAGATTGCTTCAGTCAATCAACTAAAAGCGATTCCATTCTCTTCTTTGAACGAAGCCGTTCGCGAAAGTGAAATCGTCATTGTTGCCACTGGAGTGGCTGAACCAATCTTGCATTTGAGCCAGGTGGAAGGAACAGCTGTAAAATATATTTTTGATTTGGCGATGCCACGAAATGTGGCTGCCGATATCTATGAATATCCGGCTGTAAAGGTTTTTGATGTAGATAAGATTTCTGCCACAGTTACAGACACACTCGACAAACGCTTTGCTGAAATTCCAAAGGTGAAAGCCATTGTTCAATCGAAGGCGCAAGAGTTTTTCGATTGGCAAGAACGGAGAAAAAACCGTACCTCTGCACCCGCGGCCTACGAACAATTTAATCCCCATGTCATCGCACGTTCTTCGCATAGCCACCCGCGACAGTTCGCTTGCTTTATGGCAGACCAATGCTGTGATGGCAAACCTGACACGGCTTGGCTACCCCTGCAAGCTTACTCCGCTTAAGACACTCGGAGACATCGATTTGGTAAAACCCATTTACGCGATGGGCGTGCAAGGTGTCTTTACAAAGGAATTGGATAGCGCATTGCTAAATCATCGCGCAGATTTGGCGGTGCATTCATTAAAAGACGTGCCTACGATTTTGCCAAAAGAACTAGTGATAGCAGCAGTGTTGGAGCGTGCAGGAAGTGAAGATGTGCTGGTGCACAGAGAAGGATTTGATCCAGCGACGAAAGAAAGCGCGGTAATCGCAACCAGCAGCATTCGCAGGAAAAGTCAGTGGCTGAAACGCTATCCGACACATACCATCGAAAACGTGCGCGGGAATGTGGGAACTCGCTTGAAGAAATTTGAAGAGGAAGGTTGGGATGGGATCATCTTTGCAAAAGCGGGCCTGGAACGATTGAAAATGCTGCCAAAAAATCATACGGTTTTGGATTGGATGTTGTCGGCTCCTGCCCAAGGCGCAATCGCGGTCGTTTGCAGAGGTGAAGACGAAAGTATTTACAAAGCTTGTCGAGAGATCAATCACGAAGAATCCGAAATAGCTGTAAGCGTGGAGAGAGATTTTCTATATCACTTGGAAGGAGGTTGCTCGGTGCCGATCAGCGCGTTGGCAACGGTCGAAAGCTGGGACGACGCTATTCACTTTCAAGGTCTGGTTTCTAGCATGGATGGAAAGAGAGAGATCAGAACAGATAGTAGGCATTCGATGCGCGATTGGAGCAAGATTGGCAAGGAAGCGGCTGCAGAGATTCGAAGATCAGTAGAAGGCAAGGCGATTTTGGAAGAGTACAGAAAATTGAATCGCAATTTTCAAAGTGATGTTGATGATGTGCCGCTATGAAGGTGTTGCTAACAAAGCGCTTGGTGCAAGATCAACTTGAGTTGATGCAATCGTGGGGATGGAGCTGCAAAATCGCCGAGACATTGAAGATCACCTTGATTGCAGTCAATGAGGTTCCTTCCATGGCGGATGCGTGGATTGTGTCGAGCAAAAATTCTCTCACCACGATTAAGGAATTTATGGGATATGCACCGCGGCAGCTTTATTGTGTAGGCGATCGGATGAAAACGGAAATCGAAAAATTGAACCGCACTATTTCGGTGAGCAGTTTTGAAAATATAAGAGAGATGGCCGGCGTATTGGCAAAAGAGAATTTTCAAGACGTGATTTACTTCTGTGGACGTCAGCATCGACAGGAATTGGAACAGGGACTAAAGGGCACCGCTACAAGAATCAAGAAAGTGCTGACACACGAGAGCGAAATGATGCTCCCAATAGTCGAAAATTCCTTTGATGTCATTTTTGTATTTAGCCCGAGGTCGGCGGAAAGTTTGTTGACGCACAATCATTTTTCGCCACAAACTGTTTTTGCGTGCCTTGGCGCGACCACAGCTGAGTATCTGCACAACAAAGGGATATCGAACACTTTTATAGCATCTTATCCCGACAGCCAAAAGCTATTTGAAGAATTTAATAATTCACTGAATTTTAAACGTTAGACTTTGAACTTAAAAAACGACCTCCTACTACGTACACTTCGCAAGGAAAAAACAGAGCGAATCCCGGTTTGGTTTATGCGCCAAGCAGGCCGCTATCTTCCTGACTATATCAAGCTGCGTGAAAAACACTCTTTCTTCGAACGCGTGCGCAATCCCCAGCTTGCAGCTGAGATCACAGTGATGCCCGTGAAGCAAGTAGGTGTAGACGCGGCCATTTTATTTTCAGATATTCTTGTGATTGCTCAGGCGCTGGGTGTGGAAGTCGAGATCATTGAGGGCAAAGGTCCCCTCATCGCCGATCCTGTTCGCACCAAAGACCAAGTAGACAACTTGACTCCGGCCCACACACAGGATATTCTTTCCTACGCCATTCCAACAACGAAAGCAGTTAAGGAAGCGCTTGAAGAGGCAGTACCCTTGATCGGTTTCTGTGGGTCGCCCTGGACTTTGCTTTGCTACATGGTTGAAGGTAAGGGCTCAAAAGATTTCGCCAAAGCGAAACAGTTTTGCTACCAACACCCTGAATTGGCGGCCATTCTTCTCGACAAGATTACTGAAGCAAGCATCATTTATTTGAAAATGCAACTCGATGCGGGAGTTGATACCATTCAGATTTTTGATTCGTGGGGCGGACTTTTGTCGCCCTCCGATTATCGGAAGTTCTCGCTGCCGTATCTGGACAAAATAGTGAAGGCCATTCAACCAACAGTGCCGGTGATACTTTATGCAAAAGGGGCTTGGTTTGCCTTGCCTGAACTTGAAAAAACGGGAGCGTCATGCTTGGGATTGGATTGGAACATAGAGCCTCTCATCGGAAGAAAGATGGCTGGAAACGCGGTGGTTCAGGGCAATCTAGATCCGATCACATTGCTTGGACCGGCAAAGAATGTTGAACACGAGACCATTGCGATGTTGAAAAATTTTGGAAAAGGAAATTACATCGCCAACCTCGGCCACGGTGTGTTGCCTCAGACTCCGTTCGAGAACGCCAAAGTATTTGTAGATACCGTAAAGAACTATAACGATTAATTTTTCTTAACGGCGTGCCCTTCGCGGTAGAAATTAGAACTGCAAAGGCTAAGGGAGGACAATATGAAAGAACAATTCGAAAAATATATTTCTGGCCTTCAGGATTCCATTTGCCAAGCGATCGAAAAAATCGATGGCAAAGAAAAATTCCGAGAAGATGTGTGGCAGCGCGATGGCGGAGGAGGGGGTGTAACACGTGTCATTTCAAACGGAAGAATCTTTGAGAAGGGCGGCGTAAATCGTTCCGCGGTGTTTGGTGAGGTGACACCTGCTTTGGCCACTCAGCTTAAAACCAATGGCTCAAGTTTTTTTGCAACCGGCATTTCATTGGTGATTCATCCATTGAATCCAATGGTGCCGACCGTGCATGCGAATTTCCGTTACTTCGAGTTGTACGACCAAGACAAAAAGAAGGTGGACTGTTGGTTTGGCGGTGGCGCCGACTTAACCCCCTACTATTTGTTTGACGAAGATGCAACCCATTTCCACCATACACTTAAAGAGGCATGCGACCGGTCGGACAAATCTTTCTACCCGAAGTTCAAATTGCAATGCGACGATTATTTCAACAACACGCATCGTGGCAACGAACGCCGAGGCGTGGGCGGAATTTTTTATGATTACCTAAGGCCGAGCGATCGCTTGAAAGAAAAATCCCTTTTCGAGTTTTCACAGTCGTGCGGCAATGCTTTTGTCGATGCTTACTTGCCGATTGTAGAGAGGCGAATGGACTTGCCTTTCACACAAGAGCAAGTTCGGTGGCAAGAACTTCGTAGAGGCAGGTACGTCGAGTTTAATTTGATTCACGATCGCGGAACTATCTTCGGACTGAAGTCGAACGGAAGAACGGAGAGTATTTTGATGAGCCTTCCACCGCGTGCACGTTTTGAATACGATGATAAACCGAAATCAGGATCAAGGGAAGAGGAGCTGGTGAATGTATTAAAGAACCCCATGGAGTGGTGCACGTAAAATAAAAGAAGTACGGGTCGCGAGATACGATCAAATCGTAATTCGTAAATCTAAAATCGCAAATGAAAATTATGGAACTAAATAAAAGATACAGACGCCTCCGAACGAATAGCGCGATTCGCAACATGACGGCAGAGACATCGCTTACGCCCGACAATTTTATCGTGCCACTTTTCTTGATTGAAGGAACAAACAAGAAGGAGGAGATTTCATCCATGCCCGGCTATTTTCGTTTCACTCTCGATTTGTTGAAGACGGAAATTCTGGAGCTGAAAAAATTGGGGTTGCGTTCGGTGTTGCTTTTCGTGAAAGTACCCGAAAACCTCAAAGACAATGAAGGCAAGGAAGCACTCAACCCTCAAGGATTGATGCAGCGAGCGGTCAAGACGGTGAAGGAAATTGAGCCTGAAATGATCGTGATGACGGATGTTGCCCTTGATCCCTATTCGAGTTACGGTCACGATGGCATCGTTGAGGGGAATGAAATCGTGAATGACCCAACCGTGGAGGTACTGGCGAAAATGTCTCTTTCCCACGCGCAAGCCGGCGCCGATTTCGTTGCTCCGTCGGATATGATGGATGGCCGAGTCAAGGCAATTCGTTCTATCCTTGATCGAAACGGATTTACAAAAACAGGAATTCTGTCGTACAGTGCAAAATATGCCTCTAGCTTTTACGGACCCTTTCGTGATGCGCTCGATAGCGCCCCTGGTTTTGGCGACAAGAAAACGTATCAGATGGATTTCAGAAATAGCACCGAGGCAATAAAAGAAACACTTCTCGACATCGACGAGGGAGCTGACATCGTGATGGTGAAACCGGCAGGCGCTTACCTCGATATTATTCGCAGAGTGAAAGAGAGCGTGCAAGTTCCCGTGGCCGCTTATCAAGTATCGGGCGAGTATTCAATGATCAAAGCCGCCGCCGCCAATGGATGGCTTAACGAAAAGCAGGGTATGATCGAGTCACTCACAGCTATTCGTAGAGCCGGTGCTGATATTATTGCGAGTTATTTTGCAAAAGATTACGCCAGAACGATTCAAGATTCAAAATTCAACATTTAAAATTTTTGTTTCCGGAAAAGGGAGTTTCTGCAATTTTTGAATCTCAAGTCTTAAATTTTGAAATATGAGCATCAGCGAAAAACTATTCGAAGAAGCACAACGATATATTCCCGGGGGTGTGAATTCGCCCGTGCGTGCGTTCAAGCAAGTGGGAGGGACTCCTATTTTTATGAAGTCGGCAAACGGGGCGCATCTTTTTGACGCTGATGGAAATCAATATATCGACTACATTAATTCGTGGGGGCCGATGATCCTCGGTCACAGCCACCCGAAAGTAGTGGCTGCATTGCAAGAGCAGGCGGCAACCGCAGTGTCGTTCGGCGCACCAACAGAACAAGAAACTTCGCTCGCAAAATTGATCACGCAGATGGTGCCTGGCGTCGACTTGATTCGCTTTGTGAATTCAGGAACTGAAGCTTGCATGTCCGCATTGCGTTTGGCGCGTGGCTATACCCACCGATCGAAGTTCATCAAGTTTGAAGGCCACTATCACGGACACAGCGATCCATTCTTGAAAAAAGCAGGAAGCGGAATGGCGACACTTAATATTAAAGTGAATGCAGGAATTCCTTCCGCTGTAGTCGAAGATACACTCGTCGCTTCGTTCAATGATTTCGAGGAGGCGGAAAGACTGTTCATAGAAAACAAAAACGATATCGCCGCCATTATTGTTGAGCCCGTGCCTGGCAACATGGGTTGTGTAATTCCCAAACACGGATACCTCCGGCACCTCAGAAACCTTTGCGACAAATATGGAGCCGTCCTGATCTTCGACGAAGTGATGACAGGATTTCGATTATCCAGAGGAGGCGCTCAAGAGTTGTTCGACATTCAAGCGGATCTTGTCACGTTTGGAAAAGTAATTGGAGGAGGCTTGCCCGTGGGAGCATTTGGTGGGAAAAAGGAAATCATGAGCAAAATTGCGCCCCTAGGCGAAGTATATCAGGCAGGGACGTTATCTGGAAATCCGCTGGCGATGGTGGCCGGTTACACCACACTTTCGATGTTGAATGAAAATATCGAAATCTACAATTCGCTACATAATAAAACGGAGTACCTCGAAAAAGGCCTGAAGGAAGTGCTCACCAAAAAAGGATTGCCCTTTGTAATTAACAGAATCGGCTCAATGATCAGCGTGCATTTCTGCGAAAATGAAGTCGTCGACTTTAAATCTGCGACCGCGGGCAACAATGATGCCTTCAAGAAATTCTTCCACGGGATGTTGAAGAACGGGGTTTACTTACCACCGTCGCCGTTTGAGACTTGGTTTTTGTCCGAAGCGTTGACGCAGGATGATCTGGATAAAACAATAGAAGCAGCAGCTAAAAGCATCTAAGCAATTTCATTCCTTGAAAAGTTTGATTATTTTTCATTGGGATGACCAACCGTAATCTTTCGCTCGACGTACTTCGTGGAATCACAGTCACGTTAATGATTGTGGTGAACACACCCGGCAATCATGCCACCACTTTTGCACCATTGCATCATGCCAAATGGCACGGCTTCACGCCCACGGATTGGGTCTTCCCAACATTCATGTTTGTGGTAGGCAATGTCCTGGCTTTTAATTTGAACAAATATGAAGCTCTCGGCGATGCGGCATTTCTAAGAAAAATAGTCAAGCGCGCTGCCATCATCTTTCTATTGGGCTTTTTGATGTATTGGTTTCCCTTCATAAAAGAACAAGACGGGCATACGGTTTTTAAACCGCTCAGCGAAACAAGGATCTTTGGTGTTCTCCAGCGTATTGCGCTAGGCTATTTATTTGCTTCATTGATTTTGCATTTTTGGAAAGAAAAAGGGGCGATGATCTTCAGTATTATTGCGCTACTTGGATACTGGCTCTTGCTTTTTGCGTTTGGTGATTACTCACTCGAAGAAAATGCAGTACGCAAACTCGACCTTTTTTTATTTGGCGAAAAACACCTGTATCACGGAAACGGAATAGCTTTCGATCCAGAGGGGTTGTTGAGCACTATACCCGCCATCGTCAGCGTGATCGGCGGCTATTTTGCCGGTCGATTGATTCGGCAAAAGGGGAATACCTATGAGACGATCAGCAAACTCATGGTGCCAGGTGCGCTTTTAATTTTTGTAGCGTTGTGCTGGAACATGGTTTTTCCCATCAACAAAAAAATCTGGACGAGCCCTTTCGTTTTGTATACCATGGGAATTGATCTCTTGATATTGGCAATTCTTATTTTCGTGATCGAGATCAAAAATGAAAAGCGCGGGACCTATTTCTTCGAAGTGTTCGGTAGGAACACGCTGTTTCTTTACCTTCTCTCAGAAATTGGACTCGTTTTCCTTTGGGTTTTAAAAATTGACGATCAGCCGCTATTCATTTGGTTGAATAAAAATGTGTTTGCACTTGCTGGCGATTATGTTGGTTCGCTGTTGTTTGCCTTGTGGTGGATGCTCGTATGCTGGCTGGTCGGTTTTTGGATGGATAAAAAGAAAGTTTATATAAAAGTTTAGCCATGAAAAATCTCTGCATTTTGGTTTTCGTTTTAATTGGTTGCTCTGCACCCAAAGAAAAAAGACTCGTCGGCTCGGTCGAAAAATTTGACCCGGCTCTTGATGAATTGATCGCAACTGAAGCACAAGCCGAAATCATTGGTGAGGGTTTCGAATGGAGCGAAGGACCTGTTTGGATAGAGAGCGAAAAAATGCTGCTATTCTCGGACGTACCGAAAAACGTGATTTACAAATGGACGGAAGAAAAAGGAATTGAAACGTACTTGAATCACGCGGGCTACACCGGCACGGTGCCGCGAGGTGGCGAACCAGGTTCGAACGGATTAACACTCAACAACGAAGGACAACTGGCGCTTTGCCAACATGGCGATAGACGCGTTGCCCTGCTTACGTCTTCTTTCAAAGATCCCAAGCCCGAATTCAAAACACTGGCCGATAATTACCAAGGAAAGAAATTCGATAGCCCCAACGATCTTGTTTTCGATAAGCAAGGGAATCTGTTTTTTACCGATCCGCCTTACGGACTTTTGAAGCACGACAAAGATTCATCAAAACAAATTCCATTTCAGGGAGTTTACAAAGTCAAGCCCGATGGTGCAGTGATTTTATTGATCGATTCGCTCACACGCCCCAACGGAATAGCCTTGAGCCCCGACCAACAAACTTTGTATGTGGCCAATTCTGATCCGTCAAAAGCGAATTGGTATTCTTTTCGCATCAAAGGTGATTCACTCATCGAAGGAAAAATATTTGCCTCGGCAAAAATCGCCGAAGGGGAAAAGGGTCTGCCCGATGGGTTGAGAGTGGACAAGAACGGGAACTTGTTTGCCACTGGCCCTGGAGGAATTTGGATTTTCAACCCACAAGGAAACGCGCTGGGCAGAATCAAATTACCTGAAGCCACAGCCAATTGCGCATTCTCGACCGATGGCAGAACTCTTTATGCTACTTCTGATATGTATTTGTTGCAGGTGACGCTGGGCCCGAAATAAAAGTTTTGATGTCTTGAAAAAATAAAGTGGACATTCCTGTGTGAAAATTTCCGATGAGCTGCATCTCAAAGGAAAAAAGCACAGCTATGAAAACTTTTAAAACAACCCACATTGCGTTTGGCATTGGCTTGGTGATCATTTCCACGTTTGTTTTTTCATCGTTTTCAAACAACAAGCAGAACAAGGCCACTTACCGCACTACGTACCGCAGCATCCCAAGAGGATGTGTGTTTCGCACCCTGATGGGCGAAGAATCTTCCGACAGCAACTTCGTTTACAAGACGCCAGAGAGAGTGGCTGCCTCAATTGAAAAGGGATTGAGTTGGATTGTCCAAGCGCAACACCCGAGCGGAGGTTGGGGCGCCGGAAGCCATCGGCGCCAAGATGTGATGGATCCACATGCCGTGGATGCTGACCCTGCCACCACCTCAATGGTAGCAATGTCGCTGCTTCGCACAGGCACGACATTAAGCACGGGGTTGTATTCAGAACAATTCAATACAGCCGTCAATTACCTTCTCGAGAAAGTGGAGAGTTCCGATCGTGGGAGCAGGAACATCACGGACCAGACAGGCACACAAATCCAAATCAAACTCGGTCAAAATATCGATGTGATTTTGACGGCCCAATTTCTATCCAACCTCATGCCCTACCTCGACGGCAAACCGTCGTTGAAGGAACGAGTAAAAAATGATCTCAACGTTTGTGTATCTAAGATTCAGCATGCGCAGACAGCCAATGGAAGTATCGCCGGCGCAGGGTGGGCAGGTGTATTGCAATCTTCTTTTGCTACAAATGCACTGGAGTCGGCGGAAACCCAGGGCGCAGACGTCGATCAAAAAGCGCTTGACAAAGCACGCGACTTTCAAAAAGGCAACTACGATGCGACCACCGGCAACGTCAAAACAGATATGGGCGCTGGCGTCATGCTTTATTCCGTGACTGGCTCCGCGCGCGCGAGTGCCAAGGAGGCGCGAAAAGTTGAGGAGGAAATTTCCGAGGCAAAACGCGCAGGAAAAATGGCACAAAATGCGCCCGCATCAGCCGAATCGTTGGAGCAACTGGGCTATTCAAAAGATAAGGCCCTGAGATATTCAACTTCCTACCAAGTGTACAATTCGGCGAAAGTGCAGGCGCAACGCGATGATGTGATGAATGGATTCGGTAGCAACGGCGGCGAGGAGTTCTTAAGTTACTTACAAACAGGCGAGTCGATGATGATCGGAAAAGACAGCGGGTGGGACAAATGGTACGATAACATTTCAGGCCGGATGTTGAAAATTCAGAATGACGATGGAAGCTGGAATGGGCACCACTGCATCACGAGCCCTGTCTTCTGCACAGCTACTTCACTGTTGATACTTTCGATCGCTAACGATGCCGAGAAATTAATTGATCAAGGAAAATAATCCTGCCAAATAAATTCAAGAATTTGAGGACGGAGAAACACGGTCCTCAAATTTCTATCTATAATCCAAGTCTTGGGTTTGATTTTTTCTTGCCGCCCCAGAAGAAGAATCCCAATTTGACGGTGACGTAACTGTTCGTCAGGTATTGAACATAGGGATCGTGGTAGCCTGCTTCTGTCGGTAGGTAGGAGCTCATCACAGTTGATTTTGATTTTGGAGCTACGTTTGCATCGGCCATCAGCGTAAAATGGCCCACTTCAAAACCAATCCTTGTAAAAAGACCAACTTTCTTTTGAATACCAACATTATGGTCGGCGTGCGGGCTGCCACATCCACCCACCATATCAGTGGATGGAGTAAATTGACCCACGCCGAAGCTGGCAAACGGTCTGAACTTGCCACGGAAGTTTTTGAAATACCGCTGAAAATAAATACTCTTCGAGCGAATGGTATTTGTTTGAATATCGGCCATCTCTCCGCGGTACCCTATCGCCATGTAGTCGTTGATTCGAAAGGCTGCGTCGAACGCACCCGCCGCCGGCGAATTCTTGTTGATATAACCAAGCGACAAGCCTGCCTTGAATCTCTTATACTCTTGCGCTGAGGCCGAAGTAAAGGCTAAAATCGCGACAACGATGAGAATCGTTTTCATGGGATTTGGTGGTGGCTATTAAAGTTAAGCCTTTTATCAAAAACTTGAAACTGCATGACAAGAGGCAGAATATTAATAATGTCTTCTTAACTTTAGCGGTACAACAAACAACAATGGAGAATAAAAAAACACTGTCTGCGGATCAGCTCAACAACTTAAAGGAACAAATTCGTCAGCGTTTTGACGAATTGTATCATCGCATCGGAAAAAACAGACAAAATCTACTCAACAAGGTTCTCTTTGTCCACCATCAAATAAACAAAGAGCTTACGAAGGAAGATATCGATGACAATCAGGAAAAAGATATCCTTCGCAGAGTACGCGAAACGGAGCGCTCTGCCGACAGTCAATTGCCACATATACACAAGGTAGTTCAACCCACGCTGGCATCAGCCGCGCCCTCTAGTTCAACTGCTCCCGTAGCGGCTCCCAAAGCACCTAAACCAGAGAAGCCTGCGAAACCTGAAAAGGAGGCAAAGCCCAAGGAACAGAAAGCAAAAGCCAAACCAAAACCAGAGCCCAAAGCGAAAACAAAATCGGAATCGAAAGGAATGGCAAAAGCCAAGGCCTCGAAGAAAAAGAAGAAGTGATCAGTCTAAAATGGCCTGCAGAAGCTCCGAAATTTCTCGGGCTTTATTCATGATCATCAGATGTCCCCCGTCCTTTATTTCGAAGTCACAATTCATTAAAGGGAGTAATCTGTCGGCGCTGCCATGTATGTGAATTAGGTTTTTTGGAACCTGAGTATTTTTCCAATTCGCGATCCTGCCTACTGCCCATTTTAAGAAAACAGGATCGGTTTCTGAAAAAATCTGCTTTAGCAAAACCTTTTCCTGGTCCGTTTCAATTCCAAAAAACCATCGAGCTAACCTGTTTGTGCTCCTCAACGCCCGCATAGGAATTATTTCATCAAGTCCAATTAATCCTGCCCAGCGGAAATAAAATGGGATTTCGGATTTCGTTTTGGCAGAGGAAATCAGAATAACCTTGGCGACTTCAATTTGTTTACCGATTTCAACGGCCATCATCCCTCCAAAAGAAAGGCCAACCAAAGTTGGGTTGGATGAACCGATTTGTTGTATCAGGCGCTTCGCGTAGCTTTCTATGGATTCATTGTGCGACGGTGGAATCCATTTGATGAAGATGATTTTCTTGTTCGAGAATCTGATCGATCTGAAAACTCTTTCGTCTGCACCGAGTCCGCTGAGAACGTAAATTTCTTTCATTTAGATCGTCAAAAATCAGGATCCAAACCCAATCTTTCCTTCAATTCCCTCAGCATCGGATTTTTTTCAGCCAGTAAGTCAAACTTCTCTTTGTTGGTGTAGGCAATCTTCTTGGCTTCCTCTTTTTTCAATACGGTTTCCACTTTGATGGACGAGTTGCTCAGTTTATGTCTGAGGTAGGTAAGCAAGTCGGGTAAGATGGTTTGAAGCAAAGGCTCCTCCACCGAATTGGCCAATGCCACGGTAACTGTTGACCCCTGCACATCGACAGTGCGGTTGAGCAAATGGAATTCAGCCACTTGATCTTTTTTTAATTGCGCGTAGTCCGACCAAGCGGCACGGAGCTGTTCGTCGGTCAATGGTTTTACATCGACAGGTTCAACAATCTGAGGCAAAGATTCGGGCGCCAGCTCTTTGGCTTTTTGAATCGCCTTGAGGTTGAGTGTAGTTTTTGGTCGCGATGCTGCTTGTTTTGGCGTTTCGGCACTTGAAGGATTTGAGAGAATGGGCCGTGGGATTTCTACAGGAGGAGAAATCGTTTCTTTTTGCTCCGTCTTGCCGCCTTCTGTTACGCCAGGGGAAGCACTTGCGACCAGTGCGGCCGCCGTTTTGGACTCTAATTCAATTTTTTTTTTACTCCTGCTTCGATCGAAGAGCCGTTGCCGGTAAGGGCCGAATTGACATAGGCCATTTTCATTAAGGCCAGTTCCACCAGCAAGCGCTGGTTCTTGCTCATTTTATAATTGATATCGCATGTACTCGCGATATTGAGCCATGACAACAGCAACGATGGGGGTGCGGCCTGTGCTTGAGCCAAATATTTCTGCTTCACGCTCTCAGGCACTTCCATCAAATCAACCGTACGCGCATCTTGAGATACCAAAAGATTACGTAAATGCTCTCCGAGACCGGTGATGAAATTCTGCCCGTCGAAACCCTTTTTCAAAATTTCGTCGAGAAGTAAGAGTGGTGTCGTCGAATTTTCCGACAAAAGCCCATCGACCATTTTGAAATAATAATCATAATCGAGGATGTGCAAATTGTTGAGCACATCTTTGAAAGTCACTTTGTTGCCCGATGAAAATGTCACCATCAAGTCGAAGATGGAAAGCCCATCGCGCAGGGCACCGTCCGCCTTTTGAGCGATCAGGTGTAACGCTTCATCCTCGGCCTTGATACCTTCGCGATCGGCAATTTTCTTCAACTGCTTAGAGATATCAGAAACTTGTATGCGATTGAAATCGAAAATCTGGCACCGCGACAAAATCGTAGGAATGACTTTGTGCCTCTCTGTGGTTGCCAAGATAAAAATGGCATAGGAGGGCGGTTCCTCCAGCGTTTTCAAAAATGCGTTAAATGCCGCATTCGAGAGCATGTGCACCTCGTCGATGATATATACTTTGAATTTTCCAAACTGCGGTGGATATCGAACTTGGTCGATCAGGTTTCGAATGTCTTCCACTGAATTATTGGAGGCCGCATCGAGTTCAAAAATATTCAAGGAGTTGACTTCCGCTTTCTCTTCGAAGCCGTTGATGAGTCGCGCCACAATACGAGCGCACGTCGTTTTCCCAACTCCACGAGGGCCGCAAAATAAAAGTGCCTGCGCGAGCTTATTATTGTCGATGGCATTTCTCAGCGTAGTTGTAATGTGCTCTTGCCCAACCACTTCGTCAAAACCAAGCGGGCGGTATTTTCGAGCCGAAACAACAAAATTGTCCATCGGCCGCAAGATAGTTTTTGTCTACTGAAGGAAGAGGCTATTTGATAATATTTTTTTATACGATGATTAATCGTATTTTCGGATTGAAAATTTTATAAAGGTATGAAAGTCACAGCTTTACTGTCTGAGGATTTAATCAACGAAGTCAAAAAATTCTCGGGAGGCAAGAATATTACGGAAAGCCTCCAGATCGCGCTCAACGACTACATCCAAAGACAACGATTAAGGAAGGCTATGAAAAGGCTCAAGAATAGCCCGCTGGAGTTCACGAAAGATTTTACTGCGGAAAATGTTCGACGGATTAATAGAGAGGGATGATTTTGGTCGACACTTCCGTGTGGATTGAATACTTCCGCCAGTCCAATTCCTCGTTAAGCGATAAGTTAGAACTCCTAATTGAAAACAATGAAGTAATTGCACTGAGCTGCGTGTTTGGTGAACTCCTCCAAGGCATAAGAAATGATTCGGAAGAGAAAACGATAGTTACGTTTTGGCAAAACTTAACAAAGGTGGATGAAACGAATTTATTTATCGAAGCAGGTAAGCTTTCGGCCAAATACAAGTTACTAACGAGTGGAGTTGGTTTGATTGATAGTTCCATCTTGGCGGCAGCGATCAAACACAATTTGCCTTTGTGGACCCTTGACAAGAGGCTTAATGATTCCTATTCGAAGCTATTGTTAGGATAAACTAAAAACTATGAAATCAAAAACCCTTCTCCGCATCGCTTGTGCGTTGATCCTGATTCATTTGATTGGGCACAGCATGGGCCACCTTCAGTGGGACAAGCCCAAAGATCCCAAGATGAAGGAAGTGGTTGAGGTGATGAAAGGCTACAGCAGCGAATTCATGGGCGCCACCAAAAGCATGGCCAATTATTTTGAGGGCTACAGCATCATCCTGTTTTTTGTTTTCGGAATGACGATCTTGATTTTGTGGTCAGTTTCAGGTTTCATCGAAACCAATAGGCCTATTGCTATTAAAATTCTCTACCCAATCGCGATTACGTATCTCGCTTTTGGCGTGATTGAGTATTTGTATTTCTTCTTGTTTGCTGCTAGCATCAGTTTCCTTGCTGGCGTTTGTGTTTTTCTTGGGATAAATTCGTCTAAATAATTTTTCTACAAATTCATCATGAAGAGAACTTCACTCATCCTTGTCTTTTTATTTGCGGCAATTGCCGGTCGGTCGACGGATCATTATCCTAAAAACGAAGCGATCGACGTCAAACATTATCATTTCTTTTTGGAAGTGAATGATTCCACGAATGTGATTTATGGCGAAGCATCGCTTTCGATCTTTTTCAAAAAATCCATTTCGATTTTCAGTATTGATTTGGCGACGAAAGACGATAAAGGAAAGGGGATGAGCGTGTCTGAGGTATCGGTGAATGGTTTGAAATTGTTATATACCCACGGCAATTCGAAACTTAAGATCACCTTGCCCTCAGCAGCAAAGGCTAATACCACATTGACTTTCAAGATTGTGTATCGCGGAGAGCCGATCGATGGGCTCGTTATCGGCAAAAACAAATTTGGAGACCGCGGATTTTTTGGTGACAACTGGCCCGATCGGGCGCATCATTGGCTTCCAGTTGTTGATCATCCGTTTGATAAATCATCCGTTGATTTTTCGGTCGTTGCGCCGATGCATTATTCGGTGATCGCCAACGGGGTTAGAGTGGAGGAAAGTTTTTTGAGCGAGAAAAGAAAACTTACTCGCTATCATGAAGAAATTCCTATCCCGGTGAAGGTGATGGTAGTAGGCATTGCCCGATTTGCCATGGAAGTTTCCGGAAAAGTGCAAGGTATTCCTGTGGAGAGCTGGGTGTATCCGCAGAATAAATCAGAAGGTTTTTTCGACTACTCTGTTTCCGCTAAAGTGTTGGATTTCTTTCATACCCACATTGGTGAATATTCTTACAAAAAATTGGCGAACGTTCAATCGAAGACTCGTTTCGGTGGATTGGAAAATGCAAGCGCAATTTTCTATTTCGAAAATTCGGTGACCGGAAAAGGCAACATAGAAGGTTTGATCGCCCACGAAACGGCGCACCAATGGTTTGGCAATTCGGCAACAGAGAGAGATTGGCATCACGTATGGTTGAGCGAAGGTTTTGCTACCTACTTCGCCAACCTCTATCTCGAGAACGCTTACGGGCATGATCGGTTGGCCGAAGAGGAAAAGAAAGATAGAGATCAAGTGGTCGGTTATTTCGCAAAAAATCCAGCCGCTGTGCTTGACACTACGATCACCGATCTGATGAAGCTGCTTTCAGTGAATGCCTATCAAAAAGGAGGATGGGTTTTGCACATGCTGCGGCACGAGCTAGGCGACCAGAATTTCTGGAAAGGTATCCGCACGTACTATGCGACGTACAGAAACAGCAATGCATTGACGTCCGATTTTGAGCAGATCATGGAGCAGGCCTCGGGCGCCGATTTATCGTGGTTTTTCAACCAGTGGATTTATAAGGCAGGCCATCCAAAGATTGTGGCCACCTGGCAATACGATCAAAATGCCAAGACATTGTCAATGGAGGTAACGCAGGCACAGACGGGCAGCTTATTTAGGTTTCCATTGGATATCGGCGTGGGAGCGGAAGTCAAAACAGTTGCCATCGACAAAAAGACCCAAACTTTCAGCTTTCCGATGGCTGAAAAACCTGCCCAAATTGGCTTGGATCCAAATATTTGGCTGCTTTTTGAGGGTTCTATCACCGAGAAAAAGCCTTAAGTTTTTCTTTAATCCGCCCTTGGTATCAATCCATAAGATATTACCTTTGCAGTCCTTTTATAAAGAGCATTATGGCAAATCATAAATCGGCAGAGAAAAGAATCCGTGCAAACGAAGCAAAGCGTGAACGCAACCGCTACCAACATAAGACCACCCGCACTGCGGTGAAGAAGCTGTTGGGTACAAACAAGAAAGACGAAGCAACGGCTTTGTTGAAAGAGGTTACCGCCATGCTGGATAAACTTGCTAAGAAGAACATCATTCACTGGAAAAAGGCAGCAAACCAAAAGAGCCGTTTGGCCAAGAAGGTAAACGCGCTGGCTTAATTCAGTGATTCAGCTTTTAATTTTTCCCTTCCTTGCCACGTGCGAGGGAGGGTTTTTTATTGCCTGTCTTTTTGAACCTATTCCAATAAAGTTCATCAATCGAAAATCGTTAACTCTCGTTCTTAACCGATCATGACTAAATACCGCTGCAAGAATGCCGACCAACGAGTTAAGACCAATGAAATAAGTCCTTTTCATTGAAAAAAGAGCGCACATACTCCAACCAATTCTGGCTGCTCTGCCTCAGTGCGCTGCTGTTCTTCGCGAGCTTTAACATGATCATTCCCGAACTGCCCGAGTTTCTCACCAGACTTGGCGGAGCCGAATACAAGGGACTCATTATTTCTTTGTTCACGCTTACGGCGATGATCTCGCGGCCCTTCAGTGGCAAGCTGGCCGACCGACTGGGAAGAAAACCGGTGATCGTATTTGGCGGCGTGGTTTGTTTGATCTGCAGCCTTTTCTACCCACTGCTGACAACGCTGTACGGATTTTTTATGCTAAGGATTTTTCATGGGTTCTCCACGGGTTTTTCACCTACCGGCGTATCGGCTTATGTGTCTGATGTAGTTCCCGCTGAGCGTAGGGGAGAGGCAATGGGCTTTATAGGTACGGCGGGTGCGCTGGGGATGGCTTGCGGTCCTGCTATCGGCGGCGGGGTTGCCAATCAGTTGGGCCTGGATTGGATGTTTTATTTGTCTTCATTTTTTGCCTTTGTGGCAATTGTCATCTCTTTCAGCGTGAAGGAGACTTTGAAAGAAAGACATCCTGTTTCTTTTGCGCTGTTAAAAATCCAAAAGAAAGATTTGTTCGAGCCATTGGTGATCGCGCCTTGCCTCGTGATGGTGCTGGCGGCCTATGCCTATGGTGCCGTCTACACGTTGCTGCCCGATTTTGGAAAACATGTGGGTATTCACAACAAAGGATTGCTGTTTACTTTTCTTACGGTGGCGTCATTGGTCGTTCGCCTGATTGCCGGTAAGGCATCTGACAAATATGGGCGAGTGCCTGTACTGAAAATTACGGTGGCCATGATTATGGCCTCGATGTTGGTGATCGGTTTTGCAGACCAACAATGGATCCTGATCGTGGGAATAAGTTTGTATGGGTTGGCGCAAGGCGCTACCTCACCGACGCTGTTGGCATGGGCCACCGACTTGAGCAACGAACACCACCGAGGTAGAGGAATAGCCTCACTCTACATCTCGATGGAAATGGGTATCGGGTTGGGCGCATTTCTTTCTGGATGGGTGTACGGAAATTCGCCTTCACGATTCTTCATTTGCTTTGGAATTGCATCGGCCTTGTCGTTATTCGCGTTCATTTATCTTCTCAAGGAAAAAAGAAAGACAACCGTTTTCCCTGCACAAGGCGATATCGAGTTGAACTAAAAGCAACGTGCCCTCCCTTTGACTAAGTAAAAGACAACCTTATGGCAATGGAAGTAAAAAACAAATCGAGTTTCAAATCGCCTGCGGAGGACAAGGAGAGGTTTCGTTCTTGGGTAAAGAAATTGGAGTCGATCAATAATAGAACCTATCAAGAGATCGAGGTGAAAACATCGATTGGATTGACGCACGTGTGGGGACTGAACACAGAACTACCGGCGGGCGATACGCTAGTGATTTTTCCAGGCGCCAGAACGACTCCTCTCTTTTGGGATTTTGACAACAATCTTGACCATCTGAATCATCCGCTGAAAATCTACCTTGTTGAAACCAACGGTTTACCAAACCTCAGCGATGGGTCTACTCCAGATATCAGATCACTGGACTATGGCATATGGGCTAATGAAGTTCTCGATCAACTCAAGGTCGAAAAGGCATTTGTGGCTGGGGCTTCATTCGGAGGATTGATTTGCATGAAGCTTTGCATCACAAATCCTGAAAAAGTGAAAGCAGCATTTTTGTTGAACCCAGGGTGCCTTCAACCCTTTTCCATGGGTTTTAAAAATTTATACTATAACCTGCTCCCCATTCTTTTTCCTTCCGAAAAAACCGTCTTGAAATTTTTGGATGCGGCCGTCTTCTGCAAGCCCAATCACATGCTGTCGCCAAAAGCAGAAAAATTGATTGTCGATTACGAGGTGTTTGCGCTCACGCGTTACAACGACAAAACGCAGAAACCGTATTACATGGCCGATCAATTGAACAGCGTCATGACCGATATTTACCTACTTGAAGGAGACAAAGATTTGCTCTTTCCATTTCAAAAGTCGATTGACAATGCGAGAGCTAGACTTGCCAATCTAAAACATGCAAAAGTTTTCGAGAACGTAGGTCATGGCATCGAGACCTATGCTGCGGCGATGAACTACATCGGCGAATCGATCAAAAAATACAAATAATGAACCCGGTATTTACAACCGCATGTTCATGCTATTGTTGAGAATGGCATGGGTTTATAATTTCGTCCTCTTTTTCAAAACAAAATGTGTTGTACGAAGCGTCACCTACTGGTGATCATATCACTCGTGGTTCAATCAGCGGTTTTTGGCCAGGCGCTTGGTCCGTCCAAAACCGGCTGGTTTTCGCTTGGGGGGAGGAATACCTTAAGCACGTTTACCCATGATGGAACGGGGCTCGGTACAGGTGGACAGTTCAGGGTTCAGTTAAGCCAGGACGTTAACACCGAATGGTTTGCCGACTACATTATGATTGGCCTGCCTGACGGTGTTCGCAGCACCTATTATCATATCGGCTGGTCGGTGCTTTTTTACCCGTTCTCACAATTGAAATATCCTCGAGTGATTCAGCCATATATCTTGGCGGGGCACTGTTTTGATTACAACGAAAAGACCGTTATCGCTGCACCGTCTGTTTCTGAAAGTCGATGGGGCTCGGCCGTTCAAGCGGGAATAGGAACCCATGTTAACCTCTCGGAAAAATTTGACGTTTCCCTATGCTCGCAATATATGGTGCACCTCACCAATGAATTGAACGTGGAAAAGGACGCCGCGGGAAACCTCTCGATTCAAAAAGAGCAGCGTAACTCGGCGGAAGGGCACCTCTTGATTACGGTTAGTATCAATTACAAAATTTTCAGGCTTTGGGAAAAACATTGAGATGGTCACTGGTATTGATGCTTTATGCTGTTGGTCATGAAGTATTCTCTCAGGAAATTATCCGCGCCGGACTGATTCGTGCGCAGCTAACGTTGAGTGCCTCCCAGATGCTCTCTGAAAACCATTCTAACTTTTACCTTCACGGGAATTTTGAGGGCTACTTGACCAAAAGGCTTTCACTGTCGGGGGAGGGTTACCATTACCTCGGTGATTTGTCTACGGGTGCCGAACTGTTTAAGGTCAACGAGTCATTCTTCTTTGGCGCATCATGGCACTTGACCAAAAGGAGCAGTGACGTATACATCGGAATTCAACCTGGAATAGCCGTGGCACGATTGAATGAAATACAGACTAACAACCGGCCTACTCACCAGGCCACGACTCCCCTGTTTTCTTCGGTGGTGGGTTACAATTATTTTGTGAATCGAATCTTTCATTTTTTTATTCAAACAAGAATTGTGTCCGGTCAACATCTCGATGATGTTCCGATAAATTTGACCGAGCTTAGGATTTCTGCGGGTTTGGGCTTCAATATAAATTCCACGAAATAATCGGCGCGACGGCAGCAACCCTGTCGAAAAACGAAAAGAAATCTTTCTGATATCTTTGCGACTTTATTTTCTACCACCAACTCCCTTTCGACACACGAAACCCTGTTGTATGAGGAAATTTTTACCGCTGGCATTTGCGTGCGGGTTTACGCAACTCTGCGCTCAACAAGTCAAAACCCCTTTTGAAGGCATTGATCAAACCTGGCAGAACGGTGCCGACCGAAGAGATTCTTCGGTGTTCAAGAACATGAAGTATTTCACGCCTTCGGTTTTTATTGACGTGAACACCAATTATTCAAACAATAATCCGATCGATCACACGGTAGTAGGCTCGACGGCATTGGTACGTACCAATGAAATACAGTTGTCGGCGCTTCACTTTGGTGGCGACTTTAGCATGGATAATGTGCGCGGCCGGTTTATGACACAGTTTGGTACGCGGTCAAGCGTGATTCCAAGAAACGATCTCAGCCCCTTTCGTGGCCAGTATGAATTGGCTAATGTGTATCGATACCTCAGCGAAGCCAACGCTGGATACCATTTCAATAAATGGTACGGCATCAACGTGGACGCCGGATTGTTTATGTCTTACATCGGTTTGAACTCGTTTTATCAAGCCGAGAATTGGGAATACCAGGCGTCATTTACTTCCGACAACACGCCGTGGTTCTTCAATGGCATACGGATTCAAATATTTCCGACAAAAAATATTAAGATCGAGCCTTGGATTATCAATGGCTGGCAAAGTTATGGTTCATTCAATTCCATGCCCGGTTTTGGAGGAAGTTTCACTTATATGTCGAACAACAGTAATTTGAAGTTGATCACCAACGACTATTATGGAAGCGACGCGGCGGGAATTCCATCCCGAAAAAGATTTCATTCTGATAACAGTGTGTTGGTGAGGTATTACAATCGCCCTAGTCACAAGGGGATTACCAAGATGGCGTTTTCTATGACAAGCGATATTGGTTGGGAACAGGGCGGCGGTGTCAGCGGCTTTAGAGAAAGTGACCCAACTAAACCGGCGCAATATTTTCTCAGTGCCATGTTTTATAATCGGGTGTGGTTTGCAAAAGGTAAAATGGCCTGGACGCTGGGTGGAGGTTGGATGAAAAACCCAGGTCGTTATTTGGTGCTTTACCCCACGGGGCAAGCGAGTCCGCTTCCCAACCCCAATAACCCAACACAAACTTCTGGCGCGTTTCCATTTGACACGGCTCCGGGCACGCAGTTCGAGGGATGGGATTGTTCTACCAACATTGATTTTCTGCCTTCACAACACATGACTTTCCGAGTGGAGCTAGTACATCGCGAAAGCAGCGTTCCTTATTTCGCCGGGCCAGGCGGTGTAACTTCTCCGGATGGTTACACAACAACCGCGTTTGGGCCGGGAACGGCATATCCTAATTGGCGGCCCGACCTGACGAAGTGCGAAACCAAAATCATTTTAGCTTTACTGTTCCGATTATGATTATCGTGCAAAAACGCATTTTTCTTTTCATCTTCCTCGTTGCCGCATTGGCTGAGGTCAGTATTCAGATTTTCAATCGACAGGAACTTAATTTGTTTGTCAAGCCAGTGATCGTCCTTTCCTTGGCCGCATTTTATTTTCAGAATTCAGAATCCAGAAACCCGCTTTTCTTGCTGGCTCTTTTCTTTTGCTGGCTGGGTGATATCTTTCTCTTGTTTGATCGCTTGAACGAACTTTATTTCATGGGCGGCCTTGGGGCATTTTTGATCGCCCACATTCTGTTGATTTTTCTTTATGGTAAATTAAAAAACCCTTCCGGAAATGGATTAAACGGGCCCCAAAAAGCGCGCGTCTCTTTTCCCGTAATTCTTGCGGGCACGGGTTTGATTTCAATTTTATATCCCAGTTTGGGCGCCCTGAAAATTCCCGTGATTATTTACGCGTCAGCATTGATGGTCATGGTGCTGCAATCGATCTATCGTTTTGGATTTACAACATCCAAAAGTTTTTGGAACATATCTATCGGCGCTTTGTTTTTTATGCTGTCGGATTTCGCTACTAGCGATCAACAAATTCTATCAGCCCATCGGCAGCGCGGGTGTATTGGTGATGGTCACCTACATGGCGGCCGTTTGCTTTATCTCCTTGGGTGTGTTGATGCACGAACGGAAGATCAGCTGACTTGCTCAAGGGGAAGAGTCAACTCAAATTCAGTGTACTGATTGGGGTTGGGCACAATTCGAACGGTACCGTTTAGTTTTGCGGTACACTGTTTTACGATGTACAAACCGAGGCCAATGGTTTTGTGCTCTAAGGCTGCGTTGGTAAACATGCTGAACAGTTCTTGATCGTCTGTTTTTCTGATTCCGATTCCGTTGTCGATAAAAGATACGCGCACCGATCCATTTTGTCTTTTGACCTTTATGGAAATGAATTTATTGAACTGATCTGATTTCTTTTGAAACTTCACCGCGTTCTCGATCAGGTTGTGAAAAATGGTTTCCACGAGCACGGGGTCCGATTGAAATTCTAGCGAATCGATATCTTCCTTAAAAGTAATCTCATCGTAGCCTTGTAAATTCTTGAGCCGGTCTTTTACGCGACCGATCATTTCACCAAAAGAAATTTTTTCGCGGGTGAGTTCAATGGAGTTGATATCGCTCACCGTCCTTAGACGTTCAAATATTTCACTTAAGTTCTTCGCGTTCTCGCTTAGCCTTAAGAGATAATGTTTTGCCTTTTCATCAGAAACATCCAGGAGCGCAACGTGGCATAAACCGATGAGTCTCGCCAATGGACCCTTAATATCGTGCGAAGATTTGTAAATGAAATTGTCCAACTCAAGGTTCACGACATTCAGTTCGCGGTTGGCCAGTTCGAGTTCGCGCGTTCGGGTGTCTACCGTGCTTTGAAGTTGGAGATTGTACTCCTCCAATTCTGAATTTTGGCGGCTGATGATCTCGTGCGCGTTTGCGAGTTGCTCGTTGCTTAACTGCAGCTCTTCTTTTTGTTGGTCAACTTTTTCCTTCTCTTGCGCCAGATCATCCTTCAATTTACGTTCGCGCGTGCTGCTGCGATAAAATCCAATGGCCGCGATCAATACAACCGCCCCGATGGCCGTAATGAAGTAAATTTGCGTGGTTTGCGAATCGATCTCGCGATCTTTTTCACGCAATTTGGAGCTGGCTTCCTCGGCTTGGGCTTGCAGTTGAATAGCGTTTACGTTCCTTGCGAGATTCTCGTCGTAGAGAGTGTCACGCAGCGCTATGAATCTAGACTGGTAGAGAAATGCACTGTCGTATTTTTTTATCTTGCCAAAGAGTTCGGTCATGGTTTTGTAGTTGGCAACCACGCGGTCGCGGAGACCGATTTGCCGGGCAAGACGAGTGCTTTTTCTTAAATCATAAAGAGCAGAATCCAATCGGCCTGTTTGTTCGTGAATTTGGCCATAGTAAAAGTAAACTTCAGAGATTCCGCTCCATTCGTGAATGCTTTCGCGCATCCGCAAAGATTCGTTGAAATAGTGTTTCGCGTCCTTGATTTTATTTCTGGTCAGCGCGATTCGTCCCAGGCCATTATAGGTGGCCGACTCCCAGACAGCGTTCTCAATTTGAAGTCCTACCCTTTGGGCTTCTTTAAAATAGGGTTCGGCCTCGTCGGTTTTTTTCTCGTTTAAAAAAGTCACGGCAAAATTGTTGAGTGAGTACACCAGGCCATCATAATCTTTCAACTCGCGACTGAGATCAATTGCACGTTGGTAAAAGTCGCGCGCTTTATCGTACTCTTTTAACGCGTTGTATACCAATCCCACATTGTTGAGCGTCTGCACCATCCCATAATTCTGCTTGACGCGGATTTTTAAGTTAAGAGCACGCAACAAATATTGGAGCGCTTCGGGGTAGCTGCCCAATTTGTAAAATGCCAACCCTAAATTGTTTATGGCGCTGGCGATAAGTGCTGAGTCGCTTGCTTGTTCTGAGAAATGCAGTGCACGATAATTCGACTTGATCGCTGAATCGTATTTGTCTTGATAGTAGTAAACGCCGCCAGTTAGTCGTGTGGCGATGGCCTTGGTGCGCACGTCCATCGAGTTGGAAAACTCCACTGCCTGTTGCGCATAGACCATGGCCGAGTCAGGGTGATTGAGCCAGAGCTTGATGATGATGGCTTGATAGACATCGATTTTTTTGTCGGCCGGAGCTTCGGCAAGAGCTTTTCTTAAACTGTCAATCGCAGATTGTTGCGCACCGGCGAAAATGCTTGAAAAGCAAAGCAGGACCAGGAAAACACAACACTTCATGGATTAAGGCGCAGCTATTAATATACTAACTAATTGCTTTTGTGCCAATAGAAATGGGACAAACGCGTTAGTTAAACCAACGACAAGGTATAAGTTTCTGCGATCTGGTCAAGTAGAAAATAGACTTCTTCGGCGGTGGGAGCTTCCACCAGTTGTGTGCGGAAAGGCTTAAAGTCAGGGAGGGTCTTGAAGTAATTCGCGTAATGTCTCCTCATTTCGAAGACGCCGAGCTTGGGGCCCTTCCATTGAATCGAAAACTCAACGTGTTTGCGAGCGGCTTCTATGCGCTCATGAACGGTAGGAGCGGTATGTTTTAATCCGGTGGTTATGTAATGCTTAATCTCCCGAAAGATCCATGGATAGCCAATCGCGGCGCGACCAATCATCACACCATCCACACCATAGCGATTTTTATATTCGATTGCTTTTTCGGGCGAATCAATATCTCCGTTTCCGAAAATCGGAATGTGCATGCGGGGATTTTCCTTGATCTTTCCAATGAGCTCCCAATTGGCTTCGCCCTTGTACATCTGCACCCGAGTTCTACCATGAACGGTTAAAGCTTGAATACCGATGTCTTGCAGACGCTCTGCTACCTCGACAATATTTTTTGTGCTTTCGTCCCAACCCAACCGGGTCTTGACAGTGACCGGCAGAGGGGTCGCCTTCACTACCTCTTCGGTCATCTTGACCATCTTGGGAATATCTTGCAGCAATGCAGCTCCCGCTCCACGGCATGCCACGGCTTTCACAGGGCAACCATAGTTGATGTCTATTAAATCAGGATTAACTTCGGTGGCGATGCGAGCCGACTCGGCCATGTTTCCAATGTCGCCTCCAAAAAGCTGAATGCCGATGGGACGTTCGTATTCAAAGATGTCCAGCTTTTGTTTGCTCTTGGCAGCGTGGCGGATCAGCCCTTCCGAAGAAATGAACTCCGTGTACATCAGGTCGGCACCCCCCGCTTTGCAAACGGCACGAAAAGGCGGGTCGCTCACATCTTCCATGGGGGCGAGCAACAGGGGGAAATCGCCTAAATCTATGGTGCCGATTCTTGCCACGTTGGTTAATTCGCTGAAAACAGCGTTGTTTGCAGCCTGCAAAATTAACATTATTCATTCATAGTGCGATTATGAACGAGCTGCGGGAAAAACCAGTTTGGTATACGTTAATATTGGTGTTGGTCAGCGGGGCAATCGGCCTTGTTTTTGGTACTGCCGTGGGCATGCTGCTTGGCTCGATGTTATATCAAGGAGAGGGAAATTTTTTTGAAGCGACACGAGCCTACGGAGACGGGAATTCAGCCTTGCCGATGATGGTGATGCAGGGAGTTGCGTCTGTTTTTTCGTTTTTGGTTTTTCCGTTGCTCGCCTGGAGCCTCATCCGTAAAAAGACATTCACTTTTTTTAATACCCAGCCCTTTTTATGGTACTCTGTTCCGCTTATTATCGTCGTGATGCTTGCGTTTCTTGTTGCCGATTCGGCAATTATTGAATGGAATCAAGGGGTGCATTTGCCTGGGTTTCTAAAATCGTTTGAAGACTGGGCGCGTGCTACCGAAGACGACTTAGCGAGAATCACTAAACAGTTGACGCAATTTCAATCGGTCGGCGATTTTCTCATAGGGTTTGTCGTGGTGGCCGTCGTAGCGGGCGTGAGTGAAGAACTTTTGTTCAGGGGTATCATTCAATCAGAACTCTATCGAGGGACCAAAAACATCCATGTCGCTATTTGGGCGTCGGCATTTTTGTTCAGCGCGATTCACTTTCAGTTTTTTGGTTTTGTACCGCGTATGTTGCTGGGTGCACTTTTTGGGTACTTGTATTATTGGTCGGGGAATATTTTTGTGCCCATGTTTGCGCATTTGGTGAACAATGGTTTTCTCGTCATCATGATTTACTTAAATCAGCTGGGAGTTATTAAGGTAGATGTCGAGTCGACCGATGCCGTAGCGCCGTGGCCCGTGGTTGCTGCTTTTGCGGTACTGTCAGTGGGATTGATTTATTATTCGAAAAAATTCTTCGATCAGAAAAGGACAGCCGATGGCCGACAAGAAATTTAGCAACCTACCACAGCGACTTGCCACGGGCTTGCTCGGTTCGGCCGGTGTTATTTTTGGTGTGGCCTACAGCGAGTGGAGTTACTTTTTGATTTTCTTTATTATCTGCCTTTTTTCGATCCTGGAATTTTACAAACTCACTGGCTTGGATGGAATGCACCCACAAAAGACGTTTGGCATTTTTAGCGGAATGGTGATTTTTTGCCTTTCTTTTTTTGTGGAGCAGGGAGCTATCTCACAGCGATACTATTTTTTGATTTTTCCACTGGTGTCTTTGGTCTTTGTGATTAAGCTGTACAAGAAATTTGAGCGAAAACCTTTTACTAACATTGCGATCACATTACTTGGGATATTTTACACGACCATTCCATTTGCCTTGCTGAACGTGGCCGTATTTGAACACAACCGTGAATACAACTATCAAATTATCCTGGGAAGCCTGTTGATCTTGTGGGCGACTGACACCGGTGCTTATTTTGCGGGCAGCTACTTTGGTAGGCGGAAATTGTTCGAACGCATCTCGCCCAAAAAATCGTGGGAGGGATTTGCCGGAGGGGCTGCACTTGCCATGGCTCTCGCCTATGGAGTCTCGATTTATTTTACATCCCTTGCACAATGGCAATGGATATGTGTGGGATGGATTATTATTATTGGAGGCACCTATGGAGACCTTGTGGAATCGCTGCTCAAGAGGAGCATCGAAATCAAGGATAGCGGTACGAGCTTGCCCGGTCACGGAGGTTTTCTGGATCGCTTTGATGGGCTGTTCATTTCGGCGCCTTTCATCGTGGCGTTTTTGGAGATTTTTTGAGTTGGTGCTAAACCAATTGGGAGTCAAAATTGTCTTAGAAAGAAAACGTTATGAAACTCCTTGCAGGTTTCTTATTCTTATCTTCATTCATTTCGGCCGTGGCTCAAACGGGTGAAAAGAATTTCATCGATCAGAACTACATTGAAGTGACGGGCAAAGCCGAAATGCAAATTGCACCTGATCTGATCTACCTTAAAATAAGACTCAGCGAACGAGACAAAGGCAAGCCTCCATTGCCTGAAGTTGAAAGGCGAATGGTTGATAAACTTCAGGAGATCGGAGTTGACACCAAAAAGGATTTGTCAGTTGGTGATCAGTTGAGCAGGTACCGGGCTAAAGCGTTTTCAACTGACATTGTCATCTCTAAGGAATACTTATTAACGGTTCATGATGGAAAGACAGCAAACAAAGTCTTCCTTGAACTGGAGAAACTGGAAATTTCCAATATATCCGTTGATCATCTCGACCATACTAAAATGCAGGAGTATAGGCAAGAGCTAAAAGTCAATGCCATGAAAGCGGCGAAAGAAAAGGCGGAGGCCCTGACAAAAGCTATTAATCAAACGATTGGGCGGGCTATCTATATCCAAGAATTGGACAATAGGCCAATCGCATTTGAAGAAAACGCACTTAGATATGCGTACAATTATCGAGCCGTAGGTGTGGTGTCTTCTAAGCAAGAGAGCGACTTGGATTTTGAAAAAATTAAATTGGATTATTTCATCCTTACCCGATTTGAACTGAAATGAGTTTATTTAAAGCTCTTTTGATTTTTTTTGTGGTCTTTTTCTCGGCCGACGTCTATGGTCAAAAGCAATTACTCATCATGAAGAAAGGCACCGTTCGTGCCAGCTTCAGCGAAGGGGAGTACATCCGATTTGTGTTGAAGAAAAAACATCGCCACGCAGAGGGCCACATTGTTGAGCTGTATGATTTCCACATGATCACCTCTAATGACACAGTTCAGTTCAAAGACATCTTGAAAGTGAACATCAAAAAGCACAGAGGCGAACGTGCCTGGGCAAGCAGGGTCATCGGTGGTCTATTGATGACCGGCGGACTGGTTTACTTTGGCGTTGATCAGGGAAACGTGGCGTTGAATATCAATGCCCAAAATGACACCCCCTTTCAGTGGATCGCACCATTGGCTGTATCCGGGGTGGGAGCAGCCATGTTGTTTATTCGGCCCAGGTACGCCAAATTAAACGGGATCCAATATTTGCGAACAGCAGATTATCGCTCGCCGTTCTATCAAGTCAAATAGCGACTCGCGCAGTTTTGCCAAGCGGCGATTGCTTCTTACCTTCGCAAAAATTTTTTTATGACCATAGACAAGTTGAAAGACTTGAAGGCCCGCACGCAGGCTTTGAGGAGGTATCTTTGACTACGATCGCAAGATTGAAGAGATACAAGATGAAGAACGCATTTCGCACCAGGCAGATTTTTGGAACAACCCCAAACAGGCGGAGACTATTCTAAAAAGCATTCGTTCCAAGAAAATCTGGACGGACGCCTACGACAAAGTCACCAAGCAACTGGATGACCTTGAGGTACTCAATGAATTTCACGAGGCGGGAGACACGACCGAGGAAGAACTTGATCGCGAATACCTGGCGACGTTAAAGTCGTTGGAGGAGCTCGAATTCAAGAAAATGCTGAGCAAGGAGGAAGACCAACTCGGTGCTGTGATGGAGATCAATCCGGGCGCGGGTGGCACGGAAAGCAACGATTGGGCCGATATGCTTAACCGCATGTACATCATGTGGGGTGAGAAGAGCAACTACAAAGTTTCACAGATCGATTATCAAGCAGGTGAAGTGGCGGGGATCAAATCGGCCACGCTGGAGTTTGAAGGCCCGTTCGCTTACGGAAAATTGAAATCCGAAATCGGGGTTCATCGGCTCGTGAGAATTTCGCCATTTGATTCAAACCAGCGAAGACATACTTCTTTTGCCTCTGTGTTCGTTTATCCGAAAGTGGATGACACCATTGAAATTGAAATAAACCCGGCGGATGTGGAGATGCAAACGTCGCGCTCGGGTGGAGCAGGGGGACAGAACGTAAACAAAGTGGAGACGAAAGTGCAACTCACCCACAAGCCCACGGGTATCGTGATTGTGTGCCAGGTGGAGCGGAGCCAGCATGCCAACCGCGAGCGTGCCATGCAGATGCTGAAATCAAAACTGTATCAGCGCGAGATGGAGAAACGCCACGCCGAGCGCGACAAAATTGAGGCGGGCAAAATGAAAATCGACTTTGGCTCTCAAATCCGCAATTATGTGTTGCATCCGTACAAACTTGTAAAAGATGCCAGAACAGGGGTCGAGCGGACAGATGCACAGAACGTGCTCGATGGCGACCTTGATGATTTCATTAAGGCATTTTTGCTGGAAGCTCAGGAAAAAACGGTTAACTGATATTTTTAAGCTGCGAGGCGCTAAGTCATCAGGGATTTCTAGATTTTGAGTTTGAATTTGCACCTCGGCCCCAAACCGTTGTTGGGATAGGCCGTTAAATTTAAGTTCAATGAAAATCGAGGACAGCCAACCGATGAACATCAAAAACTGGTCGCCAGAAGATCGGCCACGTGAAAAACTTTTATTGAAAGGAACGTCGGCGTTGAGTGATGCAGAATTGATTGCTATTCTGATCGGATCAGGTACAGCTAAACTAAGCGCCGTTGACGTCGGGAAGAAAGTGTTGGCCCATGTGGACCATAACCTCGACAACCTCGCCCGCCTTTCGATCAACGAGTTGATGAAAGCCAAAGGCATCGGCGTGGCAAAGGCGATCACCATTGTAGCGGCCATGGAACTTGGACGGAGAAGAAAAGATTTGTTGCCGGAAGAAAAACCAAAAATGGAAAGCTCACTGGCGGCGTTCAACATAATAAAAAGCGACCTTCAGGATTTGACGCATGAAGAATTTTGGGTGTTACTTCTCAATCGTTCCAATCGCCTAATCAAGAAAAAACGAATAAGCGAAGGCGGTGTGAACGGAACGATCGCTGACCCGAAGATTATTTTCAAGCTGGCCCTCGATGAACTTGCCTCTGGATTAATCCTTGCGCACAATCATCCGTCAAAGAACTTGAAGCCAAGTGATAGCGACATGAGCCTCACCAAGAAATTAAAAGAGGCAGGTAAACTTTTGGAGATAGCGGTGCTCGACCATATTATCGTCGCCGGTCAGCAATATTTTAGTTTCACTGATGAGGGACTTATTTGATCAAAACTGAAGAGGATGAAAATTGCGCTCTGGGTCGTCGTTGTAGGAATAGCGGTTCTCGCATTTTTCGGACTTTCCAAATCCAGGAGCGAAATCGTGGCGAAACCGTTAGTGAGGCATGATTCTGTTCGGATCGAAAAGCAGCCGTTTATTTATCACGATCCAAACCCGTTTGTAGAGTCGGCGATCAAAGAATACGAAGGTTTTGTCAAGACCTTGATCGCCAATCGACAGGCCCCCGGGGCTGCGTTGGTGATACTGCGCGATACAAGTATTGTTTTCGTAAAAGGTTATGGACTGCGGGAAATCGGCAAGCTTGATTCAGTCAATTCAAAGACCGTCTTCCGGATCGGGTCAGTTTCGAAAAGCATGTCGGCCACGCTGTGTGCGGCCCTGGTAAATGATGGCGTCTTGCAATGGGATGACCCCGTGATAAAATATCTCCCCAGCTTTAAACTCAAAACTGAAGAGGCAACAAAAAATGTAACGATTCGCCACATCCTTTCTCATACGGAAGGATTGCCGTATCACGCATATACCGACATGTTGGATCGGGGCGCACCAGTGGACACCCTGATTGACTATTTGCAAGACCTTAATCTGGTTGCCGCGCCCGGGAAAATTTTCAGCTATCAAAATGTGGGCTTTAGCCTGATAGGTAAGGTGATCGAGGCCGCAACGAAAAAGTCGTTTGAAGAGGTACTGACTGAAAAGCTTTTCCGTCCACTGGAAATGAAGAATGCGTCAGCGTCATTCAAAAAGATTTCAGAGAACAAAAACGTAGCGAAGCCGCATTATCTGACCAGGTCTTTGAAAATCTCAGACGCGTACTATTCGGTAGCACCGGCGGGAGGGATCAACGCGAGCGCCGAAGATATGGGCTTATGGTTAAAAGAAATATTGACGCAAAAGTCGAAGGTGTTCAATGCGGGTCGGTTGAAAGAAATCTTTGAGCCGCAAATTCACGCACCTGTTCGCAATTACAATTTTTTTAAATGGAAGCGTATTTATAAATCGTACTATGGGTTGGGGTGGCGTGTGGTTACATTTGCCGATAGCGATACGTTGATTTACCACGGCGGTTTTGTCAATAATTATCGATGTGAAGTGGCGGTGAATCCAAAAACGAAAATTGCCATCGCTTTGTTGGTGAATTCATCGAGTTTTTTGGCCGATCGTGGTGTGGCAGAATTTTTTAAAATCTACGATCGTCACTTGACCGAGATCAATAACTGGAAGCCCACTCCTTTGCCCTAACACGTGCCGCGGATGAAGACAAAAAATATTTTTATCATCGCTATCGCGGCATTGATCGCCACGATTTTGTTCTATTCCTTTAACGGCGATTCCGACAAGGACTACATCGCGTCGCTTAACAATTCGAGAAAAGCCAAAGATGAGCAAATGCGCAATGGAGAAGATTCGCCGTTTGGCGACGAGAAGAAGAATTTCAAACACCTGAATTATTTTTCTCCCGATTTGAATTATCGGATTAGTGCCAAATTGACTCCCATCGAACACAAGAAGATGGTGGTACTTTCAACGAGCGATGGCAAAGAGAAAAGGTATTTGGAATATGCCTATGCCGAGTTTGAATTGAATCACACACCCGGCAAACTATTGATCCTTGAAATTCCTGAGGGCGAATACAAGGGAGTTTTGTTTTTGGCTTTTGCCGACGAAACCAGTGCCAATGAAACATACGGAGCCGGACGATATATTGAACTAAAGAAAACACCTGGGGCATCCTCCATCACCATCGACTTCAATGAAGCGTATAACCCCTACTGTGCCTATGCCGACAGTTTTTCTTGCCCATTTCCACCTCGAGAAAATATTTTAAAGATGGCCGTAAGGGCGGGGGAGAAAAATTATCATGAGTAGAAGCCGAGCTGGCCACCCTTGTTTCGCCCCGCTTTAATTACTTGATTGCTCTCGATCACTTTGACCGCCGGCGGTTCAAAAAATTGAAGCGACTTCAGCTTTGAAATGAAGTCATCAAATTCACTGCTGGTCGCAACAAATACATCATCAAGGCCGATGACATCTCCGCTTTCAATTTTAGCTTTCACACTTTTTGCCTCACCATCGTCAAGGGTGACGAGATAACTCAACGCTTTGCGATGCACATTCTTTAACGCAAACGCTTCGAGGTCGGCCTGTTTGTAGCGCTCACGCAAACTGGTTTTAGCGGAAATGCAAATTGGGCCATGCGCTAACGTGTAAAACATCAAGTCATAAATCACATTGGGCACGAAAGCCACCTTTGCATTCAAGTACAACGGGGAGATGTTTTCACGAACACAGAGAGTGGCCAAGATGTATTCAAAGATTTTCCCATTGAGGTTATTGTTATCCTCCTCTTGTTTTTGAAATGCATTCCAATACTGCGCCACATATTGCGAAGGTCTCTCGTATTCCACTTGATAAAAATCAGGGAACAAACTATTGAAAACTATTTCCGCTTTATTGTTCGCTCCTACGGTGATCCCGAGTTGATTGAGTGCGCTCATCTGAGCGTTTTTATTTTGAGCGCTTGGAGGACTTTCTTGGCCGTGGCCTGAATAGCGGGCACAGCCACGGAGTTTCCAAATTGCTTGTAGGCCGATGCATCGGCTACGGGAATTAGAAAATCATCGGGGAAACCTTGTAGCCTCGCCCACTCTCGCGGGGTCATCTTACGGATGCCGTGCCGATTTACTTCTCCCTTGATGCGCGTGGTGGGTGTAAAATCTTTCAGCCTTTTATCTACGACTAGGTTTCGTTCTTTACCCATACCACCAACAACGATCGCGTTCGCCACACCATCATCGGGAATGATCTCGAAGCCAAAGCCGTTGCCTTTACTTTCATGCCGTTCGCGATGGTCTTTTAAGGTTTTCAAATACTGCGTTGAAAGAAAATATTTCGTCGGAGGCACTCCTTTTTCTTTAACGTCGGCAAATTTGACTTTCATTTTGGTGGCCGTCGGATATTGAAATGCGTCTATTTTTTGATCCTTTCTAAATCCGACAATGAAAATACGTTCTCTGTTTTGAGGTACTCCGAAATCTTTGGCGTTTAAGATCTGTGGGTCTGGCACAAAATAATTCAGGTCGTTCCGCAGCACATTTAATATCGTCTCTAGGGTTCTCCCGCGGTCATGATTTCGCAGCCCCTTTACATTTTCCAGGAAGATCGCCTTTGGTTTTTTTCGTCTGATGATTTCTGCGACGTCAAAAAACAAGGTGCCGCGAGTGTCGTTAAAACCGCCCCGTCTTCCCGCAATGGAAAAAGCTTGGCACGGGAAGCCGGCGCACAAAACATCAAAGTCGTCGGGAATGAATTTTTTCGTTTCCTCTGAAGTGATATCACCAAATGGAACTTCACCAAAGTTGGTCTGATAAGTCAACTGTGCGCTTTTGTCCCATTCGCTGGTAAAAATGCATTTTCCGCCCAGGTTTTGTAGCGCCATTCTAAAGCCGCCGATCCCTGCAAACAGATCTATAAACCTGAACGTATATTTTTTTGACGTCGGAAATGGAACGTGCTGTTGCTCAAGAAGAAGCTGACTCACCAGTTGATCTAAGATCACCAGTTGATCGTGCTCTTGTTTCTGAAACAGCACATACTCTCTCAAAAAACCTTGAGCTTCTTTCTTGAAGTGTTTTGAGACACCGTTGTCGATGTTGTGCAGATAGTGGGTGATTACCGCCTTGTAATGGGAAGAGTCAGCCAAGCGTAACTGAAATCGTTTGTTGTCAAATTCGTTGATGTTTATTGAAGCCACTTTCATCTTGCTGGCGCAAGTTCGTAATTTTTGCATATAGAGTTACTAAGAAATTGTAACTTACAGGTTCCAACTTTAAAGTCTATGGCGATTAAGATACGCAAGCAAGATGCTCTCGACTATCATACTCAGGGCCAACCTGGAAAAATTGAAGTAACACCCACCAAAAAGCTAAGTACTCAACTTGATCTTGCGCTGGCCTACTCGCCGGGGGTAGCTGAGCCGTGCAAAGAGATTGCGGCCAACAAGGAAGATGTTTATAAATACACGAGTAAGGGAAATTTGGTAGCGGTGATCACCAACGGTACTGCCGTGCTCGGCCTGGGAAACATTGGGCCTGAAGCGGCCAAGCCTGTCATGGAGGGGAAAGCGGTATTGTTTAAAAAATATGCCGGCATCGACAGTTTTGATATTGAAATCAATGAAGAAGACCCCGACAAATTCATTGACATCGTAAAATCGCTGGAGCCAACGTTTGGCGGGATCAACCTGGAAGACATAAAGGCACCCGAGTGTTTTAAAATCGAAACTGTGCTGCGTGAGAAGATGAATATTCCCATCATGCACGATGACCAACATGGCACGGCGATCATTTCCAGCGCGGCGTTGTTGAATGCGCTGACGGTGAACGGAAAGAAAATCGGAGAGATCGTGCTGGTGGTAAATGGCGCCGGGGCGGCAGCTGTTTCATGCACCAAGTTGTACCTCGCCCTGGGATTGAAAAAGCAAAATCTGATCATGTGCGACAGCAAGGGCGTGATCCGCAAAGACAGGGAGGGCCTTGATGCAACGAAATTGGAATTCGCCACCGATCGCAAAGTCACCACATTAAAAGAGGCAATTAAGGGAGCGGATGTTTTTGTAGGGTTATCGGTAGCGGATATTCTCATGCCGGAGGACATTCTTTCAATGGCCAAGGATCCCATTGTGTTTGCATTGGCGAACCCAAATCCGGAGATCGCCTATGATCTGGCCAAGAAGACACGGCCTGACATTATTATGGGCACCGGCCGGTCGGATCATCCTAATCAGATCAATAACGTGTTGGGATTCCCGTATATTTTTCGCGGGGCATTGGACGTTCGTGCCACCGAAATCAACGAGGAAATGAAACTCGCGGCAGTGCGGGCGCTTGCTGACCTGGCAAAGGAACCAGTGCCTGACATCGTCTTCCAAGCGTATAATGTTGACCGAATTGAATTTGGGAGAGACTACCTGATCCCCAAGCCGCTGGACCCCCGCTTGATCACAACCGTTTCCCCTGCCGTTGCAAAAGCGGCAATGGAATCAGGCATGGCTACCAACCCGATCAAAGACTGGGGCGCATACAACAATGAGCTGCTCAAGCGGATTGGTATCGATCAGAAACTCACCTCACGAATCATCGACACGGCGAAACAAAAACCAAAACGTATTTTGTTTGCCGAAGCAGACCATCACAAAATATTAAAGGCGGCACAGATTCTTCAAGACGAAAAAATTGCCATTCCAATTCTGTTGGGAAGTAAAGTCGAGATCGAGCGTTTGGTGAAGGAACATGGACTTGATATCAGCGAATGCAAAATTGTTGACCCCCGCGAAGAGAAAGAACTGACGGAAAAATATGCGAGAGCCTATTACGAAAAACGCCAGCGAAAAGGAACCAACTACAACGATGCATTGCGTGCGATGCGCGATCGCAGCACATTTGGCGCGATGATGCTCGAATTTGGCGAAGCGGATGCGTTGGTGTCTGGGCTCACCAAAGATTATTCAAAAACCATTTTGCCATCACTGCAGATCATCGGTATGGCGCCAGGTGTAAAACGAGTGGCCGGGATGTACATCATTATGAACAAGAAAGGCACTTTCTTTTTCTCGGATTGCACGGTGAATGTTGACCCTACCGTGGATGAGCTGGTCGGTATTATTGGGCTTACAGTCCGTGGCGTGAAATTTTTTGACACTGAGCCACGCGTAGCCGTGCTTTCGTATTCCAACTTTGGTTCTAGCAAAGGAGAAATCCCGGAAAAAACAAGAGAAGCTGTTCGGGTTGCCAAAGAGAAATACCCGACCCTTACTTTAGATGGCGACATTCAGGCCAACGTGGCTTTCGATATGGAATTGCAACAAGAGATTTATCCTTTCAGCGCGTTGGCAAAACAGGGAGCAAATACGCTGATTTTTCCTAACCTTGCATCGGCAAATATCGCTTACAAATTGCTGATGGAGATTGGTGGTGCAGATGCCATCGGACCAATTCTGCTGGGGATGAAAAAACCGGTCCATATTCTACAACTCGGAAGTTCCATTCGCGAAATTGTGACAATGGCAGCGATAGCGGTGGTGGATGCGCAACTGCATGAAAGGAACGAGCATTTGTAATCCGAAATCCTTTTTGTGCCGATCACCCCTCAAACCCGAAAAGCTATTTTTGAAACGTTGGCCAAGGCTTTGGAAAAATGTTCTCCTCCCATGGTGAGCCAGCACGATGCCAAAAAGCAAACGATGTTGCTGATGGGCAATAAACCTGTGCCCTACGGTTATGATAAAAAAATTATTCCGGGGATGTATTTTGCATCAATCGCCCAGAGAAGCGATTCTGTCGCATTTTATTTTTTTCCGATCTACTACAAGACGGCAGAGTTCAAGAAAGTAGCGCCCACGTTGATCAAATGTTTGAAAGGGAAGACCTGCTTCCATTTCAAAAAAGAGGAACAGGTTAAAGGAAAAGAACTTGCTGCTCTTTTGAAACTTGGAATGAAGGCGTGGAAAGCGGAGAGCTACATGAAGTAACAAAGCCGTCCTCACAATAACTTAGTCATCATCGTCTTCATCCACTCCTCGCTTCATATCGTCGGGGTCATCGAGCTTAGGCGAATTGAAAACTGCTTCCCAGTCAAATTTTTCATGGAGAGGCGTGAGCGCTTTCACGGGATCGAAAATTCTTTTGTCGACGGGAAGAGCGTTATAGGGAGTAAAATCTGGCGTTGATGTAAAGCATTCGCGCAAGCTGGTTGCGCCATCATCGTAATGATTCAGACTAGGAACACTTAAAATTTTCCAAAAGGTCTTAAAAATGCTTCCGAAGCTCGCATGCGTATGATCGACATTGTTTTTCTTCACGTAAGGTGAAATCAACATCAGTATGCTTCGATGAGCATCCACATGATCACGACCGCCTTGCGCATCGTCTTCCGTAATCACAATAAGCATGTTCTTCCAATATTCGGTGTGAGAGAGAAATTCCACGACTCGGCCAACCGCCAGATCATTATCGGCCATGTAACTGTGATGAAACCCAAATCCTGCGTGCAGCCGTTCACCAGCGCCGTGGTCGTTCAGAAGTTGAAGGGTGAGCATGGAGGGCAGTTCTAATTTTTTGTCGAGGTAACGTTCCTTGATTTCTTTAATAAAAATATCGGCGCGGAACTGATCGGGAATAGCCATGTTGAACGTGGGAAACAACCTTGACGTACGATCATAAAGAGGACCCGGGGTTGGGTAATTGACCAGATACCTCACGCCTCCATATTTGAAGGTTGAATCGGAAAAACTCCCTGCGTCAAACTCAACACCGAAACCGAAATTGTAGAACTCCTTGCGATTGCGATAGAGGTGGTCCCACAGTGAACCATGCTGATTATAATCCTCGGGGAAAATGGCTCCGGCCGCTCCCGTCATGGCAAATTTTCCAGGTGCTTTGGATTCTTGCTTTTGATTTCGCTCTCCGCCATACGAAGCGGGATGTTGTGTTTCAATCCATTCATTCGGATAAGTATTGGCCAACCATTTATGTCCATCCGCAGAGACATCAGCGTCAACGTAAAAATTGTCGCTGATGGTAAATTGTTCGGCCAGGGCCAAATGATTTGGCATTACCGTGACATTCTCAACCACCCGTTTTTTGTCTCCGCTAACAACACGAGCACGGTCGCCATAGCGAGCCAGTGTTTCATCGCCACTGCCGTTTTTTAATTGACCAAAAATTTCATCGTACGTTCTGTTCTCCTTCGAAATGAAAACGATGTACTTGATCGGCGATTTTTCATCCATTGTGAAAGGAATGGGATTTGTGCCTCGTAAATTTTCTGTCTGTGTAAAAACAAAATTGTTGTCGATTACTTTTTGTGTTAGCTGCTTCAACTCATGATCTGACGGTATGTCCATTACGGAGAGAGTTCCCTTCATGAGGGCACCGATGTAGTGCCCCTCAGGTCCATCGACAAAGTTTCTCCCTCCATTGGGACCACTGCCAAATCCTTTTGCATTGGTGACGAACAATTTTTTGCCATCGATGGAAGCAACGATTCGCGAGGGGAACCACCCTGAAGGAATGTGCCCTTTCACTTGCGCGGTTGCAACATCGATCACACCAACCGCATTGATACCTGCTTCTGCAACGAACAACGTCCTTTGGTCCGGTGAGAGCGTGAGGCCAAAAGGAATGACGCCCTTCTTGTTCCCAAGCCGAGGATCAAGTTGAAGGCTGATTTCTTTCACGATCTTCATCTCCCGCGTATCTATCACGGAAATATTGTCGTTGTTCCCATTGGAGACGAAAATGTAATTCTCGGAGGCGACAATCGAATTTGGACTTGACCCACCGACCGTCTCTATATCTTCCTTCATTTCTCCAACGAGTACACCTGTTTTAATTTTCGCCTTTACTTCGAGTTTACTGCCATTCACATCGTAGGCCCACACGGAAAACGACGCCGGCACATTTGGATCGCCCAATCCTTCGGCTTCGATGGAATCATTTTTGATTCCCTCCTTCATCTCCTTCGAGTTGAATGCATAGGCCGGATACTTGGCCGCCGTTTCATTTAATCTTTTTTTATCAATCGATTTCAAATAAGAATATTCAAACATGCCGATGTTGGAGACATAAAGCTTCTTTTCGTCGGGTGATAGCGCTAGGCAAAACGGATAACGGCCGGTCTTGACATTGTCAACCACACGATTGGACTTTGTGTCGATCACTACAATTCTGAATCCGATTTGATCGGCGACAAAAAGAGTGGAACCATCCTTTGTCAACACCATATCCCCAAGATACCCGTCGGAGTAGTCACCCTTGTCAAACGATTTGTTGCAGGGAATTTCATTGACCATTTTTTTCGTTTTGAGATCGAACACGTACACTTTATTGTCCTGGCCGCCCGCTACATAAGCTTTTGAGTTGTCGGGTGAAATCGCCAACCCCATGAAGACCGATTTAAAAGGGCTTTCCTTCGCACCGGTCTCGGGGATCTGCGTGACAGAACAATTTGTGCTCGGATTTTCAACAATTGAAATAGAAAAGGGGCCCGTACCCGAATTGGAAGTGATGACGGTTTTTCCGTCGGGGCTCACCACAAGACCAAATGGATGCGGTGCGAGCAGCACTTGCTTTCCATAAGGTGTCAGCAGTCGGCCGTTGGGAATTACTGTTGTACCATTATAATCAATGTGAGTGAATTGCTTTCCGGCAGGCGCTGAAATTTCCCATACGGAATCGTTCGGTTTTTTATTGCATGAATAGAGACCAACGATGACGACGACTAAGAAAATGATTTTGCGCATAGATGACATGAGGTGACCTCTGCAAAAATGCGAAGAAATCACCTCATGCCTATTACCTCAATGTTGTTTTCTCTGAACGGGTCAGTTCGGAGTCAGCCAGGCTTTTTGGGTTGCCAATTGTTCCGGCGTCGCGTTGCTATCGAATTCTACGATGTGACGAACTGATTTTTCCACATTAACAATGGTCGCCTTCAGTTCAACTTCTTTTCTTTCTCCTGCTTCGTTCTTTCGCAGCACGCCGTAAGAAATAGTGCCACCAACAACCAGCGCTTTCTGTTGGGCTTGAATAAACTGACCGAGCGCGGGGCCGAGATCAGGCAAGGTCTCGCCGTTCATTTTAACCAAAATATCTCCGGCGGCAAATGCCAAGGCTTTGCCTTGCTCATTCATGACCGTAGGGTCTTTGATGACTAGCGACGGCTTGCCATTGTATTCCTCAACCGTAATTGACTTCTGATCTACGCCGATGCTTGGTTCAGATTTCTTTTGTTCTCCAATGTGCTTTACTCCAACCAGACTGAACACTTCGTCCAGTGGAAGCTTCTCGGTGCCTCCAACGTAGGTATTCAAGAAAATACCTATTTCTGGATAGGTGAGTTTTGTGATCTGGTCGAACAACTCATCGTCTTTGAAGGCGTGGGCCTTGCCGTACTTTTTCGATAGATCAAAAATTAGATTCTGCAACCCATATTTTCCGTTGGAAAGTTTGCGCAGTTTAATGTCAAGGCACATGCCGATGAGCGCGCCTTTCTGGTACACATTATAATATTGATCCGAATATTTTTCCAATGTGAATTTGCTGATGTCGGTGAAAGGAACATCATCTCTGAAGTCATCGGCGGTCAGCATCTTCTGACGCAGCACATTGAGGTATTGTTCTTTCGTAATCAAACCGTACTTCACTTGAACATTGCCGGCAAAATATTCGGTGACGCCTTCGTAGAGCCACAAATGCTTTGACATTTTTGGGTCGTTGAAATCGAAAAACTGAATTTCTTCCGAGTGGATGGTAAGGGGAGTGACGATGTGAAAAAACTCATGGGCGGCAAAGTCTCGCAATTGTTGGGCGGTCTGCTCGATGGTTTGTTCGGGCATATAGTAAACGGACGAGTAGGAATGCTCTAGAGCACCATAGTTGGTGACCGGTTGATCGGTCCAATAAAACATGAATGCATATTTATCGACGGGAAGTTTGCCTCCCAAATATTGCCTCTGCGCTTGCAGTACTTCTTTTACATTTTCCGCGATTTGTTTGGCAGTGATTTTCTGATTGGGTGAATAAGAGCCGATCAATACCTCCGCATTTCCGACTTTGATAATAGCGGTGTCAGCTTTCGCATATAAAAGGGGAGAGTCGATCAGGCGATCGTAATTTTCTACTTGGTAAACATCAACGAGTTTATCGGAGGTTTCCTTTTTTTCAACACTCACTTTTGGAAGCGGGTCGCCCGTGCGCTGGGCGATCAGACCTGTTGAGCCGTAAAAATCCTTCTGACGGATGATCGAGAATTGAAAGGGGAGGTCTTTCATTCCATCGAAGTAGCCAAAGAAGCCGGCTTCGTTGATGATAAAATCTTTTTTGTCTTCGAAGTTGGTGCCTGCCGGCCAGAAGACCTCCTTCCCTTCTTTTTTGGTATCGAAGGTGTCATCTATCCAATAGGATATTTTTTGCAATTGCTTGGCGCCTTTTATTTTCCAGCCGTTGTCGTTGATCTTTTCCACAGCAAGTTCGTTTCCTTTTTTATCGTAGGCTTTCAAATCGGAAACATAGCGTCCATAATCCGCGATCGCATAGGTTCCAGGAATTATCTTCGGTAGATAAAAAGTGATTTCATCTTTCCCAATGACGGGGGTTTTCAGTTCCACAAAAAGCTTGTCGTCTTTGACTTCGGTGAGGTCGACTTTGTACTGGTAGGATTTCTTGCCTTGGCCAAACGACGTGACCGTCAAAACGAGGAAAAGGAGGGTGTAAAAACTGCGCATGTTAACAATGGTTTTGAAAATTCGAATTAGAATATGAACGGCAAAGATAAAGGAGGGTTGCATAGAAGGACTTGAGGCCAAACAATAAAACCTACATCAAAGGGTTTCTTTATATTTAAACCTGATCTCAGCCTTTCGCTTTTAATGACCGCTCGTGTAATAATCTTCGCATTCCTGCTCCTAACCTCTTGTGTTAAGCGTGCTGACTATGATCGACTGAAATCAACGAGCGATTCCCTTGCAGCAAAAAACAATGCAAATATTGTTATAGAGGGCTCACAGGTATATCAATTGTCGTCAAAGTATACGGGACAGACGTATGACCTTTACATTTCATGCCCCATTAATTTCAAACAAACAGGAAAGAGATACCCCCTGTTGGTGGCGTTGGATGCAGAGGTCAATTTTGGAGCGGTAGATTACATTTCACATCGACTTACTAAGGACAAAATGGCGCCAGAGCTGGTTGTGGTTGGCATCGCATACCATGGCGCGACGGATGAAGACACTTATTATTCAATAAGGGCCAAGGATTTCACTCCAAGTGAGGACAAGGAGCAGGAGAATCGCCGGAAAAACGCCTATCGATATGGAAGTGGTGGGGCTGAAAACTTTGTAAAGTTTTTGTCGATGGAGGCGCTTCCTTTTCTGGAAAAAAATTTTCCTATTGAGATGAACGATCGCGCGTTATATGGCCATTCGTTCGGTGGACTTTTCGGCGCTCATGTCTTGATAAATCATCCGAGTTTGTTTGATCGATATTTGATCTTAAGCCCTTCGTTGTGGTGGAATCAAAATGCAATCATGAAAACTTTCAAGGCAGATTCTCTCATCGCCAAAAAAATTAGAGTCTATGTTGCTACGGGTTCTCTTGAGGATACGATGGTTGGGGATCAGATGAGGATGGTAAACCACTTGAAACAGACTGGGTTGAAAACGTTGTCGGTGAAATCTGAAATTCTTGAGAACGAGACACACCGAAGTATTTTTGGTCGTGGATTTACGAATGGAATGAGGTATTTGTTTGAGAGCAAATGAACTCTGAATTGAGTCGGGGTGAGAGGATTCGAACCTCCGACCTCTACGTCCCGAACGTAGCGCACTAGCCGGGCTGTGCTACACCCCGATATTGGTAAAAATAATCATTCCTTTCTGACAATGAAACCTACTTGATATGCCTCCTTATTCTACTCAGCGAGGTTGGCGTCACGCCAATAAAGGAAGCCAAATATTTCTGCGGGATCTTTTGAACGTAATCCGTATTGTTCATCAAATCAGTGTAACGCTTCTCTGCGGTATCCTTTTGTAATGCTGTAAATCGTTTCAACAATTGAAGAATCGCATCTTCCCAAAATTTCCGCATCATCGTTTGCATTTGAGGATACATGTCGTACAATTTATTTAATTCTGTTTTGGGTAAATAAAACACAGAACTGTCCTCGATGGCCTGAATGGAATACTCCGACGGCTTGCCGCTAATAAAACTTGAAATCTCGATGGCGGATGAATGCGCGAACGCAAACCATACCGACACCTCCGTCTCTTGGTTGACATAAAACATGCGCAGGCACCCCGACTGCACGAAAACAAAATCATTGCAAGGATGTCCTTCCTCCAAAAGAAAATCGTTCTTGGCAAGCTCTTTGGTTTTGAATTTGCTCAAGACCTCATTCAAAGTTGTTTCCGGGAAATCGGTGTATTGGGATAGAAATTGTTTTAGTTCGGTGGACATGCCAATGGAATTTCTGAAGCTAATTTAGAAGGTTTCGAATTACCGGCTAAGGCTTGGACATAAAAAATGCAGAGCCTCGCGACCCTGCATTCTCAGTTTCGAGTTTCTAGCCACGAGGTTCGAGCTTTTGTTTGTCGGCAATAGACGCGTAGCTCGAAACTAGAGCTCACAGCTAATTTAAAACATCGGCACTTCCATCAATAAGACCTCTGCCTCCGAGTTCATTTTAAAAGGAACGGAGTCAATGTCCCAAACCCCCATGCCGTCGCGGTTGTTGAGGTCTGTGCCATTCACGTTCACATCTCCCGACAAAACGAACACATAAACGCCATTTCCTTTTTGCTTCAGCTCGTAATTCACCGACTGACCTTGATCAAACTTGCCAAGGTGAAACCACGCATCTTGATTGATCCATGTGCCTTCACCGTTTTTGTCAGGTGACACGATTTGTTGAAACTTGTTTTTACGGTCATCGGCGTTCAACGTGATCTGCCCATAACGCGGCGTTATGTTTTGCGCTTTCGGGAAAACCCATATTTGCAAAAACTTCACGGCCTTGTCGGTGTTCTTGTTCATCTCGCTGTGCGAGATTCCTGTGCCTGCGCTCATCACTTGCACGTCGCCATTTTTAATGACGGCAACATTGCCCATGCTGTCTTTGTGTTGCAAATCACCTTCCAGGGGAATTGAAATGATTTCCATATTGTCGTGCGGGTGCGTGCCGAAGCCCATGCCCGCCGCAACGGTGTCGTCATTCAACACACGGAGTGCGCCGAAATGAACACGTTCGGGATTATAGAAATTTGCAAAACTAAATGTGTGATAACTCTGCAACCAACCATGATTGGCAAAACCTCTGGTGTTTGCTTTGTGAATAACTGAATTTGCCATACCTAATTTTTGATCCGCTCCAATCAGATCATGCTTTGTCTATTGTTACTGATGTCATCGTCAATGACCCTGCCACTGGCTTGTCGTTGAACAATGAGATTTTTTCGTCTTCGCCTTTCAGCGCCAGTGCATACAGCAAAGGCAGAAAGTGGTCGGGTGACGGGATGGCGAGATCGAACGCTCTTCCTTGTGATTCGTAATTGATCAAAGGTTTATAATCGCCATTCAAAATATGTTTTTTCATCTTTTCGCTTGCCTCTGTAGCCCAGTCGTACGCATAGGAATCATTGAGTTTATCCCAGGCTACCATTCGCAGGTTGTGCACCATGTTGCCGCTGCCGATGATGAGCACCCCTTTTTTTCGTAGCGATGCTAAATCTTTTGCCAGGTCAAAATGATACTGCGGTGTTTGCCTGTAGTCCAAACTCATTTGAATGACGGGAACATCCGCCTTCGGATACAAGTGTTTCACCACACTCCACGCGCCATGATCCAATCCCCAGCTTTGGTCTAGGCCGACATCAGTTTTCTTGATCAGGCCTTTTGTCTCCTTCGCCAATTCAGGGCTACCGGGTGCGGGGTACTGCACTTCAAATAAAGCGCGAGGAAATCCACCGAAGTCGTGAATGGTGCGCGGCTTCTCCATGGCAGTGACAAAAGTTCCATTCGTTTCCCAATGGGCAGACACTACTAAGATGGCCTGAGGCTTTGGGATTTCTGTTCCCACTTTCCTGAATCCTGCCACAAATTCGTTTTCCTCGATAGCATTCATGGGGCTGCCGTGTCCCAAAAACAGCACAGGCATTTGATCTGTGTTGCTTAAGTTGTTCGTCAAACTATTTAGTGCATTCAGTTTCATGGTTCCTCCTGCCAGGCCGATGGCGGCCAGCGATTTTATGAAAGTTTCCCTGTTCATTTATTAAATCCAAATACGCAAGGATTAGTTCAAATCTAAAACAAGCTCTGCTGGTGGTCAAGCTTTGGAATGAAGACGTGACTTGGTTCTATGAGCCTGTGCAACGTCCAAGGTTGGAGCGTCCGTTATGTCCTGGTTTCGAGCATCCGCGCGACGGAAGCTTTCCGCTTTTGGTGAGTCTGCAGTCGCGCGGCAAGAATTAGTCTCGCCTACGGCGAGACTAACCGAATTCCGTGGAGAACGCGAAGCGTTCTCCACTTATGCTTGCGCGAGCACTCGTTGACTACGGTAGCGCGAGAGTCTTGCCGCGCACTCTATCCAACCTATGACCACGTTGCGCTACGATCTTCTATACGACTACGGCAATAGACTTGCCACCCCTAAGCGGTTGACGAACTGCCAACGCTGAATTACTTCTTTATAAACTGCACTTCCGCGTTGATTCTCACTTCTTCGCTCACAATCACGCCACCTGTTTCCAACGCGGCGTTCCAGTTCAAACCAAAATCAGAGCGGTTGATTTTCCCGTTCAATGAGAAGCCTGCTTTTTCATTTCCCCAAGGATCTTTGGCAATACCGCCGTGTTCAACAGTGAATGTGACATCTTTTGTGACGCCTTTGATGGTGAGCTTACCTGTCAATTCATATTCGTCTTCACCCTTTTTCTTGAAAGATGTTCCCACAAATGACAATTCCTTGTGGTTTTCTACATCAAAGAAGTCAGGACTTTTCAAATGACCGTCGCGGTTGTCTTCGTTCGTGAAGATGGACGAGGCATCAATGGTTGCGTTGATCGAGGCATTGGTAAAGTCTTTTCCATCACTCTCGATCTCTGCGTTGAATTTTCTGAATTCACCTTTCACGTTTGTGATCATGAGGTGTTTTACTTTAAACACAAGTTCGCTGTGTGTAGGGTCAAGTGCCCATTTTGTTTTTGTCGATGTTTTAGCTGTCGTTTCCATAATCGCTTTTTTATTTAATTAATTATTGTTTTTGAATTAGTTCTTTTTTAGTTGTCCCAATTTCTAGAATGAGTTAAGGTCTTTTGTGTTATCAATAGCTGCATCCTTTCCAAGGCCCGGCTCATCGAAAGATCGCCGACCACGAACGGATTGAAACCGGCATCCCGTATCATCTCAGAAACTGTTTCAATGGCGTCGCCATTGTTTCCTGCCACGAAAGTGTCTGCTGCTTGACCTTCAACGACGGGCGCAGCGAAGTTTTCTACATACGCTGTGCTGAACGTTTTCACCACTTTTGAATATGGCAGCAAGCGCTGAAGTTCTTCGGCGGCACTATTGTTGGGTGACGGGAAGAGTTTTTCATAGGCGTGATCCAATGGATTTGAAACACTGATGATGATTTTGCCAGTGGCTACTTCCTTGATTCTCTCGGCAACTTCTTTTTCTTGCTCATATGGTGTGGTCACTATAATAATGTCGGCCTCCCAGCAAGCCTCTTTAGCGCAAGCAATAGCTTCCATCTCGGCGGGAGCATCCACGAGTTCCCTTTTCAATGCATCAAGTTTTTCGACGTCATCACTCATCAAAAGCAGGCGATAATTCCCCTTCGACAAGTTTCTGGCGATGGACGAGCCCCGTTTTTCGGTGGCGCCCACGATTGCAATTGTCTTTCTCTGTGCCATGACCGTTTGTTTTTGTTGATACAAACTTACCATGCACCCATGCCTCGAGTCATTGATGTGCGATAAGAAAGAACTTGATTTAGATCAAAAGAAATAGCTGTTGGCTGATGAGCTTTTTGGCTGTTAGCTTTCGTGCCCGCGCTGCCCTCTGACCCCTGCCAGTAGCCGCTTCGGCGAAAGGTATGGACACAGGACTTCGCACTAGGCAGTGGCTCATCAATCAAGGAACCACTACTCTTTTGTGATTGCGCGGGCGATGCGCGACTGAACAACAGCATTTCATGGATATCGTGTGCGCGCGCATTTTAGAGCTGCTGCCGCCCAAGCGGCAGCAGCAGAGTCGATGTTTTGCAGCCAGAGGCGGCAGAACTTTTTCTTGCCCGGCCTGTGCCTTTGTAAAATGTGTTTGCTTCTTGCCGCGCATTTTGGAATGAGATGTCAAAATGCTCCGACCTTTTGGAAACTTAATTTTTTGGCCTTTAGATAATAGCTAATGGCTAAAAGCTGACCGCTATCGAGCTATTTCCCAATAGAAACTTGCTTCCTCACCCGACTAAGAGTTTCCGGGGTGATCCCTAAGAACGAAGCAATGTGCTGCTGAGGCGCACGTTGTAAAATGTCGGGGTACAAGGCCATCATGCGCTTGTATTTTTCTTCGGCGGATAGGCTTAGTGTGCCCACAATTCGGCGCTGCAGGGAGATAATGGCATTTTGCATGAGTAGGCGAAAGTATTTTTCCATTTTGGGCAGCTTCTCCAACATTTCGTCTTGTGCTTGCTTGGTGAGCAGGAGCAGTTCAGTGTCTTCAATCGCCTCAATGTTGTAGACGGCTTTGTCGCCCGTAAGGAAACTGCACATGTCGGATGTCCACCAACCTTCGGGTGCAAACTGTACCACATGCTCGTGCCCATTGTCGTCGACACTGTATGAGCGGAGCAACCCTTTTTCGACAAAATAGGTGTATTGCGCAACGTCGCCGGCGTTCAGCAAATATTGACGCTTTCTGATTTTCTTAGGTATGAAAAAATGCTTGACGCTTTCCAGTTCTTCCGGCGTGAAGCGAACCTTGCTTTGAATAGTCTCTACCAGCTTTTCATGCATAGCACAAGTAACGAATTTTTGCAGAATTCCATTCGAAAACCAGTCGGCCTAGACGGACCTGACCATAAACAGAAAACCCCGGGCTTTCGTCCGAGGTTTAAAGCCTAAACAAACCCAAACCAAAATCTATATTACGATTGCCATGCTCGACAATACACTTGACACTTTCAAGTTTGATGCGGCGATCGCGCTCTGGTTCAACTCGAATTTCAATTTTTCGTCAACGGTTTTAAAGTTGATGCAGCTGCCTTTTGCACCTAACCCGTTGCGGTCGGTTACTACCAGCGTGCCCTTGCCTTTTACTCTTTCATTTACAGCATCAAACTCATTGCTTTTCGTACGGTCGATGAACACTACTTGGCAGTCGGTCATTTCACCGGCACTTTTGAATTTCTTGATCACGTAGGTCATGTTGCCTTTGGGCTTGCCAGAGTACCATGAGCTAAGCGTGTTATACATATTGTCGTTGCCGATAACCCCAATGACAAACTCTTTGTTGCCTTCGTTGGTAGGCCATTGTACATATTTTACGAAGTTGAATACCATCATGGAGTAAACCTCGTGCATGGGGCGTTCCTGTGCGTTCACAAGAGTGCTAGCCAATATTACGGCTGCTGCGATTACGGTCTTTATTGCTTTCATTTCTTTTGTTTTTTCGTGTGATTGACAATACAAAAGTAGATGCGCTGCGAAGACTGGAATTGTTTTCCTTGAGTCGTTACTTTCGAGGGTAAGTTTTACCGAATTTTATTTTTATAACTAACGGGTGTGAGCCAATAAAACGCGTTCATCGTTTCCGCGTGGTGCCAACGGTTGCAGTACCATGATTTCTTTGGTCGACTTGTTTGAGCAAAAGATTCTTTGGAGAAAATGTCGCCGACCAAAATTTAGAATGGGATGTTTGTTTTCAAAAAGAGATGCCATTAGGATTAACTCCCACCCATTTGTCATGTGAGTTTTGACGCCAGTTTTGACGGAATAAAAAATAAAATTGATAATTGGCCTTTAGCTATTAGCTCTTAGCCGATAGCTATCGACGGCCTCTGGCGACGGATGTGGCTCAACGTCGACCGTCAGCCACCTAATAATAATGACTATTGCCTTAATAGAAAGCCCTGTCAACAACATCATAAACATATATCCCATACGACAAACCATTTGTTCTGGTGATTATGTACGCAAAGGTGCAGGGCAGTGATTGCTTTTTTCGAACGCCAGACAGCGAGGCGGAAGGAGGCGACATCGAAACGTTTTTTTCCGGCTGTTGGCGATTAGCTTTTGGCGGTTAGCTGATTGCCAGAGTCGCGTGGGTGGAGGTAATACCAGAAAGTAGAGATATCCTTGAAATAGGTGGTGGTTACAGCCCTGGGGTAAGTCGTCGGCGGTATGGGGGTAGGAGTTCCGTTTCGTACAATTTTGCTTGTCACTGACGCCATTCCTTTGCAACGAAATTCAACTCAATTATTATGAAGACTAACCAAGTACTTATCTCTCTGTTCATTTTGGCCTGCGCATGGGCTTGTGGCACGGTGAAATCAAACCCTGACGTCGAGCTGGAAGAAGCCAAAAAAGCCATTGCCGAAAGCAACGCCATCTATTTCGATGCCTTTGCGAAAAATGACTCCTCTATTTTTATCAATTGCTACGCCGATGATTGCTGTATCATGGCGCCCAATTCCCCTGCCAAGTGCGGTGCCGATGCGCCATTGCAATTTTTCAAGGAAGCATATAGTAAGGTCCAGTTGCGCGGAGGCAAATTTATCACGCAAGACGTTTTTGGGGCTGGCAATGGATACGTAGCCGAAGTAGGCTTGTGGCAATCCTTCAATAAAGAAGGCAAAATGTTTGACGACGGAAAATTCCTAGTGCTCTGGAAAAAGACCGATAAGGGCTGGAAGATGTTCCGTGATTCATTCAGTAGTAATCACAACGAGAGCTATTAGCCTTTGGCTGTTGGCCTTTGGCTTTTTTACTTCATTGAATAGCAGGTTTTACGCCAGGGAGGATGCGCTCGAAGTCAGGTGAGAAGAACTGACCGTCACGCAACACCAGCTGTTGGCTTTTTTGTTGACGGATTGGTTTTTGCCAATAACTTACAATCAATGCCAACAGGTATTCTCCGCCTCGCTGCTCAATCCTTCCGCCTCGTTGCCTGCCTTTTTGAAAAAACTGCCCTGGCCATTCTCTTTGTCGTGTAATCACGCAAAAAGATATGGTAAGAATACTTCTCCTGCTCCTCATCGGCATTACCTGCAACGCGCAGGTGCTCACTATCGAGCAGTGCTATGAATTGGCGAAACAAAATTATCCCCTTACACGCCAACGCGACCTGCTTGTGCGAAGCAATGAATATTCAATAAACAACATCGCGAAAGGCAACTGGCCTCAATTACTTGTGAGTGGTCAGGAAAGCTATCAGTCGGAAGTGGTGAAACTTCCTTTTCCTGAGAGTCCGCAAATCCCTAAAAACCAGTACCGTATTTATGGAGAAGTAAGCCAGCCGCTGACAGATTTGATCACCACCCATCGGCAGAAGGAAGTGCAGCAAGCAAATACTTTGTCGCAAGTGCAAAACCTTGAAGTTGAGCTGTTCAAATTGAAGGAACGGATCGACCAACTTTATTTTGGAATTCTTCTTCTCAATGAACAAGCTATTCAAAATGAATTTTTGAAAAAGGATATTCGAAATGGCCTCGAACGAGTGAATGCAGCCATTGCCAACGGTATTGATAACCAAACCAGCGCAAACCAGCTAAAAGCAGAATTATTAAAAGCAGAACAACGGGATATCGATTTGGCATTCTCCAAGAAATCATTTCTCGATATGCTCGGACTGTTGATCCACCAACAGTTAAATGAGCAAACAACGTTGCAGTGGCCCGTTGAAGTAGAAGCAGCTTCTCAAATCAACAGACCTGAGTTGAAGCTGTTTGATTTTCAATCGCAAATTCTTGACCAGCAAATGAAGTTGATCAACACCAAGACGTTGCCCAAGTTCTCATTATTCCTTCAAGGCGGTTGGGGCCAACCCTCACCACTGAACTTGGTGAACGCCACCTTGACGGGCTACTACATCGGAGGGGTACGCCTCAACTGGATGATCAATAATTTCTATACGATCAAGAACGAAAAGAAAGTGATGGAACTGAACAAAGAGATCATCACCACCCAGCGCGAAACATTTTTGCTGAACACGCAGCAAACCATAACCAAACAAAATTCCGAGATCGGCAAGCTGAAACAACTCCTTCAAAAGGATGCCGAGATCGTTGAGCTTCTTTCGTCAGTGAAGAAAACGTCGGCCGATCAATTGCAGAATGGGGTAATCACCAGCCACGACTACGTGCGTGAGGTAAATGCGGAAGATTTGGCGAAACAAAATGCGGCGCTTCATAAAGTACAACTTGCTATGGCTCAATACAATTTGAAAACAACCTCGGGAAACTAATAATCAAAGGTCATGAACAAAGGAACTATCATCTCTTCTTTCATCAGTGTGGTTTCACTGCTGACTTCTTGCACCAACCAGAAATCATACGATGCGTCTGGTTCGTTCGAAGCGGTGGAGACAATCATCTCGGCCGATGCCAATGGAAAGCTTCTGCAATTCGATATCGAAGAAGGACAATCAGTTGAAAAAGGAAAAACGATTGGATATATCGACAGTGTGCAACTCTATCTAAGGAAAGTGCAGTTGCAAAGCCAAATCAAGGCGACGCTGGCACAGAAACCCGATGTAGCCTCTCAAGTCGCTCCATTGTACACGCAATTGGAGACAGCGAAGAAAGAACAAAAGCGTTTGTCAAACCTGGTTGCTGCCAGTGCCGCCAATCAAAAACAGTTGGACGACATCAACGCACAAGTTGATTTGATTCAAAGGCAGATCGAATCGGCACAAAAGAATTTATCGATCACAACGGGCAGCCTCGACGCACAGATCAGGCCCCTGCAAGCCCAAATCGATCAGCTCAACGACCAATTGGCGAAATGCAGGATTGTAAATCCGATGAACGGAACAGTGCTGTCAAAATACGCAGAAGTAAATGAACTCGTGGCCATGGGCAAGCCTTTATATAAAATAGCTGATTTATCAGAAATAATTTTGCGCGCCTATTTGACCAATGACCAACTAGCGCAAGTCAAACTGAATCAAAAAGTACAAGTGCTCACGGATGACGGTAAGGGTGGAGCAAAACCGTACGAAGGAAGTATGACTTGGATCAGCAGCAAAGCGGAGTTCACTCCAAAAACGATTCAGACGAAAAATGAACGCGCCAATTTAGTGTACGCCGTAAAGATCAATGTCAAGAACGATGGCCTTTTGAAAATCGGCATGTACGCGGAAATCGTTATTCGTTGATGGTGGTCGTTGACCGTCAATAACAATGCATCGAAACAACCAGGAACGAATAACCAAGAGCCAACAACGACCAGCATGAACTCAGTTGAAGTAATGGATATCAAGAAGACCTATCCCTCAGGCAAGCAAACCATCACTGCCCTGCACGGAGTGTCTTTTGATGTGAAAGGAGGAGAGTTGTTTGGGCTGATCGGTCCGGATGGTGCCGGGAAAACAAGCTTGTTCCGGATTTTAACTACCGTGCTACTGCCCGACGGAGGATCAGCGACAGTGAATGGATTTGATGTGGTCAGGGACTACAAGAAAATTCGCAATTGCGTGGGCTACATGCCGGGTAAATTCTCGCTTTATCAAGATCTTACAGTGGAAGAGAACCTCAACTTCTTTGCGACGCTCTTCAATACTACCATTGAAGAAAATTACGAACTGATTAAGGATATCTATGTGCAGATCGAGCCATTCAAGACTCGTAGAGCGGGGAAACTTTCAGGAGGGATGAAGCAGAAGTTGGCATTGAGCTGCGCACTCATTCATAAACCAGCGGTTTTGTTTTTGGATGAGCCAACCACCGGAGTTGATCCCGTGTCGCGCAAAGAGTTTTGGGAGATGCTCAAGCGACTGAAGCATCAAGGGATCACGATTGTGGTGTCAACGCCCTATATGGATGAGGCAACCTTGTGCGATCGCATCGCCCTTATTCAACACGGAAATATTTTATCGATCGATACGCCAGAAAAGATCACCAGGTCATTTCCACATCAGTTGTATGCAATCAAGTCAAACGAGATCTATCAGTTGTTGAAAGACGTGAATGCATATGAGAACTCCGGCAGCTGCTATGCTTTTGGAGAGTATTTGCATTTGGTGTTCAAAGACGAAAGACAAGATCGCGAAGCAGATCTTTTGAGATACCTCAAAACCAGAAATCATCAAGACATTGAAATAAAGACGATCAATGCCACCATTGAAGACTGTTTCATAGGACTACTGAAATAACATGGCCAAGGAAATTGTCATACAAGCGGACCACCTCACTAAACAATTTGGCGACTTCATCGCAACCAACAACATCACGTTTGAAGTTTACAAAGGCGAGATCTTCGGTTTCCTCGGGGCAAATGGTGCGGGCAAAACCACTGCCATGCGCATGCTCTGCGGCTTATCGTCGCCCTCTTCAGGCCAGGCAATGGTGGCGGGCTTTGATGTAAGAACACAACCCGAGAAGATCAAGAGGAACATCGGTTATATGAGTCAAAAATTTTCGCTGTACGAAGACTTGACAGTGGCAGAGAATATTCAATTTTTTGGCGGCATCTATGGGTTGAGCAACAAACAGCTCAAAGAGAAAAGCGCAGAACTGATAGCACGCCTTGGATTGAGCGATGCAAAAAAACAATTGGTCGGTTCCCTTCCGCTCGGGTGGAAGCAAAAACTTTCATTTTCCATCGCCATTCTCCATCAGCCCAAAGTTGTTTTTCTGGATGAACCAACGGGAGGCGTTGACCCCGTCACGCGTCGGCAGTTTTGGGATTTGATTTACCGGGCCGCCGAAAGTGGCATTACGGTTTTTGTGACGACACATTATATGGATGAAGCCGAGTATTGCAATCGTATTTCGATAATGGTAGATGGGAAAATCGAAGCATTGGACTCTCCCGCGGGATTGAAAAAGCAGTTCAATGCGAATTCCATGGATGAGGTTTTTTATCAATTAGCAAGGAAAGCAAAACGAAGCGATAATTAATGATCACTGCTATGAAAAATATTATATCATTTGTTCTGCCGGTAACGGTCCTGATACTTGTCCCGCGATGGATCGAAAATAATTGGACAATCAGAAATAATTTTCAAACGCTGACAGGAACAGTAATCATGCTGCTCGGTCTGTCAATCATGTTCGTTTGTATTTCGGCCTTCATCAGAATTGGCAAAGGCACACTCGCTCCCTGGTCGCCGCCGAAGAACTTTGTAGTGACTGGTCTTTACAGATATGTGAGAAATCCGATGATCTTAGGTGCGCTGAGTGTGTTGATTGGCGAGTCCCTCACATTTAGTTCGATCTACATTTTGCAATGGGCTGGCACCTTCTTCATCATTAATACTGTTTACTTTTTGATTTTAGAAGAACCGCTGTTGGAGGACAGGTTTGGAGACGATTATCGAGAATATAAAGAGAATGTGAGTCGCTGGCTCCCACGATTTACACCTTATCAACTGAACGGACAGCCAAAGTGAAATTAGTCAAGCGCAAATGGCAAATGAACATCAATAGAATAATGAGACCCACCTTAATATGCGTGAGCCGACGTTGTCAACGGTAGTGCCAAATAGGACTGCGCAATTGCACGACTCTTTAAAAAAGCTATGCTTCAACCTTAACAAATGAAACAATTCATCACGTTCGTCAAAAAAGAATTCAAACACGTGTTCCGCGACCGCAAGACGCTGCTCATGCTGTTCGGTTTGCCCATCGTACAAATTGTGCTCTTTGGCTTTGCCCTCACGAACGAAATCAAGAATTCAAAAATCGTAGTGCTAGATCTATCGAAAGACAATATCACACGCGCCATCGTGAACGAAATTGAAGCGAGCCAATATTTTGAAATCGAATCGGACGTAAAAAGTAGAGAGGAAGTAGAGGCAGCATTCAAAAGCGGCAAAATAAAATCGGCCATTGTTTTCCCTTCTAATTTCAGCAGCGACTTATTGCACTCCAACAAAGCGCAGATTCAAATCATTGCCGATGGCTCCGATCCAAATACGGCGACGACGCTTACTAATTATTTGTCTGCGATCATTCAAAGTTATCAGCAGCAGCATTTGGTGCAGGGCCCATTGCCTCTTCAAATTAATCCCGAGACGCGAATGCTTTACAACCCCGAACTGAAGGGAGCCCACAACTTTGTGCCCGGTGTAATGGCGTTAGTGCTGATGCTGGTGTGCGTAATGATGACGTCCATTTCGATCGTTCGAGAAAAAGAATTGGGTACGATGGAAGTTTTACTTGTGTCGCCATTCAAGCCACTCCTGGTAATTCTTTCGAAAGCAGTGCCTTACCTTATGCTCTCTTTGATCAACCTGACGGTGATTCTGATATTGAGTGTTTTCGCCCTAGGGTTGCCTATCAACGGAAGTGTGGCCTTGTTATTTTCTGTAAGCACACTCTATATCATCACTGCACTCTCACTGGGCTTGCTGATTTCAACATCTACTGCCTCACAACAAACGGCAATGCTTCTCTCGCTCATGGGGATGATGCTGCCCACCATGTTGTTTGCAGGTTTTATGTTCCCGATAGAGAATATGCCGTTGCCATTGCAGATCATTTCGAATGCCGTGCCAGCGAAATGGTTTTATATCATTGTGAAGTCGATCATGATCAAAGGACTTGGATTTGCATCGATTTGGAAGGAGACGACAATTCTCCTGGGCATGACTTTGTTTTTGCTTGCACTCAGTTTCAAAAAATTTAACGTAAGGCTGGCATGAGAACGATCTTCTTTATCCTTCGCAAAGAGTTCAAGCAGATCTTTCGCAATAGAGCATTGCTTCCTCTGATTTTTGTGGTGCCCATCATTCAGTTGATTATCCTTCCTCTGGCAGCAGACTATGAAGTCAAGAATATCAACTTGGCCATCGTAGATCATGACAGATCCACCTACACCCAAAAACTGATTTCAAAACTCACCTCATCTGGGTATTTCAGACTGTCAGGATATTTTGATTCGTATGACGAGGCCTTTCATCAAATAGAAAAAGACAAAGCGGATTTGATCTTGGAACTTCCTGCCAATTTTGAAAGGAGACTGGTTCGCGAAAATCAAGAACAGTTGTTCATTGCCGTAAATGCAATCAACGGAACAAAGGCCGGACTCGGCGGATCGTATCTAGCCCAAGTGCTCGCCGACTTTAATTCGCAAATCCGTTTGGACTGGAACCAAGGCGCTCGGTTCAACCACCAACCTCAGATTGAAATCACTTCGGCAAATTGGTTCAACCCCCATATGAATTTCAGATGGTTTATGGTGCCCGGCATTTTGGTGATTCTGGTGACCATGATCGGCAGTTATATGACAGCGCTCAACATTGTAAAGGAAAAAGAAATTGGTACGATCGAGCAGATCAACGTGACCCCCATCCGCAAACATCATTTCATCTTGGGCAAGCTGATTCCATTTTGGGTACTAGCCATGTTCATTTTTTCGGTAGGACTTTTTGGTATCTCCTTCTTTGTATATGGCATCGTGCCACAAGGAAATCTTTTTGTCCTTTACGCCTTTCTGTCCATTTACCTTGTCGCCGTTCTAGGATTCGGATTGCTCGTCTCCACGTATTGCGACACACAGCAGCAAGCAATGTCTGTTTCTTTCTTTTTTGTAATGATTTTTTTATTGATGAGCGGATTGTTTACGCCCGTTGACAGCATGCCAACGTGGGCCCGGGTAATTTCTCAGCTGAGCCCCGTAAGCTATTTTATCGAAGTGATGCGCATGATTGTACTGAAAGGTAGCGGCTTCAATGATATTAAGATTCATTTTGCGATTATCATCGGTTTCGCGACTTTGTTGATGAGTTGGGCAATTATTAATTACCGAAAGACTACCTAGATGAAAAACAGAAGCATTCCCTATGTTATCATTTTTGTGGGGTCGTTGGTCACGGCCTTCATTCGGTTTTTCGTCATTGAGGGCTGGTCCCTTTGGTGGCACATACTTTTCTTATTCATTCAAATCGTAGGCTTTGTTTTGATTTGGGAGGTCATCAAAGCACTGAATCATTTTTTTGACAAAAGAATACCTTTCTCTGAGGGCAGTAGAAGGCGGTTGATAATCCAACAGGTGTGCAGTGTGGTCCTGGCATTTCCAATATTCGTTTTGTTCTATCAAGTCGTGACGGTCACGTTGCGACCTTCATTTATTACACCGCAGTTTATTGCGATTGGCTCGGTGCTGGCATTCATCGTGATTTTTTTGATGAACTTCGTTCTCTATAATGAATACGTCAGCGAGCAATGGAAACAATCAGTGGAAGATAAAGCGAAGTTGCAGGTGGAGGCTGCAGAGCTTCAAAAAGAGAAATCACTGATGCAGTACCATCATTTGAAAAATCAAGTCAACCCGCATTTTTTGTTCAATGCATTTACCTCTCTTGACGGGCTGATTCAAACCAACCAAACACTCGCCTCTGAGTACGTAAGGCACTTGTCAAAAGTATATCGATACGTGTTGGAACACAAAGAAAATGAAGTAGTGAGTGTGGCTACGGAGATAGCATTTATTCAGCACTATATTTCTTTGTTGAATATCCGCTTTGCCGAAGCCATCCACGTGGAGATGCGCGTTTCATCTCAAGCGAAAGAAAAAGGAATTGTCATGGTCACCCTGCAAATGCTGATTGATAATGCCATCAAACACAATAGCGTGCATTTGAAAACCCCTTTGACTATTCGAGTGTGGGATGAGAATGGCAGTTTGTTCGTACAAAACAATAAACAGCTGCGAAAACAAATCGATCATTCCACCAAGCATGGGTTAAAACAGTTGACCCAACTTTATTCGTATCTGACAGACGCCAAAGTGGTGGTTGCAGATGAAGAGAAATTGTTTGCCGTACAAATTCCGTTGCTATAACTTAAAAACAGAATGAGAATTTTGATCATCGAAGATGAGCCGTTTGTGGCCGTAAGCCTGGCGAAGATCGTTCAAGAACTTGAGCCTGCTGCGGAGTTGGTCGGGCCCCTTGGAAGTGTGACGGATACGAAAGAATGGCTTGTCAAAAATCCAATCCCCGATTTGATATTGTCCGATATCCAATTGGCCGATGGAATCAGCCTCGATATTTTTTCAGGTGGCAAAATTCTCTGCCCCATCATTTTCACTACGGCCTACAATGAATATGCGATCAAGGCATTTAAACTCAACAGCATTGACTATCTATTAAAACCCGTTGACAGGAATGAATTGAAAGGAGCTTTTCAAAAATTTCACCTGCTGCAATCGAAGTTTGCCAACGAAGTGTATTTGACTCAATTGAAAGAATTGTTCGCCAATTTTGGTCAACCTAAAAAATTCAAGGAACGCTTTGCGGTGCACGTAGGCAAGTCAGTGAGCTTAATCCCCGTTGATGAAATTGCTTTTTTTACGAAAGAAGATTTGATATTTCTGATTAGGAATGATGGATCAAGAGGTGTTACGGATTTCCGTTCGCTCGATGAGGTAGAGGAACTGACCGACCCGAGATTATTTTTCCGCGCCAACAGGCAATTTCTGGTTCAGTTGCCATTCATTGAAAGTTATCGTGGCGACGATACCGGGAAACTCGCCCTGAAACTGCGAAACATGAAATCGGAGGGGATTGTAGTGAGCAAGGAAAAGGCCGCAGAATTCAAGAAGTGGTTTGAATGATATTTCATTAAATTGGTGCTCCAACCTTGAATTATGACAAAACAAAACAGACGCACCTTTATCGCCAGCGCCTCACTTCTGACACTTGCAAGTACTGACGCGATAGCAAACCCTCCTGTTACTTCCCCACTTATTCATCATGTTTTTTTCTGGCTTAAGAACCCCAACTCTAAAGAGGACCTGGCCAAACTGATCGAAGGGATCAATACCTTGAAGAAAACGGAAACGATGAATGATTTCAAAATAGGTAGGCCGGCAAAAACTCCCAAGCGTGATGTGATCGATGACAGCTACGCGGTTTCGCTGTATACCACTTTCTCTAATCTGATGGTGCACGATACCTATCAAGAACATCCCATTCATAAAAAATTTGTGGCGGAATATTCGCACCTCTGGTCTAAGGTGCAAGTCTATGACGCGATGGACATTTAGGAGTGTTAGGCCGATTTGTGTTTAAATAGCCTAAAATCAACTGCCCATTTTACGGGGCCCGAAAAGAAAAATACGAGCGCAATCAATGCGAATAGGAACGGGTGCTGATCTTCATAGTAGAACCTGCCGTTGCCGATCCAAAAGCAGATAAACAGCATATTAATGGCCATTGTCAGCGCCGCGATGCGTGTAAATGCGCCAATGGCCAAACAGATCCCGGACACTAATTCAATGCCCTTGCCTACATAAGCGATCCCGCTGGAAAAGGGCAGGGTCTTGATCACCTCCCATTTGGCGTATTCACTCATCACAGTAGCGTTGAAAATCTCCAAACCGTGATACGCCATTAAAAGACCGACCAGCACTCTTAGAGCAGCGAGTCCTTCTTTCGCATAAAAACCTTCGGCAGTAAAAATTGTCCTCATATTTCTAAAGTTAAGAATTTCAAAAGATCCTTGCCGAAGCCGACTGGACAAAAAAAACAGCCCTTCTATTTGAAGGGCTGTTTTTTTAAGGACGTGATGTTTACAAATTCGGTTGAGGCGTGGTCCTTAAATAAGGCTTGATCCGGTGATGTCCTTTCGGAAATTTTCCTGGGACGTCCTCGTCTTTCACCGCGGCGGTGATGATCACATCCTGCCCGTGTTTCCAATCGGCAGGAGTGGCAACACTATATTTGGCAGTAAGCTGCAAACTGTCGATGACACGGAGGATTTCGTCAAAATTCCTTCCCGTCGATGCAGGATAAGTAATGGTGAGTTTTACTTTTTTGTCCGGCCCGATAACGAATACAGAACGCACCGTAAATTTGTCGCTTACCTGAGGGTGGATCATGTCATATAAATTCGACACTTTGAATTCTGGATCAGCGATGATCGGAAAATTCACTTCGGTTTTTTGCGTCTCGTTGATGTCGCCGATCCACCGTGTGTGCGAGTCGACGTTGTCAGTACTCAATGCAACTACCTTCGTGTTGCGTTTATCAAACTCCGCTCGAAGTTTCGCGACAGCGCCAAGTTCCGTGGTACATACTGGCGTGAAATCTGCAGGATGAGAGAACAATACTCCCCATCCGCTGCCAAGCCATTCATGAAAATTGATTTTGCCTTCTGTGGTATCGGCCTGAAAATCGGGCGCGATTTCCCCTAATCGTACAGCCATAGAATTGTTAATTTTAGATTACAAATATACCTAAATCCTATAGATTTTATAGGATTATGAAAAAATTAACTATTTCGCGGCTAAAACCTTCTCACGTTTCATGATTTTGTCGAGTGTGCTTCCACCTAGAATGCTGAGCGTTTCGTCTCGTACTTTGATGAATGCGTCGCGGATGCCACAGGTTTTCTCGTTTCGGCACTCTTCGCACGCCTCGTAATAGTTCAACGAAACACAGGGCAGTAAAGCAATGGCGCCATCCATCAGACGAATGATCTCCATCAAGTTTACGTCAGCAGGTTTTTGATGGAGATAGTAGCCACCGCCCTTGCCTTTCTTGCTATGAAGTATTTTGGCATTGCGCAACTCCAGTAAAATGGCTTCAAGAAATTTCTTCGGGATATGTCTCTTTTGGGCGATCTCGCTGATGTGCACAGGCCCTTGCTGATACTTCTCTGCGAGGTAAACCAGTGCGTGGATAGCGTATTTACATTTTTTTGAAAGCATGGCACAATTTATACTATTTGCCACTAATTTTAACCCTTGTAATGCCGAAGTAGCTCAGCTGGTAGAGCAACGGTTTCGTAAACCGTAGGTCGTGGGTTCAAGTCCCATCTTCGGCTCTAATTTTTTTTCGCCTTGATCATTTCTAAACCGCAGAAAAGCACCGTCCTTTCATTTACTCTGTTCCTTGCGATTACGGCCACGGTCATCACCATGAACTTGGTGGTGGTGATCCGGGGTGAATTGGCGGCGTGGTACAACTATGCCATCGTTGGGATTCTCGTCCCCATAGGGGCTTTTGTGCTTTATCGAATCTTTATTTTATACAAGATCGTTCATATGGGCAATAATCAGATTCAAATCAATTATCCAGTGTTACATAGGGAGAAAAAGTACGCGGTCGGCGACATCGTGGCCTGGCGTGAAAACAAAGTAACGACGGGAAAGACCTCCGAATACAGAGAACTTCAGGTCTTATTTTCGGATAAAAATAAGCTGAGCATCGGACACAAGGAGCACACCGAATATGCCCGTATGGTACAGTACCTTTCACAAAAAGCAGGAAAGAAAAGGACTCCGTCTGAGTAATTGGTAATTTTTCAAATCCTTTATACTTTTGCCGTCCCTCGAAACTCGCGACGAGTTTTGTTCTTGCCCAGGTGGTGAAATTGGTAGACACGCTACTTTGAGGGGGTAGTGCCGCAAGGTGTGCTGGTTCGAGTCCAGTCCTGGGCACCATATGTTCTTTGTATATGCGATTCGAAGTCTAGTCAAAAACTACACTTAGGTTGGCTTGACCGATGATCTTGACAGACGGGTTGGCCAGCATAACGCGGGTTATGAAAGGACGACGCGGCCTTACGCGCCTTTTGAGTTAATTTTTAGTGAAGCTTTTGCGACAAGAATGGAGGCGCGCAAAAAAGAGAAATACCTGAAATCGGGAATTGGTAAGGACTTCCTGAACAGGCTTTAGGGATGGTGCTGAGTTCGAGCCTGCCTGTCGGCAGACAGGTCCGGTCCTGGGCACCTAGAGAGAAAGCCGAAGTGGTGAAATTGGTAGACACGCACGTTTCAGGGGCGTGTGGCGCAAGCTGTGCGGGTTCGAGTCCCGCCTTCGGCACCAAAAATGAAAGCTGCCACGTGCAGCTTTTATTTTTTTCGGAAGTACCTGTTTAGCGTTTCTTCCTTCGTAATGAGGATCTCTTCAGGAGCTGTTGCTTGGCGGTTTGAAACGACTTGAATTGATCTGCAGTAAGCACTGCCTGAAACTCGCGTTCACGTTCTTTTTCACTTGCGTTCAGCTCTTGGAGCATCGCGTTTCTGTTAGCAGAATCGTTGGTCCTGGTCTCTGAATTCAATTTGGCGTACTTCAAGTTGATGTCGTAGACTTTCGTTTTTTGATCAGCGGTGAGCGTCAGTTTTTCACTCATCCAATTGGTAATTCGCTCCGCTCTCTGTTCGGGCGTACTTGTCTTGGCTGTTGATTGATCCGTTTGCGCAAAAGCCCCAGCACAACATAGACACACAATAAAGGAACAAATCAATTTCTTCATGATAAATTGTTTGCCCCGTTGGATGGCCTGAGCGAAGTAGAGTTTAAAATCGTTAAGATTTTTTTATCAGTGACACTACATTTTCTACGTGCACCGTGTGTGGAAACATGTCCACGGGTTGGATCGCCTGGATAGAGTAAGCTTCCGATAAAATTTTCAGGTCGCGCGCTTGTGTCGCGGGATTGCAGCTGACATAAATAATTTTTTGTGGCCTCGCTTTCAGCAGCATTTTAGAAACGTCTTCATGCATGCCTGCGCGAGGAGGATCCGTGATGATCAAGTCGGGGTGCCCGTGCGACGAGAGAAAATCCTCTTTCAATAGATCTTTGATGTCGCCTGCATAGAAATCGGTGTTCGTAATCCCGTTCAGTGCGGAGTTTGATTTGGCATCCTCAATCGCTGCCGCCACGTACTCCAGGCCAATTACTTTTTTCGCGTGGCCCGCGACAAAGTTTGCTATCGTTCCCGTGCCGGTGTAAAGATCGTATACCAATTCGTCACCTTTGAGCTCTGCCATTTCGTAGGCAACCTTGTATAAAATGTGGGCTTGCTCTGAATTGGTTTGGTAGAATGATTTGGGGCCGACTCGGAATTTAAGATCGCGTTTGCCGTCGGGTGTTGGCATTTTTTCGGTGATGTAAGGATTGCCCTTCCAGCAAACGATGTCCAGATCACTGAAGGTATCATTCTTTTTTCCGTTGATAATGTAATTCAGTGAAGTGATCTGTGGAAATTTTTCATCCAGTGCTTTCAATATCTTTTCTGTCCACTCCATTTTATCGTAGGTCACTTGGAGGATCACCATCGTTTCTCCCGTGTTTGCCGTGCGAATGGTGATGGTGCGGAGAAATCCAATCTGTTTTCTCAAATCAAAAAAAGGAATATTGTTTTCGACGGCAACTTGCCGCGCCAGTAAACGGATACCATTGGACGGATCGGGTTGAAGAAAACACTCGGCCACGTCAAAGACCTTGTCATAAAATTGCGGGATATGATAACCAAGGCCGGGCGAACCAAAATTCATTTCACTCATTTCCTCCTTCTTGAGCCATCGGTTGGCCGTAAAAGTGTAATCGAGCTTGTTGCGGTAGTACTTGGTTTTCCCCGAACCGATGATCGTTCTGACGGGAGGTAGCGAAAGGCCACCAATTCGCTCCAAATTGTCGATCACTTGTTGTTGTTTGTACTGGAGCTGTGCCTCGTATTTGATATGCTGCCACGAGCAACCACCACACGTGCCAAAGTGAGAACAAAACGGCAGCGATCGATGAGGCGAAATGGATTTTATTTCCACCGCCCGACCTTCTAAAAAACTGCTTTTGATTTTGGTCAACTCAATATTCACCGTATCGCCGGGGGCACACCCTTGAACAAACACGACCAAGCCATTGAAGCGAGCAATGCACTTCCCTTCGGCCGCCATCGTTTCGACCAAAATATTTTCTAGTATCTCCCCTTTTTTCATGCTTGCAAATTCTGTTTAGGCCTTTTGTTTCTTTGGCGTGATCAACCGGATACGAACTCCGATAATTCGTAGATCGTTAGCGAAAAACGAAAGTGGGCGAGATCATGACCTCACTATCTTTGTCCAACTACTAATCCGATGGCTCCCAATTTTGGCCGAAAATTACTGAAATGAGGGGGTTTTTGCGGCGGGTCGAAATAGTTATCTTTCTGATTCTATGGTACGGAAATATTTGTTTGCCTCGTTATTGTTGATCGTTTTGCCGGTTTATGCATCTCACATCGTGGGAGGCGAATTTGAGTTGATTCACATCAATGGCAACACCTACCAGATGAACATGATTCTCTATTTCGATGACATTAATGGCAATCCAGGAGCGCTTGACAACAGCGTGACGGTGGCGTTTTACAGAAAACGGGACAATGCATTTATGACGTCTTTGACTTTGCCGTTGCTTTCTCGGACGCGCGTTCCTTATACACAGCCGGCTTGCTCGTCGGGATACCTACAGACCGACCGGCTTTATTACTCTGCCAATATTGAGCTGTCGCCCAGCACATTTAATGACGCCGGCGGATATTATGCGTCTTGGCAAAGGTGCTGCCGCAATTACACAATTACCAACATCTATAGCCAAGACCCCAATCAAGGCGGGATCTACGCGGGACAAACTTTTTATATTGAATTTCCTCCCGTGGTAAAAGATGGACTTCCTTTTGTAAACTCTTCGCCCCATTTATTTCCTCCCTTGAGTGACTACGCGTGTCCAGGTCGACCTTATTATGTGAATTTTGCCGGTCAAGATGATGATGGGGATTCCATCGCTTATTCTATGGTAGATCCATTGAATGTAAACCCCATTGCCGATGTTGCGAACATCGCATTGCCGCCAGCATCACCCGGCCCTTACCCTTCTGTACAGTGGAGGCCGGGGTACGGCGTAGAGAATGTTATGAAGGGTCATCCCGACCTTCGCATAAGTCCGGATGGATTGCTTACTTGCACGGCCACCATACAAGGACTATTTGTCTTTGCGGTGAAGGCTGAGGAGTATAGGGATGGAATAAAAATTGGAGAGACAAGGCGAGACTTTCAGTTATTTGTTGTAGATGGATGTCAGCCCGACCAACCTCCTCAGATTGTTGGAAAAAAACTTACGGACGCAACGTTCAGTTACGTGAACAATATGTCGGTCAGCTTTTCGGGCACGACGTTGGATGCAGACAGGTGTATTGAAGTAGAGGTGTCGGATCCTGATTCTCAAGACCCGCTGCACAACAATTTGCAAAACGTGACGATCAGAGTCATCCCTCTGAATTTCAAGAACAAGGACATCTCAGGAATTCTCCCTTCTGTTTCCACGGCAACACTTAAGGACGGAAGCACCGCTGATTTCAGAATATGTTTTCCGTTATGTCCATTCCTTGACGCCCCTTATCAGATCGGCATAATCGCTTTTGACGACGCCTGTAGTTTACCGATGACAGATACATTGAAAATCATTGTGAACTCACAGCCGCCCCCCAATTCAAATGCCCGTTTCGTGCCCCCCAAGAAAATAACCGATCAACTCAATGAAGGTAGCAGCGGATCGTGGCCTTTCGCTGCCGAAGATAGTGATGGAGACAAATTGACTTTGTCTGTGATCACGGATGGTTTTTCGCTCGCACAAGAAGGAATGACTTTTAAGGTCCTGAACCAGCAGCCGGGAAGCGCCAATGGTGAACTCGACTGGAATGCCGCGTGCAAGAAATTTGAATTTTCAAAAAAATCTGATTTTACAGTTAAGGTTCTCGTCGATGATCAAGATGCGTGCAAGATTGTCCATTACGACACGATGGTGTATCAATTGAAGGTGATCTTGCCCAACATCCATCCAAAAATAAAAATCTACAATGAAACGGGCACGCAAGACGTCACGTCGTCCACGATAACGATGAATTTGAGACACGTTGCCTTCGATGTGGTTGGAACAGACACCGACACGACGCCGATCGACACTCTTAATTTGTCCTTGCTAAGTGTAACAGGTGATAAGATGGAAGGGTATACTTTTCCAAACGCCACCGGACTTCATGAAGTGGAGTCATTCTTTACTTGGGACCCCACATGTTCGATTTTCAAAGACACCACCTACTCTAATAATTATACGCTTAGATTTTTGGTGCAAAACAATCATTGCAAATCGCCCACGATCGATACGGCGTTTGTGAAATTGAGAATGAAGGACGTTGAAAGTAGTGACAAGAATTTTGTGCCTGCCAATGTAGTGACGACCTTCCCTGATCACTGCAATGATTTTTTTGCGATCGACGGATTTGAATCGGAGCCGGAGTGCGAGGGCCATGCGCGAGAGATACCGCTTGTGCCGGCAGACAACTGCATCAATCATTTTGAGCATGTGAAGATCTATGATCGATGGGGGAAGAAAGTCTTTGAGAGCACTGACAAAAAATTCCGGTGGTATCCTTTAAGCGAATCGGCGGGTGTGTATTATTGCATCATCTACTACACGCTCAATCAATACAAGAGTTCGATCACGGTGATTCACTAAATCTCCACTTTCAACACTTCGTTTTCTTTTACGAACACTTCCTTGTCCGTCCATTTCACTTTCAACCACACGTCTTGTTGGCCGGTGGATGTTATCAAGTTGCCCTCCTCGATGACGGCGACCACCGTTGAGCCGGCAGACGGACCGGACATAAGGTAAGCTTTGTGGCTGGAAACAATGACAGACGTTGACCAGAAGAAATTAGAAGCGAAGAACAGAGCGCCTGCAATGATGATCATCCCTGCAAAAGCGCCCCACGGATTTTGACGTTGTTTTTGTTGAACCCAAACGATTGCAGCGGCTCCCAACAGAAAGGCAGCCAATGCGAGTTGAATAAAAATCATGTTGTTGGACAGCCAGTGCTTGAGGCGGCTGGCATCATTGGTTTCATAACCGGCGAGTCTATATTTCGCGGCGATCTCCTCCGATTTTTTCAGGGCCTGGTCGTCGTTTGTGGACAAATAGTAGAGCTTCAGGTAATAGAGAGTTACGCCGGGCTTGCCGAGGCCTTCGTTGATATAGGCCATTTTCAAGAGCATGGCCGGTGTGTACTTTTTTTCGGCAAATACATACTGATAAATTTCAAGGGATTGGGTGTATTGCTTTGCTTTGAACAGAGAGTCGGCACGGGTTATTTTTTGACTTTGGCAATAGGCGGAGGTTGCGGAAAGAATTAGCAAGAGTGCACAAACTATTTTTAAAGCGCTGGTTTGTATATTTTTCATATTCGGTTACCTTTGCGTCCTCAATTTCTAAAAGAGCTATTTATTGGCAAATTTAAGGGATTGAGACCAGTAAAAAAGATCTCGTAGCTCAGCTGGTAGAGCATTACACTTTTAATGTAAGGGTCCTGGGTTCGAATCCCAGCGGGATCACTGAGAACGGCCAAGAAAGTATTTTCTTGGCCGTTTTTGTTTTTTTGATCACGGGAGCGATCACGGCAGAATTAGGTCGAAATAGGTATTTTGAGTTAGAAATCCGCATCCAGAGGGACGGATGCCATGATCAAACCTTAATTCCCTTTAACCTTGTTCCCACATCAAGCTCTTTAAGAAAGATTTTCTTGAATAGTACCTACTACCTCTATGAATAAACCTTACTTCCCTAGCGTTGATCCAGCGTGCCATTGTTCTTGAGTTAACTTGCAAGAGAGAGGCTACTTCTTTCATGCTTGGATAGCTTCATCATTTAGCTTATCGGTAACTGGTTGACTTTGTTCAGCGATTAATTTTAAAAATGGCTGAAGGGGCACTCCAATTTTAATTTCGAAAAAGTCATTGGTACATGATGGAAAAGATATTTCTGGGTTCATTCTCTTTATTGGTTTTGTGTGATTAATTTATGTTGTAAGTGTCTCCAAATTACCATCACATTCTCGGAAAGAATGATAGACTTAAATCAAACTTGGATTAATACCGAATGCCCCAAGTGCGGATATCAGGGCGAAGTTCAATTCATTGACGTAAAAACAGAAAGAACAATTATTTGCCATAATTGCAAAGTGTGTATTAAACTAATTGACAGTGAAGCATCAGTTCATTCAGGAATAGAAAATATTAATCAAGCGTTCAAGGAACTTGAGAAAACCTTAAAGAATTTCGGAAGATGAATTATTCAAATCACAACCTTCGCTCAAACTTACAAGAATGGAAGAACAGGTTGTCCAGAGCGACATATGATCAATTTGGAAATCAGTTAAAGTACTTACTTGAAAACATTGAAAAGAATATTCAATTAAAAGGAGTGATTGATGAGGCTTGTTTAAAGCGCCCATATGCTAACGATGTGCTTACTCAATTTGTCGACCAACGACAAGATGGTGGTGACATTGCTTTCGAAAACGAAACCCATCAGGTGGCTTTCAACTATCAATTTTTGAAATACTTCATTAGTAGAATAGGCAACTACAATCTACACGCTTTGATATTTTTTCAACGAGGTGATTTTAACGATACAAAATCGGAGATTATTGAAAATTATATATCACCCATCATTTATTACTTACATGACAAGCTCGAAAAATCAAGCTCCACAATTTATCTCTTAGAGAAATACAAAAAGAGAACGGAATGGTTCACTAAAAAAGAACTTCATAATTTATATTCAACGGCTGATAAAAGTTATGAGCAAATATTTGAGGATGATTTAAGATTGTTTCTTTTTGATCAGGGCATTGATTACCCTTTTTCAACACCTAAATCAGCTTCGGGAAGAGCAGATGTTGTGGGAGAGATCGAGACCAATGACCCAATTGTCATTGAAATAAAAATATTCGATAGAAATAAGAACTACGGTAAGGACCGCGTCAAGGATGGATTTTCCCAGATTGTTAAATATTCAAATGACTTCAACAAGGATGTGGGTTACCTTGTGATTTTTAACATGGATGAAGCTGAACTCAATCTCAAATTCTCTGAAGGCACCCAAATTTTCCCGCCTTCGATTAAGTTTAATAATAAGGTTTTCTATTTCATAGTGATCAATCTCTCTATGACTGAATCAGCAAGTAAATCGGGCGTTGTAAAAGAAGTGGAAATAACGGAACAAGAATTGACCGCGAAAGGTTGAAGCGGATAACAATGATTCGACCAACAAAATCAAAACGGATATTATCAACTTTTGAAAGAATAAAAGCATTCGATCAGCAAAAGGAATTCACAGTACTAAAGCCAGGATCTGTTTTACATCAACAACTAATCTCGATTGGTAAAGATGGCTCCTTTTTTGGCTTAGAATTCACTACTCACAAATTCATTAACCACAGGATTGCTTTTAAAGAATTGGAAATGATATTTGAAAATTGTCAGCTCCATCTTAAAGACAAGGCATTCAGTTTCAGGCGGTTTTCTCTAGAAAAATTGGAGTTAAGACTTGCAAAAATGGCATTTAGCGGTAGACTCAATTCAATAGCAGAAGGCAAATTTGAAGATTATGACAATACCTATCTAAGGTATGTTCAACCGTTAAATGATCGAATTGCAAAGATCGGGTTAATCTCTGGGGCCATGGATCTTTCAATCGAAAATGAAACCACTTATGGAGCTGGATTTATAGAATTGAATATTGACAAAGTCGCTCTTGAGTTCATGCGAGTGTCTAATGAAGGGCGACATTACCTTGTTATTGATTCAGTTAATACTATACGGCTAGACATTTTTGAGAAATTGACAGATGCGTTTTTTGATGCCTATTCTTTTGTTTGGGGTCATAAATGTGGCGACGAAAGTCATATCCTCTCTTCTTCTAACTCAGAATTTAGCTTGATAGATAATGTCATGTTTTCATCAAAGCCAAAAACTTCAGTGCACGACTACGGAATTGGTGACCCCCACGAAGTAAGAGACCTTAAGTTTTCTGAAAAGATGCCTCTATTTCCAAAACATAGTTTTGAAGCGTTGTGCAACATGGTTATGACAGATGAGAAATTTAAAAGGGTTTTGAAAATCATTCATGAAGCAAATAGCACCCCCTTCTCTTTATCCACTTGCATTCTTTTCTCAACAGCTCTCGAGACTCTAACCAGCTTTGTAAAGCTAAAAATGGCAGGACCAATTGAAGTAGAACGTTTTAATGCAAGTGCAATAACTCAGTTGCTCATCGAAGAATTGGAAAGAAATCAAATTCTTACGCTTGAGGACAAGTCCTTCCTAAAGGAGAGGAGACTATTAAATCTTAATAAACCGACAAATATTGATAGACTCGAATTAAGTTTTAAACAACTAAATATTCTGCTACCAGAAAAATTCAGAAAAGCATTGAAGTATCGAGACAAATATCTTCACGGGACGATTCCGAAAGAGTCTACCCTGGTCAATCTAGATGATGATAACAATAACAAAGCGTTCGAGCTGCAATTTCTGACTTATGTTCTCGTTCTGAAAATTGTTGGGTACACTGGATTTGTTAGGAATAACTCCGCAAAAATGGAATTCTATTCAAAGCTTAACAGTGGTGTGCCAGAGGAACAAATAGAGATCAATCATCCATTATATTACCATATTTAAGTTCCTATCTTTTAATCTTGGTGTAAAAGTCTGAAATTGCGTACAGCGAGATATTGTATTCCTTCAGGTCTTTCTCAAGTTCAGCTTTCGCTAACTTATATACTGTATTGTCTGTTAGATTTGTTACGATGCTTTTTTGAATAATCTTTACCTGAGAGACGGCTTCTCTCAAGTTTCCAAGTTGAGTGTCTTCAGGCCTATCCGTTTTGAACATTTTTACCTCCAGTATTTCATAAATAAGGTTTTGATCATTTAGTAAACAGAAATCGATCTCTGTGTCTGGATGCTGATTGGTATTTTGAATGAATTTATGATTGTACTGTTCAAGCAGATGCTTGATCGCAAAGAAAAGCAGGCCGTCCTTATGGACGATGTTATCATATATTGATTTGTCAAGCTCATAGGGAACAATATAAAAGAGTTCCTTTCCGCAGCAAGGACATTTCAGCTTGAGGCTTGTTGGCTTAATGTTAATTGTTAAAACTCCATTAAAGATATTGGGCGAACAGTTAACACATTCATAGTAGCTCTTTAACTTGCCTCCCCTAATAACCCCCATCTCGTACAGGTTGTCGAAAAAGTAAAGCCTGTCTTGATAGTTGTCACTGTCATATAGTATGTCAGTATAGTGTTTCGTTGCCGATAATAAATTGTTCTTGATTTTATGATTGTAGTAAGTGCTAACTAAGTCAATCGAAATTGCCAAATCGGAAAGGTTTTCCTTCTTCAAGAACTCTTTCATCTGGACATTAAACTCTTGCTCAACATATTTTCCGAACTGCTCCTTAGTTTGAATTTCTTTCGGAATCAAATCATAATCAGATAGAAGTTTGAAAAGGTCTTTCTCATCACCAAGGGAACCGGCAAGTTTTACAGCCAATTTCAACCAGCCTCCAGATGTTGCTAAGTCTGTCTCAATTTTTTTTAGCGAACCTCCAAATTTTTCTTTTATGTAGGATTCCACTTTAGCCTGATCAAAATATTTTTTCGCAGCAGTTTGAAGATTGTGTATTAACTCTATGCTTTCATTTTCATTTCGCTTCAAAATTTGCAATTCATTTTTTCTTTTTTGCGAATTAGTCAAAACTATTCGCTGTGCGAAGAATTTCTCCTTGGTCACAATTAGCTCCACCTCGTCCTCCAATAATTGAGATTTGTGAGTAGAAAAT
>DATJJP010000094.1:0-2064 GCA_035492075.1 Cyclobacteriaceae bacterium | reverse complement strand
TTACGTCGAACTGAATGGTGTCGCCAATCACTTGAAAGGCCTGAAACTGGCCCTCATTGACATCCAGGTGAAAATGCCGATAGTCAAACCCATTTCGTATGGTGTCTTTTTCAGGTTCATTGTAGATGAATTGTGAATGGTCAAGAGCAATCTCCCCGATGTTCAGCTTGGCCGAACTCTGCCCGCCACTGCCGGAGGAGAATTTTTCGTTTAGCTTTTTGATGAAGACATTGATGTTCAAGTTAGTGGATGTGTCACTTTCCTTGATTTTGATCAGGTGAACCAATGCGTGGTCGAGATCAGCCTCGTCAATTTGCACATTGCCTTTTGCCAACAAATCAAAGAAATCAAAATTTACTTGCAGCCTACCAACACTAATCATCTGATTGTTCTGGGGGTCTTTGATCATCACTTGTTGCATCTCCAAGCGATCGTACCACCGCAGGTCTATGCGTTCCACGGTGGAAGGAAAACCGACAACTTGTGAGAACCCTTCGAGGTAACGGTTGATGAGGGCGGTTTGAACTTCGGGGAACTGGAAAATGAGAAAGGAAAGCAATACGATAGAGAGGACAGAAAACACCGAGTATAGGAGAATTTTCCTGACCCAAAACAAAACGCTGTTTTTGATAACTTGCAACCTCATGGATCAAACGCTACATCCAACAATACTCGCCATTGAGTCTTCGTGCGATGAAACTTCTGCATCAGTGATTCGATCAGGCAAGGTACTCAATAATGTCATAGCTTCACAGGAAGTGCATCACAAACATGGTGGTGTAGTACCCGAACTTGCCTCGCGCGCGCACCAGCAAAATATTCTTCGAGTAGTAAACGACGCAATGATCCAATCAGGTATAAAAAAAGGAGAGTTAAATGCAGTGGCTTTTACACGTGGACCGGGCCTGATGGGATCTCTTCTAGTGGGTGTTTCATTCGCTAAAGGCATGGCGTTAGCCCTCGACATTCCGATCATCGAAGTGAACCATATGGAAGCGCATGTGCTCGCCCACTTCATTGGTGAGCCCAAACCTAAGTTTCCTTTTTTGTGTCTTACGGTAAGTGGGGGTCATACACAAATCGTGCTGGTCAAAAGTTTTCTTGAAATGAAGGTGATCGGACAAACCCAAGACGACGCCGTGGGAGAGGCTTTCGATAAGGCGGCCAAAATGATGGGCCTACCTTACCCAGGCGGTCCGCTTATTGACCATTATGCTAAACTGGGTAACGCTAACGCGTATAAATTTTCTCCGACCGTTATGCCCCGCCTTGATTTTTCATTCAGCGGGATTAAGACTGCATTTCTTTACTTTTTGAGAGATAGAAAAAAAGAGGATGAAAATTTTGTCGATAAAAATCTGAACGACATCTGCGCGAGCCTTCAACGACATTTGGTGCAGATGCTTTTACATAAACTGAAAATGGCGGCCTCCCAAACAGGGATCACCCAGATCGCCATCGCGGGGGGAGTGGCAGCCAATTCCGGACTACGGAGTGCCCTGGCGGAGGCGGCCGCGGAGCTGAACTGGAATATTTTTATCCCTGAATTTCAATATTGCACCGATAATGCCGCAATGATTGCCATTGCCGCACATTTCAAATTTTTGGAAGGGAAATTTTGCGGACTGGACATCGCCCCCGTTCCGAATTTAGGCATTGGCGACTAGGTCTTAGGCTTTGGGTATGGATGTTTGAGTTCAACCAAATTGCTTGTTATGAAAAAAGTATTGATCACCGTTTTTGTTTGGTTGCCATTACTGCTCCACGCGCAGTCTAAAGATGAATGGATTACCGTAATCAGCGCAAAGTCAGCAAAAGAGACTGCTGAGTCACTGCAAAAGGCAATTCAGGAAAAAGGATTTAAGATTTTTAATATGATAGACCATGCTGCGGGAGCGGAATCGGTAGGCATGGCCTTACGTGCAACAACACTGATTGTCTTTGGAAACCCTAGAGGGGGAACGCCTCTCATGAATTGCGATCAACGCATGGGAATTATCCTTCCATTAAAAATTCTGATTTGGGAAGACGAACAAAAACAAGTCAAGGCGGGCAGCATCAACC
>DATJJP010000093.1:0-13162 GCA_035492075.1 Cyclobacteriaceae bacterium | reverse complement strand
GAGCATATCGTTGAATGTGACGGTGAGCTTGCGCAACAAGTCATTTTGCTCGGGAGTGTATAACCTGAGGTGCAAATTCTCCGATCCGATCTTTTGAACTTCATGAATGATTTTCTGCACGGGTTTGTCCATGGTGCGCGAGATGATGAACGAAAAAAAGACAATCCAAAGGGCGCCTACTGTCAACGAGGTGAATAGTAAATTGCGCAGGTAGGAAATGTGATGAGTATAAAAATAGTTCTCTGCCGATACGATCACTACATACTTTTCGCCTGCTTGCGTGGTATAAAAAATACCGGAATAAAATTTATTCTTAACACTGTAATGCGCTGACCCATTTTCTATGACACGCCGAACAAGCGCTGAAGGCACTTCTCCTTGCATTTTCGCGTCGATTCGATTTGAATTATCCGCTACGGGGATAACATATTTTGCCTGCCTGGGAAGTTCTTCCAGATAGGTGTCGTGCATTTCTTTGATGATGCTTACATCAGTGGATTTCTCCACTTCGATTTTTGCAATGATTGCGGCCCGTATCTCCAGTCGTTTATAAAAATCGGTAAATGCATATTCTGAAATAGAATAATAAATATATCCACTGAAAATCAACGTGTATATCACGAAGGTTGCAATCAGCAGATAGATGATCTTGTGATTGATTTTCATTCTTGCCTCTTTAGTACGTACCCCATACCAATCACCGTGTGGATCAGTTTTTCCTTTCCACATTTGTCCAGTTTCTTCCGCAGATAATTTACATACACGTCCACCACATTCGTGCCGATGTCAAAATTGTACCCCCATACTTCGTTGAGGAGTTCCATGCGCGACAATACTTTTTTTTGGCTTTTCAAGAACGAACGCAACAGACGGTACTCCGTAGATGTCAACGACATTTCGATACCCGCACGTTTTGCGATTTTCATGTCATCATTCAATTCGATGTCCGCAAAACGAAACATATTCTCGGGCTTTGCAGTCACCAACTCTGTGAACTCTGCCCTTCGCAACAATGTCCTGATACGTGCATTGAGTTCAATGAACTTGAACGGTTTTGCGAGATAATCATCCGCTCCACTGTCCAACCCCAATACCACATTTTCAGCGCTTCCCAATGCGGTCAGCATTAAAATCGGAATTTCGTTAAAACCTTCTTCTCTCATTTTCCTGCAAACCTCCAACCCATTCATCTTTGGCAGTAAAATATCCAATAGGACAAGATGCACACGGTGATTATAGAGCGTTTCTAGTCCCGACAAGCCGTCAGCACAACGGATAACGTGATAACCCTCCTCTTCAAGACCTTTCTGGATTACGTCTGCTACATGCTTTTCATCTTCTATCAATAAAATAGTGCACGCAGTGTCCTTCATTTTGCAAAAATAAATCGGTGTACAATACGCGAAATGAGAATCCGATTAGAATTTCCCGCCCGATCAACCGTTCCTCCAATGCTTAACTTCCTTTAGCGTTTTCTTACTAAATTTAATCACCTCTATGTTTGACTTTATTCCACTCGAATGGAACTGACCCCCGGAGAACAAGCCGAGTCCTCCTCACAGAAGAAAAGAGTATTTAAAATACTTTCTCTCTATGCCGTCACCGGTTGGTTGTTGACGCAAGTCGTAACCACGGTGGCCCCCTATTTGGAGCTTCCGCCGTGGACGGTGCGCGGTATAATAGTATTGGTGATCTCCGGGCTTCCGTGTGCGCTGATCTACGCACTGGCATCGAAAGAAACCTCAAGCAAGTGGAGGGTATTACTATTATTGTTTGGCTGCGTATTATTTACGCTGCTAATAAGTGTGGGTGTATCCAGGCTGATGCCGGCGGAGAGCGAAAAAATGACGGAGACAAAACAGTTGGGCGAGAAATCGATTGCCGTCCTTCCATTCATCGACTTAAGCGAAAAACAAGACCAGGAATATTTTAGCGACGGCTTGAGCGAAGAACTACTCAACGTGCTGGCGAAAATTCACGACTTGAAAGTAATTGCCCGCACTTCTTCTTTTTACTTCAAGGGAAAAAATGAAGACATGCGCTCGATCGGCCGAAAATTAAGTGTGGCGCATGTCCTCGAAGGCAGTGTGAGGAAGTCGGGCAGTCGGCTGAGGATCACGGCACAATTGATCAGAACCGATGACGGCACGCACCTCTGGAGCGAAACATTTGAACGACCGTTAGATGACATATTCAAAATCCAGGACGAGATCGCAAGGGCGGTGGCATCGAAGCTCGAAATGACTATGCTGACCGCACCGAAGGCCAACACCAGCGCGGAAGCCTACACGTTGTATCTCGAAGGGAAATATTTTACAAACAAGCGAGACAAAGAAAGCGCCACACGAGCGGTAGAAAAATACAAACAAGCGCTGAAACTCCAACCTACTTCGGCAATCATCTGGACAGGGTTGGCAGTGACCTTTGCCTATCAAGCGGCCAACGGGTTCATCCCCACGGAAGAAGGTTATGCCCTCGCAACAGACGCCGTACAAAAAGCACTTCAGATTGATCCCGATCTTTCCGAGGCCTATGCGATGCAGAGCAGAATCTATTCCACGCACGAGTGGGATTGGGCCAATGCCGATGCGTCCATTAAAAAAGCATTGACGTTCGGCCCCGCAAATGCACTGACGCTTTCAAACGCCGGTATTTTGGCCATGCACTTGGGGCGCTTCGATGAAGCCATAGGGCTCTATAAGAAAGCCATCGATGTAGATCCACTACGGACTGCCACCTTTTACAATCAAGGCCTTGCCTTCTATTATTCTGCGAAATGGTCAGCCGCAAAAGGGTGTTTCAGAAAAACTCTGGAACTCAATCCCGCCTTTGCCAGTGCAGGCTACCAACTTGCTCGGGTATATTTGATGGAAAACAAATACGACTCGGCGCTCACGGCGGCAATGAAAGAACCCGACGAAAGCTGGCGGCTGGACGGGCTGCCTTTGGTGTACTATAAACTGAATCGCACGAAAGAGTCAGAAGGTGCACTGAACGAAGTCATGTCGAAATATGCAGATGACTCGGCCTACCAAATCGCAGAGATTTACGCCTATCGAGGAGAAGCAGACCCTGCCTTCGCGTGGCTAGAGCGTGCTTACCAACAAAGAGATGCCGGCTTGGCCAACATCCGCGTTGAGCCAATGTTGAAAAGCCTGCACAGTGACTCGCGGTGGCTGCCGTTTTTGAAGAAGATGAGGTTGGGGTGATAACAGCCACGGTAGACAATAAAATAAGATGACACAATTATCCCCGTTTTTGATAACCATTATCCTTCTCACCAGTTGCGAGAAACAAAGAAAACAGATAGAAGAATTTGTCGTCAATCAAAAACAAATTTCAAGCAAGACAATTCATGAATATGAATTTTATCCCGACGGTAAAATCAAGACAGACCATTCAAGAATACTTTATATAAGGGCGGGCAGAACCCTTGATACACTTAGTTCAAAGAAAGAATTTAAATACCACGCCAATGGCAAGGTCGAAAGTATCTTCGATGCCTCGGACTCAGCCAAGACATTTAAGACTTACAATGACATGGACTCACTCATTACTGACATCAGGATAAATGGATTTGGAGATACCACTTTCTTTGAGAAGATCGACTACCAGAACGGTAATGAGACAAGAAGAATAAGCCGGTTATTGATGACAAAATTTTCAGCGAATGCTGAAGACATAAAAAAAACTGATTTCAGAAATTATGATACTCTACTCGACATCACGCAATTCATGTATGTAGGTAAACTCCGTGAAAAAGCCCTGTCGATAGACAAAAATGGAAACATCACGGCGGAAATCCATTACATCTATAATCAAGGGAAACATATAAAGACCATTGTTTATTCTTTTTTAGGTTCGACAAAATATATTCGAGAAACCACCGACTACACGGATGGCGAAACAAAAGAGCCAGACTACGTCACTGTGGGACCGCGAGGTGATACCATAGCTTTTCAAAAGACTACGTCTGAAAACGACATGAGAATCACCGTTATCTGTAACAACCTTAACTCAAGAGACATTTGGTATTACAACAAAAAAAATCAACTGGTTGGAACGGTGAGTATAGATTATTTGAGCCACATGAAATACTTCAATGCGTACACGTATGATGACAAGGGAAATATTTTAGAAGAACAGAACTACAAAGAGAGTTTAAACAATACACACTGACCAATTGCCCTTTACTTTAAACCAAGTAAAAGTTTTCTGCCTACCTTGGGGGTCAAAGTTTGTTTAAATGATGAAGGTGAATTTTTTCTTGCTATTGGTGTTGTTCGCCTGCTCCAGCGAACCCAAATACCAACCCATCACCAAAGACTATTGCTCCGAGCTACAGCGTGAACAAACAGCTCCTTTGTCCACTCACCTTGCACCCCTCGAGGCAATAGCGGCAAGCAAAACCGGGGTCCACACTCTGGAAGAAGGCGATGCGTCCATGATCTCGCGCGCATGGTTGTGCGAGGCGGCAGAAAAGACCATTGACATTCAATATTTCATTTTCTCTACCGATAATATCGGACTGATTGCTGTAGACTACTTGTTACGTGCTGCCGACCGCGGAGTAAAAGTCCGCATGATCGTCGACGATGTGATGGTGGAAGCCGACGCGGAGGATCTGCTCGCCATCGATGCCCACCCCAACCTGGAAATCAGAATCTATAATCCCACCGCCAACGTGGGCAAAAACCTGCCACAAAAATTAAAAAGCATGGCCTCGAGTTTCAAAGAATTCAATCAACGCATGCACAACAAAACCTTCATCGTCGATAATAAAGTCGTGATCACCGGTGGGCGAAACATTGCTGACGAATATTTCGATTATGACCACGAATACAATTTTCGAGACCGCGACGTGCTACTCATTGGTAAGGCCTCTAACGATATTACCCAATCGTTTGAACAATTCTGGAACAGCGAACTCAGCGTACCCATCCGAGAGATCGTAGACTCCACCGATTACACACTCAACAGCAAAGCGACATACGAATACTTGCATCAATATGCATGCAATCCAGAAAATTTTTGGCCTGCTGTCCGCCAGCAAGTCAGTTCGATGCCGCAGATTTTTCAGCAATTTCAAAAGTCAGGCGAATTAGTTTGGGTGAGCAACGTGAGTTTCGTTTCAGATGTGCCTGGAAAAAATGAAGCAGAGTCCCTTGGCGGTGGTGGCGTCACAACCGACTCCCTCATCCACCTGATCAAGAGTGCCAAAAAATCAATCAACATCCAGTCGCCTTATTTAATCACGACCGAATTAGGCCAACAACTTTTCAAAGCTGCAGTCCAAAGAGGTGTCACTGTCAATATCTTAACCAACAGTCTATCCTCCACTGACAATCTCGAAGCCTTCAGTGGGTATCAGCGCGAAAGGGAAAACCTTCTGAACACGGGAGTCCATGTGTATGAATTCAAACCCGACGCCGCTGTGCGTTTCAAAATCATGACCGGCGCTTTGCAAAAGAAAATGAATTTCACGCCGCGTTTTGGCCTGCACGCCAAGTCAATGGTCATCGATTCAGCGGTGGCGGTGGTTGGCACATTCAACCTGGATCCTCGCAGTGCCAACTTAAATACCGAATGCGTCACCATCATCCGCGACAAAAAAATTGCCGGCGATCTATTTCAGGCGATGGCGATCGACCGCCAACCTGAAAATGCATGGGAAACAACCTTAGACTCGAATCCAGATGGTGAAGCCGGCTGGTGGAAACGAGTGAGCACGTGGTTCCGGCGCGCAGTGCCTCAATCAATCTTGTAAAATTCTAGTAGAAAAAATTGATGCAATCAATTAATTTGGCCAAACATCTCTGAAAATGAAAAAATCAATCGTAACACCGCAAAGCTTTCTGCTACTGTCCATTATTTCTTTTTTCGTTTTATTTTCAGCCGAAGCTCAAGATTGGCCGAACCTTCAGAGATACAAAAACGATAACAAAACATTAGGCATGCCTGCAACAGGAGAAAAACGAATCGTGTTCATGGGTAACTCCATCACCGAGGGTTGGTTTAAGATGGATCCTGATTTTTTCAAAGGCAAACCATACATTGGGCGAGGCATCAGCGGGCAAACCACTCCTCAAATGCTGGTGCGCTTTCGTCAAGACGTGATCGACCTGAAGCCTTTTGCCGTGGTAATCCTCGCGGGCACCAACGACATCGCAGGTAACACCGGCCCCGCCACGCTCGAAGAAATTTTCGGAAACATTGCTTCGATGGCTGAATTAGCATCGGCAAACAAGATCAAGGTTGTTCTCTCGTCGATCCTCCCCGTGTATGACTACCCCTGGAAACCAGGGATTCAACCCGCAGAAAAAATTTTCACGTTGAATAAAATGATCAGAGAATATGCGGCCAAGAACGGGCACATCTACCTGGACTACTTCTCCTCGATGGCCGACGATCGAAAAGGTTTAAAAAAAGAACTCGGCGATGACGGTGTACACCCCAACCTAGCCGGCTATAAAATCATGGAGCCATTGGTTGAAAAGGCCATCGCTGATGCAATGAAGAAGTGACGATTATTATTTGTCGAGCTCCTCTGCAGTAACAGCCACATCCCAATGCGCGAGCAGAATTTCAAAACGATGTTGTTCGTCTTTCTTGAGTTTTTCCAGATCAGGATAAAGGCTTTTTTTGTAGGGCTCGGTTAGATTCGGATCGTAAGCCGCCTGCGCATTTTTAAAAACCAATGTCACCCGAAAATCCCAACGTGTTTCTTCTGAATCATGAAGGCGCGGTTTTTCCACTTTGATAGAAAGGATGTCCCCTTTCTCGATGGCCTTCTTCAACAAGGGGTAGTGATTCTTTTTGTACAGCGCGATGAATTCATCAGCATAACCCCAGCGAACTTTGTAATAATTTTCAAGAACAAACGGCTCATCGGGTGCTTTCTGGGCTAGGCAGATGCTGGCGGAAACCAATAGGTGAAATAGAATGCATAGCGTTTTCATAACATCGGGTGGTTAGCATTATAAATTTAACAGATGCTAACCTGAATGTCGATTGAAAATGAGTTTATTATGACAGTTTCAGCGACCGTCTTGAAATCACTCGTATTTCAACGTATCTGCCGGGTTTGTCATCGCCGTTCGCATAACCTGAACACTGAGGGTCAGCGCTGCGATCACTAAGATCAAAACAATGGGAGCCACAAACAGAATCCAACCAAGGGTGATCTTGTAGGCGTAGCTCTCCAACCAATTCATCATCGCAAAATAGGAAACGGGCAACGACAAAAGGGAGGCCAACATTACCAGCTTGATAAAATCGGCCGAAAGCAACGACACAATATTTACCAAGGAAGCGCCAAGCACCTTTCGTATGCCAATCTCTTTGGTGCGCTGCACAGCAGTGTAGGAGGATAGCCCGATCAGGCCGAGGCAAGAAATAATTATCGCCAACACGGTAAAGATGCTGATCACACTTCCAAATCTGTTGTCGTCGCTATACTGGCGTTTGTAGTTGTCTTCGAGAAAAGAATATTCAAAGGCATTGTCAGGGAAAGCCACCTTAAAGGCCGCCTCAACATTAGCAATAAGTTTTTGGTGATCGACGTCTCGTATTTTGATGGAAGCAGAACTATAGGTGCTATATGACGGGCGGAAGATCATTGGCTCCATTGGGTTCCTCAAGGCTTCTTGATGAAAATTATCAACCACTCCTACAACTCGCCACAATCGGTCTTTGTTGTTCATCATGCCCCACACCACGTCTTTACCGATCGCTTCCTGTGCACTGGAAATTCCTAAAAGTTTTACGGCGTTGAGATTAAGGACTACGGTATTGAGATCTTCCCATTTTGCCTTGTGATCTGTGGCAAGAAATTTCCTGCCCGCCACCAGAGAAACACCGTAGGTATCAAAGAAATTATAATCCACGCCCATATTCGCCAGCGTATAGTGTGTGTCAGAACCTGCATCGCTCAATCGGATGCCAAAAGACCTCCCTAATCGATCGCCTGGAAGCCGGTTGGAGGTGGCGACAGAAACGACGCCATCAATTTTTCCGAGCTCGGTTTTGTACGTCTCCATACGTTGAATAAAGGTGGAATCCCACTGCGTGCGTTCGGGTCCCTGAACGATCAGCATGTTTTGAATATTGATGCCAAGGTCAGCCTCATTCATGAACTTCAACTGCTTCGACACCACGACCGTACCGACAATCAATGCCGAAGACGCCATGAACTGAAAAATGACCAACCCCTTTCTCAATAAATGACCGCGCGAACTACGCTGAAATTTTCCTTTGAGTACGGTGACAGGTTGGTAGGCCGACAAAACAAACGCAGGGTAAAAGCCCGACAATAATATTCCCGCAATCATGATTGATCCCAAGGCAACTACCGACGTGGCACTCGTTGATGTAAGTACTTTCCACAGCGACAAATTTGTTCCAACAATGTGGTTGAAGGAATTTTGTCCGACGAGCACAAGTATAAATGCCACCAGCAACGCCAGCAAACTGATGATCACCGACTCAAAAATGAACTGTTTGATCAATTGGCCTTTCATTGCCCCCATCACCTTTCGCAACCCCACTTCCTTCGCCCGATCGAGAGAACGGGATGTGGTGAGGTTGATATAATTGATCCATGCAATCACCAGTATAAAAAATGCAACGATGAGCAGCGCCCATACCGCTTTGCCACTGGCCGTACGCGCAATGTCGTATTCATAATTGGAATACAGGTGCGCCTCTGTCATCGGCTGCAAATAAAACTTCTCCACGCTACCGGACACCTTGTCGCCTTTAAAATAACGGTCACTGAAGGCAGGGAATTTGCTCTCCAATGTTTTGTAATCAACCCCTGGCTTCAATACCAAATAATGCCGCATGTCGGACCACGTCCAGCTGTCGTCTGCATCATGATTTTTGGCGTCGAAAAGCGTGGCATAAGAAACCAGCGCATCAAATTGAATGTGGGAGTTCTCAGGTAGATTTTTGCACACTGCTGTAATCTTGTAGGGCTGCGGGTCTAGACCCCAGTACACTACTTTGCCAATCACAGAGGTGAAATCTTCATTGGGCACGCTGAAATATTTTTTTGCCACCGCTTCAGTGATCAGCATCGTATATCTGTCTTTCAAGGCCGTGCTTCGTTCACCGGCTTTCAAAGCAAAGCTGAATACGGATAAGAAATTATTATCAGCAAAAAGACAATTGTCACCACGAAAAATTCGGTCATCGGCTTTGATGTTCATATCGCCCCCTGGCATGAGGCGTGTGTACTCTTCGATTTCAGCGTAGTCTTTCGCCATCGTCGGCCCTATCGTGGGGTACATGATCGTGCCGTGCTGAATGAGTTTTCCATTTTGAAAGCGGTCATTGGTGACGCGATACGTACGTTCCAACTTTTCATTGAATCGGTCGAAGCTCAGCTCATAAGTAACGAATTGAAAAATCAGCAGGCAGGCAGCTAGCCCGATACCGAGGCCGAAAATATTGATGGCCGAAAAGATTTTGTTTTTGAGCAGATTACGCAACGCAACGACCAGGTAACTCCTAAACATAGCAGTTTGATTTAAAGGTTTGAGAACAACGCATCATGCCGCGACAATAATATAAGGATACTGCTAAAGTTACGAAGGGTTACACCTTGTTATTCCAAAACGCGCAATTCTATTCGGCGCTGGTTTCCGGTGTGTCGTCCGTAGGTAATGTGCGCTTGAATCTGCGCCAAGCGACTACAAGCAAGAAAGAGGCAATAAAAAACGGCCAGCAGCTGACGACGAATAGCATGGTGGCAGTAACAAACGACCACCCTCTACCCAGGGCGTCCCTGACCTTTGCCGAGAAGGTTTCCTCCACTAGCGTTGGAGATTTCGTGAAAATTACCTTTTGATATATCTGCAGGCTGATTTCACTCATAGCTGTTCGCGTTTGCAAAAATTGAAGCCTTCCTTCGCGCGATTCAATTTCTTCCTGCAATACGCGAATGTGCTCTTCGGCCTTCAGAATATCTTCAACTGTTTTTGCTTTGGTTTTAAGAATGTCGGTGTATCGATCGCGAACTTCGCGTTTTGTTCTTAATCGTGCTTGAATGTCCTGGTATTCTTCTGTCACATCTTGCGAAGAGATCTTCTTATAATTCATGAACACCGCTTCCCTGCACAGTTCCTCTATCACCTCTTCAAATTTGGCAACAGGCACTCGAACGGTGAGGTAGTTATTGATCTCGTTCGTTGCGTTCGAAATGTTTTGATCGGCAATGACCCCACCATATTTATTTACAATGGCCTCAATATTTCTTGTGCGTTTGTCAACGCTATCAACTTGAAATCGCAACTGCGCTGCCTTCATCATTCGATCACCGGCATATTCATTTTTCTCGGCTTCCAATGCGACGTCATTGTATGAAACATTTTCCGCCGGCGCAGAAGCCATCGAAGCTAAGGTTTTGACGGGCATCGCTTGATTGGGCTCGGTTCTGCTACAAGCGACCGTAGAAAATAGGAGTGCCGCGCATAAGATTTTCATAAGCGTTGGTTTTTAGGTGGTATAATGTTGAGACCCTCTTTCGTCCGTAATCGTCTCCCTGACAAGAAAGTCACATCAGAACATGGTTTTTTCAATGCTGGCTTCTCACACCAGGCACAATAGATAAGGAGAACGCATCCGCCTTCTCAGGTATTTCCCTACGTCTAAGGGATTTAGTGCTCATTTTCTACCTAAAAACGCCGTTTTTGCTTAGTTCCGATTGATTCATCTCGACGCCTCCTCCTTTTCCTGATTTGACCAATTCAGATTTGCCCCGATGTGCCGCACCTGTTGCAGAGTGCACCTTTGTATCATCAAAACAAAACAAACAACAAATGAAACTGTCAACCAACAACAAAACACTTAGAGCGGCGGCACTTGCCCTCTTGTTCCTGCTCATCGCTCTCAGCTTCAAAGCAAAAGCCCAGTATAGAAAACATCAACGACGTCAATCGAAAAGCTATGGTGTTGAGGTGTCTATGAACTCCCCTCATTTCGTCCTTCATAGCAACATTTCTCAACTCGATGGACTTAAGACCAGTTGCACGGGGTTCAACGTGGGTGGTGTGGTGACCAACGGTTTCAGTAAAATAAAAGTCACCGCGGGCATGTCGACGTCCAATGGCAATATGCCGTATGCTGTTGATTTGATCCGTGGAGGCGCGTCATGGAATGTGTACTTGTTGAGAATTGGTGGCAAGAAAAAGGTTCACGCCCTCGAACCTTACCTCACCCTGGGTGCCAGCTTGATGCGCATGAAATACTACGGTACTTATTTGGATCCGAACACCGCCAGCAACTACAGCACTGACAATCTGCCTTACCTCGGCAAGTCGGATTACCTCTCGGTTGGTGTTGGAATGGGCGTGGAATATCAGTTGGAAAACGAGAACCTGAAATTCATCCATTTGTTTGTACAGACGGGCTATGGTTTGTTTAGCAAATCATTGGCCTCCGATAGACCTTTTGCTCAGACGATCAACTCGGGCAGGCTGTCTTACTCTATGGGCATTAATTTCCAGATATCAAGATAATTGACTGTTTGTTTTGTTTGAGAAAGGTATCCCCCGCCAAAAACGGGGGACCTTTTTATTTGATGGTTTAATTGACTGATTCATTGGATATCATACTCTGGAATAATAGCGTGATATTTATAAAAAAGAACCGGCAGCCTTGCTTAAGGGCCGCCGGCAGACTTTGGCTTGGCTCGTATTATGAGCGTTGCACAATTTTACCCAAGGACTCCCACGCCCTCAAAAAGCGATGGGAGTTACTCCTACGCGAATTTCAATTCGGGTTTTCATTCAAGGAAAAGTTGCTGCGCCAACGCCAATGCCCACACCTGGAGAGACAAACGTCCACTTCCTATCCATGGCCCACTTTGCTTTACAATCAAAACCGATCAACAAGTGAAAACCAAACTTGACGGCCAGCAATGGCCTTGGCCAAAGCGTGGGTGCTTGTGCAGTGGCCGGAATAGGAAGCCTTGCTAAATGCGAAGCATGGCAAGGCTGACCAGTTGCGACTTGTCCCACGTGACCAAAGATAATAATCTGGAGAAACTAAAATACTACACGAAACCCGGCCATTGCACATGCACAGTGTTGGTGGTAGTACCCGCCACTGGGAACTTTGAGCACTCTTGCACAGGCTTTGGCGGTGTGTCGGCAAGTGTGCGTATGATGGATAGAATAATTTGCCTAACCAATACGGTTGGATGATGAATTTATATTAACTGAGTATCTCGCTAATACTTTTTGATTGAATATTACCGAAATTGTCAGTACACCTGGCTCTGATATTAGAACTCCGCTATTGGATATAGATTTAGAAACAGGGCTTGGATTGAAATCAACTCTTACAACAATTGAAGTTAAAATTTTGCCATTTAAGTCAATCTGAATATTTATATCATTGATATTATTATCAGTTTCTTCCTTCTGGAATGAAGCAAAAATCATTACCGGTAAAATTGCTGGAATGGAATTTACAGTACTATCTTCGAGTAGATTTATTGCTGACAGGCGTTTTGTAAAATTGTCAACCAGCAGGAATTGCGCACCTAATAAATTTCTACAAATCATTTAACTGCCATAATAAAAAACAACGCTGTCATTTGAAGTGTCTGCTTGCTTTAGTTGAGAAGAAGAATTGCCTTCAATAATCTTGTATGTAGGAAAACTTGAAAGGTCATTCAAGTAAATATTAGCAATATCTGAGAACCACTCAAATTTTATATTTTGGGACACTTTCTGGAATAGACCTTTTACCTCAGATTTGTCCTTAAATGTTAAGGCTACTAATATGGCATAAACATTCGCTATACCTTCAGAAGATTGTATTGGCGTTGTAATTCTTTTATTGAATTCTTCGACTAATACATTCGTGGGGTAACTCGAAAGAGTTTGGCTAACAAATAAGTTATCCCTCAGCATTTTCATTAATCCTCTTGCGGAATTTGCAAGAAAATATATTGCCGCAATGTTTGAGTCAAACGATGGTAATTGGGGAGTGCTTGATTCGGAAGAATTTTTTTTCGTTTCCATAAACCGGTGGAGCATTGTCAATATTATGAACTATTTCTTTGTAAGACCTTGTCTTACTTAACACTTTAATAAGCGGGAGTAAGCCGCTTTCTTTTTTAATCTCGACAACAACTGATGAGTGAGTTATGATT
>DATJJP010000092.1:0-4634 GCA_035492075.1 Cyclobacteriaceae bacterium | reverse complement strand
GGCTCCGACGGGGATGAAACACGATCTGAAATATTGGAGCACGAGTTACATAAATCGGGCTCGATTTTATATTTGAAAGCTATTCGGTTAGGGGCAGCTTCGCAGCGTAACCAAGGAGTGGAGCACGCTTGTAACCCATTTATTTTGTTCGCGGACGATGATGTGTATCTTGAGCGTGATTGCATCGCCAACCTTTGGCAAGCCATAGGGGAGCATGATAACGTTGGTGGCGTGAGCGCCATGATCACTAATCAGAAATACTTGTCCATGGGTATGGTTACCTCTGCTGTTGTGCAATTTCTGCTTGGAAAGAAAATGCAATCCTATGCAGGTAAAGTCATCCCGCCAGGTTGGGGGATGCTTCCCGAAGATCGTGAAGACTTGCCAGCTAATGTTGAGGTCGAATGGGTTAATCTTGGAGCGACCCTTTATAGGAGAGAGGCATTGCCAATTCCTCCATTTCAATCACACTTCGTAGGGTACTCTTTGATGGAAGATCTTACGTTATCAGTTTTGGTCTCCAAAAAATGGAAATTATTGAACGCACGAATGGCGCGAATTTATCACGACAGCCAGCCAGGTGACCACAAAAAGAATGTTCTGAGGTTGTCTGAAATGGAACTGATCAATAGACATTATTTGATGCGTAACGTTTTAGGGAAGTCTAGTTTTTTGGACTATATCAAATTATTTGTTTTTGAATTATTTCAGGTGTTCTCTGGCCTTAGAAGTCGAGGGGGGCTAAAAAGAATCGGCCTGGAGTTCGTAGGGAAGGTTACGGCGATTTTCAAAATTATGATGGGAAACTCGTGACATTACTAGTAGGGATAATATCAAAGGATAGGGCTGAAATCCTACCCAAAGCCATATCGTCGGCGCAGATGCAAAAGGATGTTGACGTTGAAATAGCGATTTTCGATGATGCATCTTCAGACAATACGAGGGATCTGGCTCATACTTTTGCAGATGTGAGGTGGCATTTTGCAGAAAGTAGTTTAGGGGTATCAAAGGCGAGAAATTTTTTAATGCAGATAGATGGATTTGAATTTTATTGCTCACTTGACGATGACAGCTGGTTTTTGGAATCGGATGCGCTGGCCAAGGGAGTGGATATAATGCGATCGGATTCAACCATTGCGGCGATCGCTTTCGATATCTTGTCTCCTGATCAACCAAATAGAAACACGAGGTCAACTCAATTTTCAGTAAGAGATTTCATAGGTTGTGGGCACCTTTTGCGTTTATCGGTTGTGAGGGCGGCTGGATACTACCAGCAGATGCCAGGGTTTTACGGTGGAGAAGAGAAAGATTTGAGTATCAAACTGCTTGACTTGGGTTATAAAATTATGAAGACCCCAGGGGTACATGTTTGGCATGACAAAACCAATAAGGCTAGAGACCCTCGTAAACAGCACCGTTCTGGTGTATGCAATGATCTGGTTTTTTTCTTTAGAAGAGCACCGTTAATTATTTTGAGCCTCGGATTACTATATCGAGTTTTTCAACATTTGAAATTTGGAGTGCAATCCAAATTGTTTCGCTCAACGTGGGGTGGCATAATAGATTTTTTTGGTCTTTTCGTTACCCGTAAGCTTAAACGGGTGCCAGTAAGTGTTGTTACCTTTAGGAGGTTTATGGAATTACCAGGTGCATGAGCAAAATTGAGCCTTTTTTTCTTCGGATACCTTACGGCATGGTTAGCAGGTTTAGGGTTCTCGTATACAAAGCACTTGGTATGACACTGGGTAAGAGGAATCGGTTTGAGGCGGGACGCACTCGGAGGGTCTCTCAGATCAGTATGGGGGACTTAAATCATTTTACGGAAGGATGGTTTCTATGGCCTGAGGATGTGGATTACGACGAGAAAAAAATTACGATTGGGAATGACAATTATTTCAATCGGAATTTAATGATCGATGCCTGTAATTCAATTCAGATAGGGAGCCATAACATGTTTGGACCTGATGTTTACATCACCGACAGCAACCATACTTTTGGCCATGGGGTTGATCCTCATTTGGCTCCAATGCAAAAAGGAAAAGTAAAAATTGGGAATTTTTGTTGGATAGGCGCAAAGGCTGTTATTTTGAAGGATGTTGAGCTTGGCGATTATTGTGTGGTAGCCGCGGGAGCTGTGGTCACCAAAAGTTTTCCATCCGGCAGCGTGATTGCAGGTGTGCCAGGCAATTTATTGAAACAAAATACCCATCCGTAGTATGAAGCGTTTTTTGAAGAAAATTTTGTTTAACGAGACCCCTCCAAACGTTATCCGCTTCGGTGTAGCGAAAGGGATGAAAGTCAGTTACGGGATTAATGACCGTACGCTGCATCTGTTAGGATTATATGAAACTGAAATATACCCTTTTCTGCGGAAGGGGATGGAATCTGCCGATACACTTATTGATATAGGGGCCAACGATGGATATTATGCGCTTGCCTTTTTAAAAACGAAGAAAAAGCGAATTATTTTGTGCGAACCTGGCCCGATTGTCAGCGATCTGCGAAAAAATCTCATGTTAAATAATCGAACCGAGGACGAAAGCGTGGTCATTCAGACAAAACTCGTGTCGAACAGGTCTAACGAAAAAGAGATTGCGATTAACGATCTCGTCAATGGGGCTTCGCGACCGTTTATTTTGATGGATGTTGACGGCGTTGAAGAAACAATTGTTCGTGGTTATGACTTTGAGCTAAATAGAGAAAAGAAAATTACTTGGTTGATTGAAACCCATTCGCTGGAGTTGGAAGATAATATTAAGTCCCTTTTAGAAAGTAATTCCTTCGAGGTTACGATCATAAAAAATGCCTGGTGGCGGAAAATGATCCCTGAGCTCCGCCCATTGGCGCACAATCGTTGGATGTATGCCGAGCAAAAGTGAAAATTTGCGAAAGGTGGTTTTGCTTCATCCAGGCACACAGTATTCGTTTGACTTGGCGATTGAACTGCACCGGAAAAACCTCTTGGACAAATACATTACTTCGTTTTCCGTTTCATCAAATTCAATTCTTTATCGATTGTTTAAAGAGCGATTGAATAGTCGATTGCTTAGAGAGGTGCCCGCTGGCATAGTCAGGAATTATCCGATGCTGGAGGCGAAGACATTTATTAAGAGTTGGATAAACGGGGGAGACACCGAAGATATTTTGTACAAACGTAATTTGGAATTCCAAAAGACGGTTATAAGAAATGATCTTAAGGACGCAAATATTGTGATTGGATTCGATACCTCCAGCTGGAAAATCGCCGATTTTTGTAAGGCTACGGGAAAGAAATTTATCTTGGATGTAAGTATAGGTCATCCTGTGGTGAAGGAGCAGATATTTAAAGTCATTCGGGCACAATTCGCCGAATGGAACGACATATCAAACCCAAAAAAGAATGATCACATCGAACTTGAAGTTCAAGAATTTGAGTTGGCCGATTTAATTGTCGTGCCGAGTCATTTTGTAAGCCGGACATTGATAAGTCAGGGTGTGGATGAAAAGAAAATTAGAATTAACCCGTTCGGCACAGACCTCAATGCTTGGAGCAAAGCCGCCAGAAAGAACGGAAAAGACAAGGTTACGTTTCTCTTCTTCGGATCGCTTACCGCACGAAAGGGTTTACCGTTGTTGTTGGCCGCGTGGGATCTACTGAACCCCAGCGACGCGAAGCTCATCATAGCTGGATATGGCCAAATTCCAGAGACAGTTAATCTAAAGAGTTCTGTTCATGTTTTAGGCCCTATTCAGGCGAACGGGCGCCTGGCTCTTTTTGAAATGGCCGACGTTTTTGTTTTTCCAAGCTATTTTGAAGGACTCGCACAAGTTCAAATCGAAGCGGCGGCCAGCGGGTTACCCGTGATAGGAACTTCGAATTCTGGCGCAGAAGAGCTTGTAAAAAACGGAGAGAGCGGCTTCATAATAGAACCTGGCCATTTAGGCCAACTCGTTGCCGCAATGAAATATTTTATAGAAAATCCTGACCATATTAGATCAATGAGTCGGCGAATACGTGAGCGGTCGGATTTTTTTTCTTGGAATGCATATGGCGATAGGTGGCACTCAATTTTGAACGAAGCACTTTGAAAAGTATCCAAGACAAAAAATTAAATAAAGTCAATCAAAATGAATAAAGATGAAGTGCGGCTTAGGTATGAGAATTGGCATACTGAGATGGCCGCCCAAGAGAAGGATATTTTTTGCCTGCCGTGGTATCAAACGGTGATAAAACTTCTACCCGACCTCAATGGAATGAATGTGATTGAGGTCGGTTGCGGACGCGGTGTATTCGCCAACTATCTGGCTAATACGTATCCAAAGGCACGAATAACTGCAATTGATTTTTCAGAGAATGCAATTGCAGTTGCCAGAAGTAATTACACGACCGTTTCTAATTTGGAGTTTGAGGTAGGTGATGCGGAGCACTTGAGCCATAAATTTTTTGATAAGTTTGACTTTTATATTTCATGCGAGACCCTTGAGCATGTTGAGAGCCCCAAAAAGATGATTGGAGAGATACAGCGAGTATTAAAGAGGGACGGACGTTTCATTTTGACCACGGAGAATTACCTCAACGCATATATACTAATATGGTTAAAATGCTGGTTGCTCAAAAGACCATTTGATTCGGGATCGGGAATTCAACCCAATGA
>DATJJP010000091.1:0-24005 GCA_035492075.1 Cyclobacteriaceae bacterium | reverse complement strand
TTTTCAAAGTCCTTTTGATCGCGATAGATGTAGCCGAGTTGTAAAGCAGCGTTAGGCGCAAAGTACCAGGGATTTTCTTTTGCCAGGGTGATCGTCTCTTCGTAGTAAATTCTTGCTACTGATAGTTCTTCGGTTTTGTGTGCGAGTCGCGCCAGACGATAGAAGTATTCGGTCTGCTCTTTTAGCGTGTGCAATTCGGTGAACTGAATTGATTTGGCACTCCGTTGGGCCTCGTCGTAATAACCGCCGTCGGTGAAATACCTGACTTTGAGTATTTTTTGATTGGGGAGTTTGTTCTCTTGCAATTGCATGGCAGCATTCTTGTCGGGATCCGCTTGATCGCGGCCAACTACTTTTGCTTTTTCAAAATATTTTTTCGCTTCCACTTCGTTGTTCAAAAGCCAATAGCATATCGCGATTTTATAGTGGGCATCTTTCAGAAAGCTCTGACTTCGATATCCCTTCAAAAATTTTAGATAGTAGCTTATCGCCGCTTGATACTCGCCTTTATTCAAGAGCGCATCCCCGTGCAGATACTCGATGTAATACATCTGCAATCCCTGGTTGTGCTGATCCAGGGTGTTCATGTACTCCAGCGCCTTGTCACTTTGAGAATCTTTCATGCACATATTTACCGCGATGAAAAGTACAATGCGATTTTCCGGTTGCTCTTTAAGGATATTGGAAAAACCGATGGCGGCCTCCGCGAATTGCTGATTAATAAACCCCTTGACCGTGTAGAATAAAATGGTTGCCTCTATGCTCAGCGATGATTTCGACTCGCGAAGCTCTTGCAGCAATTTCTGGCCCTTCGCCACGGAGCCACGCATGCCGAGCAGGCTCATAAACCAATGATATTTGTCAGGTACGGATCCAATCATGACTTGAATCACTCCATAGGTTTTCTTGATAGGTATGAACGTTGGATATTTCTTTATACACTCTTGTGAGGTGTTGTAGGCTTTACGAATGGCCAAGACGGCATTCAAGTTTTGCCCCATGTTGAGCAAGTTGAACCCCTTCTGCAAACTAAGCTCCGCTTCTAAAAATAATTTCTCAGCGCTTTCAGGAAGATTACCAATGTGTTGCAGGCGTTGACGAAAATTTATTTCCAATTGATCGAAGCGCTTTTGATCTTCGGTGATGAGGATGTCTGCCGTCTCGCTCAAACTGAGCACATAAATCTTATGGAGTTCTTCTGAGGGGGCTGATATTTTGCTGAGTACTTCTTGCGCTTTGTCAGGTTGAAGGTCGAGCACAAAGCGATAGGCTTTTTGCATCTCGTCGCTGAACTGCCATAGCTGGTCAGGGCCGGCAAATGAAGCATATGATAAAAAAAAGCAGACGAAGAGGCCTGCTTTTTTTATGATTCTTATCGCTTGGAGATTAGCCAACCTTTTTTGTCCTTTTAACGGGCGCTGCTTTTTTAGGTTTTTCCTCCTCCATTGATTCAACGTCAACGTCAGCGAGGATTCTGCCTGAGTGCTCATCAATCACAATCTTCTTCTTCTCGCGGATCTCAGCAATTTTTTGAGGAGGGATGATAATATTGCATCCTTCTGCTGCGCCACGCACCACGCGCACTACGGCCAAGCCATTGGAAAGGCTTCCGCGCAAGCGATCATAATGCTTCAATAATTTGTCTTCGATTTTCTTAGTGGCTTTTTCACGATCGGCAAGCAGTTTCTTTTCTTCTTCCTGATTTTCGCCAAGGATGTCTTTCAATTCATTTTTCTTATTGTCGAGGTCTTGCATGCGTTCATTGATCATATTGTCAATGCCCGCGATTTCCAGTTTCTTGGCCTCGATTTTTTCTTTCGCCTCTTTGATGCGCTTCTCGCAAATCTGGACTTCGAGCTCTTGCAGTTCTATTTCCTTGGTGATGGCATCAAATTCGCGGTTATTTTTTACGTTCTTTTGCTGGTCGTTATATTTCTTCACAAGCTTTTCAGCTTCCTTGATACCCTCTTTGTTTTTCTTGATGGTATCTTCGAGTTCCTTCTGTTCGGCTTCAAATCTGCCCTGACGCACCTTATACCCCTCCAGTTCGTCCTCAAGGTCTTGAACCTCGTCCGGCAGGTCGCCTCGCAATTTTTTGAGTTCGTCTAGCTGAGAATCGATGGATTGGAGTTTTACTAGGGCTTCGAGCTTCTGCGCAACTGTCTGATTTTCCATTACTTACAAGTAGCTTAGTGGATTAGTGACCGTGTTAGAAAAAATGATCGCAAAAGTAGTGAATTTTTCCTTCAAAACCTCGCCGAGGAGGTCTTTTGTGAATTGTTCGCTCTCGTAATGGCCAATATCAGCGATCATGATCTTTCCGTCTGCATCGAAAAATTCATGGTATTTGAAGTCGGCCGAAACGAACACATCCGCCCCCTGGGCAACCGCAGCTGGCAAAAGGAAACTACCCGCTCCTCCGCACACGGCCACCGTTTTTATTCCCTTGGTTGACGGCCGGGTATGGCGAATCACTTTCGCGTTCATCTTCTTTTTTAAACCATTGAGGAAGTCAAATGGTTCAATCGCTGTCGGCAGCTCGCCGATCATTCCAGCACCAATCTCTTGATTTTCGTTTTCTAGTCGAGAGAGGTAATATGCCACCTCTTCGTACGGATGCGCTGCCCTCAGCGCTCTCAAAATCTTGGAAGATAGATGTTCGGGGAAAATTACTTCCGCTCGAACTTCCTCAACGTTCTCCAATTGGTTCGTTTGACCAACGTGAGGTTGCGCTTTTCCCGTCGGCATGAATGTTCCTTGTCCCGCTACCTTGAAGCTGCAGTTTTTGTATTCGCCAATGTGGCCAGCGCCAGCCGCATGCAATGCGGAAAGTACATCTCCAACATTTTCTTTCGGTATGAAGGTGACAAGGTGGGACAGTGTATTCTTTTTGGGTTGAAGGATTCTGACGTTCTCTAAGCCAATTCGGTCGGCGATTTTCTTGTTTACACCAACGTGCACGTTGTCAAGATTGGTGTGGATGGCGTAAATGGCCACATCGTTTTTTATCGCTTTGATGATGGTGCGCTCGACATACGTTTGACCGGTGATCTTTTTTAATCCACGAAAAATAATGGGATGATGAGCTACTATGAGGTTGCATTTGTTTTGGATGGCCTCATCCACAACGGCTTCTGTGCAATCGAGGGTGACTAAAATGCCAGTCACTTCCACCTCGAAATCGCCGGTGAGCAAACCACTATTGTCGTAATCTTCTTGATAGGAGCGCGGGGCGAGCCCTTCCAGATGATCAGTTACATTTTTTATAGTTATGGTTGCCATCGAATCATTAATTTTGAAGCCAAATTTATAAAAAGGGTTCTACCAAATGCTGTCCATCCTTCTCGCTCCATTCTCTTGGCTTTACGGAGCAGTGATGAGGTTTCGCAATTTTTGCTACGACCGCGGTGTTCGAAAGTCGTTTGCTTTCGATCAGGCGGTTATTTCAGTCGGCAATCTAAGTATGGGAGGCACAGGGAAGACTCCAATGATCGAATATTTAGTTCGCCTTCTTGCGGGTAAATATTCCATTGCCATCCTTAGTCGAGGATATGGCAGGAAGTCGCGCGGTTTTCGAGTGGCGATGGATTCCGATGATGCTTCGTCGATCGGAGATGAGCCGTTGCAGTTTTATAAAAAATTTAAAGGAACAATTGACGTTGTGGTGTGCGAAGACCGAGTGGAGGGCATCAGGCAATTATTAGGGCATAAAAAATCGTTACAAGTGATCCTGCTGGATGATGCATTCCAGCATCGAAGAGTTCGGCCGATGTTTTCCATTTTACTCACGGAATTCTCGAGGCCTTTTTTTAATGATTTCGTTTTGCCCAAAGGACGACTAAGAGAAGGCCGTAGCGGCGGATCTAGGACAGATGTGGTGGTGGTGACCAAATGTAGCGCGCTGACGGATGAGACCGAGGAGCACTACGTCAATCAAATTCACCAGTTCGCCAACAAGCCAGTGTATTTTTCCAAGATTGGTTACATCAAGCCGGTAGCACTGGGCGATGGTCAAGTCAAAAAGGATGTCGTGTTGGTAACGGGTGTAGCCAATAGCAAGCCCATGATCGATTACGTCAAAGGGAAAGTGACGGTTCGTTATCACTTTGACTATTCAGATCATCATGAATATTCGGATCCGGAAATAGCACTGATTCAATCAAAAGCCATTTCCTTGGACGCATCCATCATAACGACGGAAAAGGATTTTGTGAAGCTTGAAAACAAGGTGGACAAGAGACTTTGGTTTTATTTGCCGATCGAGACACAGTTTGTAAAGAATGGTTCGGAATTTGATGCGTTGGTCTTTCAAAAAATCAAAAATCATTTAAAAGCCTGATGCGTTTCCTTTTTAGCACCATAGGTCTTTTCTTTTTCTTCACTTTGGCCATGGCCCAGGAAGACACGTCCCCTTTCAAGGGGAAAAGAAAAACGGTGAAGCAGTCTTCCAAGTCTGACTTGAACAGCGGCGCGGCCAAAAGAACGCGATCTTCCATCGTAAATGACTCCACAAAAAATCTATACGGACCCAACACAACGCTCTCCACTACAGAAAAAGAAATTTTTGAGAACAAGAAAAGTTACGTTCCATTGGACACGTCTATTTATAATTTGCATCGGTGGGATTTTGTTCAGAGAAATGAAAACAAATACCAAGATCTGGGAAACTTGGGCACAGCGCTGAATCCAATCTTCCCAAAATTGCCCACCATGATCGGAGCCAGTTCTGGATTCAAGGTCTATGATCCTTATTATGAATCCGCCGAGCCTAGACACTATAATACGAAATCACCTTTTTCTCGAATTAACGTGATTTGGGGAGGAAGAGGCCGATCGATCACCCACATCGAATTCACTCGGAACATTAATGCCCGTTGGAATTTTGGAATGAACTATAGGCCGGTCCTGTCGGCAGCGCAAATTGGCTACTCGGGTAATCGCAATTATCAAGTTACAAGTCACTATTATGATTTCTACACGTCGATGGAGTCGAAGAATGGAAAGTATAAATTGGTTGTCAGTTATCGCAGGATACGTCATCATGTGAAAGAAAATGGCGGCGTTTCCCTTCCCTCTGACTCGGCCACTTATAAAGACTACTTCGATCCCAATTCAACCGGCTATTTCGCGATCGGCATAAATCCACCAACTGCAACGACTGATGAGCTGAGAAATAATATTCATTTGTTTCATCATTATCAGCTCGCAAAGCCGGCGCAATTGTACCATCGCCTAGATTGGAACAAGCAAGTGAATACTTTTTATGGCCGTATCGGAACAGAATCGGCAAAGTATTTTGCACAAGCTTTTACCGATACAACATTCTCCAACGATGTGAGTTCATTTCAATCGATGCAGAACGAGGTGGGAGTAAAGGGAAATGCGGCATTTTTGTTTTACAACTTCTATTACAAGCTTCGCACCTACAACAATAACATGAACCACCTTCAGGGGCAGCCTCCTCATGCGATAGGCACGGAGAACTATGTGGGTGGGAGCCTAACATTCAAGTACGACTCTTTGAGTTACTTGTCAGGTCAAGCGGAATATCTATTGGACGGTCATTATAAAATAGAAGGTTCGTTGCGAACACCTTGGCTCGACGCAGATTTGCAGAGTTCTTTAGCAAAGCCGGGGTTTATGCAACAAGTGTATCGAGGAGGTTTTAATTCTTGGTCGCATGGATTGACGGATGTTTTCTCCAATCAACTCAGTGGAAGACTGAAAGGAAAATTTGGGCCGCTTTTTATTTCACCCGGCCTTACCTACACAGCGTTACATAATTACATTTATTTCGCACACTACGATAGCGTCCCTCAACAAGCAGTTCCGAATCAATCGGGTGGGAATCAACAGATTTTTTCACCGGAAGTGAAAATGGAAGTTCGTTTTTTGAAACGCTTCCATCTAAGGCCTCAAGTCATCTACACGCAGATTTTGAACAACGATGATCACGCGGTAAGTATACCCACGTGGTTCACTAACATTCAGCTGAGTTATGAGAACACCATATTTGATGGCGCGCTGCAACTCCAGGTTGGATTTGATACGAACTATAAATCGGCTTACAAGGCGTTGGGCTATGCGCCCGCAGTCCAGCAGTTTTATATTCAGGACAAATTCGTCAACACCCCTTTTTGGTCAACGGATGTATTCTTGAACGGCAGAATCAAACGCGGACGATTTTTTGTCAAGTACATTAACCTTTTGCAGGCGTTTACGAAGCAGGGATACATGCCTACGCCGTACTATCCCAACGTCCGCAGCACTGTTGACTTTGGGTTTGAACTGATTTTGTTTGACTAGTCCTTCGTAGTTTTACTTTTGGTGATGAAAAGGACGATGTGATAATTTTTCATGACGAACACCTTGGTAACTAAGTAAGAACAAGATGGAAAAGCATGTGCTCGGACTGGAGCTGCCCACAGATCCACGTTGGGTTGACATCGCCAAAAAAAACATCGGCGAAATTTTGACCGACCATGCTTACTGCGAGCAAAAAGCAGCCACTTCGTGTATTTCGCTGATCGTGCAATTCTACGACAAAGTTGACTTGGTGGATACGCTAACGCCAGTGGTGGCCGAAGAATGGGATCATTTTAGGCGAGTTCTCAATGAACTGAAGAAGCGCGATCTTCCCTTCGGACCGCAACGCAAAGATGAATATGTCGAGCAACTGGGTAAACTGTTAAAAAAAGGGGGGAGCCGTGAACAGCAGTTGGTAGAACGACTGCTGATGAATGCAATGATCGAGGCACGTAGCTGCGAGCGCTTTCGGTTGCTCTGGAAGGAAATTTCTGACAAAGCGTTGGGCGAATTTTATTATGAGCTCATGGTATCTGAAGCAGGCCACTATAAAAATTTTCTTTCCCTTGCCAAGCAGTACGATGATCCCGGGCGTGTGCATGCGCGCTGGCACGAGCTACTCATGCAAGAAGCTGAGATCATGAAATCCCTTCAAATCAGGGGAGACCGGATGCACTAATTTTTTTTTATTATTTCTTTAACAAAATATAGAGTAATCCGTATATTAGTCTTACAAAGTATATACAAATGCAAAAAGAGTATTTGGGCGAATTTGAGGAACTGGTCCTGACGATGGTAGGAATTTTACAGGAAGAAGCGTATGGCAATGCCATCGTTAGCGAGATCAAGGAAAGGGTAGGGCGAGTCGTGAACCTCAGTGCCGTTCATGTGACCTTATATCGCCTGGAAGATAAGGGGTATGTAAAATCAGGGATGGGAGGTGCCACTAATGCCAGAGGCGGGAGGCGCAAGCGGATTTTCACGGTGACAAATGCAGGTCTGGCGATGCTCCGCGCGAGAAAGGAGCAGCAAATGCAACTTTGGAAGCTCGTACCTCAGTTGAAGATGGTTGGGTACTAAGGCAGCAGTTTGAATTCATACGCGATGAAAGAAAAAGAACCACCGCGCTTGGCTGTCAAATTTCTTCACTGGTTCTGTCCACCAGAGCTGGCCGAAGGGATCGAAGGCGATTTGGTGGAGCAATTTGAGGGGGATCTGCAGCAGATGAATGAGCGTGCCGCGAAAAGAAAGTTTTTCTGGAACACTCTCAACTTTTTTCGACCTGCCATAATCCTTAGGAACAGATTCAGATTTCAATTAATCGAAAACTTTATGATCGGAAATTATTTCAAAGTGGCCCTGCGCAACATGAAGAAGAGAAAATTGTATTCTTTCATCAACGCGTTTGGATTGAGTGTGGGGATTGCGTTTTGCGTTTTGATCTACCTGTTTATTCAAGATGAACGGAGTTTTGATCAGTTTCATGGCAACAAGAATCTCATTTACCGGATGGAGGCGAGGACCTTCGACACTTGGAAGCCCAAAGCAGAAGAACCATTTTCACAGCACGCGTGGCTTCAAACTGCGCTGGTGAATGCGTTAAAAGATGACCTCGCCGAGGTGGAGTATGCTAGTCGGTTTAACTCCAATGGCGATGCAGTGTTTAAGTTCGATGACAAAGTATTTACTGAGCAGATTTCATATGTCGACCCTGATTTTTTCAAAATGTTTTCTTTCCGCCTGCTCAAGGGAAATGTCAATGCGCTTTTCAAAAAAAGGTCGGACATGGTCATCACGCCCGCGGTTGCAAAAAAATATTTTGGGGATGAGGATCCCGTCGGGAAAATCGTAACGGTTGATGTGGAAGGGGTAAAGACGTTTTCCATTGCAGGCGTCATCGAGGCACCGCCGACAAACTCGAGTCTTGATTTCCGGATTTTGGTTTCGCAGGAAAATCGGCCTTACTATGAGAATAATCTCAAGCAATGGGGAAATTTCAACACACCGACATTTGTGCAGTTGGTGCCCCACACAGACTTCGGAAAATTGAATGCTAACCTCGACAAGCTCATTACAAAATACATGGGCGAGAAACTAGAGAAATGGAAAAAGGAATCGGCTATTCCTGTGCCACCGGGAGTAAAAATGCTGGAATACAAATACACTCAGCTGCCCGAAATGCATTTAAAAAAAGAAATCACGTGGCACAAAGTGAGCGACCCGAAGTATTCCTATATTCTTGGCAGCATTGCCATCCTGATATTGATCATTGCCTGCATCAATTACGTCTCTCTGGCCCTCACGACGTCAGCTTCTCGCAAAACGGAAGTAGGAATTCGGAAGGTGGTGGGCGCACATCGAAATCAACTCATCTATCAATTTGGATTTGAATCACTTCTACTCGCGGCACTCGCAATGGTTGCAGCATTTGGCTTGGTGGCATTGTTTCTCCCGTCATTTAATGAGTTCACTGGGAAAGGGATAGAACTCCATGTGAAGAATCTCGGGCCGGTGATGGCTGCCAGCGCTGCGATAACTTTGTTTGTCGGGATCGTCGCCGGAAGTTACCCGTCGTTGTTTCTTTCAAACTTCAGACCTGCGGCCGTGCTGAAAGGAAATTTCACCTCTAAATTTCAAGCGGGATTTGTCCGTCCACTGGTGGTAGTTCAGTTTTTTCTCTCTGCTTCTTTGATTATCAGCTCGGTGATCATGTATCGGCAGATGAATTTTATAGCGACAAAAAATCTTGGGTACAATCAAAATCAGGTGCTCGTAGTTCCAACACAACGAGGATGGAACAAGGAGTCTAACAAAGCAGTGGCACAGTTCAGAAATGCGCTAATGCAAGAACCCGAAGTTCAGACAGTGGCCGGCACGAGTACTTCGTTTAACCGTGGTTACTCTCGGTATGGTTACAAAATCGATGGAGAACAGCGCTCTGCTTATGTATATGCAGTTGATCCCTATTATTTGCAGGCACTGGAAATTCAATTGACCCAAGGAAGGAACTTCAGTGAACAGATTCCGGCCGACAGCAACGCCGTGATTGTCAACGAAGCATTGGTAAAAGACATGAAATGGACTGACCCGCTGAACGCTTACCTCAACTGGAAGGAAGATACGGTAGGTATGGGTGCCAGGGTCATAGGTGTGGTGAAGGATTATAACTTCACTTCGCTCGAGTCAAACGTGGAACCTCTCTTTCTCAGCATGGACAAGAAGGACATAGGATATCTCACCAACATGATGATCAAAATTAACAGCCAAGACATACCGAATCTAATAGAGAAAATACGCGGACATTGGAAGCAACTATACCCTGACCTTCCGTTTGACTATACATTCCTTGATGAAGATGTAGCGAAACAATACCACGCGTACGAAAAATGGATGAGCATCATGGGGCTATCTACGGGCTTCGCGATTATGATTTCCTGCTTGGGCCTGTTCGGTTTAGCCGGAATCAATTCGGTGAACCGAACTAAAGAAATCGGAATCAGAAAAGTGATGGGCGCGGGCCTGAGAAGCATTTTCGTTTTGCTAAATAAACAGTTCGTCTGGCTGGCGCTGATTGCTTTCTCCCTAGCTACGCCTTTGTCATGGTACTTGATGAATAATTGGTGGTTAAAAGATTTTAAATATCAAGTGACCATCGGGTGGGAGTTGTTTGTTGGAAGCATGTTGTGCGGGCTGGTCGTCGCATTGTTGACGGTAAGTTATCATGCGATTAAAACAGCACTGGTCAATCCGGCGGACACACTGAAATACGAATGATTTCTCCACCAAAGCTTGCGTCTCGATTTCTAGAATGGTATTGCCCTTCCATTTTGTATGAGGGTATTGAGGGTGATTTGACCGAGAAGTTTGAATTTGATGTCAACCAATCGGGAAAACGCAAAGCGCGATGGAATTATGCACTTAATGTGATTAAGTTTTTCAGGCCAGCGATTCTTTTCAGAAACAAATTCCCCAAACACTTACTTGCGAACGATATGTGGAAAAATTATTTGACAATTGCCTTTCGGTCACTGTGGCGTGCAAAAGTTCATACGATGATCAATTTGTTCGGCCTGGCCCTTGGTATCAGCTGTTGCATTCTCATTTCGCTTTACGTGCGCGATGAAATGACATTTGATCGATTTCATTCCAAAGCAAATCGGATTTATCGGGTATACGGAAAAGAAGATTGGGGCGAGAAGCAGCAGTATTTTTACACGGTTACCCCTTTCCCGATGGGCCCCGCATTGAAATCAAATTTACAAGAAGTGGAAAATCACGTACGGATCCATTCGGTGAATTCGCAAGTCAAGGTTTTAGATCATCAGTTCAATGAATCGGTGATCGTGGCGGGGCAGGATTTTTTCGATGTGTTTGATTTTGATTTGATTCAGGGAGACAAAAAGCAAGTCCTCCGCGCACAACCCAACGTTGTACTCAGCGAGCGATTTGCAAAGAAATATTTCGGCTCAAATGACCCCATCAATAAAGTTATATCGATTCAGTTCGGAGAGACCTTTGAGCAATTTGAAGTAAAAGGCGTAGCAAAGGACCCGCCCATCAATTCAAGTATACAGTTTGATATCATGGTGTCCGACTTGAATTATCCCAAATTGTACAGCCAGCAACTGCTGACCACAAGTTGGTTTAATATCATTCCTGAGACTTATGTTTTACTACAGACAGGCACTGATGTAAAAAATGTAGAAAAGAAATTTCCCTCGATATTCAAGACGATCTTGGGCGAGGAGGAATTCAAAAAAAGTAAGTATGCTCCCGGCCTTCAACCGCTGACCGACATCCATTTGAATACTAATTTCCCAGCTGGAAATGTTCCCGTTAGCAATCCGAGGTACTCCTATATTCTTACAGGTATCGCGATCCTCATCTTGTTTGTTGCTTGCATCAACTTCGTGACACTTTCGGTAGGGAGGTCGCTGCAACGCGCGAAAGAAGTGGCTATCCGCAAGACTGCCGGCGCCGTTCGCTCACAGTTGATGACTCAATTTTTAGGGGAAGCGATAATCATTACCCTTTTGTCACTCGCCCTTGGAGTTTTATTTACGATTTTGAATTTACCGTTGTTTAATGAACTGGCCGGCAAACGGCTTTTTCTGCAGATCGATGAATTTGTGGTCGGCGTGTTTGCTTCTTTACTGCTCATCATCGGATTGTTTTCCGGAAGCTATCCTGCCCTTGTCCTTTCGTCCTTCAAGCCGATAGCTATTCTGAAAGGAGTAGTTCAGGCGGGAAATGCGAAACAAAATGTCAGGAAAATTTTAGTGGGGATTCAGTTATCACTCTCGGTGCTGCTGATCTCGAGTACATTACTTATGAGGCAACAGTTCAATTACATTCAGAACAAAGACATGGGCTTTGACAAAGAGCAATTGATGACTGTGCAATTAAACGCGCCTCGTACAGGAGGCCTTTCGAAACGAGTTGCTGCCGGATTTGAGACGGCCGAAAGGTTCAAAACGGAACTGACCAAATTCCCCGGCGTTGCTGGGGTCTGCGTCTCTTCGCATGATTTTGGGAACGGAGCTTGGGTCAACGTGGGGTTCACCGACGAAAATAAAATCTATCGCAATTTTAGCATGAACGTGGTGGATGAAAATTATGTACCCACACTGAAAATGGAAATGAAGAAGGGGAGAAACTTTTCCGAAGCAAATCCGGCGGACAAAAGAAGATCGGTGGTCGTAAATGAGGCGTTTGTCAAGGAGTTCGGTTGGTCTGACGCCATCGGAAAAAGGATCCCCGGAAAAGAATTTCAGGACCATGAAATCATTGGTGTGGTGAAGGACTTCAATTTTGCATCCTTGTACACGAAAGTTGGGCCATTGGCCATGGTAGAGGATCCCATGGTAATCCTAAGCGGTATCGAGAACATTAACGTAGCGAATTCACCAATACCCAAACTCCTCATTCGAATTAAGCCGGGTCAAGTCGCTGAGACTATTGAAAAAGTGAAAGGACTGTGGAGTAAGATCGCTGGCGATGAAGAATTTAATTTTTCTTTCGTGGATCAGGCAATGGCTAAACAATATCAAACGGATCAGAACTTAAGCCGCATGGTCAGCATTGCTACAATTTTAGCGGTGATTATAGGAAGCCTCGGATTATATGCACTGACTTCGCTCGCCCTTCAAAACCGGACGAAGGAAATTAGCATTCGCAAAGTCATGGGTGCATCTGAGCGTTCGCTTCTTTATTTGCTCTCACGTGAATACTTGCTGCTCGTGTTTCTTTGTTTAGCGATATCTGTACCGATCACTTGGTATCTCATCTCCAACTGGCTGTCTACTTTCGAATATCGGGTTCCTATCGGCGCGGGAGTGTTTGTATTCGCGGGGGCAATCTCGCTGTTCGTCGCGGTGGCCACCATTAGTTTTCAACTACTGAAAGCCGTGTGGACAAATCCCGTCGATAATTTGAAATACGAGTGATTACCGCTTCCGATTGATAGGAAGTGCGAAGCCTGCTTCATAAGTCCATTGGAGAGAATAAAAATGATGCCTGGCGGCGCCTTGTCGGTCGCTACCCATCGTGGTACCGGTATAGTTGGCAAAAGCGCCTTGCATGTCGGTTTGAAGAAAAAAATGCTTGAAAAGATAGACACGGGCTCCTAAGCTCGCCGCCGCCACCCAACCCTGTGCATGGAAATAACCCCAGTCGTTGTCGCCCAGGATCGTAGAGATGGTGTATGAGATCATTGGCCCAGCGCCCAGTTTCGCGATCGCTTTAACATGGATGTTCCGGTACACCCGAATATCTTTTCGCTTCACCAGGCTAAACAACAAATAGTTGTTTCCATTCGTGTGTTGTAGGTGAAAGAACTTTGGATCGAGGGCCATGACCGTGTCCATCGGAGTTCCATGCACTTGTCCTTTGACATGCACCGTCTGCCAATCCGTAACTACATATTTCAAATGGTTCCATCCTATTTCAAAACCAAGGTCTCTTTTGTCATTGAGAAAATACCCGGCAGTCATGTCGTATTGAGGGATCGTGAGGCGATCAATATACCAATACCGCCACATGTCGGGTTTATCGTGTGCTTTGGCATCATAAATCCAAAAGTCATAACTCTTGGAAGGGTCAGCGCTATGTTGATAAACGTGAATGTCGCTTTTGGTATACCAATCACGGTTGTATCCCCATTGAAAATAAAATTCGCCCTGCCTGCGTGGTTTTTGTTCGTTCGAGTCTTGTGCTACAGAAAGTCCATTCAATCCCAGAAAAGACACTGTAATAAGGAGCAGAACACGGATCACCAAAATGCGGAGATTAAAATTTAAGGCGCAAAAGTATTAAAAATCGATCGGCGAAAAACGGTTGTACACTAAAAAAGTTCATCGACAAAAAGAATGCGGAAATCTGAGCCTTCAATCGATTACATAGGCGGTATTCGCTTTGGTTAGTGTGCGGATAACTTTGGTCTACGTTTTAACCTTACCCGTTTATGAAAAAAAGATTACTACTATTTCTTTTGGTGGCGACTTCTCCTGTATTTCTGCTCGCACAGAAATCAGAAAAAATCGATACCGCAATGATTTCCAAAATCAAAAATGAGGGCCTTAAGCATTCCAAGGTCATGGATATCCTGAGTATGCTTACTGACGTTCATGGTCCTCGACTTACCAACTCTCCACAACACAAGAAAGCAGCTGAGTACGTGAAGTCGACGTTGGAGTCTTGGGGGTTACAAAATGTGATGATCGATCAGTGGGACGAGGAGTTCGGCCGCGGCTGGCAGCTCAAGAAATTCAACCTCCAAACACTGGAACCTTCGGCCTTTCAAGTCATTGCTCACCCCAAAGCCTGGTCCCCGGGAATCAAAGGCACTGTAACGGCCGAGGCGGTGTACCTCGACGCAAAAACAGAAGCCGATTTGGAAAAATACAAAGGCAAATTGAAAGGAAAGATTGTATTATTCAGCGCGCCTGTCACCGTGAAACCTGGATTTAAATCGGATGCTTCCAGATTCAATGACTCAACATTGTTGAAAATGGCCAACGCTACGGTAGAGCCGGAGGGAGGAGAGAGGCGTGGTGGAGGGCCGAACAATAACAACAACTTTCAGCAGCAGCAGAAATTCACATTTGCGAAATGGGACCTTTGTGACAAGGAAGGTGCAATTGCTGTATTGGAAGCGAGCCCATCATCAAGGCTTGAGGATGGTACAATTATGGTAAGTGCAGCTACGGTACCATACCCTCCTTCAGTTCCTTTCAACAAGAGAATTTCGTCTCGGGCAGCGAACGTCCCAAAAATACTTCCACAGATCATCGTGGCGGATGAGCAATACAATCGTCTAGTGCGATTGATAGGCAAGGGAGTTCCTGTAAAAATGGAATTGTCACTCGAAACAGAATTCACGCCCGCGGCCAATGGCTTTAATGTGGTTGGGGAGATTCCCGGCACCGACTTGAAAGAGGAAGTCGTAATGATCGGAGCTCATCTCGATTCGTGGCACGCTGGCACCGGAGCCACCGACAATGGCGCCGGATCGGCGGTGATGATGGAGACCATGCGCATTATCAAATCACTGGGCGTCAGCCCTAGAAGAACGATCAGGATTGGTTTGTGGGGAGGAGAGGAGCAAGGCCTGATCGGCTCACGAAATTATGTGAAGAGAACGTTGGGAGAACGATTGGATAAAACGCGTCCGTACGATTCGATTAAGTTAACTCCAGCGGGTGAAAAATTCTCTGTGTATTTCAATATGGACAATGGAACAGGAAAGTATCGGGGCATTTACTTGCAAGGCAATGAGCTGGCTGGCCCCATCTTCAAATCTTGGTTGAAACCTTTTGAAAAGATGGGTGCGTCAACGATAACGATTCAAGACACGGGAGGAACCGACCACCAGGCGTTTGACGCCATCGGTTTACCTGGATTCCAATTTATTCAAGACCCGATCGAATACAGCTCCAGAACACACCACACGAGCATGGATGTTTACGACAAAGCAATTGAAGCTGACCTGCAACAGAATTCCGTGATCACCGCTGCATTTGCTTGGCTTGCCGCCAATCGTGACGCAAAGATTCCTAGAAAATAAACTGTTCATGTAAAGACAAAAAGAAAGGCCCCGACTTGTCGGGGCCTTTCTTAATTAATGGAAAGCCAGAAATCGTTTAAGCAACTTGAGCCTGCAACTTTGAAGCCAATACCGATTTGGGTACCGCGCCGATCTGTTTGTCTACAATTTGGCCATTCTTGAACACCAGAAGCGTTGGGATGGACCTCACGCCAAACCTCGCGGTCACCTGTGGGTTTTCGTCCACATTCAGTTTAGCAACTACCGCTTTTCCTTCGTAGTCCGCGGCGAGCTCTTCAACCAAAGGCCCGATCATTTTGCAAGGACCGCACCATTCCGCCCAGAAATCAACTAACACAGGTTTATCGCTTTTAATGATTTGGTCAAAATTCGAATCATTAAGTTCCATTGTCTTTCCCATACTGAATATTTGTTATTTAGATTAATGAATGTCAACTATCGAACGCAAATATAGACGAAAATAGTTCCGCGGCAGGTTGCAAACTGTCGCCGAGTTGACAACGTAAGGAAGTTGGATGCCAATACAGAAAAACAGTGCTTGCCGGCTTTTTCGACTAGCATGACCTTAACAACAAAGATGTTTTTTTTGACAACGCACTCATTTCAACCTACCTGTGAATAAACGGAGTTGATTCCATTGCTTTTATTCGCGACCTTAGGGATTACAATCTTCCGGCAGATTGTATTAACCATTCAAACCATCAACAAACCATGAAAATCGTAAGAATTGTCGCACTTTTGGCTTGCTCCGCAGTATGTTTTCTTGTTCTAGGACAAGAAGATTATGCATTTAGAGTGTTGGCCAACAAAGGCTCCAATGAAGTAAAATCTGGAGATGCCTGGCGTCCTTTGAAAACTGGAGCCCAATTGAAGCTAGGCGATGAATTGAAAATTTCTGAAAACGCGTCTGTAGGCCTGGTGTCCAAGACCGGGAAGCCCCTGGAAGTGAAGGAAGCCAAGATTTATAAGATTGCTGAGCTTATCGGCAAGGTAGGAAATGAAGCCAGCGTACTCAACAAATACACGAGCTTCATCTTAAGCAGCAATTCGGCGGAGGCGAGGAAAAATAGGTTGAGCGCTACTGGGGCTGTGCACCGCGGGCTCGACGACATCAGTGTGCAACTCCCTGAAAGCGGGCATTCCGATGTGCTGAACAACATCGTCATTGTCAGATGGCATTCCAAGAAATTTACGGGCCCATTTGTCGTCACTCTTAAAGATCGTTTTGATGAAGAACTCTGGAAAACGGAGACTTCTGAGAACTTTGTTGAGATTGACTTAAGTGCTCCAAAACTTGCCAAGGAATTTTCGATCGCATTAGAAGTCGCTGTGAAAGCAGATCCAAAAAGCAAATCAGAGCAACATTATTTAAAGCGTCTCGACGCCAAGAAATCTGAAAACATAAAGGCCGAATTGAGCAAAGTGTCGGCCGACTTACAGGAAGAGACCGCTTTCAATAAATACCTTCTAGCAAGTGTTTATGAGGAAAATAAGCTTCTCATCGATGCCATCACCTGCTATGAGCAAGCCATTAAAATGGATGCGGAGAACCCAACATACAAGGAAAGCTACGATGAGTTCTTGTTGAGAAACAAAATAAAGACCGATAAATAATCGGTCTTTAAGCGACTACCTCGAGTGAAACCTCTTTTATTTTTTTGAATTTGACCATCATTTCATTGACGGGTTTCACTCTGAATTTTCTAGAAAGTAATTCGAGGTTCACCTTCTCACCCTCATCTTGGATCTTCAAATAAAGTGGACATGTTCCATTAAACTCGGCACAGAGCTTTTCGATTTGATCGATTAACTCTGTGCTGATGTGGTTCGTGTCCATTTTTATTTGCATCCCTTTGGCACGCTTCACACCTATTTCATTCAAAAGATCCACGCTGCGGATTTTGAATTCCAGACTCATGTCGCCCCAAGCCTTCCTCGAAACACTTCCTTCAATGAAGAGAAAGATGCCAGGCATTAGAAAGGACTTATACTTCAGGTAGTCTTCGCTCCAAAGCGTAAACTCGTACTTACCGCTATAGTCTTCAATCGCAAGTTTCCCAAACGGCTTGCCGGTTTTGGTCAGCCGATGTTCTACCGCAGCCACAATGCCGGCCACTTTGCAATCTTTCCCTTCTTTACTGTCGAGATCATTCAGCTCTACGATGGGAACATTGGTGAATGTGTCCATTTCAAACTTGAAATTGTCCAGCGGATGACCGGAGATGTACACCCCCACCACTTCTTTTTCAAAATGAAGTTTTTCGATTTCACTGAAAGGCTCGATGGCATCGATTTTAGGCTGAGGCATTTGGGTGCCTGAACTTCCTCCGAACAGACTCGCCTGTGCACTTTCTGTCTCTTGCTGAAGCTTGGCCGCATAACGAATAACTTTTTCCGTCAGCGAGATATCCCCGTCTTTTCCAGCGATGTATTGCCTGCGGTGATATTGAGGGAAACAATCAAATGCGCCTGACAATGCCAAGCACTCAAAGGTTTTCTTGTTTACCGATCGCTGACTCAATCTCTTCGCAAATTCAAAAATGTCCTTGTAGGGCCCGTGCGCTTCGCGTTCATCAATCACCGATTGAACCGCCGCGTCGCCGGCGCCTTTGATGGCACCCAATCCGAATCGGATTTTGCCTTTGGAGTTTACTTCAAAGAACGTTCCTGATTCGTTGACATGAGGCCCAAGTACCTCAATGTTCTGCTTGCGACATTCTTCGATGAAGTACGTGACACTATCCAGATTGCTTTGCGAATGTGTTAGCACCGCTGCCATGTATTCGGCGGGATAGTTGGCCTTCAAATACGCGGTATGGTAAGCAACGAGTGAGTAGCAGGTGGAATGCGACTTGTTGAAGGCGTACTGAGCAAACGCCTCCCAGTCTTTCCACACTTTTTCGGCGATGCGCTCATCGTGTCCATTCTTTTTACATCCAGCAATGAATTTATCCTTCATCTTGTTGAGGACTTCAATCTGTTTTTTTCCCATCGCTTTCCGTAGCACGTCTGCGTCCCCTTTGCTGAAGTCTGCGAGCTTCTGCGAGAGCAACATCACTTGCTCCTGATACACAGTGATGCCGTAAGTGTCCTTCAAGTATTCTTCCATTTCTGGGAGATCGTAACGGATCGTCTCGCGTCCATTCTTTCTGGCGATGAAGTTCGGAATGTATTCCATGGGACCCGGACGATACAGCGCGTTCATTGCAATGAGATCCTCAAACTTGTCTGGTTTCAGACCTTTGAGGTAGTTTATCATTCCTTCACTTTCAAATTGGAACGTACCAATCGTTTCCCCTCGTTGATACAATTGATAGGTTTTTAAATCGGTGAGCGGAACTTTGTCAATGTCGATCTCAATCCCTTGTCGTTTCTTGATATTTCGGAGAGCAGTTTTAATGATGGTCAGCGTGGTCAACCCAAGAAAGTCCATCTTTAGCAATCCCGCGCTTTCCACTACGCTGTTGTCAAATTGCGTGACGAGCATGTCGCCGTCTTTGGTCCTGGAAACAGGCACCAATTTGGTCATGTCATCAGGCGTGATGATCACTCCGCAGGCGTGCGTGCCAGTATTGCGCAATGAGCCTTCAAGAACGATCGCTTGCTTGAGCACCTGGGCCTTAAGGTCATTTCCTTTTTTCAGGTCACTCAATTCCTTTACTTCCTCAAATGCTTTCTCCAAGGTCGTACCAGGTCGCTCGGGAACGAGTTTGGCAATCATGTTGGCTTCGGCCAGGGGTAATTCCATTACTCGCGCGCAATCGCGAATGGAGGATTTCGCTGCCATGGTGCCATACGTGATGATTTGAGCCACTTGGCTATGCCCGTATTTTTCGATGACGTATTTCAAAACCTTGTCACGGCCCTCATCGTCAAAATCAATATCAATATCTGGCAGTGAAACACGATCGGGATTTAGAAAGCGCTCGAACAGCAGGTCATACGCGATTGGGTCAACGTTGGTAATCCCAATGCAGAAGGCAACCGCAGATCCTGCCGCGGAGCCACGTCCTGGTCCTACGCTCACACCCATCTCGCGCGCTTTCGAAGTGAAATCTTGTACAATCAAAAAATATCCTGGATACCCTGTTTTCTTGATTGTCTGTAATTCGAAGTCGAGGCGTTCCTTTATTTCGGTCGTTATTTCAGGATACTTTCGTTTGGCCCCTTCATATGCGAGGTATTTCAAATAATCATCCTCTGAAGCAAATTCCTTCGGGATGTCGAATTTGGGGAGAAGCACACTCCGTTTCAATTCATACTTCTCTATTTTCTCGGTGATCTCACAGACGGTGGTTATCGCTTCAGGTAAATCGCTAAAGAGTTTTTTCATCTCCTCCTGCGACTTGAGATAAAATTCATTGTTGGGCAAGCCATACCGAGTTCCTCTTCCCTCGCCGATCGGGGTTGATTGGAATTCACCTTCTTTGATGCAGAGCAAAACGTCGTGTGCGTGGGCTTCTTCCTTTACAAGATAATAGCACTCATTTGCCGCAAAATATTTAACGCCATGCTTTTTGGCGAATTTCAAGAGCGTTTCGTTCACGCGTTCTTCTTCTCTCGTTCCATGACGATTCAATTCGATATAGAAATCATCACCAAAAGTTTTAAGCCACCAAACAAACGCATCTTCGGCCTGTCGTTCACCCACGTGAAGTATCAAATGTGGCACTTCACTGGCAAGGCCACCCGTAGTCGCGATGACTCCTTCTTTATATTGTTCAACCAGCGTTTTGTCGACGCGCGGATAAATCCCATAGAGGCCCTCCACAAAACCAATTGAACTGAGCTTGGCAAGGTTTTGATAACCGATTTTGTTCTTGGCAAGCAAGACTTGGTTATATCTTTTATCGGGATCGTCTTTTGTGAATTTTAGTTTTTTCCGGTCCGTGGAAACATAAAACTCACAACCAACAATCGGTTTGATGTTGTGCTTCAGTGCTTCACTTACAAATTCAAAAGCGCCGTACATGTTTCCGAAGTCGGTGATCGCCAAAGCCGTCATTTGGTGCTCCTTTGCCTGCATGATCAACTTGGATACATCCGGTGTTGCCTGCAGAACAGAGTACTGTGAGTGCACGTGCAAATGCACGAAGGGAAGATCGGCCAACTCACTGATGTCGGCAGCCGCTGAGTAATCGATTTGTTTTCCACGCTCGCGTTTTGTGGAATTGCCCGCATCCAATTTTGGCTCTTCGTATTCGATTTCTTCAACTGGCGTTGAGTCAAAGGGCTTGACAACCTGCTTCTTGACCAAACCAAAGAATGATCGGGCAGTGGCGGCCACATCATAGCTGGCATCGTGCGCGTCGTCAAATTTTTTCCCGAACAGCTTTTCGTGCAGTTCATTCAGCCGAGGCATTTTTAACTTACCTCCGATGCCTCCTTGAAGCTGACAAAATTCAATTGAAGCAATTCCCGTATCCAGCTTTTGAAGCGAAAGGAAATTTTCAGTAGGAAGTGAAGAACGAATTAGTTCAGCACCAATTATGTTGATGTCAAATTCAATGTTATGGCCAACCAGGATTTTCGTTTTTGCCAAGTCGATTTCGAAGAGCCCCAAGACCTTTTTAAGGTCATGCCCTTCTTGGTTGGCGCGCTGTGTTGAAATGCCATGCACCTGCTCGGCTTTGAAAGGAATGTCGAAGCCGTCGGGCTTAATGATATAGTTGTGGTGTGCCAAAAGCTTGCCTTTGGCATCGTGCAGCTGCCACGCCAACTGCACTAGACGTGGCCAATTGTCGAGGTCAGTGATCGGGGCAGACTTATTGTGCGGAATACCGGTGGTTTCCGTGTCGAAGATCAAGTACATACGAAGTGGTTGTTCCCGTAAAAATAAGTCACTGGAGTCGGGTTTCAATTCGCCACTTTCAAGGATCCATCAAACAGGAGCCCAACACATTTTGTCCTAATTCCCAATCCATCCCATTTCTGGAAAAAACACTCAAAAAATGGAAATGATTCAATGTTGATAACTTGTAACTTGTTGCTAATCAGCACATACAAACGTTAGGCATCCCTTTGGCTTATAGCACAATACGATTTCTAAAATGTCTATGAAAACGCTCTTAGGTCAGTTTTTTGCTTTGGTAAGGAAACAATGGTTTCTTTTACTAATGGCCGCAACGATCACGGTGATCGTACTACTTTTTGAAGTGCTCTGACCGCAATCCCAAATTCTCTTAGCGCAACACCACGAGCTAATCAAGTCGTTTGCAATTCACACGACTGGACGATGTTGTATTCATAAAAATGAAGAAGGTTGGTGCAGCGAAAAGGCTTTGAGTCCATCGCCGATTCTTTAACGAGTAGCGGCAGTGACTTTGTCTAGGTGATTCCGAGTGGCTGCCTGTTTACCGCTGCACCAAACGGCGTTGCCGCCACACCGCTTTTCAAATAAATATCAAGGTTTAGTCTTGCCTTAAATTGTTTGGTAAAACTTTGGCGAGTATTTTTGGATCGTTTCAAAATTTTGCAAAAACAACGATTACATGAAATGGCTTACAGTGAAGTTTGAACCAAGGTCCAAATTTTACGCTGCTGTTGCATTCGTCACCAATCAAAAACCTTAACACATGAAATGGTTCATTGACCTCGTCACAAGTTCACTGGGCAAGAAGTTGCTTATGGCACTTACGGGCTTGTTTCTCATCAGCTTCCTGATCATTCATTGCACCATAAACGCGATGATATTCTTTAACGACGGAGGAGTGACGTTTTCTTACTGGGGGCATTTCATGGGGACAAACCCTATTATTCGTACGTTGGAAATCGGGTTGGTAGCGGGATTCCTGATTCACATCATTCAAGGACTTTCGCTTTGGAGAGCTAATCACGCTGCGCGTCCAGTAAAATATAGCGTGTCTAAGGCCCCGTCTCATAGCACTTGGTACAGCCGAAGCATGGGCCTACTCGGTACGTTGCTTTTGTTGTTTTTGATTTTGCACACATCGCATTTTTGGATCCCCAATCGCACCAATCAGTTCACCGAGGGTGAAGAGCTGCCTCTCTACAAAATGATGTTTGAGGTATTTTCAAATCCACTGATTGTTCTTCTTTATGTGGTTGGATGTGTTTCGCTGTTTTGGCATTTGTTGCACGGATTTGCCAGCGCGTTTCAAACCCTTGGATTAAACCACCTAAAATACAACGGGTTGATTTCGTTTGTCGGCACTGCATTCTCGATCGTCGTACCTTTCATTTTTGCATTGATGCCGATAGCGATTTATTTCGGATGGATAAGCTAATCAAACAATAGAATATTTAATTAGAAAGCATTGCCCTATGAAGCTCGAATCAAAAGTTCCCGAAGGCCCACTCGCAGAAAAATGGACCAAGCATAAATTCAATCTGAAGTTGGTTAATCCAGCCAACAAGAGAAAGTATGAGGTGATCGTTGTAGGCACTGGCTTGGCGGGTGCATCTGCGGCGGCCTCCCTTGGTGAACTGGGATACAACGTGAAAGCGTTTTGTTTTCAAGATAGCCCACGCCGAGCTCACAGTATTGCCGCCCAGGGCGGAATCAATGCGGCAAAGAATTACCAGAATGACGGTGATAGCGTCTATCGTCTTTTCTACGATACCATCAAAGGCGGCGATTACCGTGCGCGAGAAGCAAACGTGTATCGCCTCGCCGAAGTCAGTGTTAACATTATTGACCAGTGCGTCGCACAGGGTGTTCCCTTTGCCAGGGAGTATGGCGGATTATTGGCGAACCGCTCTTTTGGCGGTGCGCAAGTCTCAAGAACATTTTACGCACGCGGACAAACAGGACAACAATTGTTGCTTGGTGCTTACAGTGCGTTGAACAGACAGATTGCCAACGGTAAAGTGAAAATGTACAGCCGCACCGAGATGCTCGATGTGGTGGTCGTTGACGGGAAGGCGCGCGGCATTATCACGCGCGACCTAGTCACCGGAAAAATTGAATCTCACAGCGCTCACGCCGTACTGCTCTGTACAGGTGGTTATGGAAACGTATTTTACCTTTCAACCAACGCGAAAGGATCAAACGTTACAGCGGCATGGCGCGCACACAAAAAGGGCGCTTTGTTTGGCAACCCTTGCTTTACTCAGATTCACCCTACTTGTATTCCTGTTTCGGGCGATCACCAATCAAAACTGACGTTGATGTCCGAATCTTTAAGAAACGACGGCCGTGTTTGGGTGCCGAAAACAGCTGTAAAAGGGTTGAAGGCAAAGGATGCCGCGTCAATCCCAGAGTCAAACCGCGATTATTTCCTCGAAAGAAAATATCCTTCCTTCGGAAACCTCGTGCCCCGCGATGTGGCTTCACGCAATGCCAAGATGATGTGCGATGAGGGGCGCGGTGTTGGGGCAACCGGTCTAGCTGTGTTCCTCGACTTTGCAGATGCAATCAAACGCGATGGCAAAGACGTGATCGCTGCGAAGTATGGCAACTTGTTCGACATGTATAAGCAGATCACCGGTGACGATCCATACGAAATGCCGATGATGATTTTCCCGGCCGTTCACTACACTATGGGTGGATTGTGGGTTGATTACAATTTAATGACTAACGTTCCAGGGTTATATGCGCTTGGCGAAGCCAACTTCTCCGATCACGGCGCAAATCGTCTTGGGGCCAGTGCCTTGATGCAAGGATTGGCGGACG
>DATJJP010000090.1:0-48030 GCA_035492075.1 Cyclobacteriaceae bacterium | reverse complement strand
CGTGTCTAGACCAAAAAACAGATGCCGGAAAACTAATGTTCGCTACGGTTCATTTTGTTCCAACCTTTAACTAAAATAAAACCGTGGCAGCCCCGGCATTCTGTTTTCAGCTCATATGACATCCCAAGTTTAGTTGAGGTTTTGGTAATACTTGATGCTGTTCTATCACAAGTCCATGTTTTGTTATCAATAGGCACCTTCAGTTATTGGTTGGGCGGATTCGGAATCAAAACACGTCGACAAAAACTGATGCTATTTTCTCATGTTTTGATTAAATTCATTAAAACATACCCCATGTCGGCTGACAAAGGCTGGTGATGTCGTCAAATTGGCTGGCGTCCCTAATTTGCTAATGACGGTAGATCATATTTCGGGAAACGATGTGACGTGTATTGGTTTGATACCAACTTTAACACCATTTCACACAAATTCTCGCTGTATGCCCTGGTGCTTGTAAAAAAGAAGGGATAGTGCTCTATCAGTTGCTCAGGTAAGGTCGGATTTTCTCGATATCGGCTTCCTGCATTATTGCAATTTTCTTCAGATCGTCAACGGTGTTAAACGCTCCGTGTTGCGCCCGAAAAGCAATGATTGCTTTCGCAAGTTTGTATTTAACGTATGGATGTGCTGCAAGGTCGCGTTCATTCACCGTATTCAGATTTATTTTCTCGGGCTGGAAATTCTCAGATATGAATGTTCTTTCCAATAATTGCTTTCTCGCTGTTGAATCAAGCCCATAGACTTCAGTTAGCTGTCTGGCAAGAATGAAGCCACCCAGTTTTGTTCGGTAAGCAATAATGCGTTTGGCAAGTTTAGGTCCTATTCCGTAAACACTTATCAATTGAGAAGAGTCAGCGGTATTCAAATCGAATTTAGAAAAATTTGGTTTTTGTTTTGTTTCCGGCTTATTGCGCTTGGGCTCAACGATTATTTCGGGAAGTTGTATGTAAGGCGATACTTTTTGGAAGAACCCTGAATCCATCCCATATATTTTCTTCAGGTCCCTTTTTATAATAAACTTTCCTCCCTTGGCTCGATAATTTATGATTCTTTTTGAAAGAGACTGGTTGAAGCCTAATTCCATGAAATCTTCCTTCGTTGCCAGGTTTGGATCGAAAGCAAATAATTCCCTGGCCTTTGCCCCGACCGGTAGGGCTGCGCTGTCACTTGGCCATTCCATCGTAGCGATGAGGCTGTCTAGCTCATGCTTTTCATTTGAATAATCGCTTGGCTGTCTGACGTACCAGTATTGGAAAACGGATTCAGAAAAAATCAAAAGAAACATCAACGGAATTAAGATAAGAAAGGCATTTGTTTCTGCTCGCGAAAAACCAAAGAAGCCTTTTATCCACAGTTTCAGCTTCCTCACAAAATGAACATCTTATTTTGATCCAAGCATCCGCAGAGCTGTCGATAAATCTTTTTGATGTGGTGAGTGGAGTGATCTTTACCTAGGGCGGTAAGGATTCGCTGAGCGAGTGATCCCTGATTTAATATTGTTTCATAATGGGGCTTTTCCCATGCCGCTAGGGCAGGATTTATTTCCTTCAATTTCTTGTAGATCATTTTCCAAAGTTCGCCGCAAGTCATCGTCTTAGTAGTGCCAAATATCCCGAGAAAAGCAGGGTCATAAATATTAGCCTCTTGTCCTTGCTCCACGCACAGTTCATAGATAGGCACGAGTGTTTCTGTCCTTACTTTCATTTGATCCTCTAAACTGATAAATTTTTCATTCGCCAGCGCTTTAATTAATTCAATAGCCAAATTAATTATTGCGACGTCAGCGGAGGGGCATTCTTGGATATCCATGATCCGGATTTCGATGGACCCACGGTCAAATCTGGGGATCGCACCCCTCGAATTCACCCAAATAGGGTCGAGGATTTTATCTGTGTCATAACGTTCCACGTCTTCTTTGATCTTTTCGTAAATGGTGTTGGTATAGTTGCGTTTGGAAAAGACCGCTTCAGGTATGACTTTTCCGGTGATCGACGGTATTTTGGATTGGTTGGTCTTATAGAAATCCAGGCGTTTGCAAAGTTTATCTTGAATTCGGTCGTCTAGTATTGGCGAGCTGGCGCACAACGCCGGGAGCAGGGGTAACACAATGCGTACGGCAGCGTGAAGTTTGGCGAACTCTTCGTCGTCGTAAAAAGGTAAATTCAAATGGGTGCTTTGCAAATTGCTCCATCCGTGTCCCTTACAACTAAAAATTTTATCGTACAGGCCGTAAATTTCATTGTTGTCATGCGGCCACAATTTCGTTTCTGATAATGGATTCATGAGCGGGTGTGCGGCCGTTGGCATCAGCATTGCGTTCCATTTTGCTAAAATGGAATTGATCTTTTTTACATTTTCTACAAACTCATTTTCGAGCGCGTTGAAATTGATCTCCGGTCTTGTGGATTTGATTTCAATCACATGCAAAACTAGTTCGTTGCTCCAGGTCACCATTCCATTATCGAAATCACTGCCGATTTGACCAAGTTGGTGTTTCAGAACTTCGTCGACAATGGGTTTCACGGCGAGCGTGTCTTGGTCCACGAGCATGTATTCTAGCTCGATGCCGTATGCTTGAAATAAATGTAGGCGCGAGGGCTGAGTCATTTTTCTGATTTGATTTTGTCCAGAAACACTTCCATGATGATATCGTACAATTTATCCTTTAATATCTTGTCTTCGGTACCCGCGTCGATGTTTGGATTGTCGTTGATTTCAATTACATAAAACTTGCCTTCTACCTCTTTCATATCGACGCCGTATAAGCTTTTTCCGATCAGCGCTGTAGCCTTCAAAGCGGTTTTCAATAAGCCAGCCGGCGCTTGATCGACAGGAATACTCTCCACCTCTCCCTCCCGTGACTTTTGCTTGTTGGCTTTCCAGTTCAGGATTTGCCAGTGCTTTGCCGCCATGTAATACTTGCACACATAGATTACTTGATTGTCGATCACACCCACACGCCAATCGAATGAAGTTGGTAAAAATTCTTGAGCTACCAGTAGGTCTGATTTCTCAAACATCGTTTCTCTCATCCTTTTGAATTCGTCTTTGGAGTTGATTTTATGCACTCCTTTGGAGAACGCGCCGTCGGGTTGCTTGAGAATGAATGGAAAGGGCATCTTCGAAAGAATGGCATCGCAATTTCCTTCTGAAATCACAATAGACTTAGGGGTCAGGATTTTGTGTGCGTTGAGAAGTTCATTCAAATACACCTTGTTAGTGCATTTGAGTATGGAGTCAGGATCATCGATTACAGCAAGCCCGAGTGACTGTGCCTTTTTTGCAAACCGAAATGTGTGATGGTTGACATTTGTAGTTTCGCGGATAAAAAGCGCATCGTACTGGATCAGTTTGTCGATGTCATTTTTCGTGATGAATTCGGCATTGAAACCCGCTTCCATGGCGGCCTTGTAAAATCTTTTCAGCGCGCGTTCGTCGGAGGGTGGGTTGGGATCGTCTCCGTTGGTAAGGATGGCAAGATCATATTTTTTCTTGTCGGGCTTGTAGTCGCGTTTGCGCAACAAGTATTTTTCAAGCGCCGAAACGAGCAGCGCCTTATCCACGTCAGGAACTTCATTCAAGTTGATCGGTCGAATACTTTGGAGTACCCATTTCGTTTTTTTTGAAAATACCGCTCGCAGCGAAGGCGCCTGCACCATTTGGAAAAGCTGTTGAGCTAATTTGTTTAATTGATCTGACGATGTGATTCCGAAATAAATATAGAACTCTACGCGATCATACGGCTCTGACTTGAATGTGGTTTGAATGAGCGTGTCAAAATCGAGTGAGTCTTCCCGCAAAATCGAAGGAAATCGTAAATCTTGAATCGTGGATACTTCGGGTAGTACTTTGTGGCCGCGTGCCTCAGCTAATAACGAGACGTAATATCCTTCACTTTGATATTGATATGATTTGCATAGGTTAAGTACTTTCAGGTTTCTTACCGATTGATACTGCTCACCTGAGATGTAATCATCGGCAGCGACTACTTCGGCATCTTCCACTTGAAAATTCCAAGTGTCAGGTTTTTCAACAATGATCAACTTGGGCATACGTTAATAGTCAACGATCCATTTGTCAATCGGCCAGAGGGAAGTATTAGTTTGGTGTGAACTGATGCTTTCCATTTTACACATTGGCTAACGGATAATGAAGAATTATTTGGGTTCGATTACAAGCAGATTTGCATCGTAAGTTACTATACCGAGCATGATGCTATTGATGAGGCGGTCGAAAGTTACGCTATAATATTGACTCTTAAGCGGGTTGGGGTTCATTGGGTCTGCCAAGTACACCGTACCCGTGCTATCGTCGTAGCCGTTGACAATCACAAAGTGCCCCACAGGTTCACCGCGAATGCTATCAAATTTATTGCTGGCCGGGATTTCGCGTTGGGTGCCGTAAAGATAAGTTGCGCTGAGTCCTGTCAGGATGGGAACCGATTGTTTTAGATACCTCTTTATCAATTTTTCGTCCAATTCGGTCAATACAATTTTCCCTCCTCCCTCTAGAAATTTTATGTATGCCTTCGATGCCACCTGCAGGCGCTTGCTCTTGAATTTGTATCGCATCTGTTTTTTTAAGTTCTGCACGATCTTGGCGGACGAAAGTGAAAACCAAGTAGGATCAAACACGTTCAAGTTGTAAGTGTAGATGTGTGCACGGTAGCCGCGTTTCAATGCATGATTACCCAACATCACCGCCAGTGTGCCCCCGCTTTTCAAGCTCTTTACTTCTTGAATCACATTTTTCAATGCAATCTCATCATTATAGTATTGGTAAAGGGCATGGAGACAGGTAGGGCCGCAAGTGATGTCATCGGGCTGTGCTTTGATATCAAAATTGAGGAAGAGGGCGTGACGATCAGACATGAACTAGAGTTACTGAAGTAATTTAGAAATAATCGAGTCAAAAACCTCCATGGCGATTTAGGGCAACGACCCATTCGCCGAAAAACCACAATGCAGGTGATGGCTTTAATATCTACTTCTACCATTCAAACTAATTTAAAACTAAAGTCATTTTGGTTTCGCCGAAAGTGTGGATATTAGTGCCCAATGTGTATTTTGAATTTTTAAACCGCCTAACAGAAAATTTATGAAACGTCTTGCCATTTGTTTGTCGCTTTTGATTTCTATCAACGCTTTTGCTTGGGGTCCCACAGGTCACCGCGTGGTTGGACTTATCGCGTCAAAACATTTGTCTGCAAAGGCGAAAAAAAATCTCATTAAACTCCTCGGACAAAATTCACTATCGGAGGTGAGCAATTGGATGGATGAAATCCGTTCAGACTCCACTTACAAGGACACGGGGGATTGGCATTGGGTGACAGTGGAGACAGGAAAAACCTATGAACAGTCTCCAAAAAATCCAAAAGGCGATGTGATCGCGAGCATTGACCGTATCGTGGCCGAACTAAAAAAACACCATCTCGATAAAAAGACAGAGGAAGAGTATTTGAAAATGCTCATTCACTTGGTGGGTGACATCCATCAGCCGTTGCACGTAGGTTGCTGTGATGATCAGGGCGGAAATAAAGTAAAAGTAAAATGGTTTGGACGTGATACGAATTTGCACACCACTTGGGACAGCAACATGATCGACGACACCAAATTGAGTTATACCGAACTGGCGAGTTATCTTGATGAACCCGATCAAGCCACGGTGGCTGCATGGCAAAAAAATTCTGTGATAGATTGGGCCAACGAGTCGATGGCCAATCGAAAGCAAGTTTATGAGATCGGTGATGGCAATCTGAGCTACAAGTATTCCTATAAAAATCTCCCTATCGTAAAACAACGTTTGCTTCAGGCTGGAATTCGACTGGCAGGTTTGCTCAACGATATCTACGGGAAATAACCGGAACCACCTGTTTTCACTTGAAAAAACGGCATTGACATTTGGCATGTGTTAGCGGTGACATCCGGATTTCATGCATACTGTGGCGCCGTGACCGTGTGCATAATAATCACAAAAGCAGTTGTCGAAAGATAGATTCCTTCCTAACTTCCTGTAAACGCCCCCACGTGACATACAGGCCGATTTTTATTTTTCTTTTGGCATTCTCTGTCACAGGATTTGCCCAAAACAAAATTGCTGACAGCTTGACAAAGGGGTTGCGAAAACACCTTCGAGAAGACTCCACTCGTGTTGAGCTCTTGAACCAGCTCGCGTTTGAACGCTATTTTGATCACCCCACAGAAGCGGCCAATTATTGTTTAGAAGCTGGAAGAATTGCTGACAAGATCAATTATTTAAAGGGGAAATCGCAGGCCTACCGAATGATGGGGTTGACGTTTTGGGCACAAGCAAATCTCTCTGCTGCGTTGAACTATTTTGTGAAAGGTTTGAAGCTGGCCGATTCCATCGGGAACAAACAAATACAAGCAGACATTACTGGAAACATCGGCCTTGTTTACATCGGCATGGGCAACCACTCGACGGCATTGCATTTTTTCAAAGCATCTGTACGGAAGCAACGCGAAATGAAAAATGTGCTGAGGGAAGCGGCCATGTTGAACAATGTTGGCGATTGTTATTTCCGTATGAATAAATTTGACAGCGCCTTGTTTACCTATAGTCAAGCTTTGGAATTGGGGAAATCCAAAAAATTTGGGATCGCAACCAACATTCGAAACATCGGCAATGTTTACGAAGCCATCGGGGATTTGGAGAAAGCTCTTGCGTATTATTCAAAAGCCAAAACCATCAGCGATTCTCTTTCCGATCACCGCGGCATGACCCTGGTCAGAAAATCAATTGCATCTATATTCTATCAACAAAAAAAATATGCCTTCGCCGAAAAGCTGCTGAACGAATGCCTGACCATCGCGCTCCAGTCGAGACTGAAAGCCGTCACGCGCGACAGCTATGAATTACTTTCGAAAATTGCGAACGCGCAAGGACGTGATGGTTTGGCACTCGAACATTTTAAGCTATTCACGTTATACAAAGACAGCGTACAAAATCTATCGGAATCAGCGAAGATCTCCTCGTTGCAGTTGGAGTATGAAACCCATCGTAAGCAAACCGAAATTGATTCCCTCAAAAAAGAGTCGCGGCTGAAGACTATTTTACTCACTTCTGCGGGGTGTGGAATTTTAATTGCATTGTTTTTCCTCTTCAGCTCCGTGCGGAACTACTATCGGGTGAAATTGCATAACAATGAAATTCTAGTATTGAACGAGCAGATCAAAAAACAACGCGATTCGTCAGTAGAAAAAAGCATCAAGATTGAAAGTCTCCATAAAGAGCTTTCCGAAATAAACAAAAGCCTGGAAGATACGATCGAGCAGCGCACCGAAGCATTAAAAGATCAAACCAAACACATGGAGGCCTACGCTTTTATCACGGCTCATAAGCTGCGTGCTCCATTGGCGAGAGTAATGGGAATTGTTAACCTGTTGGAACGAGACGTGCCGATGGATGAACAAAGGTTATTACTTGAACATTTAAAAAATGCTTCGGGTGAACTGGACAGTGTGATCCGATCGCTTAGTCATGCATTGCAACAGGGTATGGACAAGTTTGACGTAGGGATTCCGGCGGCGGAAGATTCTGATCATAGGTCTACTGCGTAGCCAATTATTTTAGGGACTCAAACACTATTTAATAAAGTTGGTAGCGAGTGCAACAGAAACACTGATAAAAATCATAGTCCGATTTGATAGTAATCAATCGTCTGGGAGGGCGCCTGTAATAGTTTTGGCCCTGGTCATTATTGCAGAAAGAAAATTATTGGTATGAAAAAAATATTGGTTCCGTGTGATTTCTCAGAACGCGCGATTAACGCTTATCGCCAGGCGCTGGATGTGGCTGCACAATCAGGCGGTGTCATTCACCTGCTTCACGTGATTGAACCGCCTATCCTCAATGACTCCATGCTCATGCCCACGCTTAATTTCGAAGTAGAACAGATGAATGAAGCGAAGAGCAAAGCGGAAGGTCAGTTTAAAGACATGATCGCGAGAAGCAACGGTGAACACGTGAAAAGCGTTTCGGAGGTACAGTTTGGATCGGTTTCTGACCATATTCAAAAATACATTATTGAGCAGAACATCGATATGGTGATCATGGGTTCAACAGGAGCTAGCGGACTTAAGGAATACTTTATAGGATCAAATGCTGAAAAAGTTGTACGCCACTCGCCAGTTCCCGTGCTGATCTTGAAGAATTACTATGGGCAACCCATTAGGAAGATTGTATTCCCTAACACGCTTGAACACCAAGAAGACTTGGTGATGAAGGTGAAGGAGCTTCAGAATTTTTTCAAGGCAAAGTTATGTTTGGTATACATCAACACTCAGTTCGGCTTGGCAGACGAATCATCGATTCGTCTGCACCTGCAGCAATTTGCCAATCGATTTATGCTTAAAGATTATTCTATCAACGTTTATGATCATACGTCGATTGAAAAAGGAGTTATTGAATTTACAAAAGCGGTGCATGGCGACATGATCGCCCTGGGTACACATGGTCACAAAGGTATTGTTCATTTGGTAAAAGGGAGCATTGCAGAGGATATTGTAAACCATATTGACCGACCGATATGGACGTATCGAATGAAGGACGAACCGGCTGAAAAATAAAATCAAATAGCTATGTATCCTTCAGGAGAAGAAGTCGAAAAAATTGTCAAATCCGTTGGCTGGGGTTCAATCAAAATCGCCCATACTCGTCAGGTGCAGTTAGAGCGACACGCATTGGAACGATTTGTTTACTAGAAGTTTGTGGCTGACAATAATTACTTCCCTGTATTTGTTTTCTTTTTGCTTGCCACCATTTCAGAAATTCTAGGGACCCTCAGCGGATTTGGGTCTTCTATTTTCACGGTTTCGATTCTACAGTTCCTTTTCACATTTCAAACGGTGCTGATGGTAACAAGCATCCTGCACGTTTTCAGCAATGCTTTTAAGGTATTTCTTTTTCGAAAAACGATCGACTGGAAAATCGTGCTTTGGTTAGGCGTGTCAAGTATTATATTTTCGGTTGTGGGGGCTCGCGTTATCGCATTCATCAATTTTGAATATGTGAAAATGTTCCTGGGTGCATTCCTTATTTTATTAAGTTCATTTTTTTATTTCGATCAGTTCTTCAAATTATCAGCTTCGCTAAAGAACTCAGTAACCGCTGGAGGTATTGCCGGGTTCATGGCTGGATTTATCGGTACTGGAGGAGCAATCAGAGGCCTTGCGTTGACCGCATTTAATCTCGAGAAAAATTTTTACGTGGGAACCTCAGCAACCATTGACTTTGGAGTAGATGCGGGACGAGCCTTTGTCTATTGGACAAACAATTATTTTTCTTTAGAACTAGTTCCCTACCTGCCGGCCACCGCAGGAGCCGCGTTGCTGGGTACTTATTTGGGCAAGAAGATTTTAGGGAAAATAAGCCAGGAAACCTTTCGTAAAATAGTTTTAGTCCTGATCTTCTCCACCGGCGTGGCGCTGGTCATTCAAAATCTGATCAAAGGATTGAGTCAGTAAGCATAATCCAGTTGAGTTACTTCTAGTTTCAACCAAGTAAAATTGCCCGACCTCAATTTCCAAGTCACGTCATTAGAGTTGCCAATCGTGATTCCCTGAAAGGTCTTAAACCCGGTAGTTTTAACTGACCAAGTCTCCAAAGAAAACTTTCCATTGAAATTTCCATATCGTTTTGCTTCAAAAAGCACAGGTAATCCGTCGCCATTGAAGGTAAAAACTCCCGTGACCGAAGTATTTCCATAAGTAATAAAAGCCTGCGCGCGATTGTCGTCCAATTCTTTCCATCTGATGTAGTTTCTTAATGCTGCTTGTGGAAACCATGAAATTTCCGCCATAAATCGGATAAAAGTGCCTTGATCAATCTCTTTCCCCCGGGCATTCGCCACTGGAAAAAGGGACTCTGCTTTAATCAGCATATTGCCTCTTCCATCCGCAAGTTTGTCTCTCCCTTTTATTTCCACAAAGTCATTCATGTGCATGTCCGCTTTCCAAACGAAAGCTGGCGGATCCAATGAAAAATATTGCTGTGCCTGAAATGGTGCCCAAGGAGCCTCTTTTCCTGTTCGCAAAAATCCCTTTTGTACCACATGAACAAACACAGGTTCTTTCGTCCCAACAACCCCAGACTTCACCATCCACCGTTTGACGACTGGCGGCAAATCCCCCATCCGTTGCTCTGAAATAATTCCATGTGGGTGACGAGCATCGCGCTTTAAAGCCTTTACCTCCCTCGAAGCTTTTCGATCAAAACTATAAGCACCTGTAGAGACAACAATTACGACCAGCACAATCATGTTTACGACGGTACCATACTTATCCAAAGGCCAATACATGACAACGAGGACTTGTGAAAAAACAAAAGCGGGTAGTAGGATTGCCCAATAAAAATCCCATTTCAAATAAAACAAAGTCGCTGATAAAATGAAGAGAACACCCGTGATTAACCAACACAAGCCAGCTACTGCCAACTGGCCTTGGGTCATAACAGTCAACCACCGTTGGTGTGGGGTGATAAGGCCAACCGAAGATGCAAAGCCTACCATATGAAGAAGGCCATGCACCGCTAACAAGAGAATAAGAAAATAATCGAGCAGCATGCGATTTTTACATTTAGCAAAAGATTCCTGAAGATCAGCGGCTTTTGTTGCAAGGAATCACTTTACCTCAATTGCCCTTTGGTCTTAGGTGGCGCAACCAAATTTCATTTACGGCATCTGCTTCGAACATGACCTCTATCAAAAGACCAGATGATTTTAATCAGAAGAAATTCCTGGTCACACGAATACTTTTGGTTCAAAAAACAGGTATGAAAACGAATATGGGAAATATCGACAGGCTGATCAGAATATTAATAGCCGCAGTTGTTGTCGGGTTATACTACCAAGGAAAGATCAGCGGCATTTATGCCACGGTTGGGCTGATCATCTCCGTAATTTTCGTGATTACTAGTTTCATCAGCTTTTGTCCGTTGTATTTTTCGTTCAGGATAAACACCAAGAAGAGAGCTTAGCCTTTTATGGATGCAACAACTAAGCCGAAGTCTTTTTCAGAAATACTGTTGACGGAGAGATTGGTCCTCGTGGATTTTTCGGCCGAATGGTGTGGTCCGTGCAAAATGATGAAGCCTGTGTTGGAGGAACTTAAATCGTGGGCTGGCGACGGCGTACGCATTCTAAAAGTCGACATCGATAAAAACATTCACACTGCCTCACAATATCATGTCACAGCGGTGCCAACTTTTTTATTTTTTCGACATGGACAGGCGGTATGGAGACATTCGGGCGCTGTTGATTTAGCGTTGCTGAAAAAAATAGTGCAGGAGAATTTTAGCCCTTAGGGTAAATTCTGTGATGATAATGCATTTTTCTGTGCCACCCGTTTTTTCAACGGGGCATCAAATTGGAGTCAAAACGGAAGGTCAATAAAAAAGGCGATCACTTTTGTAATCGCCTCATTATTAAGCTCCTCCTCTTGGACTTGAACCAAGGACCCTCTGATTAACAGTCAGATGCTCTAACCAGCTGAGCTAAGGAGGATTTTACCCATTGCCGACGATAACGTCAGGATTTGGGAGTGCAATATTAGTGGATTGGGAAATAATAGCCAACCTCCACCAAAAATTTTTCCCTTATACCTTGGAAAGGGCCTGTTCCAGGTCGGCGAGCAGATCTTCAGCATCCTCTACTCCTACACTCAAACGGATCAAAGAATCGGTCAGGCCGTTTTTCATGCGTTCGTCTTTGGGAATACTTGCATGTGTCATAGAGGCGGGGTGATTAATCAAAGACTCGACTCCCCCTAGCGATTCTGCCAGCGAAAACAATTCTACGCTTTCCATCAATTTTTTGGCGGTGTCCACACTGTCATTCTTCAATGTGAACGAAAGCATACCGCCGAAGTCTCGCATTTGTTTTTTTGCGATGGCATGATTGGGGTGATCGGTGAATCCAGGCCAATATACTTTCCCCACCTTTGGGTGGCTTTTCAAATATTCAGCAATTTTTTTTCCGTTTTGACAGTGACGCTCCATTCGCAAATGAAGGGTCTTGATTCCTCGCAACACTAAAAAAGAATCTTGAGGCCCCGGCACGGCACCGCAAGAGTTAGTGATGAACGCCAAGTCTTGATAAAGTTTTTCATCGTTCACCACCAATGCGCCCATGATCACGTCACTATGGCCTCCGAGGTACTTCGTTACCGAGTGCATCACAATGTCGGCTCCTATCGCGAGCGGGTTTTGCAAATAAGGAGAAGCAAAAGTATTGTCGACGGCGACAAGGCAATTGTTTTTCTTGGCCAGTTTCACGCAAGCCTCTATATCGATGATCCGCATTAGTGGATTGGAAGGAGTTTCCAACCAAAACATTTTCGTTTTTGAATTAACGTGGGCTTCGGCATTTTTTGCATCGGTTAGGTCGATGAAATGAAATTTGATGCCAAACCGCTCAAACACCTTCGTGAACATTCGATAGGAGCCGCCGTAGAGGTCATTGCTGGTGATAACTTCATCGCCCGGGCTCAACAATTTGATGACCGCGTCTGTGGCACCCATGCCCGAAGAAAAACACAACCCGAATTTGCCATTCTCCAAGGCGGCGATACTTTTTTGGAGGGCATTTCTAGTGGGGTTTGCTCCACGTGCATAGGCATACCCCTTGTGTTTTGCGGGTGACTCTTGCACGTAGGTTGACGTTTGATAAATCGGTGTCATGATCGCTCCGGTAGAGGGATCTGGTTCTACACCGGCATGTATGGCTTTCGTTCCGAATTGCATATCTTATGAATGGATTTTAGTACTTTGTTGCGTTTTAACCTTGCTTTAACCTGTCGCAAACTTGCAATTTTTTTCGCGATATTCTTTCATCTGGAAGTTCCCCAAATCGCAGGAGGATGCCTACGATCGTTTTGTTCAGCCCGCTAATTTACTGTCGCTTCGGTTAGTAACGTTTATTACCCTTTTTGGGATGTCTACGTTTTTGATCATCGACTATTTTCGCGATGTCGATTTTAGCATTGTGCTTGTCTCGCGTTTATGCGTGTTAGCTATTGCTGTGGGGATCATGGCCTATTCCTTCAAAAAACCATTACACTCTGTCTATATTCCCGCAGCCACCTTTGGCATCGCGTTCATCAATTTTACGGCTGCATTGGTTACCGCTACGTACGCGCGCATGCCCGGTTTTTACCTCACGAATTTATTGTTTTTGGTTTGGGTGCTGGTTGTTGCAGCGAGCGGACTTAACCTGAGGTACGGGTTATCGCTCAACCTGGTGCTTCTGGTGGTTTTCATGGTGTATTCACAGAAGTTCAATCGAAACCCATTTTATTTTAGCCAATATCCTCACCTGATTGTCTCTTTTATTTATTTCACACTGGTGAGTGTCGTGCTGGAATTTCGCCGGCGAAAAAGTTTTTTGCAGTTCACCGATCTGGCTGAGCAGAAAAAATTGGTCGAGGAACTCAACCAACAAAAAAACAAAATCATCTCTATCCTGTCGCATGACGTTGCGTCTCCATTAAATGCCCTTTCGGGATTACTTCACCTCCAGGCCAAGGGGCAAATTTCAGAGAGTGAGTTTCGTCCATTTCTCACTCAAATTGGCGACCAATTGCATAATGTTACCGGCCTTCTGCATGGTTTGGTTCGCTGGTCACGGTCGCAAATGGAGGGTTTCGTTTCGCAACAAAAGCCGATTGACTTTGTGAAACATCTCGAGGAGTTATTGAAATTATTTCAGCCCACCGCCAATGAAAAAGAACTGAAGCTAAGACTTAAAGCGGAACCCCATCTGATTGTTTACGCCGACGAGGAAATGCTTCGCATCGCGATAAGAAGCCTTCTTTCCAATGCCATCAAATTTGCTATCCCTGGAACAGAAATCGTTATTCAAAGTTTCTTGAATGAGGAGACAATTATTCTACGGATCAGCAACGAGGGCACACCGATTCCCGAAAGTAGCCGCGAAAAATTATTCACTTACAAAATGCCGTCAACGGAGGGAACGGCAGGAGAGCGAGGAACGGGGCTTGGTCTCGCGATGGCCGCGTTCTTTGTTCGCTTCAACGGTGGAGAAATTTTTCTCGAACCATTGGGCAAAAACAAGTTGACAGAATTCAGGATTGAACTGCCAACGTCAGAAACTCAATCCTCTCTCAGGTCGATGAAATATCGTCAAGCGATCGCAGGTGCGATGAGCGATTAGATCCCTCGGGTGGTATCGAACTTTTCCAAATAGTCGGCCACGCGTCTCACAAAACTTCCGCCCAACGCACCATCTACCACGCGGTGATCGTACGAATGTGACAAGAACATTTTGTGACGGACAGCAATGGCATCTCCGTACGGAGTTTCGATTACCGCCGGTTTCTTTTGCACGGCACCAAGCGCCATAATGGCCACTTGGGGTTGCATAATAATCGGGGTGCCCATCACATTACCAAATGATCCAACGTTAGAGACGGTGAACGTGCCACCGGCCAATTCGTCGGGCTTGAGTTTATTTTCTCGCGCGCGTTTGGCTAAGTCGTTCACCACTTTGGCCAACCCAGTGATATTGTATTGATCGGCATTTCTGATGACAGGTACAATCAAATTGCCGGACGGAAGCGCCACCGCCATACCCACATTGATATCTCTTTTTTTGATAATCCGGTCGCCATCTACCTGCACGTTAATCATCGGGTAGTCTTTGATGGCTTGAATGACGGCCTCAATAAAGATGGGCGTGAACGTTAATGCATCGCCTTCGCGTTTTTGAAATTCGTTTTTCACTTTATTGCGCCAGAACACGACGTTGGTGACGTCAGCCTCAACGAAGGATGTAACATGAGGAGAAATACGCTTGCTGTCGACCATGCGTTCGGCAATCATTTTGCGCATGCGATCCATTTGAATGATCTCGTCACCGGCGCTGATGGAGGCGGGAACTAATGGAGCCGACGAAACTTGACGAGAAGTAACGATGGTCTGGCCAAGTTTTCTGTTCTGAACATATCCCAAAATATCTTTTTTGGTCACGCGTCCTTCTAACCCTGAACCAGTAATCGACTCCAACTCTGCTACTGCAATGCCTTCTTCTTTTGCAATATTTTTTACCAGCGGAGAATAAAAACGGGATGAAGATTTGAAATCGACCGGTGCCGTGTGACCATTCCCATTGCTCGTTAGTATTGTCACAGATTTTGATTCCGCCACCGGTGCGGACGTAGCGGCGAGAGGTGCAGAAACGGGCTCCTCTGATTTTGAAACTGCTGCGTCGGTGGTAATGATGGCAATGGGTTTGCCTACTTTAACTACTTCGCCCTCTTTCGCCAATATCTCTTTTAATACACCCGCGTAGATCGACGGCACTTCTGTATCCACTTTGTCGGTGGCCACTTCGAGCACTGATTCGTCCTGTTCGATTTTATCACCAGGTTTTTTGAGCCACTTCAAAATAGTGGCTTCCATAATGCTTTCGCCCATTTTGGGCATGATCAGTTCTGCTTGTGCCATGATCGACGGTTGATTGAGAGCGTAAATTTAGCAGGTTTTCATTCCCATTGCCAACATTCGTTTGCAGTCAGAATATAGTTCTGTTTATTGCCACGGCCCCAAAACAAAATCTATTTTTTAAAAAGTATTCAACCAGAAAATATTTTTTACGTTATTTACTTGACAAAATATAAGGTAATGGCTAAAGAATATTTGGGTGAGTTCGAAGAACTGATTTTGACGCTGGTGGCGGCTTTGCAGGAAGACGCCTATGGCGCCGCGATTGCGGAAGAACTTGAGAAGAGAGTAAAGCGCGAGGCGAACCTGAGCGCAATCCATGTTACCCTTTATCGACTGGAAGACAAGGGGTACATCAAATCCTCTTTCGGTGGATCCACAAATGAGCGTGGTGGCAGAAGAAAAAGAATCTACACGATCACCAACGCGGGGATGGCCATGCTAAAGTTCATGAAAGAATCTCGAATCGAGTTGTGGAAGCTTGTGCCACAGCTGAAAATAGTTGGGGTCTAATCCGGATATAAAAGCGTTTAAACATGACAGAGCAAAATCAACATCTACCCACGTTGGCATTGAAGGTCATCGAGTGGATTTGTCCGTCACATCTGCGCGAAGAGATCGAAGGTGACGTGATCCAAAAATTCAACCGCGACAATGAAAAGACGGGGCCTTTGCGCGCCACCCTGAAGTCATTGATAAATTCTTTGTGGTATTTCCGTCCAAGCATTCTATTTCGGAGAGAAAAATCGGCACTGTTCAGCAGCCGGAGCTTTGGTGCGAGGCTAATCAACTTTCACTTCAACACATCAAACAATTTGATGGGATGGACAGTATTTGGGATTGCGCTCCTCACCTATTGCCTCACGCTGGAAGAAACAGCAAGTTACTGGGATTGCTCTGAATTTATTGCAACGTCGTACAAGCTGCAGGTGCCTCACCCACCAGGTGCACCACTCTTTTTAATGCTCGGTCGAATTTTTTCTTTTCTGAGCTTCGGCGACTCGACAAAAGTGGCGTATGCGATTAACTTGATGAGTGCCCTGTCGAGTGCGTTCACTATTTTATTCTTGTATTGGTCGATCGTGATGCTCAGCCGAAAGTTGTTTGCGAAGGATGCAGTTGAAAAAAACCAATGGTTGGCGATGAGTGCGGGAGTAGTGGGCTCGCTGGCTTACGCGTTTTCTGATACGTTCTGGTTTTCAGCGGTGGAAGCCGAGGTATATGCGATGTCGTCATTGTTTGCGGCTTTTGTTATTTGGGCCATGTTGAAATGGGATGCGACCGAAGATGAAAGTCTTGCGAACCGTTGGCTGATTTTGATTGCCTACGCCATCGGACTATCGATCGGTGTGCACTTGCTAAACCTGCTTACCGTTCCTGCAATCGCGTTGATTTATTATTTCAAAAAACACAAAGTGACGTTTTTGGGGGTCACTGCCACTCTACTGTTCAGTGTATTGATCATTTTTGCCGTCGCCAACTTCGTAGTGCAAGGCTTGCCTAGCATCGCTGGGTATTTTGAACTTTTCTTTGTGAACACACTCGGGCTGTTTTTCGGGTCAGGCGCGATCGTCTTTGTCATTGTCTTCGCGGCACTGTTAGTATTGATCCTCCGTTATTCACACCTTACAAAAAAGCCGATCCTCAACACATTTTCACTGGCTTTCACTTTTGTGATCGTTGGTTACTGTTCTTATGCGATGATTATCGTACGTTCGAATTTCGACACACCAATCAACGAAAACGCGCCGAAGGATGTGATGAGTGTCGTTCGTTATTTAAGGCGGGAGCAATATGCAATGCCTCCCCTTTTGTTTGGACCTAACTTCACATCGCAGCTGGTTGGCTATCACTACGGTGATCCAATTTATATCAAAGGCAAGACGCGATATGAAGTCAGCGAACGAAGGTTTCAAGGTGAATATGCACCAGGTGAAGAAGCATTCTTTCCGAGGTTGTGGAATCCTGACGCAAAAGACGATTACAAAAGCATGCTTGGTTTGAAAGAGGGTCAGAAGCCTACATTCACACAAAATTTAAGCTACTTCTTTCAACACCAGCTGGGCACCATGCACCTTCGATACTTCCTTTGGAATTTCGCAGGCCGCAAGGGCGATGACATTGGAGCGGATTGGTTGAGACCTTCAGAATGGTTCAAAAACATTCCAGCCGTGCTTAGCAATAAAGCGAGAAATAATTTCTTCATGATTCCATTGATTCTTGGGCTGATTGGCATGGCCTATCAGTTCAAGAGGGATATCAAGAACAGTTCTGCAGTCTTCCTGTTATTTGTGATGCTTGGTGCGGCACTGGTGGTCTACTTGAATGCCCCTCCCACCGAGCCTCGCGAACGTGACTATATTTATGTGGGCTCTTATTATGCTTTTGCCATTTGGATTGGCATTTCTGTCATAGCGATGGCAGAAGCTTTTGAGCGGTACATTAAGAACAGAAAGCTGGTCGTCGCGGGCGCATTGTCTGTTGGCCTGATCGCACCTGCTTTGATGGCGGTACAAGGATGGGACGATCATGACCGTTCGAGTCGCTTCTTTTCTGTGGACGCGGCCTACAACGAGTTGAACTCTTGCGACAAAAATGGAATTCTGTTCACCGGTGGAGACAACGATACCTTCCCGCTTTGGTATGCACAGGAGACAGAAAATTGCCGCACTGATGTACGAGCTCTTGTTTTAAGCTATAGCAATGCGGCTTGGTACATTGACCAGACCACTCGTCAAGCTTATCAGTCTCCGCCCTTCAAATATACACTCCGACCGAAAGACTATGCCCAAGGCGGCCCAAACAACTATTTGCTGTACGCCGATTTCAAAATTGAAAGTATCGACGCCAACGAGTATCTCAACTTACTGGCCAAAGATTACGCTCCGCTGAGAAGCGACAATCACAACCTCGTACCAAGTAAAATGCTCACGATCGCGGTGGACAAAGCGGACGTTGTGAGGAAAGGAGTTGTTCCGAAGGAAATGGAAGATCTCATTGTCGACAAAATGGAACTTAAGCTGAAAGGTGGCGTGCTCGAAAAGGCAGATTTATTATTTCTTGATTTATTGACAACCAACAAATGGGAGCGGCCGATCTACGTCAACCATACGTCTATCGCGCAACTGAATCTTGACGTGAAACCCTATGCTGTGCAAGAAGGAAATGCGTATCGGATTCTCCCAGTAAAAAATTCCAGGAAAGATCGTGACTACTTAGTTGACACTAAAAAAAGTTACGATCGGATGATGGACCAATTCAAGTATCGCGGACTTGATGATCCATCGATCTACTATACGAATGACTATAAGATGCAAGTGCAAAACCAGCGCGCCAACTTTAATTCGTTGGCGGAAGCTTTGATTGACCAAGGGGATATCCAAAAAGCGTCTCGTGCGCTCAACTTTTCTCTAAAGAAGATGCCAGGCAACGTTATTCCTTATGATCCATCTGTAGCCGACACTGTGAGTTTGCTCTTCAAGGCGGGGCAGAAAAAAACAGCCACGGAAATTGCTACGGTCGTTGGTAAACAGTCGATTGAGATCGCTTCGTTCTTAATTGCAGACAGCAGTGAGGTTTCATTTGAATTACGCAAGAATCTATTTATGCTGAACAGCGTGACCCATGTACTTTCCGAAAATGACGAAACCGCTCTCGCGCAGAATTTAAGCAATGAATATGATCGACTGATCGAACGATTGCAGGTCAAGGGGGGTAATGAATAATTGAGAACGGAAAATGGAACAGCATTTTGCAATGAGGCTGCTTCGTACTTTTTGCCCTCCCCATTTGCTGGAGGAGATTGAAGGCGATTTGCTTCAGCGCTACGAACGTGACGTGCGCTATCAAAAGAAAGCTGATCTCCGATTATTTTGGAACACCATCAGATATTTCCGACCTGGCATTGTTTTAAGGAACAAATTATCATCACCCCGAATCAAGCTCTATATGATACAGAACAATATCAAGATCGCGTTTAGAAATTTTGCAAAGCAAAAAGCGTACACGCTGTTAAACATTGTCGGACTATCGCTGGGGATGGCGGCGAGCTTGCTCATCCTTCAGTATGTCAAATACGAAAGAAGCTTCGACACTTTTCATTCGCGCGCGAAAGACATCTACCGCATCCAGTACAATGGCTGGCAAAACGGCAAATTGAATTTCGAAAGTGCTGTGGCTGTACCGGCCGTTGGGCCAGCGTTGAAAGACAATTTTCCCGAAGTGGAACAGTACACCCGTTTCCTCCCTTTCGGTGGAATCTTCAGTTACGAAAAATCAGGAGAAGCACCCATCGCCTTTCGCGAAGAAAGTGCGTTGTTTGCCGACACTTCCATGTTCACTGTTTTTGATTTCCGACTTGCGACGGGAAATCCGGCAACCTGCCTGAAAGGTGTCGACAAGGTTATCATATCACAGAAATTGGCTAAAAAATATTTTAATAACGATGACCCCATCGGCAAACGACTGACTCGCAATGGCGACCTGGTATTCGAAGTGACCGGTGTATTCCAAGACGTGCCAGAGAACTCTCACATCAAGTTTGACATGCTCATTTCTTACGAGACCATCAACGCAATGACAAAAGGAGGTTCGGCCACTTCCTGGGGTTGGTACGACTTTTACAGCTTCGTGTTGCTGAAACCTGGCACGGATGTGAAGGCCCTGCAAGCGAAATGGGATGCCTATCTACAAAAAGTCAGAGGCCCAGAGTGGGAGAAGAACTCCGCAAAACAGGAATTTATTTTCCGGCCTTTGACCGACATACATCTGCACTCTCACTTGTTATATGAAACTTCACCCGAGGAGTTGAGGGATGGTGACTCGGTATATGCACTTAGTGTCATCGCCATTTTTATTTTAGTGATTGCTTGGGTCAACTATGTAAACCTTGCTACGGCCAGATCTTTCAAACGCGCCAACGAGGTGGGCGTGAGAAAAGTAGTTGGCGCAATTCGGGGGCAACTGATCAGTCAGTTCATCACCGAGTCGTTCCTATTGAATAGCATCGCAGCTACATTGGCGATCGGGCTGGTGTGTTTGTTGTGGTCTCCTTTTTCCTCGTTGACGGGCTGGAACATTCCCTTTGACTATGTGCTTCGAAAAGAATTCTGGTTGCTGGTGATCGTACTTTTTTTGGGGGGAGCCCTTTTGTCGGGTTTTTATCCCGCAATTATTCTCTCGTCGTTCAAACCCATCCAAGTACTGAAAGGGAAAGTTATTCATTCATCGAGTGGAAATTTTTTACGCAAAGGATTGGTCGTATTCCAATTCATTGCATCTGTGTTTCTTATCAGCGGCTCACTGATCGTGTTTGAACAATTGAGTTACATGAAAAGCAAAGACCTCGGTTTGAATATTACTCAAACACTTGTACTGAAAGGACCGCGAGTCATCGCCGACTCGCTGTACACATTAAAATACCAGACATTCAAAAACGAAATCCTTCAAATACCCGCAGTTAAGGGAATCGCCCTTTCTTCCAACGTTCCAGGCGTAGAAAATTATTGGACCACGGGTATTCGCAGAATCTCCGGCGGGCCGGAAGGAGATAACGTCGTTACCAACATGGGCATCGATCATGATTTCATCACTCAGTATGCAGTAAAAATTCTCTCAGGAAGAAATTTCAGCCGAGAATTTCCTAGTGATAAAAAGGGCATCTTGATCAACTATTCGTTATTAAAAGAACTTGAGTTCAAAGACGCTGCCAAAGCGGTCGGTGAGTTGGCCGTGGTGGGCGGTGACACCGTCAGAATTATTGGCGTCATTGACGACTTTCATCAAATGTCACTAAAGACAGCCATCATTCCATTGGTGTGCAGGCTGCGCGACCAAGCATCGTACTACTCCATAAAAATGGAAACCTCAAATTACCAGGCAGCGATGGAATCCATCGAAAATTCGTGGAAGGCTTTCTTCCCTGGCAACCCGTTGGATTATTTTTTTCTCGACCAGTTTTTCAATCGTCAATATGAGCGCGATGATCGCTTTGGTACCGTGTTTACCATTTTCACAGGGCTCGCCATCTTCATTGCATCCCTTGGGCTGGTCGGCCTCGCCTCTTTCATGACCTCCCAACGAACCAGAGAGATTGGCATTCGAAAAGTGATGGGGTCTACTTCTTCGGGAATAGTAATGCTTCTATCAAAGGGATTCATGCAACCCGTGTTGTTGGGTATCACACTGGCGTGCCCACTCGGTTGGTGGCTGATGACAAAATGGTTGCAATCGTTTCCCTATAGAACCAGCGTTCATCTTTGGGTATTCGGAGTTTCAGGCTTTTTTGTAATTCTGATTGCTTTTATTTCAGTGTCATCGCAAACATGGAAGGCGGCATTGACTAAGCCCGCGGAGACTTTGAAGTATGAATGATTTTTATTCAATCTGTCAAACCACTTGGAGTGGTCCAGACAGGCAGGCTCAAGCGAATCAAATTCAAAACCGCTACTGATGCTGCTTTGATGTTGAGTAATCGATCGGTGGAGAGTTGAAGTTTTCTTGTCACCGTGTGATGTTTATCGGAGTATGCAATCCAAACCAAGCCCACGGGCTTCTCGGGAGTAGCCCCGCCAGGTCCAGCGATACCACTTGTAGCTACACCAATATCCGTATTGAATTTTGCTCTAACAATGTTCGCCATCTCAATAATCGTCGGTTCGCTCACCGCTCCGTGCTGTTCTAAGACCTCAGGCCTTACTCCAAGCTGTCGCATTTTAATTTGGTAGTCGTATGGTATCATGCTGCCCAGAAAATAACTCGAGCTCCCTGGCACGCTTGTGATCAAATGAGACACATAACCTCCTGTACAACTTTCCGCAACTGACAACGTCAGGTTCTTTTCGCGAAGCATTCTACCAATAGCTTCTTGAATCGATTCGTCCTTCATACTGTATACGTACTCACCTATCAATGGAAGCACTCTTTCAGTCAGCCCCTCGATTTCGGTTTTCAGTATGTTCTCGTCTTTGCCCATACCCGTCAACCGTAATTTGACTTCTCCGATACTGGGGAGATAGGCAAGCTTTATATGGGTCGGCAGCGATTTTTCCCAAGTCGAAATCTTGTCGGCAATGATGGACTCTCCAATGCCGATCGTCCGAATAATCTTGTGAACGATTGTTGGTGTCGCAAATTTCTCTTTTAGGCGGGGGATCACCTGTTCACTCATCATGCGCTTCATTTCATAAGGCACGCCTGGCATGGACATAAACACTTTTCCGTTTCTCTCGAACCACATGCCCGGGGCCGTTCCAATGGCGTTCGTGATTTTAGTGCAGCAGACTGGGAGTACCGCTTGTTGCTTGTTGGTTTCGGTCAACTCTCTGCCCCTGCTTTTAAAAAAAGCGGTGACTTCCTCCAAGGCCTCGGCGTGAAGTTTCATTTCACAGTTGAAGTGTTTTGCAAGCAATGGTTTAGTAAGGTCGTCGCTGGTGGGGCCAAGTCCGCCAGTAATCAAAACAATGTCCGCTCTTTTTTCTGCTTCTGCGAACGCCGTAAGTATATCTCCCTCCATGTCGCCCACCGAAGTTTTGCGGATGACTTTGATCCCCACTTTATCCAACTCAGCGCTCATCCACTGCGAGTTCGTGTCAACAATTTGTCCGTAAAGAATTTCGTCACCGATAGTAAGTAACTCCGCGAGAATTGATTTCATAATGAGAATAATGGAAATTTTATGGTATGGGAAACAGGATAACCTTGCATTTTTGAACGGCAAATATGGGAAAGATTGTTGAATTGACTTTGAGTCCTTTTGTTGTAGTTTAGTTATGAATATGAAATCATGGGTCTAGAATCACTTGCTCGACAACGCGAAATCTATCTAAATGGTTTTGCAGGGATCAATTCTTTTGTTCCTGTTTCGTTCTCTGAGCTTGAAGAAGCTGCCCGCAAAAGACTTTCCACGCGGGCCTACGCCTACATTGCCGGAGCCGCGGGCAACGAAAGCACGATGCGAGCAAATACACAGTCGTTTGAAAAAATAAAAATTGTTCCGCGAATGCTGCGAAACGTGAGTGTGCGCGACACAAGTGTTACCTTGTTCGATCAGAAAATGCCGTCGCCGATTTTGCTTGCACCCGTCGGCGTTTTGGAATTGGCTCACCGCGACGCCGATTTAGCGGTCGCCAAAGCCGCCGCGGCATTGAACGCCCCTTACATTTTCTCCAATCAAGCGTCGCAACCAATGGAGGAAGTTTCCTTGGCCATGGGCAACAGTCCTCGATGGTTTCAATTGTATTGGAGTACGTCGAATGAACTAGTCAAGAGTTTTGTGCACCGTGCCGAAAAAAGCGGTTGCTCTGCCATTGTCGTCACACTTGACACAACGATGCTGGGTTGGCGTACACGCGACCTCGATGTCGCGTACCTGCCGTTTCTGGAAGGACGCGGGATTGCACAATATACTTCAGATCCCGTGTTTCAAGAATTAATGAATGAGGGAGAGGCACCCGCCACAAGAAAAATCACATGGCAGTCGTTGATCGGGTTGATGCAAATAATCAAAAATTATCCGGGAGCAAATTTCTTTTCAAAACTCACATCAGGCCGCCCCATCAAAGCCGTTCAAAAATTTATCAGCATCTATTCCAATCCTTCACTTACGTGGAACGACCTAGAATATTTACGCGAAGTGACCAAACTACCGGTGGTGCTCAAAGGAATCCTGCATGAAGCCGATGCGCGCAAAGCCATCGACTTCGGCGTGGATGGAATCATCGTCTCCAATCACGGCGGACGTCAGGTGGATGGAAGTATCAGCACAATTGATGCCCTTCCATCGATTGTCGATGTGGTTCAGGGCAAGATTCCCGTATTGATGGACAGTGGGATTCGCGGCGGTGCTGATATATTCAAAGCGCTGGCGCTCGGAGCGAGAGCTGTTTGTGTAGGAAGGCCTTACGTATATGGATTAGCAGTGGCCGGTGAACAAGGCGTAAAAGAAGTTTTACAAAACATAATGACCGATTTTGAATTGACGATGGGGCTGGCCGGTTGTGCCGTCGTTTCCGAAATTACTCGAGAAAATATTGCGACCAATTAACAAAAAATAGATTTTCATGAACCAATCCTTAAATAGATTTGCACCCATTATGAAACAACTCACCATCACGATTATTGGGCTTTTGTTTGGCGCCTGTGCATCCACCGCCCAGTTGAACAAGGTCATCGATGAAGCCAATCAACTTTTGAAGACACCCAAACCGCTGACTACGGAAGAAGTCGCTGAAGGTTTAAAAGAAGCTTTGACCAATGGGATCAGCAAAGGGGCAGATTTGACATCTCAAATGGACGGCTATTTCAAAAACCCCGAAATAAAAATACCCTTCCCATCCGACGCCAAGAAAGTGGAAACCCGACTACGCCAAATGGGCCTGGGCAACGATGTCGACAAATTTATATTGACCTTAAACCGTGGTGCGGAAGACGCAGCTAAAGAAGCAAAACCAATTTTTGTTGATGCCATCAAATCAATGTCGATCAGCGACGCCTGGGGAATATTAAAAGGTGAAAATGATGCCGCCACTCAGTACCTGAAGAAGACCACCACGGCTCAGCTCAAAACAAAATTCGGCCCCGTCATTAAGGCTTCATTGGATAAAGTCAGTGCAACAAAATATTACGGAGACTTGGTGAATACGTACAACAAGATTCCATTGGTACAGAAAGTAAATCCCGATTTGAATGCCTACGCGACAGACCTTGCCATTCAGGGACTGTTCACAATGATTGCCAAAGAGGAAAAAAGCATCAGACAGGATCCCATCGCTCGAACCACCGATTTATTGAAGCGGGTTTTCGGAGCACAGAGCAAATAATAGCCAAACCATTAGTTTTCGACCTTCTTGTATTTGACCGTCCGTTCGTCGCTGATCACGCCACTCCAATTCATTCCAAACGCAAAGTCATATTTATGACCTTCAGAGTCCGTATGTGGTGTCATGTCGAAAGGAACATCTTCCTTTTGTAACTCCACCGTTTCCATGTTTGCTGGAATTTGCAGCGGCAATAATCCGGAAGGCTCAAAATGTCCCGTCAGCACATCCAGGACAGCCTGATCTTGGACCGAAAAATTAACCAGGATCGCATTGGCAAATTTTTCGAATTCGTTGAACACCGCAGGATTAGCCAGGTGAACAGAAACAATCACAGGTTTCCCTTTCATTTTTTTATGAGTATCTGTTACCATGGCGAGATCCGTAAAGTTGATGGCTTTTGATTTTTTGCCCGTGTACGATCTATTGGTGAATTTTTCCAATGGATCGCCGCCAGCGATACTATGGTCGCGAGCCAATTTAGCCGTGTATTCGTTGTATTGTAAACTGATTGGCACATATCCTGTGCCTCCTTTTTTAGCGTTCTCGGAATCATAGCCGTCGCCTGAATTTGCTCCGTCGATGAACACTAATGCTAAGTCAGCCTCCTCCGGATTGTCGGTAACAGGAAAATATTTTCTGACGATATCCAAGCTCACTGGATAATCCAGTTTCTCCGGCGTCGGTATGCCGAGAAAATTTCGTCCGGCCGGTGTGAATTTCTTGGGCACATAAACTTTTTTTTGCGTCCTGATGGGGAGCACCTTGTCTTTGTTTTTTACCATCACCATTGATTTCAGTTGAGCATCGTAACCTGCGCCCATGAAATCAGGTTTTCCTACTGTCGCTTTTGATTCCTCGATATTCAAATACGGGTTTTCAAACAGGCCCGTACGAAACATATTTCTGAGCAATCGCACCGCCGACTGCTCGAAGCGTTTGCGCATGAACTCCTCCCCTTTCTCTTTCACCCCCATGTTGTATGCCTCGATCACAGGTCCCTTTTCATTATTTCCACCAAATTGATCAACGCCTGCCATCAACGCTTTATGGTGTCGTTGCGCCACCGTAAGACCTTCTACTCCCCATGGTTTCCCGGTGATGAATACATCAATCGCCGCTTCATTGGCGGTGACTGACCAATCCGTACAAACCACGCCGTCATAACCGTATTTTCTTCGAAGCAGGTCGTTAATAATGTAACTGTTATAGCTATTCCCTACGTTCTCATTGTTCTTTGGATCTTGATTAAAAGAGATCGTATAATAGGGCATTACCGCTGCTGCCATGTTCGTTTTCCCGCTCAACTTGAAAGCTCCTTTGATGAAAGGCGCCAGGTGCATGACAAAGTTATCGCCCGGGTACACAGCATATTTTCCGAAACCATAGTGTGCATCACGTCCCGCCTCACCAGAACCTCCGCCCGGCCAATGCTTCACCATCGTATTTACACTTTCATAACCCCAACCATCTGCTATTTCTTTTCCGTTAAGTGAAGTCTGAAAACCGTCCACATAAGCGCGTGCCATGTCTGCGGCAAGGTCAGGATCCTCGCCAAATGTTCCGCTGAACCGATTCCACCTCGGGTCGGTGGCGATGTCAATCTGTGGCGACAGCGCCGTTGAAATCCCGAGTGCACGATACTCTTGTGCGGCGATGTGGCCAAATGTCCTTACAAGTTCAGGCTCGAAAGTGGCGGCCATGCCTATTGACGTGGGCCACATCGAAATCTTGCCACCCGCACCCGCATTGAATTCTGCATTGGCAACGGTCCCGTGACGAGGATCCGAGCTTGTATTAATAGGAATACCCAAACCTATTCCCTCCACCAGCATCTGTGCATTGTTGTTCCATTGTGCTGCAACCTCCGGGCTCTCGACCATCGTGATCAGCACGTGCCGAACGTTATCTTCTGCCAGAAATTTCTTTTGCTGGTCGCTGATGTCTGCCGCTTTTGCTCCACTCTCCTCAAATTTCTTTCCGTTGTAGGTTCCTGACATGAATCCAGCACTGCTCGCAGGAATTCGTTGGTGGCGACTGTACAACATCAGTCCCGCGATCTGTTCCACAGATAATTTCGAAGCCAAATCCTTGGCACGTTCATCCACGGGCAGGCGCCAATCTTCGTATTTATCCAGTACCCCATTTTTGTTCAAGTCCTTGAATGCATATCGGTCAACCACCATTAGCTTCACCCCAGATGATACGGTATAACCCAGAGTCTGTCCACCTTGGTTAGTCACTGTTTTTATATCAGTACCCATCTCCTTCCACTTTGGGCCACAAGAAATGAGCATTATCGCTAAAAGGAAGGCAAGGTTATTTTTCATGCGACTATATTTATTTTCAGTTACACAATACTAATCAAAATCATTGTGTAATATTTACACAATAGGTCAATTTTATCAAAAATTTATGCCTACACGACTCCCGCCCCTAAGGCAAGATTTTCTGAAAAATGGTGCCCACGTCTATTTGCGCCACCTATCTGTGGATTGCGTCATCTTTGGATTTCACGAAAACCAATTGAAAGTCCTGTTGCTGAAATGGCAAAATGGCCCATGGTGCTTGCCAGGCGGTTTCGTGAAAAAGCATGAATCCTTGCAAGAATCTGCTACCCGTACGCTGCGCGAACGTACCGCTTTGAAGGACCTATTTCTACAACAATTTTTCGCGTTTGGCGATCCATCCCGAGAAAAAGGAAAGTCAAAAAATGAGGAGTTCAAAAACACGTGGCTCGCTGATCGCTTTATTACCATCGGTTATTATGCACTCGTCGAACATTCCAAAGTAAAGCCAAGGCCAGACGTGCTTTCGGATGAATGCGCCTGGTGGGACATTGACTCCGTGCCCTCCATGGTATACGACCACCACCAGATCCTGGAAAAAGCAATTGATGCCTTGCGCATAGATCTCTACTCGCATCCCGTGGGATACAATCTGTTGCCAAGGAAGTTTACCATGCCCGAACTGCAGCGTCTTTACGAAACGATCCTGGGCAAAGGCATCGACCGCAGAAATTTTCAGAAAAAAATGCTATCACTCAAGATCCTCGAGCGACTAAAAGAGCGAAAAACAGGTGGTGCACACAAGGCCCCCTACTTCTACAGATTCAACTTGACACAATATAAAAGGGCCCTGACTGTAGGATGGGCAGGGTGGTTTTAGGCTGCCAAACTCCGTGAGCGGAGTTGAAAAATTAAATCGATATTTGCACCTCAATCGATTTAAATACACACTATGAGCCTTTTTCAAAAACACGAACCTGTTCTCAAAAAAGCTGTTGAAGCATTGCACTCGAGGGTTTTCTATGCGGCGTTTCCTGAGCATCCCGCGCCCGCCATCTATGGCGAAACCGCAGACGCGGATGGACAAACGAAATTCAAAAATCAGCTTGGGAAAAAATTTGAAGAGCTGAAGCAGTCGGGAGCAACAAATTGGGGAGGACAGGAAGAATCACCTTACACGCAGGAAGCACTCCATATTTCATATCCTCTATTTCCTGTGAATACATTGATTGAAAATTCGAGAAAAGCGTTTGGTCAGTGGAGAAAAGTATCCGTTCAAGATCGCACTGGAATTTTGATGGAGTCGCTCGACCGCGCCAAGAAACGTTTTTTTGAAATTGCCTACGCCACAATGCATACTACGGGCCAGGGATACATGATGGCATTCCAAGCCAGCGGGCCGCATGCTGCCGATCGTGCCTTGGAAGCAATTGCTGCGGGCTACGAAGAATTAATTCGTTTTCCGGAAAAGGCAATGTGGGACAAACCGATGGGCAAATTCAACATCCAACTAAATAAAGAATGGCGCGCGATACCGAAAGGAATTTCTGTCGTGATCGGATGCTCTACGTTTCCAACTTGGAATTCCGTCACTGGAATTTACGGTAGCTTGATCACGGGAAACACGGTTATTGTCAAGCCGCACCCGGGAGCGATTCTGCCCATCGCGATTTTCGTTGCAGAGATTCAAAATGTTCTTTCCGAAAACAACATCGATCCCAACACCTGCCAACTCGCGGTAGATACGTTCGACAAAATGATCACGAAAGATTTGGCCGAACATCCTGTTGTTAAACTCATCGACTATACAGGCAATTCAGCTTTTGGTTCGTATCTCGAAGCCCTTCCCGGCAAAGTCGTGTTCACAGAAAAAACAGGTGTGAACTCGGTTATTCTCGACTCGGTAGAAGATGCAGAAAAGGCGGCTGCCAATCTCGCATTCTCTGTGAATTTATACAGTGGACAAATGTGCACCGCTCCTCAAAATCTCTACATCCCGGCCGATGGGATAAATACACCCGCAGGCAAAATTTCGTTCGATGACTTTGCTCAAAAGTTTGCAGCCCAAATCACCAGCCTGGTAGATAATCCAAAAGCTGGGCCGTTTGTACTTGGCGCTATTCAAAATAAAAAAACGAGTGAACGGGTTGCGGAAGCGGAAAGACTGCCGGGCAAAGTGATCCTTAAATCGAAGCCGATCGAAAATCCGCAATTCAAAACCGCGCGCACGGCTTCACCAATAGTTGTGGAAATCGATTCTTCCAAAAAAGAAATTTTCAGTAAAGAACTATTTGGTCCGATTGCGCTACTCATCAAAACCAAAAACACCAACGAATCAATTGCTCTTGCCCAAGAAATGGCTATCAAACATGGTGCTATTTCATGCGCCGCTTATACTACCGACGCAGCTGTGCGCGAAAAGATTGCAGATGAAATGTCGCTCGCTGCAACCCCGGTATCGTTCAATTTGACAGGCGGAATTTACATGAACCAAAATGCGGCATTTTCCGATTTCCACGTGACGGGTGGAAACCCTGCGGGCAATGCATCCTTCACCAATCCAGAATACGTAACTAGGCGTTTTACCTGGGTCGGTCATAGAGAACCAGTGAAAATATAATTTACCAACAGAAAAAATTCGGAGCTCGTGTATGCGGTTTCAAAGAAATTTCAGCTGGTCTTACAAAACGTTGCCAAGCATATTTCTTTAACTGATGGCGAGGCCGAATTTTTTCTTTCACAATTGCAGGAAAAAAAGATCAAGAAAAAAGAATTCTTGCTTCACGCGGGCCAGTCTTGCAACGTGATCAGTTTCGTAACTGCCGGCGCCCTTCGCGCATTTTACGAGGATGCCGATGACAAACAGTCAACGATCATGTTTGCCATCACCGATTGGTGGATCACCGACATTACCTCTTTTTTAAATCGGACTTCCGCCCTGATCTCAATTGAGGGTGTTGAGGATTCGGAACTGCTTCAGTTATCGAATGATGCCCTTGAATTATTATATTCTAAGGTACCCAAGTTTGAAAGGTTTTTCAGGGTACTCATGCAGAATTCTTATGTGCGCGAACAAACGCGTGTACTTCAAACCTTGTCGCTACCTGCCGAGCAACGTTATCAAAATTTCCTGAAGAAATATCCTGCAATCGCGAAGAAGGTTCCACAAAAACACATTGCCTCTTATTTAGGCATAACACCTGAATTCTTGAGCTTCCTTAGGAAGAAGAAACCGACTCGCATTTCTTAAGATACCTTAAGCTCAGTTTGCAGGCAAACTACATTTCTTTGCAAAAAAGAAAATTATGATGATACTAATCGCGGGCCCCTACCGAAGCAGGACAAACGACGACCCTAAACTAATGCGTGAAAACCTTGTCAAGTTAGAGTCGTATGCGCTGCACATTTTTAGGCTTGGTCATGTTCCGATGATTGGTGAATGGGTTGCGTTGCCATTAATCGAGTTGGCTGCCTCAAAGAAAATAGGAGACGATGCTTGGAATGAGGTACAGTACCCTGTGGCTCACCGACTGCTCGAAAAATGTGACGCTGTCTTGCGAATTTCAGGTGAGTCAAAAGGAGCAGATCAAGACGTGCGAATCGCCAATGACCGTGGCTTGAAAGTATATTACCGTCTGGACGACATCCCTCGCGCTTAATCAAACAAATTTCGTTACACCTGGCACTGCGATCGGATAGTATCCGTCAGCATTTGGTACTGTAGGTGTTGCCGCGTTCCAGTTGTATTCTTTTGGTTGGATGTTAAGATTGGCGTTGATTGCCTTGTCCCATTCAATGATTTGCCCACTGTAAGTAGCCATGCGCCCAAGAATAGAAGTCATCGTGCTCTTGGCGCCATTCTCGGCATCGGCAAATTTGTATTCGCCCTTAGCAATGGCTTCGAACAATTCGTCGTGCTCGGTCTGGTAAGGATCATTGTCTTTTCCCTCAAACTGATATTGCGTGTTGCCTTTGGCATCGATGATCTTGGCCGCTCCGCACTGAATTCTTCCTTTGGTGCCGACGAGAAGTTCATCCACGCGGCTCATGGTGCCGGGGATATGTCGGCATTGGCTATTGAGGATACTTCCGTCAGCGTACTGGAATTCCACGTAGTGATGATCAAAGATTTCACCGTGGTCTTTACCCTTTCTGACTTCTCTACCGCCCATGCCTTGGGCCTTTACCGGGTAGCCGCCTTTGAACCAATTGATCACATCCAAGTTGTGAATGTGCTGCTCGGTAATATGATCTCCGCACAACCACACGAAGTAATACCAGTTGCGCATCTGATACTCCATTTCCGTCTGACCCGCCTTTCGTGCCCTCACCCATACGCCGTCGTTGTTCCACCACGCCTGAGCTGAAGTGATGTCGCCGATCAGGTCTTTGCGTTTGTACAATTCACGGTACGAGTTTTGGTAATGACGTTGAAGCCCAACAACTACATTTAATTTTTTTTGCTTCGCCTGCGCCGCACTCGTCAGAACTTTCTGTATACCCACAGGATCAGTGGCAACCGGCTTCTCCATAAACACATGTTTTCCTTGGTTGATCGCTTCTTCAAAATGAATTGGGCGAAATCCAGGAGGCGTGGTCAAGATCACGACGTCGGCCAGGGCGATGGCTTTTTTGTAGCCATCAAATCCGGTGAACTTATTGCCTTCAGGAACATCGATTCTGTTCTTCAAATTTCCCGGCCGGCCGGTAACATCCGATAAATCATCCGCTGTCAACGACAAGTAACAACGATCCAGATTATCTCGAAAAGCATCGCACATCGCTACAAGCTTCACGTTTTGTTTTGTGCTCAATGCTTGTGCCGCTGCGCCTGTACCCCGACCGCCGCACCCTACCAATGCAATCTTGATGGTGTCATCCACACTGTTCAGAAAATTGGCGTTGGAGAACAACGGAGCTGCAACCAAACCTCCAGCAAGTAATCCAGATTGTTTGACAAATTCTCTGCGTGTTGACAGGTTCTTGTGAAATGTTGTTTTCATAACGATCGTTTTTTAGCTAATGTAAATTATAGAAAAACCCAAAAAGCCCGAATAGGAATTCCACGAATTCCAAATTCTATTTACCCATGTATTTCCTATAAAAGGCTTCTATGTCTTCGGCGGACGGCTGTTTAAGCGGTCTCACAACCCTAAAACCAACGGATGGTGCCTCCGTCAGCCACCATTTGCTTTTGGGAATTTGTGGGTCGCGTTTGTTCCATGATGGATCCGATTTTATTCGATTGGCAATACGCAGATGTGCAGCGTCGTCAGAATAACCGCCACCTTTCAACACTTTTGGATACCTGGAATTGCCGACGGATGAAAATGGGTCCAAGTCGTTGGTTCGAATTTTTTCCAAATATTTCTCATCGTAATGCTCGAGTGTCCACTCACTCACATTTCCGAGCATGTCATATAATCCCCATCCATTTGCGAGCTTCTGTCCTGCTGGATGAAATTTGTTCTCGCTGTTGTCACGAAACCATGCGTACTTGCTTAGCTCAGCAACATCGTCTCCAAAAAAATAGCTTGCTGTACTTCCGGCACGGCAAGCATATTCCCACTCGGCCTCCGAGGGCAGTCGGTAGAAAACTCCGGTTTTAACATACAGCCACCGACAAAACATCATCGCTGCATATTGAGATAGACTATTGACAGGATAGCCTCCCTCCTTCCCCATTCCCAAGCTGAAATCGATATACTGCGGACTCGGGCGGGTGACTGCATCGACCACATCGTTTTGGCTGACACTTTCATCTTTGTAGAAAACGTCAAACGCATCGCGACTTACCTCACAAGCGCCCATCCAAAATGCCGACACGCTTATTTCCTTTTGGGGGCCTTCGTCTGAATTTCTGTTTTTTTCATTTTCCCTACTGCCCATCACAAAATTGCCAGCAGGAATAGGCATCATTTTAAAGCGATAAAAAGAACCGGGCACTGCCTGCTCGTAAATTTTGAAACTTTGATTTGCCTTTTGGGCCAAAGATGAAATGGACCCACTAGCAATGACGGCAAGCAAAATACTTCTTCGAAAATTATGCATGAGATCTTCCCTTCTTCCAAAAATGCTTAAAATTTCTTGAGGAGTAAAAAATCATTTTCGATTTCCGATGTTCGACTATAAGTAAGGCGGCATTCAGCTTCCGAGCTAGGCGCTTAGCGCTCCAGATCGGCAATAAGCCACATGCTTTGGTGAGCCAATCCGCCAATGCGCCATCCTTGGCGATAACCGTAACATCGCGTTGTGAAGTAATCCCATACCCCGTCAATGGATCGATCACGTGCGAATATCTCTTGCCGTGATGTTCAAAGAATTGAAACGTGTCACCTGAAGTCGCCACTGCGGCGTCGGTTATCAGGAGCTGGCTTGAAAGTTGACGGTCGAGTCGGACAGACCCAATGGCTACAGTCCATCCGTTGGTGTTTGGTGGTCGTCCGATGCAAACAATGTCTCCACTTACGTCAACCAGCGCGTTTTCTATTTTTCGCGATTTCAAGAAGTCAATGACACGTTGGCCAATGTACCCTTGTGCTATTCCGCCAAGATCAAGTTGCATTCCTGTTATCAACAATGCCGCCGTGCCCGCTATTGTGTCCAGTTGAATTTTATCGAAACCAACGAGCTGCCGTTTCTCCACGACCGTCGCAGAGTCAGGAAATATTTTCGACTTCCTTGCCTCACGCCACAACTTTGACAGCGGCCCAACTGTGATATCAAACGTTCCCTGACCCTTCAAATATGCTTGTTTTGAAAGTTTCAAAATTTCAAAGAGAGCAGCTGAGCATTTGACGGTAGTAGCCGTTCCTGCAGTCGCACTTAGACGATTCAATTCGCTATTCGGAATGTAATCGCTGAAAATGCTCACCAGGGAATCAACCAAGAGATAGCTTTGGTGAGAAAGTGATAGGGCCCTTGCTGAATCTTCGGCATACATGACGATCGTTAACGGTGAGCCCATCTTATTTTCTGTAAAGCTGAACCGTTTAAGTTGAGCATGACCGACCATAACGCTCAGCAACAGAAAAACGAAAAAATAAATGTTCCGCAAGGCGATATTCGTTATTATTGAATTGACCTAAATTTAATTCATAAACCAACATAGCCATGCAACGGAGAACATTCTTACAACAAACGCTGATTACGAGTGGTGCTTTATTGAATTCGCCTCTGCTTTTCGCGGGCAGCAAAATAAAGGCGGTGCCAGAGGAAAAACCCTTCCATCTAAATTATGCGATCCACGATGGCATGTTTAAGAACTCTGCCGGCGATGATTTTATTGAACAAATAAAATTTGCCCACGGCATGGGCTTCCGCGCCATTGAAGACAATGGCATGATGACAAGGCCTGTGGAAATGCAAAAAAAAATTGGCGATACACTCGCGAAGCTGGGCATGAGCATGGGGGTATTTGTCATCACGTCTCAAAACTGGCATTGGAAAACCAGCCTTGCGTCGGGTAAGCAGGAATGGATAGACCTGATGTTGAAAGACTGCAAAGAAGCGATTGAGGTTGCCAAACGTTGCAATGCGAAATTTATGACGGTTGTTCCGGGCAACTACGACCGAAGTCTTCCAATCGATTTCCAAACGGCCAATGTCATCCGCGCACTTCGCTTGGCATCCGATATTTTGGCTCCGCAAGGGCTGGTGATGGTCTTGGAGGCGCTGAGCGACAATCCCGATTTGTTTCTGCGCCACACTGATCAAACATTCATGATCTGCAGAGCAGTGAACAGCCCCGCGTGTAAATTTTTATTTGATATGTACCACATGCAGCGCAACGAAGGCGACATAATCAATAACTTGACGCGCACTTGGGATGAAATCGGCTACCTACAAATCGGCGACAATCCGGGCCGCAACGAACCTGGTACCGGCGAAATGAATTACAGAAATATCTTTAAGCACATTTATAATAAAGGGTATAAAGGAATACTGGGAATGGAACACGGCAATGCGATTGCTGGCAAAGAGGGCGAACAGGCATTGATCAAAGCTTATCGAGACGCGGATAATTTTTTCTGATCTGAAAATTTCGGTTTCTCTTTTATTTCCACTTGACGCTTGATGCTCTCCTCCAAAGAAATAAAAGTCTCTGTGCGCTGCACCCCCTTGATGGTTTGAACGTGCTCGTTGAGTACTTCACGCAAGTGCTGCGTGTCCTTACAAATGATTTTGGCAAACATGCTGTACACCCCTGTGGTATAGTGCAGTTCTACAATCTCCGGAATTTTCTTCATCAACGATACACAGTCGTGATACTCAGATCCCTTCTCTAAAAAAATCCCCAAGAATGCGCAGATATCGTAGCCTACTTTAGACGGATTGATCTCCAGATGCGACCCTAGCACCACACCCATCTCGGTTAATTTCTTCATGCGAACATGGACAGTACCGGTGGATATCGTCAAATCTTTAGCGATTTCCGTGAAGGGCGTCATTGCATCCCTGATCAATTTTGACAAAATCATCTTGTCGACTTTATCAATCTGTGAATTGTGGGCCATAATTGAGTTATTGATTTACTATAAATGTAATTATTTACAACGTATTTTATCATTATTTTAAATTTCAGTCTATTTTATTATGTTTTTGCGAATCAGTTGATCGGCACGTTATTTTTGCTTCTAGCAAACAAAGAAATTTTATGTGTGGAATTGTTGGAGTATTTGATATCAAGAAGAACTCAAGAGATTTGAGAACTCAGGTTTTGGAAATGTCCAAGAAGATCCGCCACCGCGGCCCTGACTGGTCTGGAATCTATTCGGGAGAAAAAGCAATCCTTGCGCACGAGCGTCTGGCCATTGTTGATCCGCAATCGGGAGGGCAGCCGCTGTACAGTAAAGACAAAAAATTGGTGCTCGCAGTGAACGGCGAAATCTACAACCATCAAGACCTGCGAAAGCAACTGAATGGATCCTACGAATTCCAAACAAAATCAGACTGCGAGGTCATCTTGGCCCTCTACCGGAAAAAGGGACCTAGTTTACTTGAGGACCTCAACGGAATTTTTGGTTTCGCCCTTTATGACGTAGAAAATGACAGTTACCTAATTGCGCGAGATCACATCGGAATAATTCCATTGTACATCGGTTGGGATATTTTTGGAAATTTTTATGTGGCGTCAGAACTGAAAGCACTCGAAGGAGTTTGCACAAAAATAGAGCCTTTCTTGCCGGGTCATTATTGGCATAGCAAAGAAGGTGAAATGAAAAAATGGTATCAGCGTGAATGGCCTTCCTACGATGCCGTAAAAGACAATGAATCGTCAATCGATCTGCTGCGCAGTGAACTCGAGGCTTCGGTTCACCGTCAGTTGATGTCCGATGTACCATATGGAGTTTTGCTCTCTGGAGGACTGGACTCGTCGGTCATCTCTGCCATTGCGAAGAAATTTGCAGCCAAGAGAATTGAATCAGGCGATACGCAAGAAGCTTGGTGGCCACAATTGCACTCATTTGCAGTAGGCCTGACAGGCTCACCCGATCTCGCCGCTGCAAAAAAAGTTGCCGAACACATAGGCACAGTTCATCATGAAGTGAACTTCACTGTCCAAGAAGGGTTAGATGCGGTGCGTGATGTAATCTATCATTTGGAAACGTATGACGTTACCACTGTGCGCGCGTCCACCCCGATGTATTTGCTAGCACGTGTTATCAAGTCGATGGGGATAAAAATGGTTTTGTCGGGCGAAGGTTCGGATGAACTTTTTGGTGGCTACTTGTATTTCCACAAGGCACCAGATGCCAAATCCTTTCATGAAGAGACGGTGCGGAAACTAAGTAAGCTGCACTTATACGATTGTCTTCGCGCCAACAAAGCCCTCGCTGCCTGGGGCGTGGAAGGTCGCGTTCCTTTTCTTGACAAAGAATTCATAGATGTGGCTATGAATTTAAACCCCAAGGACAAAATGGCGGGCAATGGAAAAATCGAGAAATGGATTTTGAGAAAAGCATTTGAAGACTATCTGCCGCAAAGTATTGCATGGCGTCAAAAAGAACAGTTCTCTGACGGTGTTGGCTACCATTGGATCGATTCACTCAAAGAGTTGGTAGCAAAAAAAGTGAGTGACGAGCAGATGGAAAATGCCAAGTATCGTTTCTCCATCAATCCTCCGATGTCGAAAGAGGAATATTACTATCGTTCTATTTTTTCAGAGCATTTTCCTTCCGACTCGGCCGCTCTATGTGTTCCCTCTGTTCCATCGGTAGCGTGCAGCACACCTGAGGCACTTGCGTGGGATGCCTCATTCAAAAACATGAATGATCCTTCTGGGCGTGCAGTAAAAGCGGTGCACGTAGAGGCTTATAGTTAAGGAATTGGAAGCTGAAAAAAATGGGACAGAATCCGTGGCTAATGAGAAACAGTAAAATCATTTGCTGACGTGGCGGTCTTTCCATCGACAGTGATCGAAATTTTTCCAGTAGTTGCACTTGCAGGGACAACCACAGTAATTGATGCGCCAGTGACATTTGCGACAACTGAAGTAATTCCGTTGAATTTTACGATGTTCACCTCACCTGTGGCACTGAAATTAGAACCGATAATTGTAACACTAGAGCCGACCATACCTGACATGGGGGAAAAACTATTGACGGTCGGGCCGCCAGAAGTCAGTACTGGTTGTGGAGGATTTGGAATTGAGGCATTTCGTTCTGAACAAGAAAAAATAGTCAGCTTTAGTATTTTGAATGGCTATTGAGTCATGCGAATTGCGAATTCGTTGGATGCCATGACTACTAGGGAATCATTCTTTTGACGACCAAATGGCTAATGGTATTGTCACATTCGCCAACCGAAGAATTAGTGTTCATTCTCAGGATTAGGTAGGGATAATTGTCAACTGTAACGTGGCTTACAGTTCCTCCAACATATTGATATTGAGGGGTATAAGTTTGACCCGAGTTAATATTTGTTTCGATAACCCAGGCCCCAGCGGGTAGATCGGCACCGTCGTAAATGGCATCCATTGAAAAATAGCTTTGAATGGCTGCATTGGAGTTTGTCAACGTTGCTACAGAAGCGCCTACGTTTTCAATGTCAAAGACAAAATATGCTCGGGTTCTGTCGCCGCTAATGCTGCTAATGTTCACATTAGAAAGAAGTAATTCAACTGCATTACAGACTTGGAAAGGGTCTGCAGAAGTTCCCGTATTTGGCCCAACGTTAACGCTGATTTGCCCAGTGGTTGCTCCTGCGGGTGCGGTGGCCGTAATTTGGGTTGGTGTTGAACTCGTAACCGTTGCGGCCACTCCGTTGAACAACACGACGTTGTATGCAGGATTAGATGAAAAATTTGTGCCCGCAATAACAACCGGTATTCCAGCCGATCCAATGGTGGGAGAGAAACTTGTAATGGTGGGTATCAACTGCAAAACAGAAAAGCTACCGGCAGATGTTGCCGTCGCTGTACCTATCGTGAGTGATATTGTACCTGAGGTCGCGTTCAGAGGCACATCAACGGTCAGTTGTGTTGACGTTGAATTGATAACCGTTGTTGCTGTCCCATTGAAACTAACAAAATCGTAAGTAGAATTAGTTGAAAAGTTTGTGCCGGTGATCACTACCGAAGTTCCAAACACTCCACTCGATGGATAGAAGCTGGTAATTGTCGGTACTAACAAGGTAAAGTTGCCTGCGGATGTTGCCGTTGTTGTTCCTATCGTTACTGATATTGTTCCCGAGGTCGCATTTTGTGGTACGTTCACAATCATTTGTGTAGATGTCACTGAAGAGACAACGGCCGTCACGCCATTAAATTTGACTGTGTTGTTACCTGTGGCGGAGGCGTCGAAGTCCTGCCCGGTAATGATTACCTCATCGCCGGCCACTCCCGAAGTTGGCGAAAAGCCAACAATTGAAGGGTGAAGGACAGTGAAATCAGTTGCAGAGTTTACAGTACTCAAGTTCACTAGAACTGAAATTTTTCCAGTTGTCGCGCTGGACGGAACATTGACAGTCAAAGAAGTGGGTGAGGCGTTTTGCACGGTGGTCAACACCCCGTTGAATTTTACTATATTATTGGAAGCTGTTGGATCAAAATTGGTGCCTGTTATCGTAACGGATGATCCCTCGGTTCCATACGAAGGAGAAAAGCTGTCGATCGATGGATAAAGGACTGTAAAATCCGACGCCGAGGAGAAAGTGTTTCCATTTATCAGAACCGAAATTTTTCCCGACGACGCACCAGAGGGAACGGTCACGGTCATGGAAGTGGCTGACGCCGTTATCACTGTGGCTGTCGTTCCATTGAACTTGACGATATTATTCGAGGGTACTGGATCGAAATCATTGCCGGATATCGTCACTGATGTCCCTACCCTTCCGCTTGTGGGTGAAAAACTCGCTAGCGGAGTCAATACTGTAAAATCTGATGCCGACAAGGACGTGTTTCCACTTATCGTAACGGAAATTTTTCCCGACGACGCGCCTGCTGGAACAATCACGGTCAAAGAGGTGGAAGAGGCTGTTACTACCGTTGCTGCCGTTGCATTGAACTTGACCGTATTATTCGATGGCGTCGGATCGAAATTATAGCCGGATATCGTCACTGACGTCCCCGCTATTCCGATTGCAGGTGAAAACCCCGTTATCGAAGGCAATACATTAAAATCAGACTCGGAAGAGAAGGTGATTCCATTTATTACAACAGAAATTTTTCCGGATGATGCGCCTACGGGAACGGTCACCGTTAAAGAAGTGGTTGATGCCGTTACCACTGTCGCGGCTGTTCCATTGAACTTGACCGTATTATTCACAGGTGTGGGATCGAAGCTATTGCCAGATATTGTTACCGACGTCCCCACTTTTCCGCTTGCAGGTGAAAAACCTGTTATGGGGGCCAAAACAGTGAAATCAGTTGAGGATATGCCTGTCTTACCATTTGCCGTGACGGAAATTCTTCCCGTGGTTGCTCCCGCGGGCACAACTACAGTGATCGCCGATTTTGTCACTGAGGAAATAGTCGACGTGAGACCATTGAATTTTACAATGTTAGCTGCCGCCGAACTACCAAAACTAGACCCATTTATTATAACCGTAGACCCCACCACTGCTGCAGTTGGAGAAAAATCAGTGATTGTGGGATTCGGAACTGTGTGATCCGGTGAACATGAGAATATTTGGCAGAGGATGATTAAAGCACAAAATGTTATAGATGCTGGAACATGTTGTAAATTCATTGATTACAGGGATTTGCCAAAGATGCTTAGGTCACATCACCCCCGCTATGACATGTTCATGCTATTTTTCAGCTCACCGTTTTCGCTAGAAAGTGTAATTTTATCGGGCTTCTGCTCTGACAAAAATTAACTCTATATAACAATGAACGATTTAACCTTAATCACGACAAGCACAAACCTGGAAGGCTACCGAATTGTAAAACAACTGGGACTTGTGCGCGGCATTACCGTTCGTTCACGAAGCGTGCTCGGCAATCTAGCCGGTGGCTTTATGATGATCTTTGGCGGAAGGAGTGCCATCTACACTGAGCTTTGCGAGAAAGCCCGCGAAGAGGCTTTACAATTGATGATCCAGCATGGCAAGCAAATGGGCTGCAACGCCATCATCAATATGCGCTACGATGCCAACGAAGTAATGAATGGCTTAACAGAAGTGCTAGCTTACGGAACCGCCGTTGTCGTCGAGAAGACTGCTTAGCTCGTTATTCAGACTGCTGATACAGTTGCTGGCCCGTCGCGAAGTCGTAAAGCGTGAGGCGGCGTAGATTGAAATAAGAAGTCCAAAAGGACTTCAATGCCAAGAGATAAGCACGTTTGGCGTTGTCTTTTTCCTGGAGTGCTATGTTCAAGTTGGTGATATCTATTTTGCCAATCAGGTAGCGATTTTGTGCAACCATATAACGCTCTTGAGCTACTTCGTCGGATTTTTTTGTAATCTCAATTTGAAGACGCAGTAGATCGAACTGCCTCACTTGTGTCAGTACTTCTTGCTCAAAGTTGACCTCATCTTGAGCAATAGTGAAGTCGTTCAATTTTTTGGTGGCAATCGCCGTTTGCGTATTGGCCCTTCTCACGCCCCAATCTATGATCGGAACGTTGAACGAAACGTTGAACAACTGTTGCTTGGATGGATTGACATATAGGTCTGACACGGACGCGCCGAGATTATTAAGCCCATACTGAGCGGTGATGTTCGTTTGGTAGCGCTGTCCCTTGGCCTGCGCTACGATGGCCTCCGCCTCCAATCTTCGTCTCGCAAATGCGATGTATTCAGCTCTATTTCTTTTGGCATAATTCATTGCCTCCTCCTCACTCACTACAAAAGGCGGGACGTCCTCAGGCATAGTCAAATTGAATGTCTCGCCATCTTTTATTCCGATGTAACTTCTCAATGCCAGCATTTTCAATTGCAAATCTAGCTTTGCCGACGCTACGTCCGATCTGGACCTCAACAATTGCAGCTCGACTTGCAGCAACTTATCTTGTGAGGTAGTACCAATATTGTAGCGTCCGGTTTCGATTTTATGAATCGTGTCATTGTTGGCCAAATTAAAATTGGCGATTTGCTCGTTTACTTGTGCTGTGAGAACATCGAAGAAGCGGCTGGCTGCTTCCTGTGATATTGCCTCCAACTGTTGCGCATACTGACGCTTCGACTCTTCGAAAACTATTGGCTTCGTTTTTTTGTCCCACTTCAGCTGGTTGTAAGAAAACACAGGTTGGTTTAAAAAGATATTCATCACCTGGCCATTCCATTGTGTTTTCTTTTGGATCTGATCGTTGAAATAATTGTAGCCTGTGTTCACGGAGATTTGACCACCGGTCCACGGAATCGGTTGCTGCAAACCGAAATTCAAGTTAGGGTTCGTTTGGTTGATTGGGATGTAAACGATCGTTCCATCGGGCTGACGAATTGGTGTAATACTGTTCGTATACGACGGGGCGCTTCCGCTTAATCGCAGTTGCGGATTGTAGTTTGTTCGGAAAGAGCGATACTGCCAATAACTGGTTTCGCGTTGTGTCTGCGCCTGTTTGAAAACGGGCGATTGGCTCACGACCATTTGTATCACATCATTGATGGAATACGTTGCTTGCGAATAAGTGAGTTGAGTGAGCAGGGATAAGCTCAGTGCAAAGAAGTATTTATTCATAACGCAATGATGCAATTGGATCTTGTTGAGCGGCTTTGCGAGCAGGTGCAATCCCGAAAATCAACCCCACAGTTGCTGCGACACCAAATGATAAAACGATAGACGAAAAACTGATGATGGTTGGAATGTTGGCAATAGAGGATACCACATACGCCAACGTAATGCCGAGTGCGACTCCGATCAGCCCGCCTGTGCCACTGATCATGACAGCTTCAAAAAGAAATTGTTGAACAACATCACTTTTCTTGGCACCGATGGAAAGGCGGAGGCCAATTTCTTTGATTCTTTCCAGTACCGACGCCAGCATAATGTTCATGATGCCAATGCCACCCACCAGCAATGATATGCCTGCGATGGCGCCCAGAACATAATTAAAAATGTCGTTGGTGCGCTGTTGTTGTTTTAAGAGTAATTCGGGAATCTCAATTTCATAGTCAATTACTTCGTAGTGTTTTCGTTGAAGGAGGCGCGAAATAATCTCAGCCGTTGCCTGCATCTTTTCCGTTTCCCTCACTTGCACCACTAACCGATCGAGTTGGTGATAGTTTTTCTTTTTTTCGTCACTCTCCGGTGTCGCGCTTGAATTGAAAACCATACCTCTACTTTGCTGTGCCGCTAACCTCAACTCTTCGGCCGTGATCATATCGCGATTTTCGTAGCGGATCAAGACACTCTGAAGAGGTGAGTATACGTCCATGTTGAAATCACGAATACCGAGTTTACTTATGCTCGTTTGCGAAACAGTACGCTCACGCAGTACTCCTACAATGGTAAGCCAATGCGGCCCGACTTTAATATTCTTTCCGATCGGGTTCTCAGTGGGGAAAAATTTGCTCTTGATATTAGAGCCAATCACACAGACGGGTAGTCCATGTTTTAGTTGTTCTGGATTGAACAGGCGTCCATCGGCGAGTTGAAAATCATAAATCTGAAAATACGAAGGTTCGACGCCGACCAATTTTGCAGAGCGTCTGACACCATTGCGAATGATTGTCGTCTCCAGGATAATCTCAGGGCTCAGTCGGCTCAACCCCGGCACCGATTCTTCGATGCTGTGCAAGTCGCGTATTGTGAGACCGGGCGAAAATTTCTTTTTCTCTTTTTTTCCGTTCGCTTCCTGATTGAGTTTTTCTTCCTTTTGTTCAACAATAGGCTTGATCACGATATTATTTACGCCGACTAGCTTAATCTGATTGAGGATCTCCTGTTGCGCACCGTTTCCAATGGCAAGCATGGCGATTACAGCAGCTACACCAAAGATGATACCCAAAGCTGTAAGCAAGGACCTAACGCGATTAGCGCTCACCGCGGAAATCGCGATGTAGAGATTGACCAGCAATCTTTGATAAAAAATATTGTTGATCATTACTTCGAAGGAGAATTGAGGCTCACCGCTTTTTGAGCTGCGGCTGGTTTTTCCTTGCTGTCTTCATCTTTTTTCTTGCGCTTGCCATTCATCTCCGGCAAAAGATTCACGCTGGTGTCTTCGTTGCCTGGAGGCACAGACAAATACAGTCGGTCATTTTCAGTGATTCCACCGGTCACCACGGCCTCATTTGAATTGGTTTCGCCCACGATCACCTCTTGTTTCACCATGCTTGCCCCACTTTGCTTAAACACATACGTCACGGTATCGTGATCGCTATGCAGGCATTCGAGCGGCACATAAAGCGCTTCAGCAACTTCATTGGCAATGATCTTGTTGCTGGTGGTCATGGATGGCCTCAAGGTGGCATCCGTACCATCGATTTCGACAAGTACCTCAAAAACTTTGGCGTCTGAATTGGGGCGCTGCTCTCCTACGTTGGCCACGTGGATTACTTTGCCGGTCAATTTCTTATCCGGGTAGGCGTCAAGACCCACCTCTACGCGCTGGCCCGGCTTAATCTTGCGTATATCAACCTCGTTGACAAAAGTCTTCGACTGCATTTTCGTGAGGTCAGGCAGTGTAGCCACTGTTGGATCCCACATGTGAATTTGTGACCCGGCCTTCACTGGCTTGCCGTCCCATCCTTTTTCATAAATCACCATCCCTGCCTCGGGTGCCTTTACATCAAATGACTCAAGGATTTTGTTCATGCCATCGAATTCCGATTTCACTTTTCGGAGCTCGGCTCCTACCTCGTTCATCTTTTCAACGTTCTGACTTTTCTTGATCTTATAATTGTCTAACGCTTGTTGGTACCCTCGCTTCGCCTTGTCGAGGTCAATTTCTGTTTGCTTAATAGTGGCGGGAGGCTCAAACTTCGATTGTTGACGAACGATATCTTTTTCTTCGACCGTATACCTTAAATTGATCAGTTCATCGCGCGATTGACGCATGATCAACGTCGTGTCTAGTTGCGTTTGAACGAACTTACTGTTGGCTTTCTCATAGTCGATCTGTTTCTGCGAAAACTTGTTATGGAACTCAGATCGATCGAGTGTTGCTATCCAATCACCTTTCTTAACCACGGTGCCTTCGTCTACAATGCTTTGAATGGTCACTTGCCAGACCTGAAAATTGCGGAGGCCGCCGGGTCCCATAATCTTCACCGAATTTTTTGCTTCTAATTCCCCTGTCGTCTCGATTTCTACTTTGAATTTTCCCTTCTTGACGACGGCCATGATGTCGGCTACGTCACCGTCTTTGTTTCCTCTGACGACAAAAAAGCCAACGAGTAAAACCACGATGACTGCTCCTGCAATGATGATGTTCCGCTTCATAGACAATGTGTTATGGTTAAGGCGTATTTTGGGTATTAACTAATACTGTAATGTCTAATAAAAGGTTACAAGTTTGCGATTATTGTTCTGCCGTTCATAAAAAATTGCGTCAACTGCACTATTTGATGAATCAGGCCTCGAAAAAGTTGAGTGAAACAAGGGATTGCATAACTTTATTTCCTCGCTCTACTCCATAATAGTTATAACAGTTTGTTAAAACGCCCACAGAAACCCAAAACTTGCTCATGAAAAAGATAGCGCTCATTTTGATGGTGGCACTGATCATCGGCTGCCAAAAGAAAAAAGAACCGGTTGAAGTATTACAAGTCAGCGGCCACCCATTATGGATCATGCAAGGAAATGTATACGAGGTAAATGTGCGCCAATACACCTCGGAGGGAACGTTCCGTGCGTTCGCCAAAAACTTGGATCGATTGAAAGAAATGGGTGTGCAAACACTCTGGTTTATGCCACTCAATCCCATCAGCAAAAAAGATAGAAAAGGAACCTTAGGCAGTTACTACGCAGTGTCAAGCTACACTTCTGTAAATCCCGAATTCGGCACGCTCAATGATTGGAAAAACCTCGTGACCGCAGCTCACGAAAAAGGAATGAAGGTAATCATCGATTGGGTACCCAACCACACGGGAGCTGATCATCCTTGGCTGACATCGCATCCAGAATTTTACGCCAAAGACAAAGATGGAAACCCAGCGGTGATGATGGACTGGACAGATACGCGTCAATTGGACTATCACAACGCTGTGATGGAAGATAGCATGATCGCGTGCATGAAATATTGGATGACCAACACGTCGATTGACGGCTTCCGCGTTGACGTGGCCTGGAATGTTCCTGCTTCTTTTTGGAACAAATGCATCCCTCAACTTAAACAGCTTAACAATGACATCTTCATGCTGGCCGAAGGCGACAAGCCTTATCTCCATGAATCCGGATTTGATGCGACCTATCCTTGGGAGATGTTTCACATGATGGAGAAGATTGCAAAAGGAGTGAGGCCCGCATACGCATTGGATAGCGTCAAGCAAAAGTTTGACACTGTTTACACGAAGAATGCGATAGCGCTGTACTTCACCAGCAATCATGACGAAAACAGTTGGAACAAAGCGGACTACGGTACTTTTCCAGGACCTGTTCACGCCCCGTTTGCCGTGTTTACACAAACGATGGTGCGCAGCGTGCCATTGATTTATAGCGGCCAAGAAGAACCCGTTTTAAAGGGTTTGCTGTTTTTCGAAAAAGATCCGATCACGTTCGGAAGATTTGAGCGCGCTGTTTTTTACAAAACCCTTCTCGCCCTGAGAAAGAGAAACCCCGCGCTTTCTGCTGATGCGAGTTTCACTAAAGTAGATGCCGGCGATCGAAATGCGGTCTACTCCTTTGTTCGGGAAAAAGAAGGTAAAAAAATCTTGGTTGTGCTGAACTTGTCTGACAAGAAACAAACGGTAACAGTCACTGACAAGAATTTGTTGGGGAAGGCCCACAATGTCTTTTCTGACAAAGATGAATTGGTGAGTGACCAACCCACCTCGCTCAGTGCGTGGGGTTATCTCGTCTACGAATATTAGTTCTTAAGAAAAATTAAGACAGGCTTTATCGCCTTTTCAGTTCGGGCTTCTACTTTTCGAGAAAAAGAAAATAATGAAGTCGGCCCTACTCTTGCTCGTGCTGTATCTTCCGATTCCGGTATTCGCTCAACAGCAACTTGAAACCGTAGAATTCACGGGCATCGTTAAATCTATCGAGCCAGGTTATAGGTTTGCGTTAGAGCGAATCACTTTAGATGTCGATGGCGAAGAGGAGTTTTTCCATTTTCTCCCGAATTACGGCGAGCTGATCGCCCGGAAAATAAAAGTGGGAGATCGGGTATCGTTAAAAGCCGCCGTTGATCTAGCCTCCAGAAAAAGAAAAGAAGAGTTGGCCCAAAAAAAGACGTTTGCTGGTTGGATCTTCAGCGATCGGATTGAATACATAAAAATCGAGGGGACATGGTATGACCTCAGGAAACCAAGTGATGAAAAAAATGAAAAGGTTGCTTTTACGGTGTTTCTCGATCGAAGGATAAAATCAGTATTCTACATCGGGAAATTCAAGCAAGGCTTGATTTTAGATGATGGCATTGCGGCCTACAAAGAAACCTTCGCAAGGTCCAAAAAATTGGAGTCGCTAAAGGAAGGGGACTTGATTTCTTTCATAGGTTTCAAGTTGCAAAAAAAGGGCGGGTATCAATTTCCCATTGACAACGTCGCGGTAGCCTATACGTTCAGTCCGTTAAGAAAAGAAACGGGGATCATGCAATCACTACTATTCAAGCAGAATCACACGTGCATTGGAGTGAAATTTGAGACATCGGACGAAAGGGACTTGATGGTGTCTTTCCCCAGCGAGCGAGCCATGCAGATAAAAACATTTCTAAAGCCAGACAAGGAACTGACCATCTATTACGGTGAATATTCGGACCTGGATCGACTCAATTTGCCTGAACTCCACGCGATCATTCAAGACCGGGACACCCTTTTTATAAATGACTTCGGTTTTTATGGCGGCCCGGACTCAAGACATGACCATACGGAAGTCGACCTTGAAGGAAAAATTTACCGGG
>DATJJP010000089.1:0-9658 GCA_035492075.1 Cyclobacteriaceae bacterium | reverse complement strand
GACTTTTTAGCTTTTGCCTTGCCTTTCTTAGCTGCTTTTTTAGCTTTCTTTGCCATGACGCTGTTGGGTTTAAATTTTTTTCTGGAGTAGAGTTGAGTAATTGTTTCTGAAATTTAATTAAGAGTTTGCTTTGAAAGGCATTGAACTAAAAAAAAATTTAGCGCAAAATGAGGTTGTTGGCACGTATCAAGTAGACCTTTTCATGTAGCCACATAAAAACGCACTGAAAAAAAATAAGCGGCTCTGATTTTGTTTTTAGCAAAATACTAAATAATTTAGCATCGCAATTTAAGTACAACAACAAACAATTTAAATACATCAACAACATGACCGCGGACGCAAAAGAGAAATTGAAGGCCCTCCAGCTTACGATTGATAAACTGGAAAAGACCTATGGTAAAGGCACCGTAATGAAACTAAGTGATGAGAAAATCATGGACGTGCCGGCAATTTCCACCGGCTCGCTGGGATTGGACATTGCGCTAGGAATTGGGGGTATTCCTCGCGGTCGTGTGACAGAAATTTACGGACCTGAATCGTCCGGAAAGACCACGCTGACGATGCATGCCATAGCGGAGGCTCAGAAGAAAGGCGGCCTTGCGGCATTTATCGATGCTGAACACGCTTTTGACAAATCGTATGCTGAAAGACTCGGTATCGACACTGAAAACCTTTTGATTTCTCAACCGGACAATGGTGAACAGGCGCTGGAGATCGCAGAACATCTCATTCGTTCAGGCGCGATAGACATTATCGTGATAGACTCCGTAGCTGCCTTGGTTCCTAAAGGGGAGCTCGAAGGCGAGATGGGTGAAAGCAAAATGGGTCTTCAAGCACGATTGATGTCGCAAGCGTTAAGAAAGCTGACGGGCACGATCAGCAAGACAGGATGTGCTTGTGTCTTCATCAACCAGCTTCGCGAAAAAATCGGGGTGATGTTTGGCAATCCCGAAACGACTACGGGTGGAAATGCCTTGAAATTCTATGCCTCTGTGCGTTTGGATATTCGCAGAATAGGGCAAATCAAAGAGTCTTCCGATGATATCACGGGCAATCGCGTGAAAGTCAAGGTGGTGAAGAACAAGGTTGCTCCTCCATTCAAAGTCGTTGAATTTGACATCATGTACGGAAGAGGCATCTCGAAATCAGGTGAAATTGTTGATTTAGGTGTGGAATTGAATGTTATTCAAAAATCCGGGTCGTGGTTTTCTTACAACGGCAATAAACTGGGACAAGGTCGTGATGCCGTGAAGCAACTGATCGAAGACAATCCGGAACTATCGGAAGAACTGGAGAGGAAAATCAAAGAAAAGATTTCATCAGGTGTTGAAGAAGTGAAGAAAGCCGAAGAGTAAATTGTTTTGCCTAAAAGAGGGACGTCATTGGTGACGTCCCTTCTTTTTTTTGCTTTATTTGCGGCGCATGTTTTTGCGTTCCATCGTTTTCAAAAGAACGACCGCCATAGGCTGGTTCGTCCTTATTATTTTGGGTTCGTCGATTCCGGGAAAAAAAATACCTTCGATTTTCCAACTTACTCCTGACAAGCTAATTCATTGCGTCGAGTATTTCGTTCTCGGCTTTCTTTTGAGCCGCTGGTTTGCAGCAGAATTGAAGCTCTCCTGGAAAAAAGTGGTGCTCATTGTGTTGTTGACAGGGGCCTTGTGCGGGGTAACCGATGAACTGTACCAGAACCTCACTCCCAACCGCACCCCCGATTTCTACGATTGGTGCCTTGATTTCATTGGTGTGGGGCTTAGCACGTTTGTTTTTTCAGCATTGAAGGAAAAATTTTCCTGGTTGTAAAATCACTCGGATTTCTGGCGTTTTCGAGGGCAAAATTCACTCATCGCTGTCGAAAAAATCGCTACTTTACGTAATCGAACAAACCACAAAATGAAAGCGCGCAAAATCCTCTTTTTGATCGGCCTGATCCCTCTTCATTTTCATTCGCTAGGCCAGGCCAAGAACGATAAGGCCCTAAAAGCCACAGAAGATAAATACGAAATCGGTGATTATCGCAAGGCTATCGCGGGCCTTGAGAAATTCAAAAGCAAGGTTTTCAAAAAACTGGGGCCTCAAAATCCCTACACCGCAAACTATTATTACTTGCTTGCAAAATATCAGTTGGGAGCCGGCAAGATCACTGACTTTGAAAGCGCTGTTCAGACGGCCATTTCTACGAGTATTGTTACAAACACGGAGAGCAGTCAGAAACACGGCCAACGAATTGCCGACATCGCTGAGCTATATATACTCAATGGTTCTTACCGCGTGGCTAAAGATTATTTGGCGGCTTCAAAAAAGATCCAGGAGGAAGGAAAATTTTGGACCGACGGCGGAAAGGCGCGATGGAGTGTGCTTCAATCAGAGGCACTCACTGGCCAGGGTTACTATAATGAAGCGATCACCATGTTGCATGATCAGGAGAAATATTTCGCAGGGCGTGCGGTCAAAACCGAAACTTTCGTGGACGACAAGGGCAATCTTAAAAGTCAGCGCGTGCCCGACGATCAACTGAAAATCAGGTATCAAGATTATGCACGTTGGATGACCGACCTCGGAAATGCGTATCGCGGCCAGGGAAATTTCAACAGCGCAGACTCAGCTTTTTCTTCGGCGGCCCGATGGATCGATAAATATTTGGGGCGATATGATGTCACTTATGTTCGCAACCAATTTCTTCACTCCAATTTGATTTTGGAAAATGGGTTGGAAGTGGATCGTGATTTCCCGCGAGGCACGGGGTATGACGACGCACTAAACAACTTAAAGAGCAGTCATAAGAACACACACTATTTGGCCGTCTCGATCTACGAAGAGTACCTCAAAAGGCTGCTGGACCAGGGAGGAGGAGCGAGGTACAATAATGTGAAGGCAGAATTTGAGAAGATGGTCAACAGCAATTACAAAGGCAGTGCCTATTCGGCACGTCTCAAGGCAGTGCAATATGATGCAAAACTGGATCGAGACAGAACAAAGAATTTGGAGAACGATGCCTACAAAATGCTGTCTACTACCCCTGAGCTTCCTCACAACAACATCACCACGGCTCATGTGCTGGAGTTTCTTTACGGACTTGCTATTCACAAGAAAGGGTATGCTAATGCGGAAGGATACTTGACCGACATTGTTGGAATAAAGACAGACTTGTATGGACCGGATGCGCCGGAGACCCATCTTGCAAAATTGAAATTGGCGGATTTCTACTTGGACTACACGAATAAGATTGCGGAGGCGGGAAAAATATATGGCCAGAGTTACTCCAACAACGTCGAGAAACAGATTGGGGTTCGCCACAAAGATATCCTTGACATTCTCGATCACATGGCCAGCTATTACGAACTCACTGACCAATATGACAAGGCGGTTGCCTCACTGGCTAAAGCAAAAAATGCGGCACGCATAAAATACGACTACAATGATTACTTGTATGGTGCCGAGCTCACGAACAATGCCAAACTTCAAATCAAGTTGGGGCAATACGAGCAAGCCGACGAGAGCCTTAGTGCTTCGCTAAAAATTCTTGAAAACTTCCGGAAGGACGAAGAAAAAAAAGGATTTTTAGTGGATGCGATCGAAACGCAGGCAACGCTGTTTGGTATCAAGGGAATGTTTGACGAAGCGGAAGACAATCTCGATCGAGCCGGTAAGATTATTTCGAAAGCCAATCGCCTTACAAATCTTGACGAATCAACTGCGGCGGGTCAACTTTCGGGGTTGTATATTCAATTGGGGCGGTACGCCGATACAGAGGAAGTGTTGGACGAACTCATTCCCGACTACGAAAAAACGTTCGGCCCTAATTCTATGCGCCTGATTGAGCCGTTGGTAAATTCTGGACGGTTGGCGTTAGCTAAGGGGGATTATACGCTGGCCGACAAAATTGCAACGCGAGTGAGGCAAATCGGGCAATCTGTTTATGGAGAGAATTCCACCAAAATGGCACCCGTGCTCTTATTGACGGGCGATATCGACAACGTCATTGGAGACTATGATGAGGCTCGAAAGAACTTCACCAAGGCACTGGCGAATCAAGAGAAGCAATTCGGACACAACCACGTGGAAGTAGCAAGATCGTTGGCCCGACTGGCGCTATGTCGTTTTTACAAAGGAGATTCCCCGGAAGAGATTGAAAAGACATTACTTGATGCGCAAGGCATTATGGCCACGCGGCTAGGCAAGGAAAACCCACAATACGCCGACGTTTTGAAAAATGTGGCGGTCATCAACATTGCCCAGAAAAAATACCCTAGCGCGTTCAACTCGTTAACTCAAGCGGAGGCAATCTGGAGAAACAAAACCGGCAGCAAAAATAATATTAATGCCGCGAGCATTTACACGCTTACTGGCGATGTTTACTATCAGCTGAAACAATACACCAAGGCCGAAGATTTTTACAACAACGCGAAAAACATTTATGACAAATATTTCAGCAAACAACATCCGGAGTATGTCAAGATACTTTCCAAGCTTGCCAAGGTTTATTACATGGAGAAAGATTACAAGCGGTCAAAGAAAAGTATTGAAGAAGCATTGAATGATTATGATGTCTTTATTAAACAATATTTTCCCGCCCTGAGCGAACGCGAGAAAGCGAAGTATTGGAACACCATGAAAGGGGATTTCGAGTTTTACAATACCCTTGCGTTTGGGCAACTTGAAGACTTCCGTGACTTGGCTGGTAAGGTGTACAATTATCAGTTGCTCACGAAGGCGTTGTTGCTGAGCTCTTCCATCAAAATTCGTGAGCGCATCCAAAACAGTACTGACGAAAATCTTAAGACGGCCTATAACAATTGGGTTCAAAAGAAAGAATTCTTGACCAATGCCCTTTCGATGAGCAGCGAGCAGCTCTTGCAGAACGGAATCGACGTAAACGCCCTTAGTGCCGACGTCGAAAAATTGGAAAGGGAACTGAGCGAAAAATCCGAGCTTTTTGGACAGAGTTTTGAGAACAAAAAAATCACCTACGAAAACGTTCAGAAGTCAATTGGAAAGAATGACGTTGCCGTAGAGATGGTCCGGTACCGATACTTCAACCACGACTTCACCGACTCCATCGTGTATGTGGCCATGTATGTCAAAAATGACAACTCCCGCCCGAAAGTGGTTGCCTTGGCCGACGGTCGTAAGATGGAGACGAGGTATTTTAAGTACTATAGAAACAGCATTATCAGTAAACAGCTAGACGAAATTTCCTATAAAATCTTTTGGGAGCCTATTCAAAAAGAGATTGGCCAATATGCTACCATCTATATCTCTCCGGACGGCGTTTATAACTTAATCAACCTTGAGGCCATCTCGACGCCGGACGGGAAATATGTGATCGACAACTCGAACATCGTGATCGTCAGCAACACGAAGGATTTGTATCTGCGTAAAATAAAAACGCGCGCGCAAACGACAAACACAGCCACCATGTTTGGCAATCCGAAGTTCTATATCACCGCCTCGACCAATCAGACCGTGGCTGACTTGCCCGGTACAGAGAAAGAGGTGAATGAATTACAAACCATACTCAAGCAAAAAGGTTGGAAAACGTCAGAGTATCTCGAAACCGCCGCCAGCGAAGAGCAAGTGAAAGACGTCGAGAGCCCCAAAATATTCCATATTGCTACTCACGGATTTTATACTCCGGCGATAAGTGAGGATGACGCTAAACAAATGACAGCGAGCGAGGCACAACTTACCGAAAACCCGTTGTTGAAGACGGGACTGCTTCTCAAAGGGGCCGGTGATTTGCTGATCAAAGCGAAATACAATTACAATATGGAAAATGGCATTCTCACCGCATACGAAGCCATGAACCTCAACTTGGACAAAACCGACTTGGTGGTGCTGAGCGCATGCGAGACGGGGTTGGGTGAAGTATCCAATGGCGAAGGTGTATACGGCTTGCAGCGAGCATTTTTGGTGGCGGGAGCAAAGGTATTGATCATGAGTATGTTCAAAGTAGATGACGAAGCAACACAAAAACTCATCCTCGGCTTTTACCGAAAATGGTTGAACACCGGCAACTTGCGGCAAAGCTTTGTGGATGCGAAAAAAGAACTACGATCGGAGTTTCCGGAGCCAATCTACTGGGGCGCATTTATGATGATCGGATTGGATTGATGTTCGCCGACAAATTCTAAAAGAACGGCCCTCGCCGGATAAGGTGCGGGGCCGATTTTTTTGGCCATCAGCCTCAATTGTCGCAATCACCCCTACAAAATGACGTTTTCTCACGCCCTCTGTCGTTCATTTTCGTCACACCTTTGTCTCATCAACACGCCCGATGCTGGATTGACGTTGAGAAAAAAAAGAAAGACTAACTGAAAACTAAAAAAAACATGGAAGCAACCGCAAAGACGATCACGGTGGAAGCCAACGTGAAAGCTCCGGTAGAAAAAGTTTGGCATTTATGGACGGAGCCTGTTCACATCACAAAATGGAACAATGCATCAGACGATTGGCACACGCCCTCGGCCGCAAATGATTTGCGTGTCGGCGGAAAATTCAGCGCGAGAATGGAAGCCAAAGATGGAAGCTTCGGATTCGATTTTGGCGGTGTTTATAATACCGTGGAGGTCAATCGGGAAATTGCTTACACCATCGGTGACGGACGAAAAGTGCGCGTGCTGTTCACAAAGCAAGGAGACACCACTCATGTGAGTGAGACCTTTGAAGCCGAAAACCAAAATCCGCTGGAGATGCAACGCGGGGGATGGCAAGCGATCTTGGATAACTTCAAAAAGTACACAGAAAGAAACTAAAATTTGTCTCACTGATTATTTCAAACAATGACCGCAAGGGCGAAAGCCATCATTTATGGCTTCGCCTTTTGTTTTGAAGAAAACGCGGTTCTCTTTTTTCATGCGCTTGCCCGACCAACAATTCAGCTTGCCGTAGATTCTAAGTCGTGCATTGCCTGCCCATTGCACTTCTTTGTTCTTAATTAAACGAAAGAGTTTTTGACTGGTTAAATCAGCATGCTTCATCATGAATAATCGAAATTGTTGAAGGACATCAATTGGCGTCGTGAAAAATCATTCCTAAAGCATAGCGCTCACCTGAACTGATTTCGCTCACGCCGTGCCTCATTTTGGCTTTGTAATACCCCTTGGCGCCCTGCACCGGTCTAAAGTTAGTCGTAAAAATTACGGCATCGCCCTGCTTGGGCGCGAGCACATTCGCTTTGGATTGCGCCCTCGGCAACTGTTCCGTCATTACGAACTCGCCACCGTCAAAGTCTTTTCCGGGTTGCGACAGAACAATAACCACCTGAAAGGGGAAATAAACCTCGCCATAGAGATCTTGATGCAATGTATTGTAGCCGCCGGGACCGTAATGAAGGATTAACGGCGTTGGTCGTTTTTGATCCTGGGCATGACAAATGGCAGTAAATTCACTGAGGGTGTTGGGATATTTCGCGGAACCCCCTAGAACGCTGCTCCACGTATTGGCAACTTCAGCCAAATAGGGATAAAAATTTTCACGAAGTATTTGAAGTATGCCGGGCAGAGGGTAGTTGAAATATTTGTACTCGCCTCGCCCAAACCGATAGCGCTGCATGTTGATGACACTTCGGAATATCGGTTGATGGTAGAGGTCAGTCAGCGCTTTGCACTCAGCGGCCGAACATAACGCATCGACCTGACAAAAGCCTTTTTCATTTAATGACGTACGCACATGGTGCCAGTCGACGGAGTGAAGATCTTTCATGACACAAAAATTGTCTCACGGACGTCAATCCTCAACCCGATTGTTGCGGAAACTGGAATTTAGTTTTTCATTTTTATCATCGGCACCATGATGAAATTATTAATTTGCCCCTGTTATCATTCTCCCAATGGAAATCGCGCTGCCAGAAATTTTCTCTTACGATCTCACCCTTTCCTTCCTGAAACGGTCTCCTCGGGAAATCCTGCACCGAATCGACGGCGGCCGAATTCTTAAAGCCCTTCCCGTGCGGAACCAGACTCTTGTTTTTCAAATAGCAAATAACGTCCATACGCTGAAGGTTGATTTTTTGAACACGAAGGCAGATCCTCACGCCGAGCAATATGTTGCAGACTATATTCGCGAGTGGTTTGACCTGGATACTAATCTGAAGCCATTTTATTCACTGGCGAGAAAAGATGATCTGCTGAAAGACCTAGTAAAAAAATTCAACGGCTACCGTATTGTTGGCCAACCGGATTTGTTTGAATCATTGGTGTGGGCGGTGCTCGGCCAGCAAATCAATTTGCCATTTGCCTATACGTTGAAGCAGCGCTTCGTTGAGCACTTTGGAGAAAGATTGAGTCACAATAGTCAGGACTATTTTTTGTTCCCCCAGCCAGGAACGGTGGCCAAACTATCGGACGGAGATCTATTGCCGCTTCAATTTTCGAGACAAAAATGTAAATACGTACAATTGATCGGCGAAGCATTTGCGACTGAAAAGGTATCGAAAGAGAAATTGAGCACGCTTTCGTTTGACGATGCTAAAATGGAGTTAATGAAAATCAAAGGTGTTGGAAACTGGACGGCCAACTATGCACTAATGAAAACATTTCGATATGCCAATGCTTTTCCGCTTGAAGATGCGGGTTTGCATAACGCCATCAAAAATTTAAAGCGCATGAAGAAAAAACCTTCTGTTGAGCAAGTGAAAAGACATTTTAAGAAGTATGCGGGATGGGAAGCCTACGCTACCTTGTACTTATGGAAAAGCTTATGAACCCTGCATTAGATACCGATAAGGCCGAACGCACTGACTCTATTTTGAAAATTAAATTTCATAATGGCCAACAAAGTTTTCGGAAATGTTCAATCCTATTTTATTTTTGAGCGATGCAAGCGGTTGTTTTTTACTTGACCTTCCCCTTTCTATATCTCGTTTCGGCACTGCCGTTTTGGGCCCTTTACCGTTTATCGGATGGACTTTACTATGTGTTTTGGATTTCGGGATACCGGAAGAAAGTAGTTTTGGAAAATTTGAGAAAATCTTTTCCTGAAAAAACGGAGAAGGAGATTTTTTCACTGGCAAAATCGTACTATCGATATTTATGCGATCTCACGCTCGAGACTTTGAAAACGATGCACATGACGGAGCAACAGGCTCGCGACCGCTGTGTTTATCGCCGGGCTGAATGGCTTGACAAGATGTGCGATGAGAGAAGAAGCATTTTATTGGTACTTGGGCATTACGGAAATTGGGAGTGGGCCGGGCCGAGTTTTTCCCTGGCAACAAAATATCAGTTGACCGTAGTTTACAGGCCACTGTCTCATCCGTACTTTGAAAGGATGATGACCGCTATGCGAACAAAGTTCGGAACGAAGATCGTTCCCGTAGAGCAGACGTTGCGTTGGATGGTAGCCAATAGAAAAGACGTAACGGCTACCGCCCTTATAGCAGATCAAGCAGCATCTTCGGCCAACTCTTTTTGGACTACATTTCTCCACCAGGACACGCTCGTGTTCAATGGCCCTGAAAAATTAGCTGTGAAATTCAAATACCCGGTAGTGTTCATAAATATCAGGCGAATTAAGAGGGGATACTACGAGTTAATTCCGGAGATGATGTTCGAGAAGCCGGAGGAAACAAAGGAAGGAGAAATTTTGGAGACGTTCACCAAACGACTCGAGCAAGAAATCATTCGCGATCCCGTAATTTGGTTGTGGTCACATCGCC
>DATJJP010000088.1:0-21423 GCA_035492075.1 Cyclobacteriaceae bacterium | reverse complement strand
CCTCGAAGAGAAGGGGGAGTTTGGCGGTATCAAATCCTCTCGCCCCCAATTCTTCCTTCACCTTTTCTTCACCGATCTTGTCCAACTTGTCGATGGCGACAAAAAGGGAATTTTCATTTTGGGCGGCGTCGAGCATTTCGGCAAGGCCCGACAAAACGCTGCGGTGATTTATTTTTATAGAATAGTCTTGGATGCCGAGTCCTTTGAAAGCGTCTTTGATCATGAGGATGATTTCCGCTTCGCACACCAGCGAGTCGGTGCCCACTACATCGGCATCGCATTGATAAAACTCGCGGTACCTTCCTCTTTGTGGGCGATCGGCGCGCCACACGGGCTGAATCTGATATCTTTTAAAGGGAAAGATGATCTCGTGGCGATTCATTACCACGTAGCGGGCAAAAGGCACGGTGAGGTCATAACGAAGTCCTTTCTCTGAAATATCGAACGTGAGCGCCTTTGCATTTTTGGCTTCGAGCTTTACTCCATCCACGTCTTTAAGAAAGTCTCCCGAATTCAGGATTTTGAATAAAAGTTGGTCACCCTCTTCCCCATACTTTCCTGTGAGTGTACTGAGATTCTCCATTGCCGGAGTCTCCAGGGGTTGAAAGCCATAACGCTGAAATACATTTTTTATAGATTCTATGATAAACTGTCGTTTGGCCATCTGTTCGGGCCCAAAATCGCGAGTGCCTTTAGGGAGGGAAATTTTTTCCATGCCACAAAACTAACGGTTATTCGCGGATGGCGGCTGTTTATCGGAAGTCCATTGAATTCGGAAAACCAAATTCCTAGACTCGCGTAAGCTTTTATAACAAAGTTCACTTAAAGGAAGTGGCTGACCTTCAAAGCCGTTCGTTGAACGCAAAAATAGGGTTATCATTTCCAGTGGCTTTCCAACCAAATTTATTAAACAGATGAAAAGAATTTTTGTGATCCTCGGAGTTGTTGGCGCGCTATCGTTACTCTCCACTCCTGGGCAAGCCCAGTTCCAGAAAGGCGATAACCTTTTGAACGTTGGGTTTGGACTGAACTCGTATTACTCCGGGGGGATTCCATTTGGAGTGGCGTATGAGTACGGTGTGAGTAGACTTGTGAGCGTGGGTGGTTCGATGGACTATTTATCCTATCACTATGGATTCCCTGGATACAACGCGAGTTTTTCGGCGCTTTATGTGGCGGGTCGTGTTTCGTACCACTTCAATGAGCTGTTCAACATTAATGACAAGAAATGGGATATCTATGGTGGTGGTAGCCTTGGTTACCGATCGTTTTCTTGGGGGGACAACAGCAACTATTCCAATGGGTACTATAATAGCGGCCTCTATATAGGTGTACATGCGGGGGCCCGCTACTATTTTGCGCCCAAGGCTGGTGCTTTTGGCGAGGTTGGGGCGTTGGGATCGTCCAATATCAAAATTGGGGTGACGTTTAGGTTCTAGCTTTTGTAATACGGAAAATACTGCTTACTTTTGCGCTCCCATAAATAAAAAAGTCATGTCAGTTACCCGTTTGAAAAGAAAGAATCGCAAGGATAAGGCCAAAGCAGCACGTAGAAGAACAGACTTGAAAGTGCAGAACTTCAAGCCCGTAGCAAAGGCTGTGGATATCGAAAAGATCAAAGAAGAATTCAAGAATAAGAAGTAATTCAATAGTAAATATTACGGATAGCCAGTGGAACCCGCTGGCTATTTTTTTGTACATCGCGAGCGACTTTTCGTCGTTCTTTTGACGACACCCCAATCATTTTTTTTACGCTTGTCATTGGTGCATCCGGCGGATTACCTTAGTCATCCTGAAACCCGACCATAGATTTGATTTTTAGTTTTTTGATTGGGACCGTTGGTAGGACAAACTCCCAGGGCATGACAGGCCATGGGTGCGAATCATGATAAATTTTTATCCGAATAAGGAATATCGTGAAAGGAAAGCTCCACACTCGTCTCTTGGTACAGTCGATCATTCTGTTGACTTTATGGTTCTGTGAAATCGCCGCGTTCGCGCAGTCAACCGAAAGTAGTTCCAGTGCAAATCTGGATACCGTTTCTGTTTTTGACAGTCGACTGAAGATTACTTTAACTGCGCACACATTCGAAAAGCTGCCGCCTCAAGTAAGTGCTGGACAATTTTCCGGAGTGTTCAACCTCCATGACGTCACCACTGCGAGCGGCTTCGTATTAAAAGGAAAAGATACGCTTGTCTTTTTTTTGACGTCCATTGATCGGCCGCGGGGAAACGATGGGGGTATTGCGACGTGGCAGCTCATCAATTCTATCTTGGATAAGGCGCAGGGTTATCGCACGGAAAGCGGCTGGAATAAGTTGGGGAGAGACTACTTGTATTTTGTTAAGCTGATCGTCAACGATTGTCTGTTTGAATGCAATTTCTTTTTTATCGATGAGAAATTAACCTTTAGCTTGTTGGCACGTCACGTCAAGGTATTTGATCTTTTGCCACCTGAGAGCTTCACACTGATTTCGCCGAAATAAAACGGGCCGGAAGCATTTAGTTAATACAACTCGGAAAAATGTTTGCCAAGCAGGACATTGTGATCGGCGACACCAAAGACTTTACCGGCGGCTTGACAGGTAAACACGATGATGCCGGAGGGATCCAGTACGATGAGCCCTTCTTGCATTAACTGCAGCAAATGGATCAGGTTCTGCGGTAGGGTTGGTTTAGTTGATTTTGAAGACTCCATTTTTTATATTTTTTTGTCTTTGCGTTTTGTTGTGGTCTAGATGTTGTTTTCGATTACCTGAAACAACTCTGCCTCGGTAAAAGGTTTGTGCAAGTGGCCATTCATTCCCGCATCTAAACTGTTTTCGATATCTTCCTTGTAGGCGCTGGCCGACAAAGCGATGATCGGTTTTTTGTAATTCAAGTTTCTGATTTCGCGGGCCGCACCAAATCCATCGAGCACGGGCATTTGAAGGTCCATCAATATCAAATCAAAGTCGATGGACTGCGTCAGTTTGATCGCGGTGGCTCCGTTGTCGGCGGTGATCACCACAGCACCAAATTTTTCGATCATTTTTCGAGCTACCAATAAATTGACCGGGTTGTCGTCGACCACCAAAATTTGGACTGGTTTTTTCAAAGACGTAGCGTCTGCCACAACCTTTGGCGCATCTACATTAGCAACGGGTGTTTGCAGACGGAGAGTGAACGTGAAGCATGATCCACTGCTCATGATCGAGTTGAACGGGCTCTGCACGCTGATCGTTCCACCCATTAGTTCTACCAAGTTTTTGACAATGCTTAGGCCTAATCCGGTGCCACCGTATTTGCGAGTGACGGATGTATCTGCTTGATCGAAGCTTTGGAATATTCTGGTTTGTGCTTCCTTCGCGATGCCGATGCCTGTATCGCTAATTGTGCATTGGATGAGGACCTCGCGCTCTTTGCTTTCCACCGTAGAAAAGTTCACGGAAATTCCGCCCTGGCTTGTAAACTTGATTGAATTACTGATAAGGTTGTTTACCACCTGCGAAATGCGAACCTGGTCGCCGATGACTTCTTGCGGAACTGAATTGTCGATTTCGCAGGTCAAATAAAGTCCTTTTTGTTTGGCCAAGAAGCGATACCGCTCAATCTCGTTGTTGATGATCTTGCCGAAATTGAAATTCAGATTTTCGAGCTCCAACTTTCCACTCTCGATCTTACTGAAGTCGAGAATATCGTTGATGATTTGTGTCAGGTTTTTGCCAGAATAGTGGATCATCTCCAAATATTTCAAGTGCTCCGGATTAGCCACTTCCGTCATCATCACTTGCGTCAACCCGAGGATACCATTTAGAGGGGTGCGGATTTCGTGACTCATGTTGGCCAGGAACCTGCTCTTGGCCAAGTTTGCTTCTTCCGCTTGTTGCTTTGCTTCTTTGAGCAGGTTGCGTTCGCGCTCCAATTCCTGGCGCGAAGTGGTACTTTGTTCCAATTCATCACCCAGCATGTTGATACCTGTGGCTATGGCATCCCAGATCGTACCGTTTTCAGAAATTGGAAGTTTTTGCTTAAAGTCAAGATTGGTGTACGAACCGATCACATCCATGAATGTATTGACTGTATCATCCTGATCAACATCCGATCCGGTCGGGTTGAGTTGCATTTTATCGGCGAAGCGATTGAACGAATTTGACACGCGAGTGATCAGGTCGTCGCTGAAGTCGGTAATTACGCGTTTGGAGTAGTCGCCCTTTAGCATGGCTTCCGCGAACTCCAACAATTTCACGAGTACTTCGGTTTTCACCTGTACCGTTTCTTCATTGTTTCTTGATAACTGGCGCATCATAGACGTGTTGTTTGAGATAGATTAGGTAAGACTTTTTTGTTTTCGAGCATGTATCCAGTCGAATGCATCTTTTCTGTTTGAAAAGAACCTGGCTTGAAAATCTTTTGGTGTTTTCACGAATACATTGGCGATCAATGCAGCTACCGGGTTTGAGGCAATCAAGGCAGCGCCCAGGATATTTTTTAAACCTCCGTCGGGATGTTGGAGGTATTTCTTGGCTTCCGCCGTCACGCTTTGAACTTTAGACAGGTCGCACACGAAGTAATGCTTTTTTTGGTGGGTGAATTCCAAACGATCCGCCACGATTTGCATGGCTGCCGAGAGATCCACCTTCAGGGATCGACACTCCGCAAAAATCACATCTTCATCGGTTGCACTAAAAAGCATGACGGGAGGTGTTTCAGTTTTCATATAGAATTGTTCAGACTTTTTTTACAGAACAGGAATTGGGATAGCGTTTGTGTTCTTTATTTTTTTCAGCCACCACAGGGCGTCTTTTTCGCTCGTAAAGAATTTTGCAGGAACAGACGGGTTACTGATTTTCAAGTACAGGTTTACAAACAAAGTGGCAACCACACTGGTTGACAGAAAAGCCCCACCTAAAATTCCCTTCAGTCCGCCGTCGGGGCTGTTCATGTAATCGCGCGCTTCCTTTGTGACCGATTTTACGTTGCTAAAATCAATGAGGGTGTATACGGGTTTTCCTTTGGTATAATTCAACCTGCTTTCCACAATTTCTTTGGCCACGTCGATGTCGATCTCCAGCTTGGGTGCGTATTTGAAGAAAACGATGTCTTCACTTTCGTCTGTCCAGAAAGAAGTCGTTCTGTATTCCTTATAATTTCTCTTTTCCATGTCGTTATGGTTTGCTTTTTAACGTTCCGATTAATTCCATATTAAAATTGTCGTTGGCTTGGATGTAAACACTTTTTCCAATTACGTCTACACCAAATCTTTTCTTCTCGATAGACGCATCCATACCCAGGTATAACTTGTCACAGCCGAGCGCGTTGGTGCGAAGTACAGTTTGGTACAACCCCTGGCGATAACAACCGTGGGTGAGCACGTAGTCATAGTCCATCCCGACGGCGAACAGCGAGTAGTTGTTCTTTGAAGACTTGTAGCAGAAATTGACTGCCACCAGTGGTCCTTCTTTCTCAGACGAATCCAAGTCCGCGGTTTTGAGTCTCAATTCAATGACCTCCCAATTGGGGTGTGACATGATATTGGTAAAGTATTTGAATGGTATGGTGTAGGTATTGATGTTGAGCGCTTTGTTCTTTACGTTGCAATAGAGTTTGTACCAAAGCTCAGCGTTGCCCTTTTCTTTTTCTTTGCCGGTCAAAATTTTGGTATCGAAGAAATCATCTTTGCTGGAAATCAATTTCTTGAACTGCGATCTTGAATTGCTTGAGAACGTGGACAAATATTCGTCTACCGTTGACCACTTGGTATTGGTCAATGTGTGTGTATCGGGCATCTCCATTTTGATGAAACCTTCCTTGATCAAAAAGTCACTGATCTCCACATCGTTTGTGTCAAAATCGCGCAGCTGCACGGTGTTCGCACCACAAGCTTGTTTCACCTCGTTCATGATCCGTAACATTTCGCGCACGGCATCTTTCCAAAGCGGATTGGTGCGATCTACATAAAGATGGTCACCCAAGCTCAACAACGATCCCATCATGATCACTTTCGAGGCGAGATAGTACTTGTTGGTTTTTCGGATTTCTTCGATGGCTCGAGATGTGTCGGCGGGAGCGATCATATCGTCCTTGCAAATCATCTCGGTGAAATAAGTAGCCAATAAAGGGCTGCCTGTTTGATCCTTGATGATCAGGTAATGGAGTTTCCAGTTGTTTTCAACGTCGGGATTTTCTTTGTAGGTGTCTTCAATGAATTGGCAGCCCTTCCAGTCGAATGTGCCATTGGCACCCAACAATTCGTCCCATAATTTTTCGTCGATGTTCTTGATGGATGTTTCGTGTTGGATTTGAAACTGTGATGACGAAGTTGCGGATTTAACCGGGTAGCGCTTGGCCGTTTGCTCAAAAGGCAAATCGAAATTGGCACTGATATTTTCCACAGTTTGACCTTCTTCTTCCAGTACGCGAGGGAAGTGATAAGCAAAGGCGTCGAGCACATTTTTGATGTCTTCGTCCGTTTGGCCGTTGGTCACCGCCAAACGAAGGCCGCAGCATTTCACAGGCACGCCCGGAAAAATACCGATGTTGGTGTAGAAGCCTTCGTCCAGCAAGCGCTTTACCATATTATAGCCAACTCGCGGTAGGCCTAGACCAATGTAAAAGATCGGTGAGTTTGACGGAAGCACCAGTGGCAACTCATGTTGCTCGATGATCCGTTGAGCTAAGTCAATTTTTTTTGCCAGCTTGTTTTGAAGCGAATAGATTTCGTCAGACAAATGGATTTTTGCGCTCGCGATGGAGGCACCGAGCATGGGCGGCTGCACCGGTCCTGAAAATGTGTACGAACTTCCGCAGGTAAGGATCTTACGATGCATCTCTTTGTCGTGGAGGACAGTCACACCACCGCCTGTGCCGAAGCCTTTGGCGAGCGAGGTAGCCAACACCATCTTGGGGTGCAGCGGCATCTGACTTAACACATATCCATTGCCGTGCGTGCCTGCCCAGCTCATGCCGTGCGCATCGTCAACATAGACATAAAAATTGGCGTACTTGTTCATCAAGTAAGTGATGTCCTTGAGAGGTGCATAATCACCGTACATCGAATAGAGGCCATCGGCCATGTACCATATCTTATTATACTTATTGGGGTTTGCTTTGATCGAATCTTCGAGCATATCCATCCGATTGTGTTTGATCATTTCCACTTTGGTGCCTCTGGCTTTCACTTGCTGAACGGCGAGTTGCACGCTGCCATGGACTTGATGATCTAAGATGATAAGGTCTTCATCTTGCACAATCACTGGAAGGGCTCCTAGATGGGAAAGGGTAGTAGTAGCCGCTAGGATGGAGGGATGGCCGAAGATTTCCTGAAAGAGACTTTCTACTTCTTCATACAAGTTGCAAGCCGAGAACAACCTGGAGGAGGAATATTGAGTGCCATACCGAAGTGTTGCGTCAATGGCCCCTTGTTTGAGGCGATCGTCCGTCTCCAGCCCAAGATAACTGCAGGAGCCGAAGCTCACTACTTTTCTACCATTGATGGTGACTTCGCGTCCATTCAGAACATCGTCTTCCACCGAGACCTGAAAAATGCCATTGGCTACGCCATTGGTCATGCACTCATCGATGGTGTTGATGAACTTGTTGGTGTTTCTGGTTTTTGTTGTCATTTGTTTTTCTTGTTTGGATTGTGGTTCAAAATTGAGCAGAAGCATGCCCCTAAACATCAGCAGGTGGCGGATCGTGTGAAATCAGAAAAAACCTGAGAGGAGAAATTCAGAAACCTGATTTTGGGCTTTTCAACCGTTTTCAGGCATCAGAAAAACCCTGAGCAGCCCCTGTAAATGCACAATGCGCTGTTAATGACCCAGGCGCTTCGCTATGCTCTGCATTTTCCTGATTTTTCAGAATAAGGCACGTGCTGATTTTCGTTACGTTTCATTATCGAACCTTTGTGAAGACTTAAAAGCCAAAGACCATGGAAAAGAAAAGTGTTCACATATTATTAGTCGAAGACGATTCTGTAAATCAATTAGTCGCGACTTTGATCCTTCGTCAGCAGGGAATGAAAGTGACTGTTGCGGGCGGTGGTGCAGAAGCCTTGGCACTAATCTGCCACAAGGATTTTCAGCTGGTGCTGATGGATATCCAAATGCCTCTGGTGGATGGGTATGAAACTACCGCTCGAATCAGGGCGATGAATGATCCTTATTTCAAAACAGTGCCTATCATTGCCTTCACGGCATCAACGATCGCTGACGTGCAAGAGTTGGCCATAAAAAAGGGAATGACTGACTTAATAAGCAAGCCGTTAGACCTGGATGAATTCCGACAGAAGATGGAAAAGTATGTGCCATCAAGACTTCGGTCATTGTCAATTGATTTTGATTCATTCACCGATGGCGACCCCGTTTTTAAACGCGAATTGATTTCACATTTGATTGACAACGTCAAGGAACTGCAGTCGGTTTTGACCCGCGACGCTTCCGTTGATTTTTTCAGGGTCCTTCACAAGGTGAAGGCCGCGGTGACGATGCTTAATGATCGCGAGTTCAGCGAGACGTTGGAAGAAATAAAAGAGATGATCACTTCAAGTCATCCCTTCGAATTCTTGCAACGTAAAGTGAAAACATTTAGTCAGCTGTGCGATCAGATGATTGCTAGTTTAACGGCCGAATCACACGCAGGATGGAGTGTTACATCGCGATCAACCCATTCTTGATGGCATATTTGGTCAACTCGGCCGTGTTCTTCAAGCCCAGCTTGTCCAGAATATGACCTTTATGAGTGTCCACAGTTTTTGCGCTGATAAATAGTTCTTCCGCCACTTCCTTGGTTGATTTGCCGCTGGCGATCAGGCTGAGTACTTGAACTTCACGTTCCGTCAGGTCGCCCAATTGCAGATGTTGCTTTGTCTGGCGCGCCACTTTCTCTTTGTTGTAGTAATCCTCAAAGACCAACGTCGTTATTGCCTCATTAAAATATTTTTCTCCATTTTTCACTCGGCGTATGGCCTCCACCAGCACGTCTTTTTCAATGTCTTTGGGCAGGTATCCGTCAATTCCCGCTTGAATGCCCTGAGTAACAAAATCTTTTCTTACTTCGGTGGAGAGCAAGATGATTTTGATTTTTTCAGATCGCTCCTTGATCCAACGCGCTGCCTCAATTCCAGTCATCCCTTTCATCACAATGTCTGTCACAATCACATCAGGGCTGAGCTCTTTAAAATTATTGACTAGTTGCTCTCCGCTATCCAACGTGCCAACAATTTGGAAATCATCGACTTGTTTGAGCATGGCAGCAATGCCGTTGCGTACCAGCGCGTGATCATCTACTAAAACAATTTTGATTTTATCCGTGACGCTCATTTTATAGTTTACCTCCGGTTTAAATATTTCTTAATCTGAGACACTCTTGTTTTGCAGCGAGAAATAAAAAGTGGTTCCCTCATTCACTTTCGACTCCGCCCAAACCGTGCCGCCATGCCGTGTGACGATGCGTTGTACGATGGCCAACCCCACGCCCGTGCCTTCAAATTCTTTCGCCGAGTGAAGGCGCTGGAACACACCAAAAAGTTTGTCATAATATTTCATATCAAAACCCGCACCGTTATCGCGAACGAAATAGACCGTCATATCTTCTTTTTGAAAATGGCCAATGTCGACCATTGAGCACTCTTTGTGTCGCGAATATTTCAACGCATTTGAAATCAAATTGGTCCATACTTGGGTGATGGCTGCGCTGTCTCCCACGGCATTCGGCAAATCGGCACTCGAAAGCTTGACGTTACTTCGTTCCTGCAAGCGAATTTGATCTTCCCAAACCGAACTTACCAATGAATTCATGTTCAACGGAGTCCGCAACAATTCTCTTCGCCCCAATCGGGAGAAGGCGAGAAGGTCGTCGATGAGTTGCCCCATCTTTTTGCTGTTGCTCGTTACGATCGCGATCAAGCGCCTGGCTTCGTTGTCGAGCTTTTCACCATATTCCTCACTGAGGATATTGATATAACTGTGTATGGATCGAAGCGGAGCCCGCAAATCGTGTGAGACGGAATATGAAAATGACTCTAGTTCTTTGTTGGCGGCCTGAAGTTCGCTGGTGCGATCGATTATTTTTTGTTCAAGACCTTGGTTCAGCGATAGGATTTCTTCGGTTTGTTCTTCGATGCGTGTGAGCATTTGGTTGATCGCTTCCGTGAGTACGCCCACTTCATCGTCGTCCAACTTAACGACGCGAACAGAATAATCGTCGTTCTTGGAAATATCTCGGGCAGTTTTGGCAAGTGCAAGAATAGGTTTTGATATTCTTTGTTGCAAGCGCTTTGAAAGTAAGTAGGACAAAAGGAACGAGAAGCCGATCACCAATATCGCTATCACTGCATACAGTTGGAATCGCTCGTACATAGCGCCTATGTCGGATCTTAAATACAAAGTGCCAAGGCGCTTTCCATTTTGAATCACGTTTTGAAAGCCCGCGAGGTGGGTATTTTCAAAATGAAAACTTTCCTCTTGGGGGACGCGAGGAAAAATACTGTTGGGCAGGGCACTTGGGTATTTTGCAAAAAGGGTCCCTTCCTTATCATAGAGACAAGCCGCTACAATGTGCTTGTCAGACTTCAGTGCAGTCAGTGTCTCGGCAGCATCATCGCTATTTTGAAAAGCCAGTGCCGCTGTGCTGTTGGTAGAAATCGCCTCACCTAAAATTGTAAGTTGGCTGATCATGGCCTGCCGAAATGTAAAAAACTCGTAGACAAAATAAGAAGCGCAGGTCAGCATGAGTGCCGCCCCGCTGGTGAGAGCAATCATACGCATCAACTTTCGCTGAATGGAGGTGCTGGTCTTCATTGTTGTTTTTTGGAACTTACGATCTCCGCCAGGCGAAGGAGCTTGGAGCTGATTTTTAGTTCGGCGTCTTTGGTCGCCGGTAGGTTGATGCGCATGCGGGTCTTTTTGTCCTCATTGAAAAAACGGATCATTCCCCCTTGGGCCGTGAAGCCATCCACATCACTGACGGTGAGCGTGTGTTTGGGTTTTAAATTGGTGATGGCATGTTTGATCTCCAATGCCTCGGTTAAATTGATGAACAGAATGTGGCATGCTTTGATTTCCTCAATTTTTGCATAGTGCTGGACTTTCAGCGGATGTCCGTTCACTTCTTCGCCACGAACAGTTTCACCCAAAAAATTGCCGAATGGATTTTCTCCCAACACACCAATGATGATGTCATTGGTTTCACTAAAGGCGGAGGGAGGCCATTCCACGAATTGAGCGAAGTTGAACAGGAAGACGGCTTTGACTTGATATTCCGGGGCCGCTTGCTTTTGCCCTTGAGCGCAGTTGAGGCCGCAGAGCAGGATTGCAATGATTTGGAGGTGTATCACTCTTAAAATCGCCATGTTACCTTTCCGTAAATGGTTCTTGGAATTCTAGAAAGGCCGACTTCGGTATGCTGATCTGCCCAGAGATTTTGACCTACGCAAGAAAACTCCAGTGAATTAAAGTTCCATGCGATACGCGCATCGAAGGTGAAATAGGAGGGAACGATCGGGTATCCAGGCGGCACGCCTCGAAGAGCATCGACGTAACGGCCGGTCAAGTCTAGTTGCCAATGTTCTTTCAAGTCCATAACCGATTGAAACATGAAGATGTTTTTTGGATCCACGCCTTCGAAAGGACCGCTGAGCGGTAGCACTTTGGGACTGGTAGGTGAAATGTTTTTGTCGAAATAGGTGAAACCACCGCGCAGGTGCCACCATCGTGTGGCCTGATAGTTTCCTGAAAATTCAAAACCCCATGACTCCGCCCGTTGTGAGTTTGCAACCACGATTCCTTGCGTGGTGCCGGCAGCGGTGTCAATGCTGCGCAAGCTACTGTACTTATTGTAAAATGTTGAAAAGGAAAGGGACAGTTCCTCCACTGGACGAACGCGGTATCCCGCCTCGTAGGCGAGGACTTTTTCTGAATTGAACTTTGACGTGAGTGTTACATCCGAGTCGAAACGTGTGGGGATACGCACGGCCCTCGAAACAGCTGCCCACCACGTGTTGCTTTTGCTTGGCGTCCATGCGAATCGCGCGCTTGGCTGAAATTCAAAACCGGTAAACACGTTGTTCAAGAATTTGCTGCCCACGGTGAATTTGATCACTTCAGGTACCACCGCGATCTCATCCTGGATAAAACCGCTATACAGCGGCATGTTTTTTTGTGGCGGATAAAGGGCAGCTGTGGTCTGGTCTTTTTGAAATCGATAGGCCACACCCCACAACACACTATGATTTTGTTTTATTGGAAAACGATGTTGTATGTCGATATCATAGGTGTTGAGCTGATAGGCAAAAGGCGTTGCGGAGCTGGGCGTCTTGCGCCAGGTTCGGTCGTAATACGCCTTTATCGACAAGTTCGAACGATCGGAAATTTTCCTGACAAAGTGAGCAAGCAAATTTTGGCCGTTGGTATTGGCGTGTGCTGTCGAGTCGTTGGATGCGCCATCGTACAAGTCGCCTTGGAAAGTAAGGGTATTTTTTTTGGAGGCATAGTAGTCCAATCGAAAGCCACCTTGATTCATGCTCCATGCGTCTTTGCCGTTCTTCCCATTTTCCAACACGGTGCTTCGTTGATCAAAACGTTGACCGTACACTCGAATGAATAGACTGGAGTCAATATGAAATCCATAGCGCGCTTGTGTGATGTTCTGCAAAAAGGAGCCACTGCTCGTGGTCGCCACAAGCCCTTGAGTTTCTTTTGCACTTTTTGAAACCACGTTGATGACGCCGTTCACTGCATTGGCACCCCACAAGGTGCTGCCAGGGCCGCTCACCACCTCGAGCCGATCAAGATCTTCGAGCATTACATTCTGCACGTCCCAAAAAACGCCACCGAACAGTGGATTGTAAACAGATCGGCCATCGACCATCACCAATAATTTGTTTGCCAGAATGCCGCCGGTTGATGGCAAGCCGTTAAATCCACGAGCCGTTATGGCCCAATCATGCGAATTCACTTGTTCCATCTGGAGGTTCGAAACCAAGCGAAATGCTTCCGGTAGCCGAGTCACCCCTGAGCGATGAATGTCCTCACCGGAAATCACTTGGATGGCAGAGGCTACCTCACTCAATTTTTCCGGTCGCATCGACACAGATGTCACTTCTACGTTGAGCAACTCCTCGATGCTCAACTTTTTGAGTTTGAGTGTGGTGGAGTCGTTCGACTTCTGTCCAAAAACTGGAATTGCCACCAACGCGAACATCTGCACTGTCAAAAAAAGAACCAGGCAGGTAGGTTTAAAAGGTCTCGTATAAAATGAATTCAAGTCAGAGAAGTTTGTTCCTGAAAAACGGTCATCTATAATTTGTTCACCACCAGCCAATACAACCCCAAGTCTGCCACTGTCTTGAAAAACACATTGAAATCCACAGGCTTCACGATGTAACTATTGGCACCCAGTTCGTATGCTTCCTTTATATCGGGGTCTTCAGCGGATGACGTTAAAATCACTACAGGTATCGTTTTGATCCTAGCGTCGCTTTTGATTTGCTTCAGTACCTCTAACCCGCTGACCTTGGGCATCTTCAAGTCGATAAGAATCACTTTGGGCACTTGGTTGATATCTCGACCGGCATAGCCGCCGCGGCCATAAATAAAATCCAGCGCTTCAGCACCGTCTATCAGGTGAACTATTTTGTTCGCCAGTCGCTGCTTGGTGAGCGCACGAATGGTCAGTTCAGCATCTTCAGGGTTGTCTTCAACTACTAGAATCTCTACTTCGTCGTTTCCATTCATAAGTGAGTGATTGATTGATCGTTTTGTTTAAACGTAATTTTTTTTCGAGCTGTCGTTGTCAAAATCATGGGAGTTAATCCCATGCGTTGGTTTTTTTGGATTTGCATCGATGTATTTTGAGAGTAAAGAAAACAGAAACCGTACGGAACACACTTTACATGATAGCGAAGGAACTGCGAATTCTAATGTTGGAAGACTTGGAGGACGATGCTGGCTTGATGGACCGAGTTTTGTTAAAGGATAAGCTGGCATTCACCCGAATACGGGTTGACACCAGAGAAGAGTTTATTGATGCGTTAGATACATTTAATCCGGATTTGATTTTGTCAGATCATGCTCTTCCTCAGTTCAACTCGATCGAAGCGCTGAGTATCGTTCAAGGAAGTAAATCCGATATCCCTTTTATTATCGTCACTGGATCGGTGTCGGAGGAATTTGCCGTGAATTGTATCAAGATGGGCGTAGACGATTACGTGCTCAAAACGAACTTGGCCCGTTTGCCCATTGCCATTAAGCACACGCTGCGGGAGCATTATCACAAACGCGTTCAAAAGCAGCAAGATGAAACTTTGCAAAAGCAAAACAGTGAACTGCTGAAGGTAAACAAAGAGCTCGATTCATTTGTCTATAATATCTCTCACAATTTGCGGTCGCCGCTGGCTTCGGTGATCGGCCTGGTAAACGTGGCCCAAATGGAGCAACACCAAAGCAAGGAGACGGTGGATCGGTACTTTGATATGATAAAAAAGAGCACCCTTCGCCTTGACCACACACTGAAAGAAATTTTGGATTTTTCTGAAAATCTTCGGTCCGAACTGAAGTTCACGGAAATTGACCTAAGACAACTTTGCAGAGAAAGCTATGCGCGTGTGAAGGTCGAGTCGAATGCCATTGTTCCGCAGTTTAATTTCGTGGGGCATGTGCCCTTCTATTCCGATCGTGATCGCCTGAGCATCGTTCTTTCTTACTTATTCTCCAACTCTTTTAATTTTCGCGACGCCAGAAAGGACAACTCTTTTGTTCGCGTCAATGCCTCTGTTTCACCAACACAAGCCGTGATCAGTGTCTTGGACAATGGAGTAGGGATTGCCGTTGATCAACTTCCCCACGTTTTTGATATGTTTGTCCGCACCCACGAGTCGAGCGACGGAGCGGGCCTAGGTCTGTATATTGTTAAAGAAGTAGTAGAGAAACTGAGCGGCACCATCGGCATTGATTCTGTCTTGGGCGAGTGGACACGTGTAGACATTACCATCCCTAATGCCGACGTGCCAACAGCCGCCTGATGAATTTGCTGAACACTCTAATCGACAACCTTGACGAGGCCCTAATTATACTTGATCGAGAGGGAAAGATTGTTCTGTTCAATGAAGCCGCTGTTGAATTAAACAAAAACCTGTTTGTTAAGCCCTTTGCCGAAGGCGAAGACTTTGTCAATGCACTGGACCTTGAGTCCAGGCTCGCCATGGACAGTATCCTTGAGAGTGTTCAGGAAAAAAAAACGAGCGAAAAATATTTTACTGAAATAAAGAACCACCGCGGTGTCCAGGTTTCGCTGGAATTCAATTTTGTGCCGGTACTGAATGAAGCAGGAGAACGCACCCACGTTCACCTCCTGATCCGCGACATCACCTCTCAGAAAGTCTTTGAACGAAAACTGATCACACAAGCGGCAAATTTTTCCAGCCTGATTGAGCGCGCGAACGCAATTATTATCGGGTTAGACACCCGAGGCTACATCACGGACTGGAACGACCATTGCGCCAAAGTTACAGGGTTTGAGAAAGGCGATGCGTTTGCGCAGAAGCTAGTGACCGTGTTGATGAAAGAAGTTGAACCCCGCCGATTCGAAGAATTGTTTTTGAAAGCCATGAGCGACCAACCGGTCATTTCAGAAGAACTGATGATCCGTACCAAAGGCGGCAAGCTGATAACACTGCTGCTCAGTTGCAGTCATCGCCTTTCGGTTTCAGGTCAGGTGGTGGGCCTTACGTTGGTGGGTCAAGATATGACTGAGTTGACCGAGTATAGAATGGCCTTGGAGATGAAGGTAGAGGAGCGAACACGGGAATTGAAGCAAGCCCTACAGAAACAGAAAGAAGCGGTAGAAATCAAAAGCCGATTTGTGTCCATTGCTTCCCATGAATTTCGCTCTCCATTGTCATCGATTCAATTTCAAACGAACTTTATCAAAGAACAGGGGAGTGGTCTGGCGTCCGAAGACCTTCAACGCCGAATCGGGGCCATAGAGAAACACGCTCACCATATGAGCATGCTTTTGAACGATGTACTGAATTATGAAAAGACGGAGACGAATAAAATTCGATTGGACCTCACCGACATTGACCTGCGCGAGTTTTTGAACCGGGTGGTGGAAGAAGTAAGCCATCAGAAGAGAAGCGAGACCGACATTGTGAGGGCAGAGTTCAGTCAGTTGCCGATGAAGGTTGTGTCCGAGGAAAAATTGTTGCGCAGCGTCATCGTCAATTTGCTTACCAACGCGATCAAATTTTCACCTGACAAAGATCACGTCTTCTTGACCGTAAAAGGCTTAGGCAATCAGCTCATCGTGATGGTGCGTGATGAAGGCATAGGAATACCCCCGGATGAACTAGAGCGGATATTTGAGCCGTTTCTTCGCGGCAAAGGCGTTGGATCTATACAAGGAACGGGATTGGGACTCTCCATTGTGAAGAAATCAGTTGACCTTCTGGGTGGTACCATCCATGTGACCAGCGAGGTAGGGAAGGGGTCGACGTTTACGGTTACTGTTCCGATTTAGGTAACCGGCCAACTGAAAAAATAATTTCATGATAAATAGGCGATTATCGCGTTGCTCATAAAGCAAATACTTATTTCAATTTGAATATATTTGCGGTCTATTTACAACCCATGCGAAGCGCCTTACTTCTATTTTTTGCTGGTGCAGTGGTACTGTCATCGTGCGTGCCCAACAGAAAATTCGTTTATCTGCAAAAAAATGACCTTGGTAAAAGGGACTTGGCAAAAGACACCACGACGAGAAAGTATGATGTTGAAGCTTTTGACTATAAAATACAAACGAACGATATCCTTTCCATCCGCTACAACAGCTTGACGACAAAGGAATTCGATGTGCTTGGACAAAATCAGCAGGTGACTGGAAATCTTGTAGGTGGGGCTCTTCTCCTGGGGGATTTGGTAGATGAGCAGGGTCAAATTCCGATGCCTGTAGTTGGGAAGGTGACAGTGGCTGGACTTTCTGTGTTTCAAATTCAAGATACTCTGCAAAAACTGGCTAATGTCTACTTGGAATCACCTGTGGTGAAAGTGAGGTTGCTGAATTACCGTGCCACTTTCTTGGGCGAGGTGTTTAAGGAAGGCTCAGTCACGTTTAATAACAACAGAGTTACCCTCCCTGAGGCCCTAGGTTTGGCGGGAGGGTTGAGCGACCTGGCTGATAGAGCTAATGTAAAAATCATACGCCAAGTGGGCTCGAAAGCGGAAGTGCACTACGTAAATTTGCTGGATGAAGACTTGGTAAAATCGCCTTACTATTATGTTCACCAGAATGACATCATCGTTGTACCTGCATTGAAATTGCGACCCTTCCGGACTTACTTTGCTCAAAACCTGTCATTGGCGCTTTCTCTCGCTTCTGTCGTTCTGCTTATTGTTACATTGAATAGGCGATGATGACCAACAATAATTTAAAGTCCTTCGAGCAGATCGATCACTTGAGTCAAAATGAGGGATCAAAAATTGATTATAAGAGAGTTTTATCCCGCTCTATTCGTTATTGGTATGTCATTGTTGCATCCCTTTCCGTTTCTCTCTCAATAGCCTTTTTGAGAAACAGATACGCCGTTCGCATTTACCCTGTAACCGCGTCGGTCATCATCAAAGAAAGAGAAGAAGCCAACGGAGGAGACTTATTGTACAAAAACTCCCTTCTTAATCCGTATCGAAATTACCTCAATGAACCTTATATAATTCGCTCTTATCCGATGATCCAGAGCGTGATAGAGGATTTGAACTTTGAAGTTGCCTTTTACAAAGAGGGAAAAATAAAAACATCTGAGATTTATGCTCTTCCGGTGAAGGTTAGGTTATTGGTCCGCAATGGATCTTATGGTGCTTCTCTCATTTTCAAAGCACTTGACGAGAAAAAGTATTCCGTCAGAAATGACGACGATAAGTTTGCTAATGAAAAAACATTCGCCTTTAACGACAGCATTAATTATGGTGGTCACCATTTCGTTGTCTTGAAGGATTCGGGGCGAAGTATAAAAAATATTAAAAACATTCCGTTGAAGCTCACTTTCTTGGATCCTCTGGGCCTGGCTGGGAGTTATGTAAGTGGACTACGGGTAGATTGGGCGGAAGAAGGCTCAGGCGTGCTGAACCTGACCGTCACAGGATCCAATCCCGAAAAGGAAATTGATTTTATGAATGGCCTAATAACAAATTACCAGCAGTATAATCTAGACAGGAAGAATCAAGTGGCAGATCGGACGATATTGTTTATTAAAGAGCAATTGAAAGAGATCTCTGATTCTTTGAAAATTTTTGAAGGAAAGCTGCAGGAGTTTAAAATAAACAATTCGTCTGAACAATTAAATGACGAGACCAAGCGCCTTTTTGACAAACTCAGTCCACTTGAGGCTCAGAAAATGGAGCTCATCATTCGTGCTAATTATTTCGATTATTTGGTGAAATATATTGGTAGCGGTAAAAATCTCGACTTGGTTATCCTGCCTTCCTCAGTTGGTGTCGACGATGCGGTGCTGGCCAACTTGGTCAATAAATTGATAGATATACAATTAGAAATGAGACTGTTCATCAGCAAAGGGCTAAGTGAGAATCCTGCGGTTCAGTCGGGCATGAAAAGGCTGTCGGAAATAAAAGACAATTTGCAAGAGTCAGTCAAATCTTTGCGAGTCACCGATAACTTTAGGAGTGATTTACTCAACAAGCAAATTAAGGAATTGGAAAAGCAAATCGATCAGCTCCCCTCTACACAAAGGCAGTTTGTAAGTATTCAGCGTAACTATTCTCTGTTGGAAGGTCTATACGTTTTCCTAATGCAAAAAATGTCCGAGGCGGGAATTTCAAAGGCGGCGAATGTATCTGACATTGCAATAGTCAATCCACCCATGCAAGGAGGCGCTATCACTCCAAACATCAGACAGAATTATTTATTTGGTTGGGTGCTTGGTCTTTTGCTTCCGATTGGTGGGTTCGTTCTTCTCGAACTGCTCAATCAACGGATTCAATCAAAAGAGGATATTGAGAAGATAACCAATATCCCGTTCATTGGTGGCGTTGGGCATCATGAATCGAAAGATAATCTCGCAGTCAGCCTCAAGCCTAAGTCAGCTGTGGCTGAAAGTTTCCGCGCCATAAGGTCAAATCTGAATTATTTTACAGGTAATCAAATAAAAAGGGTGTTCATGGTAAGCAGCTCGATTAGTGGCGAAGGCAAAACATTCTCAACGATCAATTTAGCTACCGTTTTTGCGATGTCAGGAAGAAAAACTTTGATTATTGGTGCCGATATGCGTAGGCCTAAAATATATTCTGATTTTGAACTTGACAATCTGAGGGGCCTCAGTGGCTATCTGAGCCGACTGAACATGTTGGATGAAGTGATTCAGAGGACTCCCATTGAAAACCTTGATCTGATCAGTGGAGGACCAGTACCGCCAAACCCCTCTGAGCTTTTACTTACCGAGCGATTTGAAATTCTTATAAAGGAGGCCTTGGCTAATTACGACTATATTGTAGTGGACACCCCACCACTTGCGCTGGTCACTGATGCTTTTATTCTCGCCAAATACGCCGATCATATTGTGTTCATCACTCGTCAAAACTTTACCCCAAAGGCATTCCTGAAGGATGTTCACGAATTGTATAATTCGGGAAAATTAAAAAACATAAGTATCCTGCTTAATGACATATATAAGTCTGGTCTCGGCTATGGTTATGGTTACGGGTATAATTATGGCTATGGGTATGGAAAACCAAGGAGTGGCGAAAGTTACTATGAATGAGGATGGTTTTGACGAGCAGGCTTTTTTACTAGGCAGCAAATTCTTTTTTAAAAATTACATATATGTGCCGGATAGCTGGGTTTGCCTCGTTGGATGAATTGTCTCAGCGCCACGAGAGACTTGACTCAATGCTGAAAGTTGTGGCACATGGTGGTCCTGACGATGTTGGAACGTACATAGACGGCCAGGTCGCTTTAGGGCACCGACGTTTATCGATCATTGATTTGTCTGCTGCAGGCCATCAGCCCATGGCTTTAGACGATGATCTAATCATTACCTATAATGGGGAGATATATAATTATTTAGAATTAAAACGGGAGCTTGATGTTGAGGACGTTGTGAAAACGCAGTCCGACACAGAGATCATATTGCAAGCTTATCGCAGGTGGGGAACTGCGGCGTTTGACCGCTTTGAGGGAATTTTTGCATTTGTCCTCTATGATAAGCAGAAAAAGAAAATCTTTTTGGTTCGCGATCATCTGGGTGTCAAGCCCCTGTATTATTATTTGAGTGACAAACTCATGGTGTTTGGCTCTGAGGTCAGGGTATTTCGCGAGTTCGATCAAGGTTGGCGCCAAAATGAAAACTGGAAAATCCTTTTCCTCGCCTTTGGCTCCATCCCCCATCCTTGTACCACGCTTGAAGATGTTTTCCAGTTGCAGGCAGGATACTTCATTCAAATTGACACGACCGATTTTTCTAATAGAGTCTCTAAATACTCTCGACTGGATGAAGTGATTGGCAGTACCGATGACATAGACTTGGTCAAGGTACGAAACCGAGTGCAGGAGGCAATAAAGAAGAACCTCATTTCAGATGCGCCGCTAGGCGTGTTTTTAAGTGGCGGAATCGATTCCAGCTTGGTTACTTTACTAGCAGATCAATTCAAGCAGGATATTAAAACTCTGTCGATAAATTTTGAAGAAGCCATTTTTGACGAGTCGGCATATCAAACGAAGGTGTTGGAAAAAACGAAGAGCGCAAGGCACACAATTTGTCGTGTCGATGAGACCATGTTTTGGGAAAGCCTTCCCGATATTTGGAATGCCATGGACCAACCAACTATTGACGGTGTAAATACTTATTTTGTTTCCAAGTGTGCGCATCTAGAGGGATTGAAAGCTGTGCTTTCTGGACTCGGTGCTGATGAAATGTTTGGCGGCTACGCTTCTTTTAAGCGAATAAAATGGATTAAAAGACTTCGCAAACTTCCATTCAAGAGAGCGATTGCCAAAATGCTCAGCCTAATCAACTCTTCCTATGCACGGCTGGGGTATTTAGAATTGGCAGGGCCAGTTGGTGACTATCTCTTCTTGCGCGGAATACACATACCTGGCACCATTGCTGCGTTGCTAAACACGAACGAAAACAACGTGTGGCGCGTACTAAAAGAAATGCGTGTAGATTGGCGTGCAGCCGATGATGATCGAACTTATGCATCTCAACTTGAAGTAAAATTTTATATGACCAATCAGCTTCTAAAAGACACTGATTGTATGAGCATGTGGCACGCCCTTGAGGTAAGAGTTCCTTTTTTGGACATTACGCTCTTGCGTCTTGCCGAATCTATACCCCCAGCGCAGAAGCACAATGATAGTGCTCCAAAATACCTGCTAACAAAGCCATTTGCAGATCTACTGCCTCGCGAAATAGTTTTTCGTCTGAAGAAGGGTTTT
>DATJJP010000087.1:0-44247 GCA_035492075.1 Cyclobacteriaceae bacterium | reverse complement strand
TCCACCTCCAATGTCGATGATCATCTTCCCCTCTGGCTCGCGAATATTCAACCCCAAACCGACAGCGGCGGCCAGCGGCTCTACGATCAAATGGTTTTTCTTCGAATGGAATTGATCAAGCACATCGCGATGCGCGCGTCTTTCTACTTCAGTGGCGTAATAAGGAACACCTGAAATAATATGGTCGAAGCTGCGGAACCAGGTTTTGCGGTGCACTTGTCTTACCATCGTATTGATCATTTTCGAAGCCGATTCATAATCCGCGATGACCCCCGATTGCAAGGGTTTGACCGCTTTCAATTGACCATGGTTCTTTTCGAAAATGTTGAAAGCCTCTTCACCGACCGCTTTCACCGTGTGGTTTTCTTCATCAAATACAATGAAAGAAGGTTGTGATAGAAGGATTTGGTGTTCATCGGTGAGCAGCGTGTTGTTGTTGCCAAGGTCGATGGCGAAGCTTTTCCCTTTTAACAATGCAAACATCTTTCGAAATTCAATCGGTAGAAAGTAAAACAAGTTTTTTGTTTTAAGAGATTAAAACCTGATTAGAAAATCGAACTTAAATGGAGGCTCGCGCGTTAGAAACCAATTCGACGCCAATGACAAAAAAAATCCTAGCCATCTGCGGAAGCACCAGAAAGACTTCCAGTAATCTGAGTTTAATTCATGCGATCACCGAGTTGACCAGCGGGAGATTTAACATCTCCATATTTGAAGGTATTGCCAATATCCCTCACTTTAGCCCCGATCTGGATAATGAAAACCCGCCTGCATCGGTGGTACATTTCAGAAAACTGTTGAAAGAGGCAGATGGAGTTTTGATTTGTACACCTGAATATGCTATGGGGGTGCCAGGCACGTTAAAAAATGCAATCGACTGGACCGTTTCTTCATGCGAGTTCTCGCACAAACCGGTAACGCTGATTACGGCATCGTCACTTGGCGAAAACGGACATGATTCCTTAATGAAAACATTGAGGATTATTGAAGCGAAGGTAACGGGGCAAACTCAGCTGGTGATATCGCATGTCAAAACAAAAGTGAGCCGTGATAATAAAATTATCGACCCTATTACGTTAGGCAAAGTCAATGAATTGATCGCGTCGTTTGATCAGCTGATGGAATAGACATAACCCTCAAGGCCGAATTACTAAATCTCTATTACTGAAGCTTTTCGCCGGGTTGTTCACATAACAAGCGTAGTATGGCTGTACGTTAAAAAAAATGGAGTTGAGGCTTCGAGTAGTGCAGGAGAAAATAGCAAACGAACGCAAGACCAGAATTTTATTCAAAGTAGCTTTTCACCAAATCATAAGTCACATTAACGGCAGCGGTCGGTTGTGGGGCTTTTTTCTTACTGAACAGAATCAAATTCCATCCTGGCAAGTTCTTTTTCCGAACATCAAGAGTCCAGCTCGATCGATCGCCCGCAAATTTTATAAACTGTTTTTCAGTGCCCGCCGTTTTTATTTTTGCGGAGTCAAGGATTTGAATGACGCGAGTTTGATAGAAATTGGCATCGTCTGCAATGGTATAAAACTCTTCTTCACCTTCCGTTTTTTTCATTTCCTCCACTTGCTCGTGTGTAGGGTAGATAAGCACGGCACAATCGTAATCAATCACTTGCACTTTCGAAGGATCCGTTTGTTCGCCTGCCAAATAGTTTTCCAGCTTGAACTGGGCATTGTAATCTTCACTCGATTTCGAACTGGATCCCGAAATCTTTACAGGAAGTGTTGTGCTGACTTCATTGCTTTGCTTTTTTCCGCATGCAACAACGATGATGCATAGGATAACGGTGCTGAATGGCTTCATGAATATTGCTATCGGGCACGAAGGTACGGAATTAGAGCAAACACAAATTTTGTTTGATATTGACCACCAACTTGATCGAAATGCCGCACTGAATCACCAATCCATACTCCTAAATAATAACATAAAGCCCGGATTTGCTGGATCGATTGAAATTTCATTATTTGGGTTTTAAATCACCCAAAACCAACAATTATGAAAAAGCTTTTGTTTTTATGCGTGGCGCTAATGATCTCCAATTTCGCCTGGAGCCAAAAGGACGACGAGAAATCGGACGAAAATTTTCCTACTTTTTTACCTGTGTACGACATGTACTCATCGAAAGAATGCATTGTAAAACTTAAAGATGGTACTGTAGTAAAAGGTGTCAACAAGGACCTCGATCGTAAAAAAGGACAGATCACCAATATTGAAGTAAAAGATGCCAGTGGTAAAGCGACAGAATACCCGGCCGAAAAGGTGGATGAGATGTATTTGTACCCGGCTGGCCTCGACAAGCTAACAAAGAAAGGAAATGCAATCACCAACGTGCGCAACTATAAGGCGAAAAACCTGGATGCCATCATGGAACAAGGGTATTGTTATTTCAAAAACCAGGCAGTGTCATTGAAGAACAAGAAAGAAGAAAGAGAACTTTTGATGCAGCTGGTAAACCCAACTTTCTGCAGCGAGATTCAAGTGTACGGTGATAACCGTGCGAAGGAGACCGCAAGCATTGGCATGGGCCCAATGAAATTTGCAGGTGGCATCGACAAATCGTATTATGTTAAGAAAGGCGACGAAATCTTTTGGTTGAAAAAAGATGAGTTTGAAGACAATTACATGAGGCTTTTTGGAGACAATGCCGACTATTTGAAAAAGTATCCGAAAGCGGATGCGAAATGGAAATTCTTGAACAAATATATCTACGAGTATACTCGCATCAAGAGTGGCGATTCTAACTAATCGACTGCTTCAAAAGAAAGAGAAACCCTCGGATGTTCTGAGGGTTTTTTATTTATCGGCAGAATTAGTAGTTATTTTGATCGCCGCCACCAACTTCGAAAAATTTGCCGAAAAAAAGCGCAGCGATCAGCGCTGCGATAGAATCTCAATCATTATTCAGGAAGCATACTGTCCTTCCAATCGTGTATGGCAAACGATTTTACCAGTCCTTCGAGAATAAACGGATCTTCTTTCGCGAACTCTTCCGCCGCCGCACGGCTTTTGAAAATGGCCATGTTACCACCTCCCATAAATGGGCCGATGCCAACCACATCTCCGCGCATGATGTACTTGTCAACAATTATCTTGTGCCTTGGGTAAACTTTCATAATGGTTTCCATTGATGCGCCAGACGGCTCGCCGATCACTACAGCTTTCATGATTTTTTGGGAAGGGTAATTACTATACGCAGGTTTATTTTCTTTTGTTTATCATAAACAGCAACACTGAAGAAATTGCACACATAACTAATGCGCTGATGACTAGTGCATTCTCATTCTGCAGGATTCCTATTGTGAAGTCGCCCACAAACATGACCAAAAAGAAGACATAAGCAATGGTCAGCATCGGAGCCGACTTTTTCAGAGTGGCAAATGCGAAGATAAAACCAAGCGCAAATTGACGAGCAGCCCACATATACGCTAAGTACGTGACGCCTTTTGCAGTGAAGTCAACATTCTCGAGAACCGATTGTGGCGACATGCATATCGACACACTTACGGCAAGTTCCATCAACGCAAAAAATCCGGTTACGATGAGTATCCACTTGGGTAAGGGGCTTGTGGTTTCTGTCATATTTTTAGTTTTAATTATTGTTGAGGTTATCCTACTTCGATCCCTCTTTCAAATATTTGTCCAAAAACTTCAGCACCTCTTCAGAAGCCTTGATGTTGTTTTCTTTTTTCACAAAACCGTGACCTTCGTCGGGAAAGATCACGTACTCCACAGGCACATTGTTTTTCTTGGCGGCGGCTACGATTTCGTCAGACTCTACCTGAAGCACCCTGGGGTCGTTACTCCCCTGCAACACAATAAATGGTCTTTCAATTTTAGAGGCATAGAAGAGAGGCGATTTATTATAGAGCGCTACCGAATCTACCGCTGGATCTCCCATTTCTACGTATAGCGCTTTTTTGAACGACTCCCACCACGGTGGCACGCTCTTTAAGGTGCGTAACCAGTTGGTTACACCAAAATAATTGACACCCACTTTGAATTCTTGCGGGGCGAACGTCAATGCCGCCATTACCATATAGCCGCCATAACTTCCTCCATAAATTCCGATTTTATCAGGATCCACATAACCGAGGGTGGCGAGAAATTTTTTCGACTCGATGCAATCTTTTAAGTCTTCGTTGCCGTGCTTGCGATCATCAGCTGCAAAGAAGGTTTTTCCATACCCACTGCTTCCTCGGTTGTTCACCGCAAGCACCGCATACCCATGGTTGACCAAGAATTGAAGGGCCGCCGAATAATTCAAGCGGGTTTGCCCACCAGGGCCGCCATGAATCCATAGTAATGCCGGCACTTTGGCATTTTCTGAAGCGCCCTTCGGTTTATATAACAACGCAGGAATTTCCATGCCGTCAAAAGACTTGTAGCGAATCACTTGTCCCGCCACCAAATCGTTCGCATCAATCTCTTTGGTCATCGTGTTAGTCAGCTGCTTGATTTCCTTCGTTTCGAAATTGTAAACAAAAAGGTTGCTTGGTGATTTAGAGCTGCTCACATAAAACGACATCAATTTTTCACTGTCCGAAATGTTCGCTCCCGTGATATCGCCCTCGGGTAGCCCTGCAAGCTCCAACCTTTTTCCTCCGTGCGATTCATCATAAATTTTTATTTCTGTGCGCGCGTCATTATTTACCGCTACCACACGGTATTTCCCGTTTCGCGAAATGCTGGCATACATCACGTCCCAAGGTGCTTCCTCCACTTTTGTTTTAGTACCTGAGGCGATGTCGTAGCTTGCCAAGTACATAAACTCGCTCCCTTCGTTGGTGAGGTAGAATAGTTTTTTTCCGTCGAGGCTGAAGTATTGGGCATCGAATTGCACATCGCCGGCATGCGCGCTCAAGAGCTTGGTGGTACCTGTTTGAGTGTCGTGCAAGTACATGTTGGAATTGTTCGTCGTAATGCTCTCGCTGAGTGCGATGTATCGATCATCGCTGGAGATGACACTTGGATCTAATCCCTTTTCGTTCTTGTACACTTGAGCCGACGGATAAATTTTCCCCTCTTTCTGATCGCCTTCCAATTGGATTTTGAATAAATCAAAAAAGCGCTTGTCACGACTGTTGGAAGTATAGTACATCAATTTCTTGTTGTAGCTCCAACCGGCAAATTGAGCTTTGGCGGTCGTATCCTGGATCAAGTCTTTTACTTGCCCGTCGGTGTTGCGAATGAAAATGTGAGTGATCTCGTTCCCACCTTTGTCACTTCCATACAGCACACGGTTGTCGCTGGGGAAATAGCTGTAGGAAAAAACAGCATTGTCAGTGGAGCTGGTGAGCGGTTTTTGCTCTCCTGATTTGATGTCAATTTCTACCGCATTGAAAATTCCTGTTGCCCGACTATTAATCAAAAGTTTTGTTTCGTCAGGCGAGAAAGCGCCGCCATTGATAGGTACCACATCCATAAATTGTTGAATGGTGTAGAGCTGAGAGGGTTTCTCGTTATTCTTCGGTGCACAGGCCCAGAACAACAATGATAGAACAAGGCAAGAAAGAACGGATTTTTTCATGGGGAAGGTGTGATTGGTGAGATAGCTAAGATAGAGAAGAAATGGGGAATGCGAAAGGACCAGGATCGATGCTTGTCTGCCCAACGTCGAAACCAACAATTCCCCTTTTTTCGAGAGAGCAAAAAGAACACCGAAACTACCGGACGCTGCTCACCTTCCCAACCCAGATTCCTAGATGTTGTTATGAAATATATTCAGGTCAGTTTAACTCGTGTTGCAAAACTTGACCGCAACAGCCCATTTCAAGCTCCCATCGTGCCCGTCTTGACTTCTCCCGCGCGTTTGTAATTTGCGAAAATGACGCCGCTCGGAGTGACTGCACTTTCTACCAAAGTAAATGTCGCAGGGATTGGACCACCGGCATACAAATTTTTTCCTTTACCAAGTGTTAGAGGGTGGATTTTGAGCATGAGCTCGTCCACGAGGTCATTTTTTAGCAACAACTGAACGAGTTCACCGCTGCCCCATACCTTTAGGTCGGAGCCCTTGGAGTTCTTGAGGTTTTCGATCTCCGTCAGATGGGATAGGACGTTCGAGTTTTTCCACCTTGCGACGATCGGATCAGAGTGCTTTAACGAACTGGATAAAACATATTTGTTGACGTCGATGATGCCGGGCCAGAAATTGGCATGCTCTGGCCAGTAGTTCGAAAAAATCTCGAATGTCTTTCTGCCCAAAAGGAGGTCGGCCGGTTCCATTTCTTTTTTCATAAGCTCTGCAGACTTTTCATCTGCAAAAGGAGCGGACCAGCCACCGTACTTGAAACCACCTGATGTATCTTCATCGGGGCCACCTGGGCCCTGAATCACTCCATCCAGCGTGATAAACTCTAAAACGATTATTTTTCTCATTGTCTTGTTTTTTTTGACTGATGCTTTGAAAGTGTTCGGTAGCCTCGGATTGACGAACGGTTTATTATTTTGGCCTTTGGTGAGACAAGGTGGGCAACAACGTTTCCAAGAAATTCAAGGTCATTGTAAATCCTCCTTGGAACCCCATCTCGATCATTTGCTCCATGCGTGCGAGCGAATCATTCTTAATGACAATAGACACTTTTGTTGTTTCATTTTGCTCGCTGAAAGTAAAATCCCAATCCGAACCGGGTAAGTCAGGGTTTTCATCCTTGTCTGCAAAAGCATTTAACATTTTGAAATTGGTTTTCGGTGTAATGGCTGTGTATTTCTGAAGGGACCAATGTTCTTGCCCTTCTGGGCTTACCATCGCATAAAATCGTCGGCCGCCAACTTTAAAATCCATCGCTTTTGTTTTCGAAATCCAAGGTTTAGGCGCCCACCATTGATCAAGGATTTCTTGTTTGGTGAAGGCATCCCACACGAGTGGAAGCCTGGCGGCAAATTCTCTATTGACGATAACGGTTTTCGCTGGCTTGTCAACGATAAAATCAAATAGCAAACTGGTTTTCATTTTTTTGTGTTTAAGTATTGATAGTGTTTTGGTAATGTGATTTCTCATTCCAAGATCTCACAGTTGTAGTTGAGAGAAGTTACTATGCTGACTATTTTTCTTTCCAATATAGGGTTGCCCTGAATTCGTAAAATTTTGTCACAGTCGGACAAGTCAAAATTTATTTTGTGCTTAGGAAATTCCTCCCCAAGTTTTTGAATAACAATTTTTGCATCATGAGTGCTGCTGACATTGGTTTTGAAAACTTCCACCATAAAGAATTGAATTTAATTCAGCCCGTTGTTAGAAAATTATTTCTTTGATAACGCCGCGAGGAGATGGGTAAGGGTTTCAAAAGTCATTCCAAATCCTAATTTGAATCCATCGATCAATTTCTCGAGCCTCTCCAGCGATTCATTGTAAACGGTAATGCGTACTTCTGTTCTCCCGTCTTGTTCGCGGAAATTCAAATCCCAATCCGAGCCAGGCAATTCCAGGTTCTCGTCTTTGTCGGCAAATGCATTGAAAAATTTGAAATTGGATTTAGGAGAGATGGAGGTATATTTCTGAACTGCCCATCGTTCGGTGCCGTCGGGACCAACCATTGCGTAAAAACGTCGACCCCCAACTTTGAATTCCATAAATTTTGTTTTTGAGGTATAAGGTTTTGGCGCGTACCATTGGTCGAGGATTTCCGGTTTGGTAAAAGCATCCCATACGAGGGCAAGCTCAGCGGAAAATTCCATGGTTATGAAGACGGTCTTTTTTGTTTTGTCAACGCTAAAATCAAAAAGGGAATCGCTTTCACTCACCTCTGAGATGTTGTTTTGATGTTTCATTTTTTTTGTTTTTTAAGTGTTGATAATACTTTGTCAAGTTGACTGAACCGTGTTTCCCAGATCTTCCTGAATTGGGCCAACCATTTGTCGATCTCTTTCATTTTGTCGATTTCTAATGAGTAATAAATTTCCCTGCCCTGCTGTTCTTGTTTCACGAGTTCGCATTCTGTGAGTATGCGAAGGTGCTTCGAAACAGATTGTCGGGTGGTGTTGAAATTGTCGGCAATGGCATTCGGAGTCATTGCCTGTAGTGCAATTAATGTAATGATCGCCCTTCTGGTGGGGTCGGCGATGGCTTGAAAAACGTCCCTTCTCATATTTCAGTTTTTTTATGCGCAACTAACTGGTTGCAAATATATGCGCAACTATTCGGTTTCGCAAATTTTTCGTTGTAAAAATTTGACGTCGATAACGGGTAGCGACGGCGACCAGCGTTATTTTGGTTTTAACCCCTTTCTGATCGGCAGCAGGAATTTTGGACTCATTCGTGATTGAAGAGATGAGCTGTAGAATAGGCCGAATCGTTAACACAGCAACGAAGGATCATGGAAGGGACTGAACCCATTTTATACCCACGCCAAAATCTTGCGAATTATTGAGTTCGGCAGAAACCAAGGGCAACACGTCTTTCATCGTCCAGTCATCTTGTACATAGAACATAATGGTTGACGTGCGATCCACGGGGCCAAAACGATAAGAAAAATTCAACGACACGTACTCACTTCCGCTAATGAGTCCACGGGAAGTCCGTCGCTGATTGGTCAAAGGAATAGGGTCTTGTGGTGTCCAATATTCTGGGATGTAGTTTGATTTTATTCCAATGTCTTCGGGGTTGAGGTAAGCTTGCACCCTGTCTTTATTATATAATGGTGCCGTCATCCCCTGCATTTCGATTCCTACTGTAAATCGTGCGTGATTTTTAAAATCAAAGTTGTGGCCAAACAAGAAGCGATAACCGGTCACGATGCTGGCATAATTTGGATCAAATTGAGCTCGTCGTATCCGCCATAACTTGTCTTGCTGCGCAACAAACCCGACGGCAAGAGTTATCCCATATTTTTTTGTAACCTGTTTTGTGACAGCGGATCCGATCACGACTCCTGCCGAAAGGTGTTCCCTGGCACTGGTAAGTGGGACTCCAACCTGCGCACCGGCATTCAGAGTCCACAATAATTTGGCGCTTCGAATAAGGTCAGAAAAGTGCCTATAGCCAAGGTCGAGCGTACCCATGACAACGGAATGCGGTTTCATTTCGTAGTTGTTACCATCACGGTCGGTGAATTTCATTTCGGCCAAGTTGTAGGGGTCCAGAATCCGATACCCGTTTCTGTTGTCAATCAATTTGTCAAAACCTACGATAGCGCGATCGCTCACAGCGGCGTCCATGAAGCTACCGCCACCCACGAGCATGTTCGCATTGAGCGCGGCATACAGTTCTCCATGTACAGAAGTTTTTCTAGTGTAGGTGATGAAAGCACTTCGGATCACACCGTCTGCCGAGTAAAGTTGGTAGCGATGCGGATCTTCATTATAGTTGGGGCGATAGGTTTCGTCCCAGGGGCTGGATACGTAAGGTTCGCTTGCATCTGGATACTCCAGCACGCCGGAGGGATTCCATGTATTTCCGGCATGGTAGTCGAATGAAATTTCGTGTTTGCCTGTAATTGGAGAAATCCGGAAAGGAAGCCGCATCGCAAAAATACGGATGGGCTCGTTGGCACGGGCGTCTACTACAGGTGTATGTTCAATGGAGGATTTTATGGAGTCCGTTTGGGCAATCGCTCCTTGTGTAGCGAGTACTCCAATGCAGAGCCAGATTTTGGTTTTATCTCTTCCCACGAGGATTTCTCTGAAATATACACAATGGATCTTTTACAGGTGATCGCCGGAAGAGCGGCAATAGAACTAAGGAAATCGAGTGTTAGTCTCTTGGTTCTCTTGCTTGGAGGAGGCAGATTTTCTTGCGGGTCGAACGTTTTTTCTCATCAGTGAACGCTGGCTAGGACAGCTCTTGAAATTTTTTTCTAAACTCAAGAGGGCGCTTGATTTTTGCGAAGGATTCAGTGGTTCCACCTGTCCCGATGATTTTGATAGTGCCATAACCGAATATTCGCCCCAAAATGCTTTGGTCGACATTGACACTTTCTATCTTGCTGATGTTCATCTCCAATGTTTTGCGACTGATCAATCCCGTCTTGACAACAACGCGCCTATTGGTGATCACAAACTCATCCGAATAGCTGTCGAGCAATGGTGCAATGAACAGGGTGAAGATTGCTCTGAGGTTGCAGAAGATGATCCAATGGTAGGTGGTTTCAAATTCAACCCGTTCGTCTTTAATCAAATTGTTGTTTACGTAGTGGCCCATGGAGGTTCCTTTGGAATTGTACTTGCTTCTTCAAAGTTAAGCTTTTTGGGAAAGTGCTAGCTCTAGCTACGAGCTTCGAGTCTCTAGCTACGACCTTTTTTAGAACCCGGCAGGTCGATGACGACACCGGCCCTGGGCAAGCCAGAAAATGACGGAAAAGAAAATGATTTGTCTTGCTACCATTTTGAGTCTACGACAATCCTGCGTAATACAGATTGAATTCCATCGGGCTCGCCGCTTCAAATCCATCTACTTTCAAATCTTCAAAAACTTCTTCAGGCGTAGTGTACCCTGCTTCCTCGAATTTCAAATGACGTACTTCTTTTGATCCGTCTTTTTCTATGGTGATCTCGGTGCCCTTGAGTTGAATTGGATCTACCTTTACCATGACGGTGAAGCCATCGAATTGCTTTTTAAAATACTGATGGACGATGTTGCTTTCTTTGGCCATGCGTTGGTAGACAGTTCGATTGATTAGTTTGCAATATAAAATGAAATCTTGTTGGAGAAGAACTTCAAAAATAAGGCGATGAGTTATCTCCTCACGTTCGTAACCAGGCAGGAACAACGGGAAAAGCATAAGCGAGAGGATTGCGCCACCGGGTGTTTTGCTTACGACGTGATCGTCACCTACATTTCCCTGAACCTGTTAGCTGCATTGCAAGCTAAACCAAGATCTTTCAAAGTTCTTGCCGAGCAGATCATCCTTCTTAATCCAAAAATAAAGACGTCCACAGTCGCCCCACATCATTCCATTTTCTTCGTTACTATCAATTTGTAAAAGCAGCCGCCAATTTTTGGCATTAGGTTCGAGTGTTTTTCTTTTTGGGTCATTATAACCTGACGAATCACCACAATAAAGTCCATTGGTGACGAGTTCGCATTCCAATTCCATTTCATTTTGAATGTTGTCGGAGTAACCCAAAAGTTTATTTAAGTTACCATCGTTATAGATTTCTTCCCAGAACCTGTCTTGTTCTTCACTCGTGAAATCGTTGTAAATATTATGACCATAGGAGGGTAGACTTACTTCTGACCTTAGCACCACAGCGCATGGTTTGTATCGTGAGTAGTCTGGCAAGTCGGGTGGGAAATCCACTCTGTTTATTTCCGACACGTTCCCATCAAAATATAAAACCTTGAATTTGTTTTGATCTTTAGGGTCAAAGCCCCAAGCATCTTGTTCGGCATTATAGAAAAAGTACAAGAGGCCTTCTTTAGGCAAGAGATTTTCGGTGTCGAATTTGGAAACTTCAGAAAGGTTTATCTGCGCAATAAATGATAAGGACTTTGTTATCAATTCTTGCTTCTTGTTATTAAAAACAAAGAATTTCTTTTCTTTCTTTTCAACAAGGTTGGTTTCTGTCACCCAACTGATATTTGTTGGCAAATCAGGTCTGCCTCCGATTTTGGTCTGCCCAAAGGCGATATTATTTTCAGACGTTTCTTTAGGATAAGCTCTAACCGTATTTCGCAAAAGAGGCTTGAGCTTTTCAAAATAATTGTGAAGCCCGTTTTTGTCAAGCTTGTCCTTAAGTTCTTCTATGTCCATTCGTGATCGTGGAAATCAGTATAGCTCGAATATACATAATTTGCATTGCGAGAAACCAGATTGCAAAGAAAGACAGAGACACTTGCGCCATTAGATGGATCGGGACTGAAAATAGAAAGAGTATGCAGAATATTAACCTGAATCACTTCTCCAGTGCCACATATAACTCCGCCTGAAGTTTCCACTCTGCGCCCCTTTTCTTCCACTGAGCGCTGTAGCGGCCGCCTTTGCTGTACGTGTTGAACCCTTTCCATGTTCCGCTTTCCCAAGCGAGGGCGGGGTTGTTTTTGCTGATGATGATTTCGGAAGGAGTCCGTTCAAAATAAGTTTGCGGTGTTTCGGAGAAGATTTTTTTCCAGGCAGTGATAGAAGCTTCTTTGCCCGTCTCAATTGCACCACTTCCACGCACGATCACAAAATCATCCAGCCAGAATTTGGAAAGGCCCTCCACGTCTCTTTTGGCGATCGCCTCATTGGAGGTCTCTCTCGCGCGGCGAATTAGATCCATGTCGATTTTGGTTTGAGAAAGCGCGAGGTGGAACGGCATATAAAGGATAATGACTAAGGTTGCTTTCATAAATACAATGGTAGAGCGTAGAAGGGAGAGCAAATTGTAGCGTGCTTATTTTGCGTCGCCCGATTTCAACACCTTGATTTCACTGATCTGCACCACCGGCTGAATGTTGGTGTAGTTGCTGATATCCTTGCGGATAGCATCGATGTTTTGCCCTATCGCTTTATTGTATTCGGCCACATCATAGCAGTAAAAATAGCCGACAGCAACGAAGGGCGCTTGGTTGTTGGGGGTTCTGCCGCCAATACCTTTGTCTATTTCATAGAACTTTAAATTCTTGCCCAGGAATCCCGCGATCAAAGGCATGTGTGTTTTTTCATAGTAACTCATGTCAAAGGTTTTTCCTTCTCCACCGGGATAGAGTATTGCTACTTTAAACAGTCCAGGTTCTACAGTGAGCTTGTCGGACTTGCAGGCAACTAAACCGATGAACGCGAAGTGCAGCAGGATGAATTTTGTTTTAGTCATGGTGGTTTTTATTTATCATTCGACATTAGAAAAACGGATCCTTGCCCCAGTGAGGCCCGTCGAGGGTTCCGACCTGAGCATTTCCGCCTTCTCAGGTCTTCCGACCTGACGCTGACGCACGCCGAAGCTAAAACAAATCTCGGTAATCTGTAATAAAGACCTGCGGCTGTGTACCTAACTCATAAAACATGGCGCTCGAGTCGGGCCAAAATTCCGGTCGTGATACGAGATCCCAATGCTCTTGCAACGGATTGGCATGAATATATCTCAATTTTGTCTCCGGCACTTTCTTGCTTATCAGATAGACGTCGTCAAAACGATCTTGCCACACTTTAAATACCTGCCTCGTTGGGAGTACGTCCTGCCTTCCGGCCTGAGACATAATTTTTCGAGCAACAGGAGGTTGCCTGATTTCTCTATTTCTTGCCTGATCAGCACTGCCGTAAATTTTTTCAAGTCGCGCATCCAATTGGAGAGTTGATTGGTCTTCTTGAAGTAGATAATCAGGTGGATGTGATTGGGCATGATGACATAACCGAGTATGGCGGAGTCGTATTTTTTGTTCAGGAAGTTGATGCTGTTGCCAATGATTTGCCGGCAGGCTTCGGTGGCCAACAGATGATACCAATGGTAACAAGTAGTGGTGACGAAAAAACATTGCTCGTCTGGGAAATTGGTGCGTCCTCGAAGGGGCATGTGGGTGGGTTTGGATTGGGTGCGGTTTGCGTCAGGTGGGAAGACCTGGCTGCACTCGAAATCCCTATGATCTGTGGTTGTAACCCGTGGCTATGTGCCTAACTCGTAATACATGATTTAGTTTTTAAGGTAGATGTTGAAGGTTGTTCCTTTGCCGGGTTTGCTATCCACTTCAATCTTGCCACCATGGTTTTCGATCATCTTACTTACAATAAAGAGTCCTATGCCGGTGCCTTGAACTTCCGGGCGTAACCGCGTAAATTTTAAAAATATTTCTTTCTGTTTTTCCTCCTCAATGCCTACACCACTGTCCTTCACTGAAAGGAGGAGGTATTCGCCCGCCTTTTCTGTTCTGATAAATATTTCAGGCGTCTTCTCCGGCTGAACGAACTTAATGGCATTGCTCAATAGGTTGTATAAAATACTCCGAAGATTCTTTCGTGAAAAATGCAAATCAGGAATGTCAAGACTTGTGGTGATCTTCGCATGCGATTGATAGATTTGATCTTTCAATGTAAACTTGACCTCCTCCAAAATACTTTCTACATGAATTATATCTGCGCGATCATCGGGTTCGCTGCCTATTTTAGAAAGATCAGTGAGTTCATTAATCATGTTTCGCATTACACGGGCAGATTTGTCGACCATTTCCAGCAGTTTCTCTGACTCTTCAATGTCTTTTTTTAATGTTGCTGTTTTTAACAACTCTATTAAGATCACCAAGTTGCCAAGTGGTGCGCGAAAGTCGTGCGAAACAGAATAGATAAAGGTTTCATGATCTGCATTTAACCTTTCAATATCTCGCTTGTCGTTTACACGGCCCGTGATGTCAACAAAGGTGATCACCACTCCGTTTGTTCTGTTTTCTTTTTTGATAAAATAGGGAAGGATGTTCATCTGAAACCATCGCTTATCATTCGTCTGGATTTCTCTTTCCATATCCTGATTGCTCGAAATCACTTCTGTTATGTTTTCAACCAATCCAGGAAGATGCGCGAGCCTGTCAATTTCAGCGATAGGCTTTCCAATATCAGCAGCAACCAAGTTGAAATGCATATTAGCCGGCGGACTGAATTTTCGTAAAATCAAATCAGCGTCTACAAAAAGCTGTGGGATGATTGTATTCCGGAAGTAGTTCTCCAACTCTTCGTTGATCTCCAGTAGTTTTTTGATTTCCTTTTTTTCGGCAACTACAGAATTGTCCATAGGAGTTAAGTTTGCGAGCAGTTTTAGTTTTTGATCATAGATATAGCCTCTTAGAATCAAGGCGTATTCCTATATGAGGATGAACAATAATTTATTCCACATGCAAAGCGGCATAGAAAGCCACTTGAGGATGCTCCAAGGAAAAGTTAAAATCGGAATGTGTAACTTTTTCTACACTTCAGATTGTTGACGGCAAAAAAACTTCGACTTTTAGAAATCGCGTTTTTGCGGTCAGGTCGGAAGACCTGACGGGCACGAGAAAGATTGACGGGCACGAGAAAGATTGTTGACGGGCACGAGAAAGATTGTTGACAGCAAAAGAACCTTGGCGTCAACTTTTAGAAAAGCAGTTTTTTTGGTCAGGTCAGAAGACCTGAGGGGCACGAGTACTGCCTTGAAAAAAAATTAACAAAATAGAGCTTTGCTTATTATCACAGCATCTGCGGGGACAGAGTTTATCCCCCCTTCTCCATCTCAATGACAATATCCGTAATTATTTTTCTGTGTCCGTCAGGTCTTCCGACCTGACGCTGATACATTTCGAAGCTAAAACAAATCTCTGTAATCCGTAATCATTACTGTCGGCTGTTCCCCAAGTTCATAAAACATGGCGCTGGAGTCTGGCCAAAACTCAGGTCTTGTGGCTAGGTTCCAATGCTCTTGCAATGGATTGGTATGGATATATTCCAGTTTTGTCTCGAGTACTTTCTTGCTTGTGAGATAAACATCATCAAAACGGTCTTGCCACACTTTGAAGACTTGCCTCCTTTGAGAGTAGGTCCTGTCTTCCAACTTGAGACGTAATTTCTCCAACAACGGAATGTTGCCTGACTTCTCGATCTCTTGCCTTATCAGCACTGCTGTAAATTTTTTCAAGTCGCGCATCCAGTTCGAGAGTTGATTGGTTCTCTTGAAGTAGATAATCAAATGTATGTGATTGGGCATGATCACATAGCCGAGTATGGCGGAGTTGTATTTCTTGTTCAGGAAGTTGATGCTGTTGTTGACGATTTGCCGACAGGCTTCTGTGGCAAGAAGATGATACCAATGGTAACAGGTGGTGGTAACAAAGAAGCATTGTTCGTCTGGAAAATGGGTGCGTCCGCGCAGGGGCATATCGTGAAGTGTAGGTTTTGTGGGTTGCGTCAGGTCGGAAGACCTGACGGCACACGGGAAAGCTGATTTTCCGACTTCTATTTCCTAGATACAAATTCGGCCTTTGTTATTTTAAAACCTGACGTGTAACATCAAAATCACATCACCGCGCTACGCTGGCCTCCATTTTTTACGGTACCTTCTGAACTAGCAAACACAGCGTTGTGAAGCATATTTACTTTTTCTTCAGTGTCTTGGTTGGCTTCAGTAGCATGGCTCAAAACGCCGAACTATTGGATGAAAAAGGAGGCTTTCGATCTTTTACACTCCATAAGGAATTGTCTGCCGTACAAGAGAAAATGGAGTTTCTCAAGGTGTTCGACCACAAGCACGCCAAGCTTTTCAAAGTAGAAGAGCCGGTGGTTGTCGATGGCTTCAGTGGAATCGTTGAGCTCGTCTTTTATAAATACAAAATCGCAGAAATTACGATCTTCTTTGAAAAGACATCCATGGAAGACTATGAAGAGATGAAGCGATCACTTACCAGGCAGTTCGGCCCGTTCGAGGATCATTCCAAAAGTGAAAGTAAACCCGACCATCTTGCCGAAGACGATTACACCATTACTTGGAAGGGAAAAAAAGTGGGGCTTCAACTGATCTATGATGTTAGTCACAAAGTGACCGAAATGATTTATTGGGGGTTGGAAGAAACATCCATAAAAATCAAAGCGGAATTTAAGAACAGTAATCAGTAAGCAGGCAGGCTGAGCTCGCCATCGTTGGTGTTCCATTTGCCCTGTTTTAAGTTTACGTGTACCAATTTCAGGACTAGACAGGGCGTCTTTTAGCTTCTGAACTAGTGAGCGAGTTTTTTTTTATCTTCTAAAAAACTCTTTGAACCAGCCTTCGATTTTGTTGGGCTGAGGAGCCAAGAGTTCTCGAGCACTAATTTGATTCCTCCAATAACGCACATCGAAATCTCCACTGTTATCCCTTTCTGAGACTATGATTACAAAGCCATTTTCAAATTGATACCGCCAAAGCACGAGCCCGGGCAACTCATCGTCAATTTCCACTTTGTAACTATAAAATCCGCCCGCCATTTTTTTATATTCAATTCCATGTCTTCGCAGAGTCTCCGCTTCGGGACTCTGCGTATCCGTTGCTTCGAAACGCAGAGTCCCCGAGACGGGAGACTCTGCGGGGACACGATCAAAGCGGAATTTAAGAACAGTAATCAGTAAGCAGGCAGGCTGAGCTCGCCATCGTTGGTGTTCCATTTGCCCTGTTTTAAGTTTACGTGTACCAATTTCAGGACTAGACAATACGCAACTCCCGCGGCAGGGATAGTAGCGGAAAGCCCGAAGCGCGATGGCACTGTGTGCGGGCGGACTTGCAGCGGATAGCCTGGTGGCGCCTCGCCAGCCGCCCACTTGTCTACCTTCGCCACTATCCGTTTGCTTGCATCAAAACCCCATTTTTCAGCGTTTTTTCTTGGTTTTTGACATTGATCCGACCATTGGTTCAATTGATCCATTGCTCGGATCAAGCCGCAAAATGATTGGATCAGCCTGCAAACCGGTTGGATCAAGCTACAGGCTGGTTGGATCAACGGGCAAACCGGTTGGATCAAGCTGCAAAATGAGTGGATCAGCCTGCACATTGATTGGATCAAGCTGACCGAAGACTGGTGCAAGCTGACTGAAGATCGGATCAAGCTCCCCAATGAATGGATCAAGGTGCTTTATCGGGAGATCCTTGGCTGCGCTCAGGATGACGGCATGGGGATGGAGTTTTGACCTTCGAACTGGCAACCTGTAACCCACAACCTGGAACTTGGAACCCTCGGGCTGTCAGTATGTCATCTTTTGAAGGATAAACCCCCAATGGCACAATGGTTGTCATTCCTGCAATACTTAAAAAGCAACCGAAACTCTTATATATTATCAATCATGGGAAAGATCATAGGAATTGACTTAGGAACAACCAACAGCTGCGTGGCCGTAATGGAGGGCAACGAACCCGTAGTTATTGCCAACAGTGAGGGGCGCAGAACTACGCCTTCCATCGTTGGTTTTTTGGATAACGGGAAGGGCGAACGCAAAGTGGGAGACCCCGCCAAGCGCCAATCGATCACCAACCCGAAGAACACCATCTCTTCGATCAAACGCTTCATGGGAAAGAAATTCAATGACGTAAGCGGAGAGAAGAAAATGGTATCGTATGCCGTGGAAAGCGGCAGCAACGACACCGTGCGCGTGCGCATCGGCGATCGCCTATACACACCGCAGGAAATCTCTGCGATGATTTTGCAGAAGATGAAAAGCACTGCCGAAGATTACCTCGGCACTACGGTGACCGAAGCAGTAGTAACGGTGCCGGCCTATTTTAACGATGCCGAACGTCAGGCTACCAAAGAAGCCGGCCAGATCGCCGGTCTTGATGTGAAGCGTATCATCAATGAGCCTACAGCCGCTGCATTGGCGTACGGCCTCGACAAGAAAAACAAAGACATGAAAATCGCAGTGTACGACCTTGGTGGTGGTACATTCGATATCTCGATCCTTGAACTGGGCGATGGTGTGTTTGAAGTGAAATCTACCAACGGCGACGTGCACTTGGGTGGTGACGACTTCGACATGCGTATCATGAACTGGCTCGCCGACGAATTCAAGGCCGACAAAAACATAGACCTGCGCAAAGATCCGATGGCATTGCAGCGCTTGAAAGAAGCTGCCGAAAAAGCGAAGATCGAATTATCGAGCGGATCGGAAACGGAAGTCAACTTGCCTTACATCACATCGGTGGATGGAGTGCCAGAGCACTTGGTGAAGAAATTATCACGCGCAAAGTTTGAGCAATTGTGTGACGACTTGATCAAGAGAACCTTGGAACCTTGCCGCAAAGCGGTTGCCGATTCGGGGGTGAGTGTGTCACAAATTGATGAAGTGATCTTGGTGGGCGGATCAACTCGTATCCCCCGCATCCAGGAAGAAGTGGAAAAATTCTTTGGCAAGAAACCATCGAAAGGGGTGAACCCCGATGAAGTAGTAGCCGTGGGTGCCGCCATTCAAGGTGGTGTGTTGACGGGCGAAGTGAAAGATGTGTTGTTGTTGGATGTTACTCCGCTTTCTTTGGGTATCGAAACCATGGGCGGTGTGATGACGAAGTTGATCGAATCGAACACTACTATTCCTTCTAAAAAATCGGAAGTGTTCTCGACGGCATCCGATAGCCAGCCTTCAGTAGAAATACATGTACTGCAAGGTGAGCGCCCGATGGCAAAAGACAATAGGACGATAGGACGGTTCCACTTGGATGGAATTCCGCCGGCACCTCGCGGTGTACCTCAAATCGAAGTGACTTTCGATATTGACGCCAACGGTATCCTTCACGTATCTGCCAAAGACAAAGGCACCGGCAAAGAGCAGAAGATCCGAATTGAAGCTTCCAGTGGTTTGACTGACGCCGAAATCCAAAAGATGAAGCAAGAAGCACAAGCCAACGCGGAAAACGACAAACGCGAAAAAGAAAAAGTAGAGAAAGTAAACCAGGCCGACTCGCTGATCTTCCAGACAGAAAAGCAGTTGAAAGAATTTGGCGACAAACTTTCTGAGGGAAATAAAACGGCGATCAATGGTGCACTCGAAAAATTGAAAGCGGCTCACGCCAGCAAAGATTTGACGATGATCGATGGCGCAATGACTGCCCTCAATGCCGCATGGCAAGCTGCTTCACAAGAAATGTATGCCGCGGCCGGCCAGCCAGGTGCACCACCTAACGCAGGTGACGCCGGCAACACGGGTGGAAACGACAAAGGCGGAGGCGATGCGCAAGATGTGGAGTATGAGGAAGTGAAAAAGTAAGACGTTAGGAGTCGGACTTAAGATATAAGACAACTGCAAAGACTGCCGGGCGAGAGTTCGGCAGTTTTTGTTTGTGGCTGCTTGGATTCCTCGGCGTTGTCTTTGAGAACCTCCGCGTTTGGTTGAAGCGAATCGCTCACTAATTTTTAGTAAATTAAGTTGATGATCTCTTCCCGGAATTTGGTGATTTGTGTGGTTTATCTGGCTGCGTGTGCATCTCCCCAAAAGGAATCGGCAGAAGTGAGCGATTCAGAGGATTCGGCAACGACCGCTGACGCACCACGATCAACCCGTCACAAGCCGACAGAAGATGAAAACGGCTTGACATATGATATCGACAGCTCGCTCGAACCTCAAGAGCTCACCATTTTCGGCAAGACCGAAGCAGTTTCGTACTGGATATCGAAGTTTTATTCTCAAGACCATCGGATCAACAGCAAAATTGATACGCTTGGCGCACCCGGTTATCTGATCAAATCAGTTGAGATGACCGAACGAGAATACAGCGATGTCAAAGGACAATGTGTTAGCCGCCCGGTTTTATTGATACTTCGAGACATAATCATGTCGGGCGAGGAATATTACGACATCCATTTCCTCACCAACGATCAAGGTGTTTCATCTGAAAAGGTGACTTACGATGGATCCATCGCGCAGTCTACCGGTTCGGTTTCTTTGTCTGCCGATTTCAAACTCACCAAGAAATGTCCAACACTTGCGATCATCCGGGAATATGAAGGAGGCGACATTGATTTTGGAAGGATGAAGGAAATTTCGTTTTTCGTCGTCAGTGATGCGGGTATGGAATCGGTGTTCGACTTAGTGCGGGAATACACCCTTGCCAAGGAATATGAAGTGACGGGCGATGAAAATAAAAACTCCACCTCTGAGGTTCGCGACTTTGAAATCCTCAAAACAAAGACCAATGACTTTTTCGATATCAAAGTGCACGCCACTAACAAAAAAGATGGAGAAATAGTTGAAGAAAAGGAGACGATCTTCCGTTTCGACGGCGAAAAATATTCGGATAAATTGGCCAACTAAGTCGGGATCATTTTTTCAACTAGCTGTACATTTGCTTTCGTGTCTTTATTCATCGCATCATTAAACTCAGGAAGCAACGGCAATTGCTATTACGTCGGCAACGAGAACGAAGGGATATTGATTGATGCCGGCATCTCCTGTCGCGAAACGGAGCGGAGGCTCAAGCGCTTGGGCCTTTCCATCAAATCAATCAGGGCCATCTTTATCACACATGAGCACGCCGACCATATTAACGGCCTCCCAAAGTTGGTGAAAAGACATTTCCTTCCGGTCTATATGACCGCACTGACGAGGGGCAACTTGCGCGGCGGATGGGCCGAGATTCGCGCGACTACTTTTAAATCCTACGAACCGATTTCGATTGGATCACTTTTAATCACACCCATTCCTAAATTTCATGATGCCGTCGATCCGCACAGTTTCGTGGTCACGCACAAAAACGTCAACGTAGGGGTGTTCACCGACACCGGTCGACATTGCGAAAACCTGGTGAAGAGCTTTCAACAATGTCATGCCGCATTCTTAGAATCCAATTACGATGAGATCATGTTGGAAACAGGGGACTATCCGCAGCAATTGAAAGACCGCATCCGGAAAGGTTTTGGACACTTGTCAAATAAGGAAGCGTTGCAGTTGTTCTTGAATCACAGGCCCGCCTTTATGAGCCACCTGATCCTTTCCCATTTATCGGCAAACAACAACCGCCCTGAAATTGTGGATGAATTATTCAGCAACGCGGCAGGCGGCACTAAAATCATCGTTGCGTCGCGACGAATGGAAACTGAACTATATCACGTCACTGGCGATCATCACGCCGTCAACAATTCCCTGAAGGTAGAAACGACACAATTGTCTCTGTTTTGACCATTTTCCCTAACGTCACATCATTATGTGATTTATAGTGTTGCGGAAATACTCAGTTTTGAACCTAAGCCAACTAGCCATTTACCAACTTAAATGGTGAAGAGCAGTCCCGACGATCTGTCGGGACTGCTTGTTTTCATGCTTTTCTATGTTTTGGCGCGTCACATCATTGCGGTATTGTGAACTGACAAAGGTCTCAACAATTTTGCGTCATCAAACCAACCCCAGAATTAAATGAAGAAAACCTTTTCCTTTTGTCAAGCTTTAATCTTTATCGTATTGGTTATCAATTTTTCGTGCAGCAGTAAGAAGGATCCCACTCCTGTCAGTACAAAACCGGAAATCACCGCCTCAGATAAGAACTCGGCCATTCTGGGCGACATTGTCACCGTTACCGGAAAGAATTTTTCAAAGAATTATCAAGGAGCATCACAATTGGTTGCAGTCGACCCGACTGATACTACCAAACAATTTTTGTTGATTGTGATTTCTCGCACGTCAACCCAAATGACGGCCGTTGTTACTGGCGCCACGGCCTCTACAGTACTTGCCTACAAAAACGTGGTCGGTCCAGGCAACTCCAAGCTTTATATAAGTTCGTTGCCCATCAGCGTTGTCGCGCCGACAGCTAATCAGTTTTTCGTTTCTTCTACGTTCACCGCGAATCATTTAAACGCAGGGGCAGCTGCTTCTTTTGGCGTAAAAAATGGAAGCACTACCGCCGGCGACTACACCGTGAAACTGGTCGGCTACGATATTGAAGGCGGAACTTCCACCGAGTTTCCGGCTACCGTTACCGGCGTTGATGCGAACGGGTATGGCGGGAGCATGGACAAAGTAAACTTCACTGTGCCTACCGTGGCGAGTGGAGAATATCAAGTGAAGGTCACTTATAATTCGCATTCATTGGTGGCGGGTTATCAAGTGTTCTTTTTTGTCAATTGATCAAACATTGCAACAATTGGTTTTTTAGTTGAGTATTAGTTTAAATGAACAGTCCTGACGATTTCTGTCAGGACTGTCATTTTTTGTAAGATTAGACCAATCGATTGTTTTAGACCTGCGGAAGTTCCACAGGGCATGCGCTGGATCTGCCGCTTACTTCGTCTTCAACAGGTCTATACTTTTTTTCAACGCACTGATCACGTTGCGCGCGGTTTCGATGTCTGCTACTGCAATATCGAGTTGATAAACGTAAGGTTGAATTTTGCCACCCTTATAATATTTGATGATTTTGTTTTTGAAGTTGGACTCAAACCCAACATATACCCATTTGCCTTTTACGTCAAAGTCAACGGTCATGGGGTTGACGTCCGACAAATTGAATTCATAAACTTCTTCCACACTCGCATTGCTTTTCACTTGGGTGGAGGTGAATTTGATTTTATTCGGATCGCTGGCCTCCACTTGCTCAAATGTTTGCTTGTCGGAAACACCTTCAACCACCACTTCTCCAACCGTAGAATTCAACCATTTAACCATACCTGCGGCATTGTTGGTGGCAAACGGTTCCTTGTAGGTGGCTTTGCATTTATCAATCACTTTATCCATGATAAATTTCATGCGGCGTGCTACTTCAATGTTGTCGGCGAAAATTCGCACCTCAGGATCGTAGCCATCGAGCTTCTCGTTTTTGAAATTCATAATGAGCTTTTTCTTGTCAAGCGACATGGCATCGATAAACATCTTGTCTCCGCTTACTTCAATTTTATAGGTGTTCGGGTTGATGTCCATCCAGTTGAAGGTGTACGTATTTTTTTCGGTAGCATTTGACGTTTGCTCGGTTCGGGTAATAACAGTGATGCATTTGGCTTCAGCAGCCTGCGTAATTGTTTTGCCCCCCACTTTTACCTCTTTAATGACACCGGTCAGCGCCTGCAAGGCGTCTTTATCCGTATTTAGTTTTGGCATATCGTTCTTTACCAAGTCGATGGCTTTTGGAATCGCCAATGATAAAACGGTTTTGATATCACGCGCCTCATCTACATTGTTGGTGGCTATTTCAATATCATCGACGAAAGGCTTGTTTTGCCCGTCCTTGAAGTAAGAGATTGACTTCAGGTTTTGTGAAGCTTCAACCACCAGTGCAAAACGATTTCCTGAAATTTTGTAGGATATGGTATTGGGGTTTAAGTCGGCGAGGTTGAACGTGTAAGTTTCATCCGAAGCCGATTTGCCGTCCGATTCCACAATGTGGTATTTGACGCTTCCCACAAAGTCACCCTTGGCTATGCTCTGCGTTATGGATTTTGTACCCAGTGTTACATTTTTTAGGTTGGCGGTTAGCCAAGTCAACATGTCATTGTAATTCGTGAGTTTGAATTTTCCAGCCATGTATTTTTCAGCCGGCGCGATTCCCGCTTTCAAGATATCTGCTATGGCTCGCGCATTGTCTACATCTTTGGCGTGGATGCGCACCGTTTCATCGTAACCCGTCGGTTCATTGTTTTTGTAAAACTTCGCCAACTTTTGTTTGTTCTTCACGGTGAGTGTTACAAAGATCAGATCCTTTTGTGTTTCCTGCCGAATCGCATAAGTGTCGATGTCTGATAAATTGAACTCGCAAGCATAAGGTGTTTTTACTCCCTTGGAATCAACTTCGTCGTACATGTACTTGATCACTCCCGGGCTGGGCGATTCTAATTTTTGTTCGAAAGTTTTAGAGCCGCTGGCTACGCTCGACATCTTTTTCTGCAACTGTGAAACGGTCGATTTTAGATCAGCGTCTTGAGAGAAAGCAGTAGATTGAATCCCAACTAGAAGAATAAGTAGCAGTCTTTTCATGTGTTATGTTAGTTTTTTTGGTTTCGCGGAATGCCTTGCCTTCGTATCCGTCAATTTTTGACAGATGCGAGAGCGGCCCCCGGATTAAACACGGCAAGTTTCCTCTTTCTACCGTGAGGTCAAAGCGGATGTATTATTTAAACCTTTTTTAGAATTTTCCGGCGCGACCGTCTGAGTCCTCCTGTTTTGCGTGGAGTTCGTCCACTGCCACCTTGAACTCTTTGGCATAAATCTCCAATCGTTCCAATGGGATGATGGTGTGTTCGCGGAACTTAAGGAACCTGTCTACATGGAATATTTCAGGGCTGATGTTATGCTTTGTCTTCAAATTGTCCCTAAACTTTTCAATCGATTTGGAGGAGGGTAAGCAACTCAGAAAGTGGTTTATCCTGTATTTATACATCAGTAACCTGTTTACTCAACCAAATTATGCATTATCCATACAATTTTGCAATTTTTTTTCGTAAAATATGATATCCTATTGCACCTTTCTTTAGAAGTCAAGTGAAGAATTGATTCTAAAATTGTGACATGGAAGTACACATTGGTAAGGAGATTGAAAAGATATATGAAAGTTCAGGAATGAAACTTTCCGAATTTGCTAAACGGATCAATACAAGTACGCGAAATGTGTATTCCATTTTCGAGAGGCCAGAGATCAAAACTGATCAGCTTTTCAAAATCTCGAAAGTCCTCAACCACGATTTTTTTGCGCTTTACAAGTCCGAGACCTATCAGGCGGAGGAGCCGCGCGGCGAATATGGAAAGCCGAAAGGCAAGGTCGTGATCATGGTGGAACTGGATGGATTACAAACCACGCTGGATCAGGTCGTAAAGAAATTGCGCGCGATCAATCAGACGATCTAAGTATTTAGGAGTAGGTGCTAGTGTGTAATGTAGCTTTCGAGGTGCTCGATGATGGTACGTTGCTCTTCGTTGATAAACCGGATCAAGTCACCCACAGAAATCACGCCGATCAAATTTCCACGGTCAACAACGGGAAGGTGACGAATATGCCGATCAGTCATCAATGCCATACATTCTTCGATCGTGTTGTCGGAATTCACCGTGATAGGATCTAGCGTCATCAATTCACGTATCAACGTTTCCTTGGACGACCTACCCTTCAAGACAACTTTGCGCGCATAGTCACGCTCGGTGAAAATTCCAGAAAGACGTCCGTTCTCCTCCACGATGATAGCGCCTATGTTTCTTTGACACATCAATTCAATGGCGCGATAAACCGTGATATCAGGAGGAACGGTGAAGATGATCTCATTCTTCAACTGAAGAATATTTCTGACTCTTCCCATAGCTGAAAAGTTTAAAATTGCAGGCTATGTGAATATACGGAAAAGCAAAGTGCCAATCAATGACTCGAACACTGATTTACTTCAGAAAGTCTTGAATTCTTTCGATCAAGCCTTGCGGATACACCCCGTAGAAAATCATTAGAATGGAAAGCACGAAGAGCGTGATCAAATTGATTAAATATAATCGTGGTCGTAAAGAAATCACATCCGACCCGGCCGCCTTGTCGAACATCGTGGCAATGATTTTTATATAATAGAACAAGCCGATCACACTACCGAGCGCGAGCATTAACACCAGCAACCAGAGCTGTGTGTTCACCCCTGAGGCCACGAGGTAGAACTTTCCAACGAAGCCAGCGGTCAAAGGAATTCCCGCCAGCGACAATAGCATTGCCGTGAATACCGTTGCAATTTTTGGGTGCCGCCAAAACAAACCCTGATAGTCTTCGATCTGTTCTGCGTCGCGATCTTGGTCCGAAAGAATTGACACGACGCCAAACGCTCCTATGTTGGTCAAGAAGTAAGCCACCAAATAAAAGCTTACCGCTTCTTTGCCCAGGGCTCCGCCTGCCAGAAAAGCCACAAGGATGTAGCCCATGTGCGCAATGGAAGAATAGGCAAGAATGCGTTTCACATTTTTTTGTTGTATGGCCAATATATTTCCGATCAGCATCGACGCGATGGCGATGACAGTGAATGACAGCACGACAACAGGGTAGCTAAACCCATTGATCTGGTCGAAAAACCTGACGAGTAACACAACGATACCGCCTTTTGAAACCGTGGCGATGAATGCCGTGACGGGAGCGGGGGCGCCTTCATAAACATCGGGAGTCCACATATGGAAAGGAACTACACCAAGTTTAAATCCAATACCTACGATCATCAACCCGAAACCTGCAAGCATAGTGACAGAGAGACTGCCGGTGTTGTTTAAATATTCGGCTATCCCTGCAAAATTCATTGAGCCACTCACGGCATACACGAGCGCCATACCGAAAAGCATAAACGCGGATGAGAACGCGGCCAAAATCAAATATTTTAATCCCGCTTCATCCGAGCGCGGGCGTTTTCTCAAATAGGAAACCATGGAATACAACGAGATGCTAAGGATTTCCAGGCCAAGAAAGAGCGAAACAAAATGTTTGCTGATCACGAGCATGGCAGAACCAAGTGTGGCAAGCAAAAGCAAAATGTAGTATTCTTCTTTGCGTTCTTCGCGTTGCTCAAAGTAGGCGTAGGAGAGGAGAGATATGGCCAATGCACTCATTACGATCAGGCCTGTAATGAACGTACCAAAGCCATCAATGATAAAAAGGGGTTCCACCGTGAACCGGTGATTGGAGGCATAGACGAGCAGATACACAAACACCCCCATCAAGCTGATCGACGTCAAGCCGAAAATCAATTTGTGATTTCTCTTTATCGCAATGGATAGCATTGCCAGCAACGAAGCGGTCACCAGAAACATTCCTGGCAGTACGTCAATAATATTGATGTTACTTATCTCCATTTGAATTTTCAGTAGTCGAAACTTTTTCTGTAACGAATTGAATCGAGATCACTTTTTTCACGACGTTCATCACTGGTTGTGGAAACAACCCCAGCCAAATGATGGAAATTACGAGTGGGATCATGATGATTTTTTCGCGAAAAGATAGATCCGGGATGGTTTTGTCGGTGGTGAAATTTCCGAGGAAAACCTTCTGCATGATACGAAGAGAATAGGCCGTGGCCGCCACTACACCGAGCGTGGCGAATATGGTAAGAACAGGATTGGCCTGCCACGATCCGATCAACGTGAGGAATTCTGCCACAAAATTCCCCAACCCTGGTAATCCCAACGAAGCGAGCACAAAAATCAATCCGACCACACTCATAAAAGGAGCTTTTGTCCAGAAGCCGCCCATGCTTGTAATATCGCGAGTGTGGATCCGCTCGTAGATCGATCCTGCAAGAACGAAAAGAGCGCCTGTGCTGATTCCGTGAGTGATCATCTGCATGACCACACCTTGCATTGCGATTTCGTTGAATGCGAAGACACCAAAAATAACGAAGCCCATGTGGCTCACACTGGTGTAGGCGACCAGTCGCTTAAGGTCTGTCTGAGAGAAGGCTAATGAAGCACCATACAAAATTCCGATCACGCCAAACAGCATTGCCCAGGGAGCAATTTCTGCGGAGGCCGATGGGAACAACGGCAACACAAAACGAATCAATCCGTAGGCACCTGTCTTCAACAGGAGCCCCGCAAGAATCAAACTTCCGGCGGTGGAGGCTTGTGAGTGGGCATCGGGTAACCAGGTGTGGAACGGGACCACCGGCAACTTCACCACAAAGGCGGCAAGAAATCCCAACATGAGCCATCGCTCAACCCCGGCCGACATTTGTGTATTAAGTAAATCGAAGTAGTTGAAAGTAAAAGTGCCTGTAGCTCGTCCGTGAACAAAATACAAACCCAAAATAGCCAAGAGCATCAACAACCCGCTGGCCTGAGTGAAGATGAAAAACTTGTATGCCGCATACCTTCTGTTTTCATGCCCCCAAATCCCGATGAGAAAATACATCGGGATAAGCATTACCTCCCAGAAGAAATAGAAGAGAAATAAATCCATGGTGAGGAATACACCCGTGATGCCTGCCAGTACCCACAACAAATTGAAATGGAAGAAACCCACGCGATCTTGAATTTCATTCCACGAGATCAAGACACCAAATATTCCGAGGAAGAACGTCAGCAGCAACATGAGCAAACTCAAACCATCAATTGCCAGAGAAAAACTGATGCCGAGACTGGGAACCCACTTGGCCGTGAACTGCAACAGCCACGTCGACGATTCAATGGTTGGATTCTGCCACCAGATCGAAATCCCTAAAATGAAATCGATCGAAAGAGCAGCTACCGAAATCCATCTCGCCAAGTCTTTGTTCCAATTGGCAATGATCCAGGCGAAAATGCCACCGACCATCAAAATCGTTACGAATGCAACAAGAATCATTTTTTCATTTTATAACATCAACCTTTAACTATTCCTAAAGCCAACAGCAAGATTCCCCCGATCACAATGCCCATGATATACCATCGCAAAATTCCACTTTGGGTAAAAGCAAGCACCCGATTTAGAGCGTTAGCGCCCCAAACCAATCCCTCATACAATTGATCTACGATATCCCTTTTGTTGATGTTAGCTATCCACACAAAGGGACGCACGATGAATTTGTCATACAACGCGTCGAAGCCCCAACCACTGAAAAAAAAGCTGTTCAGATCTGCAGCCGAACTCTTCAATTCGACCGAGAGGCCAGGCTTTAAAATGTAGAAAACATAGGCGACATATACGCCGGAGATCGCTACGCCCGCTGCAATCAATTGAATCATCCATTCGATCCCTTCGAAACCTTCCTGAATGGATATCGAAGGCAGGACGGGTTTTAAGAAATCAGAAAATACGGTGAAGTGCCCGAACGAGTGCGGCAGTTCGATGAAACCCCCGATAGTGGAAAGGCCCGCGAGTATGAGTAACGGAATGTTTATCCCGTTTCCAGGTACATGGTGTACGTGGGTTTTCTCTTCGCCGAAGAAAGTGAGAAACAGCATTCTAAACGTGTAGATTGAAGTAATGAATGCTCCGAGTAATCCGAACAAAAAGAACCAGATGTTGCCGTGTTCTCCGGCGAGAGATAGCCAAAGGATTTGGTCTTTGCTGTAGAATCCACCGGTAAGGAGCGGCAGCGCAGCGAGCGAGGAAGCGCCAATCAAGAAGGTCCAATAGATCACGGGTAATTTCTTTTTCAGGCCACCCATTTTGTACATGTCCTGCTCGTTATGCAGTGCGTGAATGACCGCACCAGCTGCGAGGAAGAGCAGGGCTTTGAAGAACGCGTGGATCATGAAGTGAAAAATGGCAGCAGACCAAGCACTTACACCCAGTGCCATGAACATGTACCCAATTTGGCTGATGGTAGAATAGGCGAGCACACGTTTCAAATCATATTGTGTGAGGGCAGTGAAGCCGGCCATGACCAACGTCGCAGCTCCCACAATTCCGACGATCATTAATGCGTCAGGTGCTAGTTCAAAAATGGCATGTGTGCGGGCAATGAGGTAGACACCTGCCGTCACCATGGTGGCCGCATGGATTAGCGCACTCACCGGAGATGGACCGGCCATCGCGTCGGGCAGCCAAGTTTGCAAAGGAAGTTGTGCCGATTTACCAACAGCCCCACCCAATAATAGTAGAGACACGATCATCGCGGTTTCCGAACCCACCGCCCAGTGTTGCGGAGCCTGCGTAGCGATCTCTTGAATATTCAATGTATTGAAATGCTGGAACAACATGAACAACCCGATACCTAAAGCAGTATCACCAACGCGTGTGACAATAAAGGCTTTGCGAGCAGCGTATCCGTTTTTCTCTTCGGTATACCAGAAGCCGATGAGCAAATAGCTGCAAAGGCCTACCCCCTCCCAGCCGAAATACAGCAGAACAAGATTGTTTGCCAATACAAGAGTGAGCATAGAGCACACGAATAGATTTAGATACGCAAAGAAGCGCGCGTAGCCATCATCATCGATCATGTACTCGGCCGAGTAGACATGGATTAGGAATCCAACAAACGTGATTACAAAGATGAATATCAGCGACAACGCATCTAAGTGAAAAGCAATGGCTGGAGAAAATCCGGCAACGTCCATCCATTGCCAGGCGGTGATGTCTATAGAAGTGAGCGAATTTGAAATGAAACGATAGCCAAGAATTAGCGTGGCGATGGCCGAAAGCCCAACACTACCAGCACCTACCAGCGGGACCATTCGTTTTGGCAATCGTGATCCCGCCACGATCAAAATAAATGATCCGAGTAACGGCAGGAGAGGTGTGACCAATAAATTCATAATCGTTATCCTTTATCGGTGATCCGTGATATGTTGTTTTTCAATACTCATCAACCATTAACTATTAACTCGTATCTGATTCTTATCCTTTCATCGAGTTCGCCGCATCGCCATCCAACGTTTTCAATTGATGGTGAATTTGAAGGATCAATGCTAAACCCACAGACACTTCGGCTGCTGCCATTGTCAAAATAAAAATGAACATTACTTGCCCGTCCGGTTGTGCCCATTTGGAGCCAGCTACGATGAAAGCAAGACCCGCGGCATTCAACATAATCTCTACGCACACCAGCATGAAGATGATATTGCGTCTGATCAGCACGCCGATGAGGCCAAGCATGAAAAGCGCACCCGCTAGTAATAGCCCACTCGAAATTTGCAACTCGTTCATTCTTCTATTTTTTCTAAAAACCGATGAACCACTTTTTTCTTCTGTCTGCCCAAGTGATAGGCACCGACGATTCCCGCCATAAGCAACATACCGCTCAGTTCCACACCGAGGATGTACGGTCCATACAATGACCTACCCACCTCTTTCACATCAACAATTTTCCCAAGTTCGCCCGAGGATCCGCCCATGCTTACAATGTAAATCAATTCGCTCAGCAAAATGATTGATAAGATCGCTGGACCGATGTACACATCCGGCGTGAGCCATCTCTTTTCTTGCTGAATGGCTTCTTCTTTCAGGTTGAGCATCATGATTACGAAAATGATCAATACCACGATGGCACCCGCATAAATGATTATTTCCAAAGCTGCTGCGAACGGGGCGCCAAGGATAAAGAACACAACGGATAATGCCATGAAAGAAACCACTAAGTACAAAAGCGCATGAATGATGTTATATCGAGTGATCACCATCACCGTCGATATCAATGCTACTGCACCTGCTATGTAGAAAGTTACTTCCATTTTTTCGGGCTTAAGTAGTAAGACGTAAGTAACAAGACTGTGGAGTCTGAATTGTAGTTGGGCAAAATCTTATGTCTCATATCTTGAGCCATACGTCTACGGTAATAAGCTTTTCACGTCAATCGGTGGCTCTTCATTCTCGGCCTGTCCCTTGTCCTTTCCGCCGATGGCCAAGCCTGCTACCTTATAATAATTGTACCCTTGGTATTTTCCTTGTCCGTCGATAAGCAAATCCTTTTTCTCGTATACCAGATTCTGACGGTCGAACTCGCCCATTTCAAAATCAGGAATCAGTTGGATGGCGTAGGTTGGACAAGCTTCCTCACAATAGCCGCAGAAAATGCATCGCGAAAAATTGATTCGGAAAAACTCAGGATATCTTCTGCCATTTTCATCTTCCGTTGCTTGTAAAGAGATACAGTCGACTGGACAAGCTGCCGCGCATAGATAACAACCCACACAGCGTTCGCCCATGTCGGGGTCGCGGGTCAACACAATCCGTCCGCGCCAACGAGCGGGGAGCTTTACTTTCTCTTCCGGATATTGAATGGTATCTCGTTTATGAAACGCGTGCAAAAACGTGAGCCACATGCTTTGAATGATACTGAACATGTTTTAAAATTTAATATTCATTTCAGCGCCGCTTCGTGCCAACGCAATAGCTGCTGTTACCAGCAAATTCAATAGTGTAAGCGGAAGCAAAATTTTCCAACCGAATTCCATCAACTGATCATATCGCGGGCGCGGCAATGATGCACGCAGCAAAATGAAAATGGCGATGAAAACAAACATCTTTGTGATAAACCAAACCAGTGGCGGAAGGAAGCTAGGGCCAAGCCATCCGCCAAAGAACAAAGTGACGGTTAAACTCGAGATCAGCATTATTCCGAGATATTCACCTACGAAGAACAGTCCGAATTTCATTCCTGAATATTCGGAGTGAAAGCCAGCGATCAACTCGCTCTCCGCTTCGGGTATGTCAAAAGGCAATCGATGCGTTTCGGCGATGCCCGCGATGAAAAACGTAATGAATCCAATGAACTGTGGAACAACGAACCACACGCCGCGCTGCGCATTGACAATGTCTTCAAGCTTGAATGAGCCAGCGAGCAATACTGTGCCCATCAACGAAAGACCCATGAATACCTCATATGAAATCAATTGAGCTGCGCCACGCATTGAGCCAAGCAACGCATATTTATTGTTGGACGCCCAACCACCGAGGATAATGCTATAGGCGCCCATGGATGACATCGCGAGGAAGAAAAGGATGCCGATGTTGAAGTCGGCCACAATTACTCCCGGCGCAAAAGGAATGACAACAAAACTCATTAGTACGGTAATTGCCACGATCGCTGGAGCAATGACGAACACCAATTTGTCTGCAAATGGCGGAATCCAGTCTTCTTTGAAAAATAATTTGATGGTATCGGCAAGGACAATCAATACGCCGAACGGGCCAGCGCGATTTGGGCCATAACGATCTTGCCAAAGCGCAAGTAGTCGGCGCTCGAGCCAGATCAACCCAGGAGCAATGGTGAGTAGCCCGGCCAGCACGCCTCCAATGATGATCCAAGGATTTATAGGCTCCGTCATTTGTCTTGTGTCTTATGTCTCAATACTCAATACTCAATACTATTTCTTCACAATTCCCCACGCAGGCAAACCTGTGGCGGGCATCCCTTCCAATCCGTAGGGCAACGCCGCAACTCCCGTCGGCAATGTTTTATTTATTTTCACAGGTAAACTGTAAACGTGTTTCTCTACTTCGAATGAAAATGTTTGCCCTTCTGAAAGTTTTAATTCCACTGCATCGTTCGAACTGATCAGCACATAGGGTTGGGCCATTCGTTGCGCAACGGAAGCTGATTTCCTGCTCAACTCTTCTGAACCGAAAATGTGATGCGTCCAAACAATCCACAGGTGGTCGGCGAGTGGGTGGAACACTTCGGGTACCGTCATGAAATAATTTGTTTCCGCCTTTGGATCGGCCTCCAGCATCCTTAAACCAGGATCGCCACCTCGTAGTGAAGCTCCAACTTCTTCTTGATATTTGTTTAGCGACTGCACCGAATTCCAGCCTGGAGACCAGTAGAATGGAGTCAGTGAGGACGGTGGAAGACCACGGTAACCCTCCATCGTATACGATAAAGACGAATCTGGATCTTCGGGCGGCTTCGGCTCGCTCACGTTGATGCCCGCATTCATAGCGGTGCGACCGCTATAGCGATGAGGTTCGCGTGGAATTCTTTGGCCCGCTACTCGGTAATTAGATGGTGGTGTGATTGTCTCAACCCCTTTCAGCAATTCTTCTTCGTCAGAAATGGCTTTCGTAAGGTCTTCAAAATTTTTCCATTTGCTCATGCGTTCATTCCCAGCATTCACCCCCATATTCAACAACCAACGCCAGCTCTCCTGAATTACCTCGGTTGCTTCATAGACCTGAAAGAACCGTTGGGCGCGTCCTTCATTATTAATTAGTGTACCATCGGATTCTGCAAAAGTTCCGGCAGGTATGATCACGTGCGCTTTTTTCAGTGTCGCATGAGGAGTGTGGTCGAGCACGATCACTTGTTTACACATTTTCAGAAATTTGTCTACCGTGGCAACGGTGCCGTGACGATACAAATCATTTTCCATAATGATTGCCGTGTCGGCATGGCTGTGGAGAATCGCATTGAAGGCACCATCCAGTCTTCCGCCGCCCATCATCGCGAGGCCTAGTGAATTGCATTCGAGCATCGTAAGTACAAGTCCAGTATTTTTATTTTTTTTGTTCAACGCCCACGCCACGTTGGCCGCGGCTTTCATGACTGTTTCACTCTCGCTGGAAAGTCCAGAAATAATCACGGGTCTTTCCGCTTTTGAAAGAGCATCAGCGATTTGATCAGCTAATTTTTTTAGCTCCACTGGATAATTGGCTACATCTGGAATCGAATTGTCGATACGGTGCGCCACCGCAAAACCTAAGCGCGCGATCTCATCGGGAGCAGCGTAGTATGTTTTTGTTGCGACGTCATCAAGTTTGGTGTCGTGAATGGTAGCGCTGAAGAAGGGACCATTTTTATCTTGAACTATTTCGCGGGTAGCAAAATCATTCCAGTCGGGGATATTTGCCTTCGCTGCTTCTTTCATAGGCTGATTGCGAACGGCTTGACGAACAGCCAGCGCAAGCATGGGAGAGCTGTTTGTAACATCTTCCCCCAGAATAAATACGGCATCAGCGCTTTCTACTTCTTTTAACGATGGTGTACGAACTGGCCCCTCCTTCAAGATTCGAATGGCGAGTTCTGCCATGTCATGTTCGTTTTCTGAAACGCCATGATAGAAGTTGTTTTTTCCAACCAACGCTTTCAAGGCGAAATTCGATTGGATGGAAGCACGAGGTGAGCCGATGCCAATAACGCGTGCCTCTTTCAAAGATTTTTTTATTTCCTTAAGTACCTCGTCACGGCTGATTACTTTTCCGTTCAGCATCGGTTCTCGAACGCGGTCAGGGGCGTTGACAAACTCATAGCCAAATCGTCCGCGATCGCAGATGAAGTAGCCATTCACTTTTCCGTGATAACGATTGGCAATCATTCGGAGCGAGCCGTACCGCTCACCCGCAATGGTGTTGCAACCCAAGCTGCAATGCTGGCAAATGGAAGGAGCCATTGTCAAGTCCCACTTACGCGTATAATGTTGCTTGAGTGTTTTGTCTGTAAATACACCCGTTGGACAAACTTCAGAAAGGTTGCCGCTGAATTCGCTTTCCAAAATGCCATCTTCAGCACGACCGAAGTAAACTTTGTTTTTCGACGCGAAGGCATCAAGATCTTTACCTCCCGCATAGTCTTTATAGAACCGAACACAACGATAGCATTGAATGCAACGATTCATTTCATGATTAATGAACGGACCGAGGTCTTGATTTTTGTACGTGCGTTTCTTGTATCTGAACTGCCGATAAGAATGGCCGGTCATTACCGTCATGTCTTGCAAATGACAAGAGCCTCCTTCATCGCACACGGCGCAATCATGCGGATGGTTTGTCATCAACCAGCCAATCACTTGTTCGCGAAACTCTTTTGCTTCCACGTCAGTGATTGATATTCGTTGATTGTTGGTGACCGGCTCCATGCAAGACATCACCAATCTTCCCTTCTTGTCGTTTTCGTCTTTGTATACTTTAATGGCACATTGACGGCAGGCACCCACAGAACCTAACGCTGGATGCCAGCAGAAGTAAGGCAAATCCAAGCCGAGGGTAAGGCAAACCTCGAGCAAGTTATTGCCCGAGGTGACTTCGTGCGGTTGATTATCAATGTAAAGCGTAGCCATTTAAATTCGTTATAGTTATTCGTCGTCAGTTAATGGGCGGCTGTTTGTGGTCTGTAATTTTTAGAATACGAACATCCCTTTTCTTGAATATGCTGTTCGAAATCTTTTCTGAAGTATTTTAATGCGCTTTGCAATGGCTCCATTGCCCCCGGTGCCAAAGCACAAAACGTATTGCCGGGACCGAGCAACTTTGTGTGTGCTTCGAGTAGCTTGATATCTTCGGTTCGGCCATCACCCTTATCAATGGAATCCAAAAGTTTTTCGATCCAAGGAAGACCTTCACGGCAGGGTGTGCAAAATCCGCATGACTCCTGCGCAAAGAAGTGCTCGAGATTTTTCACAAACCCAACAGGACAAGTTTTATCATCGAGCACGACAACTGTTCCAGTCCCTAAGCGACTTCCAGCAGCGGCCACGCCGGCAAAATCCATCTTTACGTCGAGATGTTCTTCCACCAGAAAATCGGTTGATGCTCCACCGGGTAAAGCGCCACGAAATTTCAATCCATCTTTCATTCCACCGGCGTGTTCTTCAATCAATTCGCGGAGCGTGACGCCCATCGGCAACTCCCAAGCTCCTGGTTTTTTCACTTTGCCGCTTACGCCATAGATCTTTGTTCCTGAATCTTGCGTGAGGCTTAATTTCTTGAACCACTCTGCGCCTTTATTAATAATGTGAGGCAGACAGCACAACGTTTCTACATTGTTGACGATAGTAGGTTTCCCGAACAGGCCACTGACTTGCGGAAAGGGTGGTTTAGCTCGCGGTGTGGCGCGCTTGCCTTCCAAAGAATTTAATAATGCGGTTTCTTCGCCGCACATGTAGCGACCTACGCCCGTGTGCAAGTGCATCTCGAGGTCATAACCGGAGCCCAAAATGTTTTTTCCGAGATAACCGGCTTCGTGAGCCTCATGTATGGCCTTGATGATTTCTTTTGCAGCCGTTTTATAAGCCCATCGCAAAAACACAAAAGATTCACTCGCCTGTATCGCGAAGGCGGCGATGATCATTCCTTCGATCAACTGATGTGGAGTCTGTTCGAGCAGGATTCTGTCTTTGAATGTGCCCGGCTCCATCTCATCGGCATTTGCGATGAGGTATTTTGGTTTTGGCGCATTCATTGGAACGAAGCTCCATTTCAATCCCGTGCTAAACCCTGCACCACCTCTTCCCTTTAGATTAGAATCTTTTACCACCCCCTGAATTTCCTGTGGTGTCATCTTCAGTGTCTTTCGTAAAGCCTGATATCCGCCCACTTGCTCATACTCTTTCAAGCTGAGTGGCTTGCCATCTTTTCGCAAATGTTCGGTTAGTGGTTTTTCCATTTTGTTAGTCCATGGTCGACAATTGGTGGTCCATGGCTGCTATCGTTTATGGACCATCGACTATCGACTCTATTCGTATTTACTCAAAATCCCTTCCAACTGATCGATCGAAATATTTCTATACAAATCGTTTCCCACCATAATTGCAGGAGCGCAATCGCATGTGCCGAGACATGGGTTCGGCAGCATCGTAAAGCGACCATCTTGTGTGGTTTGACCATAGTCGATTTGCAATCGCTCACTTAGCTTCTCTTTTATTCTTTCTTCTCCCATTACCCAGCAGCTTACACTGTCGCAAACCAAAATGACGTGACGGCCTACAGGCTGGCGGAAGATGAGATTGTAAAACGTTGCAACAGAATCTAGTTCTTCCGCCGACATGTCGAGATAGTTGGCTAGCTCTTTCAAACTTTCGTCCGACACCCAATGGCGATGATGCTGCACCACTTTCAATGCTTCAATTGATGCTGCTTTTTTATACGGCACCAAGCTTATTGCTTCATCAATCTCTTTTATCTCCTGCTTACTTAACATTCCAAAATCTTATGTCTAACGTCTTATGCCTATCTATCAATGTCTGCCAGCACATAATCCATCGCTCCCAAAATGCTCAACAAGTCAGCTACTGTGTAGCCTTTGCTGATGTATGAAATCATTTGCATGTGTGCGAAGGATGGGGTTCGGATCCTCATTCGATAAGGCGAGGTATTTCCATCGCTGATAGCATAGTAGCTGTTGGCTCCTTTTGTCGCTTCAGTGCAACTCATCGCTTCGCCCGGAGGAATCACTGGTCCCCAGCTCACATTCAAAAAATGGGTGATCAAAGTTTCGATGTCTTTCATCGTATGCTTTTTGATCGGCGGAGTTGCTTGCGGATGGTCAGATTTGTAGGGGCCGCTCGGCATGTTTCTCAAACACTGCTCAATGATGTGCAAGCTTTGTCGCATTTCTTCAACTCGTACGAGGGCACGGTCGTAGCAGTCGCCATTTTTTCCGATAGGAACTTCGAAGTGAAAATTTTCATACCCCGAGTACGGTTGCTTCTTTCTGAAATCCCACTCCAAGCCACAAGCCCTTAAATTAGCACCGGTTGCTCCCCATTCGACTGCTTCCTTTTGTGTGAAAACACCAATCCCCTGCGTGCGCGCTTTGAACAAACTGTTTTGCAACACCATTTTGTCATACTCTTTCAATCTCTTGGGGAAATACTCAATGAAGTTTTTCACGAGCGTCTCCCACCCGTTGGGAAGGTCTTGTGCTACACCGCCGATCCGAAACCAATTAGGGTGCATCCGTCCACCGCATACAGCCTCCACAACATCAAAAATTTTCTCACGATCGGAGAACATGTAAAAAACGGGAGACAATTGGCCGACATCTTGTGCAAAAGTTCCATACCAGACCAAATGACTAGCAATCCGAAAAAACTCACACATCATCACGCGAATGACCTGTGCACGAGGAGGAACTTGAATGCCCGCGAGCTTTTCGACCGCCAGTAAATAAGAGAGATTGTTGTTTACACCTCCCAGATAGTCCACGCGATCGGTGTATGGTATATACGTGTGCCAAGATTGACGTTCCGCCATTTTTTCTGCGCCACGATGATGAAACCCAATATCAGGAATGGCATCCACAATGTCTTCACCGTCCAGCTGAAGGATGATACGCAGCACACCGTGTGTGCCGGGGTGCTGTGGGCCTATGTTGAGGAACATGAAATCTGAATCCTCGCTGGAGGATGCAAGGCCCCATTCTTCGGGTTTGAATTTCAGGAGCGCTTGCTCTTTGTCAATTTTTTCATCGAACAAGCGGAATGGCCCCATTTCTGTTGCGCGCGCGGGATGTTCTTTGCGAAGGGGATGTCCTTGCCATGATAGCGGCATGAGTATTCGCCTCAGGTTGGGATGACCTTCGAATTTGATTCCGAACATATCATAGACCTCTCGCTCATACCAGCTGGCGTTCATCCAAAGTTTGGTGGCGCTTGGTAAAGAAAGTTTCTCGGAACCGACGGCCGTTTTAATTCTTAAAAAACTATTTCTTCCGAATGAATAGAGGTGATAAACTACAGTGAATTGAATCGAGGGATAGCCGCTTTCCTGTTTGCGCGCACGTTCATCGATGGCGGTGATGTCGTAGAGAAACGGGAACGGCCGTGCAATTTCGTTCTTGAGGTGATTGAGGATGTCAAAAATTTTAACAGAAGGCACCCAGACGGTGGCAATACCATCCTGGCTTGATTGCTTGGAGATGGCATCTTCTCCAAACTTCAACTGTAATAGTTCTGGCGGATCGAGATCTTTCATAATTAATGCCCTTGGTCAGGAAATCCACAGTACACTAAAACAAAATCCCAAAAACCTCAAAAACTCACTACTCAGTCATGCATCTCACAAAAAAATAGGAACACAAATCTTTTCAATTCTAAATTTCGTCGGGTGAACGGAAACTGGTCATCTGCATTCGCTGCTCGTGTTTCCTATCCTTCACCGATATTTTTTCCGGTCTGATAATTCCCTGATCACCGATCGTCCAACTCAGAGGACGAGTCTCTTGTCCCACTCGTTCGGCCAATAATGTAAGCCCCTCCATGAAGGCATCTGGTCGTGGAGGGCAGCCCGGTACGTAAACATCTACAGGTAAAAATTTGTCCACGCCTTGCACTACACTATATATATCGTACATGCCGCCGGAGTTGGCGCAAGACCCCATGGAAATCACCCAACGTGGTTCCATCATCTGTTCGTGGAGGCGTTTGATAATGGGCGCCATTTTAATGAACACGGTGCCTGCGATAATCATGACATCAGCTTCGCGCGGAGTTCCGCGAATTACCTCCGCTCCGAAGCGGGCCACGTCATATTTGGGAGTCATGCTGGTGGCCATCTCCACAAAACAACAGGAGAGACCAAAATGAAAGGGCCACATTGAATTTTTGCGGCCCCATCGAAGCAAGTCTTGCACTGTACTCAGCACAATGCTCTGACGCACTGCTTCTTCCATTGAGCCGTTCCCTTTGATTGCGCCGGTAGGCTCTTGGGCGTTACTTAACCACCACTTCATCCGCTTTTTGGATTTTTTTGTAGGCCTTCAAAATTTTCTTTCCGTCAGGACCGAAATCAAGCGCACCATTGCGCCATTCGTAGATCAACACCACCACAAGGAGTAGAATGAATGTGACGACGCCAGCAAAGCCAAGCCACCCCAATTCGCGGAAAGCAATAGCCCATGTAAAAATGAAAATGGTCTCTACGTCAAAAATGACGAAGAGCATAGCGATCATGTAAAATTGCGATGAAAAGCGTAGACGGGCGTCCCCTGCGCTCACAATTCCTCCTTCGTACGGCTCGTCAGTTGCACGATCTTTATGGCGCCCACCCAAGAAATAGGAGAGCCCTAACATGGCCCCAATCAGTACAAATACGATTGCGCCATATGCTACAAGCGGCCACAAAACACTATTGTCGTTTGAACTTCCCAAAACCGATTTGCCTCCAGCAAATTTTTTTAGTACAACTCAAAAACCCCAATAAAAAATGTAACGCTTGCATCCGTGGTCGTCCACGGGTGCTTTACAACAACGTTTTGAAGGTAGACTTTTTAGTGACAAAACAAAAAGAAGTGGTGTAAAAATTTAGGATTTGTAAAAGTGCGGTGTTCGACAAGCGCGTGCTCCCCACCAAAGTCGTCTATATATTATTGTGTCGCTGGAATTTGTTCAGAGTCATCGGATTATCTTCGCATGTAAAATCAATTTATGAGAATCTCTTTGCTGCTGCTGTTGGCCCCACTCTCTCTCTTTGCTCAAAGTCAGGGAGGTTTTAAGTATGGGGCAATTACCTATGTTGACTTGCAAATGAAGGACTATGCCCCCGACACGTCAGCCGTAGCATTGGTGTTGAACGAATATGGAGATACTTATATTCAGGACGGTGGGTCTTATGATCTGGAGCTTGAATACCATGTAAGAATCAAGATTCTGAAAAAAGAAGGTTTACGTTTGGCGAGTTATGAGATCCCCATGCGAATTCGCGATTCAAAAACCGAGTCAGTCAGTACCATTCAGGCGTCCACCTATAATTTTGAAAACAACACGATCAAAGAATCCAAACTCGAACCCAAGAACATATTTACAGAGGCTACGAACAAATATTGGACATTCAAGCGATTTGCTTTACCGGACGTCCGCGTCGGGAGCATCATTGAAATCCGTTATGTACTTGTATCTCCTTTTATTTTTAATTGGCGAACGTGGGATTTCCAGTCAGAGATCCCGAAACTCAACAGTGAGTTCCGAGCTAAAATTCCAGGGAATTATAGTTATAACGTAGTACTGCGGGGCCCCCTTCAATTGAACAAGAACAAATCAGACCTGATCAAAGATTGCATCGTCATCGGCTCTGCCAAAGCAGATTGCGCATTGATGCAGTATGGCATGAGTAACATTCCGGCCTTTCGGGAAGAAGAATACATGACGGCCAAGGAAAATTTCCTTTCCTCGCTGAATTTCGAACTGATCGAAGTGATAAGTTTCAGCGGGCCCACCACCCGATACACAGAAGAATGGAAGGACGTGGATAAAAGATTGGCCAGTGATGAAAACTTCGGCGATCAAGTGAAGCAAGCAAAAAAAATTTGGAGTGATCCAGTGCAGCTGCTCGTACAAAATCAGACGGACCCCTTGGCGAAGGCCAAGATCATTTTTGACGCGATAAAAAAGCATTTTTTATGGAATGAGAATTTCGGCGCATTCAGCGAAAATGGCGCGAAGAAATCCTATCAGCTAAAAAAAGGAAATGTGGCAGATATCAACCTGTCATTGGTGGGAGCTCTTCAGGCAGCGGGGCTGCAGGCCGACCCCGTGATGTTGTCTACCAGAAAGAATGGATTGCCGATCATGCTGCATCCCGTGATTTCAGGATTCAATTATGCGATTGCGCGAGTGGTAATTGGCTCGGATCAATATTGGCTTGATGCCACTAATACACTGCATGCCTTTGGGTTTGTGCCCGAACGTTGCCTCAATGGAAAGGTGCGAGTCATGAGCAAAGTGTCTGAATGGGTTGACCTCAAGCCAAAAGACAAGGACAAAAAAGTGACGCAATTTTCTTTGAAGCCAAATTCAGACGGCGCGATCACCGGAAAATTGAAAGTAGTTCATTACGGGTACGATGCGTTCGATCAGCGCAAGCTATTCCATTCTTTTGCGTCGGCCGAGGAGTATAAAAAAAGCCAATCTAAACAATGGGGCAATTTTGAGGTAACCGATTTTTCTTATCAAGCTGTGGATTCGCTTGAGAAACCGTTTGTTGAAGAATATGGTTTGACTTTCTCTGAGGAGATGAACGCAGATGTGCTTTATTTTTCGCCTTTCTTAATTGACCGATGGCAGAAAAATCCGTTTCGTTCGAGCAAACGTAATTACCCTGTAGATTTTGGTGCCGCATTAGAGGAAATCACTCTTTTGGAATTTGAATTCCCTCCGGCTTATGAAATCGACGAGTTGCCGAAAAGCGCGGCACTAACCCTTCCACAAAACGGAGGGCGTTACTTGTTCAACATGACAAGTCTTGGCAACAAAATTCAAATGACAAGCAATCTCACGCTTAGCAAGTCGGTCTATAGTTCAGATGAATATTTTTTGGTTCGAGAATTATTTTCGCGGGTGGTTCAAAACCAACAACAGCAGATTGTTTTGAAGAAGAAGAAATAATCACATGATTTTTGCGAAGGCCCGCACGGGAAATGTGCCCACACCAACAAACTTGGGAGGGACTGCGCTGAATCTGAATTTTTTTCCCTGCAGCGAGATTAAATTCGTCATATGCTCGGTGATCAGGATTTCATTTTTGAGAAGGATGGTATGAACCGGTCGTGTGTTCGTGCGCGTATCATCGATGTTGTGGCTATCGATACCTACCAGCGTGACTTGCTGTGAAACTAAATAGTTGGCCGCATCGGCGGTAAGGAATGGATGGTTTTCGAAATAAGTATCCGTGCGCCAATGTTTGCTCCAGCCAGTGTAAACAAGCACTGCCTTGCCATCCAATTTTTTGCCGTCGAAGAATTTTTTATCAATAGCTTGAACTCCCTCGGCATGAATCAATAGGCCTTCGAGGTCGGCTAGTTTTTCCAATTGAACTTGCGAAAGATCTTTTCCATAGGCATATCGATGAAAAGGGCAATCAAGATAAGTCCCGGTGTTGGATACTATTTCTATTTTGCCGATCTGAAACTCCGTTCCTTCCGCATATCTGGTCCTGGAATCCTCGCGAGACAAGTAATCGCAGATGATTGGAGCAGGCAATCCTTTGTAGGTGATCATGCCATGCTCGATGGTGTGGCTGAGGTCGATGAATTCCATGTTACAAAGTTGGCGGTTACAGGTAGCAAGTTAAGTCGGAAGTTTTTCAAGGCGGTCGATTTAAGAACCGCCACTTGAAACTGGTAACCTATTTTTTACTCGCATTAAAAAGTTTTTCCTTCTCGTCTTTACTCAGGCTTTCGTAGCCACGGTCAGAGATTTTGTCGAGGATGGCATCGATTTCTTCTTGTGAAGCCTTGGACTGAGCTGAGGTTTTCTGCTTCGGCACCGATTTACGGTAGGAGACTTTCACATTTGCGCGTGGTTTAAAAAGATTCTTACACCAGTCGAGGACGGCGGTGATCCAGCCGCCCCAATTTACTCCTGCTTGAAGTTGTTTGACGTAGATAAACCCCATGAGAGCACCACCGAGGTGAGCCAGGTTACCGCCGGAGTTTCCTCCGACTGTTCCCAGGTAGGAAATGAAAATCATTACAGCCGCAATGTATTTTATTCTGACTGGCCCCAACAGGAGCAGAAAAAATGTGTAGTCAGGAAGTAACGTGGCCGCGCCAACCATGATTGCGAAAATCGCGCCTGAAGCACCAACCATGCCGGGAAAATTCGATTGTTCCTTAAAATAAGGCACTGTATTAAACATGAGTAGGTAGACGATGGCGGCAGCAAGTGCTCCAAGAATATAGAGTGCGATCAGTTTGTCGCTACCCAGGTATTCAGCAAAAAGTTTTCCGAACCAATACAACACCAGCATATTCATTATGATATGAAGGTATGCCTGATAGCTGTGCATAAATGCATAGCTGATGATTGTCCATGGGCGCGTAGAGAATTCGGCGAGAGTTGGTGGAAT